>JAZNML010000022.1:0-19358 GCA_045579565.1 Ruminiclostridium sp.
GCCGATTTCATATACAACTTCACGGGGTGTTGTACCCATAGGTACTTCAACGAGACCTGTGTTGTTGATCTTACCGCCGAGTGCGAATACCTTTGTACCCTTGGACTTTTCAGTACCCATGGATGAGAACCAGTCTGCACCCTTTAAGATGATCTGAGGAATGTTTGCATATGTTTCAACGTTGTTAAGAACAGTAGGCTTGCCGTTGAGACCCTTTTCAGCAGGGAAAGGAGGACGAGGACGGGGTTCGCCTCTGTTACCTTCGATGGAAGCCATAAGAGCTGTTTCTTCACCGCATACGAATGCGCCGGCACCAAGACGGATGTCAAGGTCGAAATCGAAACCGCTGTCAAAAATGTTCTTACCGAGAAGACCAACTTCTCTTGCCTGGTCAATAGCAATCTGGAGACGGTTAACTGCAATAGGATACTCAGCACGTACGTAAACGTAACCCTGAGTAGCACCGATAGCGTAACCAGCAATTGCCATAGCTTCGATTAATACGTGGGGGTCGCCTTCGAGAACGGAACGGTCCATGAACGCACCGGGGTCACCTTCGTCGGCGTTACAGCAAACGTACTTCTGGTCTGCATCCTTTACAAGATCCTTAGCGAGCTGCCACTTTCTGCCTGTGGGGAAGCCGCCGCCACCACGACCACGGAGACCGGAATCAAGAACTGTCTTGATAACGTCATCGGGAGTCATTTCTTTAAGTACCTTGTAGAGAGCCTGATAGCCGTCTACTGCGATATATTCTTCAATATTTTCAGGGTTGATAACACCACAGTTTCTTAATGCAACACGGTGCTGCTTCTTATAGAAGTTTGTTTCATTAAGAGACTTGATTTCGTTTTCAACAACTGTTTCATCATATACAAGACGTGTTACTACACGACCTTTGAGAAGGTGTTCTTCAACGATTTCGGGAATATCTTCAATCTTAACCATTGAATAGAATGTTCCCTCGGGATAAACAATCATGATGGGGCCGAGTGCGCAAAGACCGAAGCAACCTGTTTTTACAACCTTTACTTCATCAGCCAGACCGTTCTTCTTGATTTCTTCTTCAAGCTTTTCAGCAATCTTCATACTGCCCGAAGAAGTACAGCCTGTACCACCGCAAATTAAAACTTGTGAACGATACATATTAGTTTTTTCCTTTCAATTTTACTTTAATTCGGTACTGATGGTATACTTAGTAACAACATCACCGCCGATGAGGTGCTGTTCAATTACTTCGGCAGCCTTTTCAGCTGTCATCTTGATATATGTAACCTTTTCCTTGCCGGGTTCGATTACTTCAACAATAGGCTCGTACTGGCAAAGACCGATACAGCCTGTCTGTGTTACCATTACATTTTTAAGACCCTTTTCCTGAATACCGTCGGAAAAAGCGTTGAGTACAGGTCTTGCACCTGCTGCGATACCGCAGGTAGCCATACCTACAACAACTCTTACAGATGCGTCTTCAGCTCTGAGGTTTACCTGGCCCTGCATCTTATTGCGGATTGCCATTAATTCTTCAAGAGTTTTCATAAATTATAACATCCTTTCATGAATGATTTTTCAATAGGATTTACCGCCGTTCACTTCTTCGGAATTATCATTAAGATACGATTTGATGTATTCAGATACTTCCGGCACATTGAACGGAACGTTACCCAGTATTTCCCTGAATTGCCGTGTATCAAGCGTAAAGCTTTTTTCATCTACGCTATAATTGTAAACAAAATCAATGTCACAATTAAGTGTCACCAGCGTATGAATTGTGAAAGTCATATCGCCGAGTGGCATTCTGTCAATATGAGAAAGACCAAATACAGCCTTTACCTTTGTGCCGACTCCAACCTCCGAACTTATTTCAAAGCAGCCGCCTGTATTTTCGGCAGCCATCTTGAAAAACGGAACACCGAGACCGATTTTCCTTGTTTTACGGGTTGTGTAAAACGGGTCTGTAACAGCACTCACCTGTTCAGGCGTCATGCCGCAGCCGTCATCATTTATACACACGGTAAGTGTATCAGCAGCGCTGTCAATACTTACGGATATTTCAGTAAGCTTAGCGCCCGCACTTATGGAGTTCTGAGCAACATCAAGAATATTCAGTGATATTTCCGGCAGCATAATCAGTCAGCGTACTTAGCGATGATGCCGTCGATTTCGTCTACGGTAAGCTTACCATAAACGTCATCATTGATTGTGATTACGGGTGCGAGACCGCAGGCACCGATACAACGGCAGGGTTCAAGAGAGAACTTTCCGTCAGGTGTGCATTCACCTTCGCTGATACCGAGTTTTTCCATAAGCTTCTTCTGAATGTCGCCGGAGCCCTTAACATAGCAAGCGGTACCAAGACAGACAGAAATCTTGTACTTACCCTTAGGATTGAGTGAGAACTGTGAATAGAAAGTCGCTACACCGTAGATCTTTTCCATAGGAATACCAGTCTGTTCAGAAATCATAGACTGTACTTCGATAGGAAGATAACCGTAGATGTCCTGTGCCTTCTGAAGTATAGGCATAAGAGCGCCCTTCTCGTCTTTGTGCTCGTTAATCATACTGCGCAGAGCCTGTTCCTGCTCGGCAGTACCACTAAAAGGCACTGTTGTTTTTTTTGTGGAACCCATTATAGAACCTCCTTATGATTGTACCGCCGGATATACAATTAATTATACGCGCGGCATATAAGTTAATTATATCACAATCATGTCTAAAATGCTACTCGTGATATCATACTAAAATATTGTCTATTTTTTGTCAATATTCAACAAAATCACTATATCGCTGTATTTTCTTCCGTTTTTTATGTTAATTATTGCTAACAAATCCATGTTTTGCTGTTTTATATAATATTTAGATGTTTTGCACAAAAATAGCGCATTTTTTTCAGCTTTACAGATTTTAGTGATTATGTTATAATTAGACTGTATATTTCAGGCAATTTCGTATTTTTTACCGAAAGGATGATTTTATGACTATCAAAGATATCAGCGAAATTCTTCACGCAGAGGTTTTATGCTGCGAAGAAAACATTTCAAACGAGGTTCACACAGCCTGCGGCTCAGATATGATGAGCGATGTGCTGGCTTATGTAAAAAACCAGTCTGTTCTTCTTACAGGCCTTTGCAATCCCCAGGTTGTACGTACCGCCGAAATGATGGATATTATCTGCATCGTTTTTGTACGCGGTAAAATGCCTGATGAAAATATGCTGGAACTTGCAAAAGAAAGAGGCATTCCCCTTCTCTCCACAAAGCACCGCATGTTCAACGCCTGCGGTCTCCTTTATGACGGAGGACTGCGCGGAGGTGACCTGAAATGAATGATACAATTACTCTTACATATCAGGTTTCAGATGACGATTTCACAAGAGCAGGCGAAGCTTCCAGCAGTGTAAAAAGCAAGCTAAAAATGATGAACGTTCCCCCTGATGCTATCAGAAAAGTGGCAATTTCCATGTACGAAGGCGAAATCAACATGGTAATCCACGCGAACGGCGGAACAATCACCGTTGAAATCAGCAAGGACTGTATTACAATGATACTCGCCGACAAAGGCCCAGGTATCAAGAATATTGACCAGGCTATGCAGGCAGGTTTCTCAACAGCTCCCGATAACATCCGTACCTTAGGCTTCGGCGCAGGTATGGGTCTGCCCAATATGAAGAAGTACAGTGACGAAATGGACATTCAGACCGAAATCGGTGTTGGTACCACCGTCACAATGAAAGTATACATACAATAATCAAAACGGAGGTGGATTATAATGGAAGAATTTTACCATTCGGTTCATCTTGACAGCTCATTATGTAAAGGATGTATAAACTGTATCAAGCGGTGTCCCACACAGGCAATACGTGTTCATAACGGAAAAGCAGTTATCAAAAAGGAATTCTGTATTGACTGCGGCGAATGTATCAGAATATGCCCGCACCATGCCAAGCAGGCTACTTATGACAGTCTTGACGTATTAAAGAATTACGAATATACAGTAGCTCTTCCTGCTCCTTCTCTTTACGGACAATTTAATAACATCGATGATGCCAATATAATTCTCAGAGCCCTTGTAAAAATGGGATTTGATGATGTTTACGAGGTAAGTGCAGCAGCAGAAATGGTTTCGGAAATGTCAAGGCGATATATTGCCGAGCATGAGGCGGACAAACCATTTATAAGTACCGCCTGTCCTACTGTCGTAAGGCTGATACGGGTTCGTTTCCCGAATCTTATACCGCATCTTTTCCCCTTCAATGCTCCTGTTGATATTGCAGCCGCAATTGCAAGAGAACGCGCAATGGCAAAAACAGGACTTCCCTCAGAAAAAATCGGTATTATCTTTATTTCACCATGTCCCGCTAAGGTTGCAGCTTGTAAAGACGTTATCGGAAACGATACCTCAGAGGTTGACGCGGTTATTGCTATAAAGGATGTATATCCCAAGCTCCTTCCCCATATGAGCTATGAGGATGATTTAGAAGTTGATCATGTACGTTCCGGCCGAATAGGAGTAGGCTGGGGTAACAGCGGCGGTGAAGCCGGCGGTCTCCTTACAGACAGCTATCTTGCCGCAGACGGAATAGAAAATGTAATAAGGGTTCTTGAAGATCTGGAAGACCAGAAATTCACCGACCTTGACTTTATCGAGCTTGACGCTTGCAGCGGCGGTTGTGTGGGTGGTGTTCTTACCGTAGAAAACCCCTACGTTGCCCAGGCAAAGCTTAAAAAATTATGCAAGTACCTCCCTGTTGCAAGAAATCACATGAACGGCAAGTATCTCGACAACGCCTTCTTTCAGAAGCCTATCGAGTACAAGCCCGTATTCAAGCTCGGCAAAACCTTTGCCGAAAGCTTTGGAAAAATGCAGCAGGTTGAAGAATTATGCAAGCAGCTTCCCGGTCTTGACTGTGGTTCCTGCGGCGCTCCTACCTGCAAGACTCTTGCCGAGGATATTGTAAGAGGCGAGGCATCCGAAAAGGATTGCATTTTCGTTCTGAGAAAATATTTCAGCGCTATTTCAAGCGACATTGATGACGATGATTAATAACCGAAAGGAATAACATTATGAATATCAGTGAACTTACAGCTAAAAACATGTTTACCCTTGTAAATGACGGAGGAAACGGAGATACAGAAATCACCAAGCCCTTTGCATGTGATCTCCTCAGCTTCGCAATGAGTAAGGCAAGCAGCGGATGTGCATGGTTTACCGTTATGGGTAACATAAATACAATTGCCGTTTCTGTTCTCTCGGAATGTGCCTGCATTATCCTTTGCGAAGGTGCAGAGCTTGACGAAACAGCTATGGAAAAAGCAAAAGCGCAGAATGTTACAGTATATTCCACAGGCATGCCCATTTTCGACGCTGCCCTTATGCTTCATGAGGCACTAAAATGAAACTGAGCTATGACCTCCATATCCACTCATGTCTGTCGCCTTGCGGAGACAATGATATGCTCCCCTCAAATATTGTGGGTATGGCTGCTCTCAAAGGACTTGATGTAATTGCTGTGACCGACCATTGCTCATGTCTAAACTGTCCGGCTGTCGCTAAGCTGTCAGAAGCTTATGGCGTTACCGCCCTTTTCGGCATGGAGCTTACTACCGAAGAAGAAGTACATGTACTCTGCCTTTTTGACGAGCTTGAAAAGGCTATGGATTTCGGAAGCTACGTGCGTACACAGTATCTCGATATCAAGAACGTTCCCGAAATTTTCGGCGAACAGCTTATTGTTGACGAGGATGACAACGTAATCGGAAAAGAAGATACTCTCCTTATCAACGCAACAATGATAGGCTTTGAATTTGTTCATGGATTGACGGAGAAATACGGCGGTGTGATGATTCCCGCTCACGTGGAAAAAAAGGCAAACAGCCTTCTGGCTAACCTGGGTGCTGTTCCGGAAGAAAGCAGATTTTCCTGCTTTGAAATGAAGCATATAGGTTACCGTGATGAGATTTCAGAAAAGCACCCTTATTTCAAAAACTGTAAAATGATTACAGACTCAGATGCCCACTATCTTGAACATATAAACGAGCCTGTGAATTTTCTCGAAGCAGAGGAAAAGACCGCACAGGCTGTTCTCAGAGCACTTAAAAATATTATTTAATCAGAGAAAGGTATTCTTATACATGGATTGGTACAATAAGGCTTGTTTCTATCATATTTATCCCCTGGGTTATTGCAATCAGCTTCAACCCAATGATTACACAAGCACTCCCACAGGCAAAATCAAAGACGTAATAAAGCAGATTCCCCAGATTAAAGCAATGGGCTTCAACGCCGTTTACTTCGGACCTGTTTTTGAATCTGTAAAACACGGCTATGATACCGTCGATTATAGAGTTATCGACCGCAGACTCGGCACAAATGCAGATTTCAAGGAAGTATGCGATGCCCTCCACGAAAACGGAATCAAGGTTGTTATTGACGGTGTTTTCAACCACGTGGGAAGAGATTTCTGGGCATTCAGAGATGTCCGCGAAAAGCGTTGGGACAGCCAATACAAAGACTGGTTCCATTTAAGAGACGGTAACTCGCACTACAATGACGGTTTCTACTACGAAGGCTGGGAAGGTTATTATGACCTTGTAAAGCTCAACCTTTACAATGCTGATGTTAAAAACCACCTTAAAGAATGTATTTCAGGCTGGGTGAATGAATTCGGCATTGACGGTCTGCGACTTGACGTTGCTTACTGTCTCGATGAGAATTTCCTGAAAGAACTCCGCCGTCACTGTAAGGGTATAAGAGAAGATTTCTGGCTTATGGGCGAAACACTCCATGGTGACTACAACAAGTGGGTTAATCCCGAAATGCTGGACAGCGTTACAAACTACGAATGCTATAAGGGGCTTTATTCCAGCTTCAACGACATGAATATGTTTGAAATTGCCTACTCTATAAACAGACAATTCGGTAGTGAGAACTGGTGTATTTACAGAGGCAAGCACCTTTATTGTTTCCTTGACAACCATGATGTAAGCAGAATCGCCACAATCCTCAAAAATAAGGAGCATTTAACTCCTGTTTATGCGCTTCTTTTTACAATGCCCGGTATCCCCGCTGTCTACTACGGTAGTGAATTTGGCTGGGAAGCAGACAAGAAGGATGGTGATGACGGACTTCGTGTTCCCTACTCATCACAAGAAAACACTAAACTTACTGATTTAATCTCAAAGCTTGCTAAATTCCACACAGAAAGCAAGGCTCTCTGCTACGGCTCATACCGACAGCTGCAACTTCAAAATCATAACTACGCATTCGCAAGAGAATGTGACGGCGAAACAGTTGTTGTAATGATCAACGCAGGTGCAGACTGCACCTTTAATGTGAACATGGGCGGAATGTATGAGGATATTCTTTCAGGCGAGAAGTTCGACTTATCCCAGGGTGTCCCCGTCAGCGCAAATAATGCAAGAGTATTTAAGAAAATTTAACATAAAAAATGCAGGGTAACCACCCTGCATTTTTTTAATATCTGAGATTATGTCCGTATTTTTCAAAATACTCCACAAGCCCCATAAGATTTTGTTCTTGTTCATTCAGATCAGTGCCGTAGACCTTTTTTGCCGCTTGAAATGTGAATTTTTGTTTTTTGCCGTTAATAGAAAAAACGAAAACAAGTTTATATTGTCCGAAAATCGTCTTTTTGACATTGGCAGAAAGGATATCATCAAAGCCAAGGGCACCCATTTGCACAGGCGAACCTGTCAGCATTGTAAATTCAACAAACAACAATCTCCTGTAATCAGAAAGTGCCAGATAACAGCATCGTTGACTATCATAAAGAGAAGCCCAGAAGCTTGTATTTTTTATAATGCAATATATAGGAAACTTATACGTTTCACCCTGAACGCCTGCCTTCCGCAGATATTCATGCATTGTTGCCGTATTCCATTTGCTCATGACTATACCTTTCTCGGCTTTAATTCCATAATAGCCGCATAGTGCAGAATCTCGAAGTTTTCGGGAGCTATTCTTTCAAGCAAAGCCTTATGCTCCTTTTCCCACAAAGCTATTTTTTCAGGCGGAAGCGAAGCACCGATACCACGGCAGGCTTTCATTCTGCCATTCCAGCTTTCTCTTGTAAAGGGCACTTTTAAATCATATTCCTCGTGATATACAAGTTCAAAATTATCGAAAACCGACTTTTCATCAGGCAGCCATACAGGATGACGGGTTTCCCCTGCACCGTTCCATTCGGGACTATATTTCAGCACCAGCTTTTCACTTTCACCTGCTATTTTATCCTCAAAGGGCAGCCACGCCATATACAAAAGCAATAATCTGCCGTCGGGCTTTATCATCCTTTTCAGTTCAGGCATTACAGTTTTATGGTCAAAATACCAGAAGCACTGGCAAGCAGTAATTACGTCATATGTATTGTCGGGCGCATGCACGTTTTCAGCAGAGACAGTTTCAAATTCTATATCCATTCCCGATTTTTCAGCAAGGATTCTCGCCTGTTCAATCTGGTTTTCAGAGATATCAGTACCCAGCCATTTTCCGCCGTAATGATACATATTACGGGGAAGAACTCCTGTACCTGTCCCGAGATCAAGTATATTCTGGTCTCTTATACAAAGTCCTCTGTCTGCTATTTTCTGATAGAAGATTCCGGGATAAATATCACGATAAAGCGCATAATCAGAGGACGTCCTGCCCCAGTCGAAAGAATTGCCGTTATCTATATGGGATTTTGAAATTATCATATCATCACCCTCACCGATTATTTTTTATGCTGTATTGTAGTCTGTCAAGTTCAGTAGCCAAAGCCTCTATATTTTTCTTTTGCTCATCAAATCCGCCGCCAATTACCCATTGTGACGCAGAGAAACTTACAATATGCGTTTTTCCGTTTATTCTGAATTTAAGCATAATATTGTAAAATCCGAAAGGGTACCTTTTCACTTTGACTTTTACAACATCTTCAAGACTATACCCGTAAATCAGACTTGGTTTTCCGGACAACGCATCACCTTCTGCACGAAGAAGCTTATTATCAGTGGAAATTGCTGCATAACCAAATGCGGCTGTATCCCAGCCTGTACGAAAATTACAATATACGGGATAACGATATTCGGAGCCATCAGCAGCAATCCGCATAAACGCATGCATATTCACTTTATTTATTACAGACATATATCCTTATAAACCTTCTTCGCAATATCAACCGTTTCCTTGGCATCCTTGGCGTAGAAATCAGCACCGATTTTTTCGGCATAATCTGCTGTTAAAACAGCACCGCCTACTACGGTTTTACAATCAAGATTGTTTTCCTTGATAAGCTTTATTGTATCCTCCATTGCGCCCAGCGTGGTAGTCATAAGCGCACTTAAACCCACAAGGCTTACCTTATGCTCTCTTGCGGCTTCAACTACTGTTTCAGGGGCAACATCTTTACCTAAATCTATAACAGTATAGCCGTAATTTTCAAGCAATGTCTTTACAATATTCTTTCCAATATCGTGAATATCACCCTTAACGGTTGCAAGTACGACCTTACCCTTGGAAATCTGCTCGCTGCCATTTTCCATTCTGGACTTGATAACTCCAAAACAGCCTTGTGCCGCATTTGCAGAAAGTATAAGCTGAGGCAGGAATATTCTTCCCTTTTCGAAATCCGCACCTGCACGGTCAAGAGCAGGAATCAGATGTTCATTTATGATATTCATGGAATCCTCAGTTTCCAGAAGCTTTTCTGTAAGACTTGCCGCATCGTCACGAAGTCCCTTTTCGATTGCATAGGCAAGAGTCATTTCGGACTTTGCCGATACGGGCTTCGCAGCCGCTTCACCGCCGAAACGCTCAATATACTCTACCGAATTTTTATCGATGTTTTTAAGTACACGGTATGAAAAAACCGCGCCGGCCATTGCTGTAATATTAGGATTGATAATCGGAAGGTCAAGACCACTGTGTAATGCCATAGATAAAAACGTACTGTTCACAAGCTCACGATTAGGCAAGCCGAAGGAAATGTTAGAAACACCGAGAACTGTTTTTACACCCAGCTTTTCCTTTACCATGGATACCGCTTTCAGAGTTTCCATTGCCGCTGCCTGCTCGGTACTTGCTGTAAGTGTGAGACAGTCAATATAAACATCCTTTGAAGGAATACCATACTCAGCAGCACGCTTAACTATCTTTTCAGCAACCCTGAATCTTTCCTCGGCTGCAAAAGGGATTCCGCCTTTATCAAGTGTAAGTCCCACAACAGCCGCGCCGTATTTCTTTACAACAGGTAAGATTGCATCAAGAGTTTCATCCTCGCCGTTTACAGAGTTTACAATAGCCTTACCGTTATAAACACGTAGTGCCGCTTCAATTACATCAGGCTTTGTGCTGTCTATCTGCAAGGGTGCATCAGTAATTCCCTGAATTGCCTTTACAACACGTACCATCATTTCCTTTTCGTCAATTTCAGGAAGCCCAACATTTACGTCAAGGATATCAGCACCTGCATTTATCTGTTCAAGTGCCTGATTCAGTATATAATTCACGTCATTGTTTCTTAAAGCTTCCTTAAAAAGCTTTTTACCTGTGGGGTTGATACGTTCACCGATAATTCTTGGAGCTGTAATATCAACTGTCTTTGCATAACTGCATACACACGGGGAGATTTCAGAAACAACACGCTTCTTAGGAGCGTTTTCCGAAAGCATCTTCTTTATCTCTCTGATATATTCGGGAGATGTACCGCAGCAACCGCCGTACACCTTAACCCCCATGTCACAGAAAAATTTATAATCCTGTGCAAATTGCTGAGGAGAAACGCTGTATTCAGAAGTTACAGGGTCAGGAAGCCCCGCATTTGCCTTTACAACAAGAGGAAGAGTTGTCCACTTTGCAATTTCCGTTACTGTGTCATAAAGCTCAGTCGGTGCAAGTGAACAATTCACGCCGATTGCATCTGAGCCGAGAGCTTCCAGGGTAACAGCCATTGCGGAAGGAGAACAGCCTGTAAAGGTTCTTCCGTTTTTCTCAAAGGTCATGTATGTAAAAACAGGAAGCTTGGAATTTTCCTTGGCAGCGAGAAGTGCCGCTTTTATTTCATAAAGGTCTGTCATTGTTTCAATAACAATAAGATCAGGCTTATTACCTGCCGCCTTTATTATTTCCGCAAATATATCATACGCATCCTCAAAGCTCAGTGTACCGGTTGGTTCAAGGAGCTGGCCGATAGGTCCGATATCAAGAGCAATAAGCGTTTCGCTTCCGCTTACAGCTTTTTTTGCTATATCAAGAGCCTTGTTCACCATTTCTTCAACAGTGTAGCCTGTGTCTTTAAGCTTGAAACGGTTGATACCGAAGGTATTGGCGCTGACAATATCCGAGCCTGCTTCCACATATGAACGCAGAACATTACACACCTCTTCTTCCATCTTAAAGTTCATTATTTCAGAGGTTTCGCCGGGCTTCATTCCCCTTTTCTGCATCTCTGTTCCGAAACCGCCGTCAAGAATTACATAATCGCGTTCAAGTAATGTTTTTACGTCCACAGCTTTGTCCGTCCTTTCTGTATTTGCATGTTTCTCTCATATTGCAGCTGTCACAGCCGCTCTTTTCTGTTTCATACCCTTTTTCACTGATTCCGATAACCGCCGTAACAGACTTTCTCGGAATAAGAATATGGTTCTCTGTTACAGTGAGTCCTATCTTTTTATCAGCAGACAGAAACCGTATAAAATCCGCCTGCATGGAAATAGGATAATCACCATAACCGGCACTGAAACGCCATGTAAAAAATCCGCCTGTCTTTCGTTTCAGCTCTTCTTCACATCTGTCGCAGTAGTCCTCTATCAGTGCACTTGCATAAGCGTCGAGCACAACAGCATACGCCATATTGCTTATCTCAGCTGAACGGATAAGCCGTTCTGTTACCGCGCCGAGAGTTGCGGCAAAAATAATTACTCTGTCCGACTGTGCAAGATGTTCTTTGATATCATTCCCCTGTAAAAGCATTCCGCACTCGCTCTTCGACATTACCTTACAGCAGAATGCGGGAGTTACAGCAGAAAATTCCTGCTCCGCACGGTCAAGGAGCAAGGCGGTCTGTTCATCAGGCTCGCCCTTATATCCAAGATAGCGGAGCGCTTCTTTCCTAATATTCATCAGAGAAGTTTTCCTATTATTTCTGTAATTTTTCTTGCAACATAAGGGTTGTTCATTGTATAAAGATGAATACCCTCAACGCCGTTTGAAATAAGGTCAACAATCTGGTCGGCAGCATAAGCAATACCTGCGTCAATAAGCGCCTCCTGATTAAATTCGTATTTCTGTATCATCTTTGTGAATTTCTGGGGCAGACTTGCACCGCACATTGTAACCATACGCTCAATCTGGTTTTTATTTGTCACAGGCATTATACCTGCGGAAATGGGAACATTGATTCCGGCAATTCTTACTTTATCGCGGAAATCATAAAATGCCTTATTTTCAAAGAAAAGCTGGGTTACAAGGGTCTGTGCGCCTGCGTCAACCTTCTTTTTCAGATTCAGTATATCGGTAATCATATCAGGCGCCTCAGCATGCACCTCAGGATAGCATGCACCTGAAATACCGAAATCGCCATGCTCTTTTATAAATGTTACAAGTTCACTTGCATATCTGAAATCAGTTTTAGGGGGAATATCAGGATTTATATCGCCTCTGAGTGCAAGAATGTTTTCAATACCAGCATCATTGAATCTGCCTAAAATAGTTTCAAGGTCGGATTTGGAGCAATTAACACAAGTAACGTGCGCCATAGCTTCGGTATTGTACTTATTCTTGATTGCAGAAGCAATTTCACAGGTAGAGTTGTTTGCAAGATTACCGCCTGCGCCATAAGTAACGCTTATGTACGCGGGTTTTAAATCTGTAAGCTGTTCAATTGTGTTATAAACTGTTTCAATGCCGCTTGTTTTCTTGGGAGGAAATACCTCAAAGGAAAGAATAGTCTTTCCCTGCCTGAACATTTCTGCTATTTTCATTACTGTAATTCCTTTCCATTATATGTAACTTTGATATTTTCTGCCTTACCCGATGAGTAGTCATTACTCAGGTCGAAATTTGACCAGTCGGATTTGGTTATTCTCGCCTGAATCTGAATAGTGTCTCCTCCTGCAAGAACACCGCTGCTTGTCATAGTGCATTTAGTATCGGCGTTATTGCCGCTGGCGGAAGAGAAGCTTCCGTTTACGGTATCGGTACAAGCCTGATAACCGCTGCCTGAAATATCAGCATAATCACACCAGAAAGCTAAATCCTGGCTTCCGTCCTTTGTGAAGAGATATTCAATTTTAAGCTTGCTCAGGTCTATTCCTGTGTTGCCTGTATTCTTGATTTTTACAGTAAAGCCTATTGTGTTTGCGTTACCCTGGGTTGCCTGTTGTGAAAGCTCAACGCTTACTGTTCCCTTATCAGATACATTTGCAGCAGGGGTTGAAGGCTGTGACTGTTGAGTATTGTTATACTGGTTATTATTCTGATTATTGTTCTGATTGTTATTCTGATTACCGCCGTTGCCGCTTACGGATTCAATCTTTACTCCTGTATTTGATTCATTGGGCTCGGTACCGAATACAAGCTTGTTTCCTTCATAAAGCGCAAGATTGTTTGCCTTTGTGAGAGTGCCGGAAGATACTTTGGCAATATCCATGTAAGACGGGTCATTTGAATTATCCCAGATACCGCCTGCGTTTCGTATACGGAACTGTACTTCCTTCTTGTAGCTGTCCTGACTACCGGGATAGATATTTACGCCTGTAAAGTCAATGGCTACATAGTAAAGATTCTTTTCTTCATTCCAGCACATTACATCACTTGCAGAACCGCCCTGCATATAGTTTGTTGTAACCTGTAAATCAGAAGCAGAACCGCCTGCTGATACAATTTCGGAAATATCGAAGAAATAACAGAGTTTAAGGTCATCTGTAACACGGGCAGGTGTTGATGTCTTGTTGTAAACCATTGCTTTGATTTCAATAAAATCCTGTCCGTTTACATTTACGGTTGCGTCTGCGTAAAGCTCTTCTTCGGCTGCGCCTTCTACCGCACCGAAATTCACAAGTGTCTTTCCGCCATATGTTTTGTAAAGCTTTGCAAGTGCTCCTGTAAAGCCTGCGTTATAGTCACAGGCGACCTCATTGTTTATGTAATTGCTTCTGTCATCTGAATAGTTGTCATTGCTGTCGGGACCGCCTACAAGCGCACCGAAAAGCGTATGCTTTGTCTGGGCAGGTTCGGCAATATTATTGGAATAAGCACCGTGGGCTGTTCTGTGGTGAGGGTTCTTGGGACTGTTCACACCATAGCCTATTACGTAGCTTCTGCCGGAGCTTCCCAAAGTGTAGTCCACCTGTTTTTTGCCGAAATCACTGTATGTTGACTTCTTATCGGCAGGACATACATCGCTGTCTGCGTAAACAAGCGCAAGATACGCTGTTGTAGTCGCATATCTGAGAGCACCCCACTGATCCAGCCAGGCAAGGCCCTTGGGGGTATATTTTACATTATTGAGCCAGAAGCTCATATGCTTATCAACTCTGTCCTTGTATTCCTGTTCGCCTGTTTCAATTGCAAGAAGAACGGATGTTCCATAAGATACGTCATCCCAGCAATGCGCCCATTTAAAATCACAGCTGCTTTCGGAAAGATACTTTTTGGATTTCTGTAAATATGCGTTATCCCCTGTTGCTTCATACAGCCAGTATGCAGCCCATGAAAGCTCATCCTTGAAACCGCTGTTTGAGGTATAGAAGCCGTTTGCGGCTGTATAGCCCGAATCACTCTTTACTGTTTCTGCATAACTGAATAACTCCTTGGCATGTTTCAGACATTCCGCAGAATAAGAGGAATCACTGTCCTTAAAAACAACTGCCGCAGCAGCAAGAGAAGCTGATGTTCCTGCGGCAACAGTAGAACCGCCGTTGTTAAGGTCAACCTTGTAGCTGGGACGGTTCATCTGCGCTTCGACTACCTCCGCGCTGCCCCAGAATGTGTGGTCGGCATTTCCATCGCCAACCTGATAATAATACACATTTGCTTCGGGATGACATTTAATAAAATAATCATTGCCCCAGCGGATATTGTCAAGAATATATTCGTACTGTCCGCTTTGTATGTAGGATTCCTTATCCTCAATCACGGACCATGCAAGCATTGTGCAGGTATATGACATTGGGAGGTTAAACTTTACATTATCGCCTGCATCAAGAAATCCGCCGCTTAAATCAAGCCCCGCATCTGAACCGTCTTTAAGGCAGGAATCTCCTCTCCAATCAGAACGGAAATTATCAGGCAGGTCTCCTGTACGCTGTAAATCGTAGAAAAGTATAGATTTTTGAAGGGCTTCACCGTAATTATAGGTTGAAGTCTGTTCTCTTCCCTCATACTCTGTTGCATAAGCTGAAAGCTTTGATGAAGAAACAGGAGATGAAGGCTTATTTGTAACAGAAGATACGGTTGTACCGGCAGGTGTTGTTGTATCCGACGGAATTGTGTCGCTCACAGTTGTTCCCTGAGCAGATGTATTATCCACAGAAGTGTCTGCGGTAGTGATGTCTGATGTGCCTTCTGAAACGGTTGTATCCGGGGATGCGGTGTTTTCGGCAGAGAAATCACCACTTTCGGTATCCAGAACCTCATCAATAACCTCATCTGTTGTTGCAGAGGTTTTTCTATCGGGATATTCGGTTTTACAAGCGGATAAAAGCACCGCGCAAAGCGTTATAAGAGATATTATTCTTTTCATTTGCCCTCTCCTTGTTAAATACATAAAAATACAGATTAATTTTATCACAAAAACGCTGAAATATCAATAGAAAATTAAAAAAAGTTTTAGTGCGGTAAACCGATACAAAAAAAGACAGGAAAAACTATTTCCTGTCTTTTATACACTCATTCCGTAAGTAAATACATGAACAACAAACATAAGTATTGTAGTACCTCTCTATTTTAGCAGAAAACCAAGCACAACACATAAAACCCATCCGATAACATATGTAACAGAAACAGCAGGGACTGTTTTATCTGCGCTCAGATCACCTTTAAAACCATTGAACTTTTTTAACAGCATAAACATGATAACCGCTAACGAAAGTCCCAGCATTGATATAATAAACAAATGAATATGCGAGAACCAGAAATAACCAAAATCCACATTTTGTGCAATTGTGATTTCCGTAGCTTTTTCTATGTAAACATTGCTATCGGGAACCCGGTCATTTCTGAACATGGAAATTACCGAAATACCATTGAACAGCATATGCGCAAGCATTCCGGGAAAAACCGAGCCTGTCATTTCGCGTACAACACAAAGAACCATACCAAACAAAAATGTATAAACAGCCTGCTCAACATTTCTATGAAGCAATGCAAAACTGATAGATGACACAAGCAACGCCGAAATAAAACTACGGTTTCTGAAAATACCGTAAATAAAACCACGGCAAAGCAATTCCTCAAACACAGCGGGAACAACAGCCAATAATACGATAGCTCCAACGATTCCCAAATTTTTTATAGAATTAACAGAGCTATCCGATAAATTCAAGGTTCCCGACGGAAATAAATAAGAAACTAAAGCTGATAAAAACAATACAAAAGGATATATAAACGCAATAAGCGGTATCATCAACAATAAGCTCGGAATACCCGGCCTTTTAAAAGCCATTATACCCTTTATTTTATACCAACGCACAAACAGGAAGATAGCAGTCGTCTGAAATAAGTAAGGAAGAACCGAGCTCATAACATACTGAATCTCAAAAGGAATAATACCGTTCAATAACGAAATAAGCATAACCAAAGGATATGAAATCAGAACGCTGAATATAAAGACAAAACCACTGTTTGTAAATACTGAACCTTTGACTTTTACTGTGTTGTCTGCACTTTCGTTTGCCATATTTACCTCATTTTTTATATATTCCCGCAAGCTCTTTTATAACCTCACCAGCTGCAATAAGTCCTGCAACAGAAGGAACAAACGCATTTGATGAAGGAATACTTCTGCGGAATTCCGCCTGGGGATCATCAGGATTTACAGAGGGTTTCAAAGGCTCTTCCTCGGAATATACCGCCTTGACATCCTTGATGCCCAGCTTTTTCAGTTCGTAGCGCATTACCCTTGCAAGCGGGCATACCTTGGTTTTTGAAATGTCAACTACGCGGAAAGCCGTAGGGTCAAGCTTGTTACCGGCGCCCATTGATGTTATAACGGGAACGCCTGCCGCTTTTGCACGCTTTATGATTTCAAGCTTTCCTGTGACGGTATCTATTGCGTCAATGACATAATCGTACTGTGAAAAGTCAAAATTATCGGCTGTATCAGGCATAAAAAAGCACTTATAAACATTGACTTTACAATCAGGGTTTATATCAGCAATTCTGAGCTTTGCTGCATCTACCTTTGCCATGCCTACGGTACTGTCAAGGGCATAAAGCTGGCGATTTATATTGGAGACGCTTACTTCGTCGTTATCTATAAGATCAAGTGTACCGATTCCACTGCGGGCAAGAGCTTCGCTGGCGTGACCGCCTACTCCTCCGATGCCGAAAACGGCAACACGGGAGTTTTTAAGGCGTTCCATAGCCTCTTCGCCGAACATAAGGGCGGTACGGGAAAATTTTTCGTTCATATTAGTTCCTTTCGGAGCGATTAATTTTACAAAACAACGTAATCAATAAATAATTCTACCCTGAATTTTAACACAGAAAGCAATATATTGTCAACATAAAATCGCCACTGTAAAGCCGACTGTTAAAATTAAAACAAAAAAATCAACAAAAAACGAAAAAGGTATTGACCTGTTGAAAAAAATGTTATATAATGGTATTTGTGAAACGTTTGTATTCTTTACGGTCGTTTCGTAAAAAGTAAATTTGAGCGTCATTTTCAGCGCTCGTGAATAAACCATAAGGAGAAAAAACATGACAAAAAACCCTAACGTTTTAAAGTGGGTTGATGAGATGATCGCTCTCACAAAACCCGACAAAGTTGTATGGATTGACGGCAGCGAAAAGCAGCTCGATGAGCTCAGAGCAGAAGCTATTTCCACAGGCGAAATGATCAAGCTTAACGAAGAAAAGCTCCCCGGCTGTCTCTATCACAGAACTCAGCCCAACGACGTTGCACGTGTTGAAGACAGAACTTTCATCTGCTCCAAGAAGAGAGAAGATGCAGGCCCCACAAACTACTGGTGCGATCCTGCTGAAATGTACGCTAAGCTTACTCCCATGTACGACGGCGTTATGAAGGGCAGAACAATGTATGTTATCCCCTACTCCATGGGTCCTATCGGCTCACCTCTTGCTAAGGTTGGTGTTGAGCTTACAGACTCCATCTACGTTGTTCTTAACATGGCTATTATGACAAGAATGGGCGCAGACGCTTTCAAGAACCTCGGTGATGAATCCAACGACTTCGTTCGTGGCTTACACTCCAAGGCTAACGTTGACCCCGAAAACAGATATATAGTTCACTTCCCCGAAGATAACACAATCTGGTCTATCAACTCCGCTTACGGCGGTAACGTTCTTCTCGGTAAGAAGTGCTTCGCTCTCCGTATCGCTTCCTACCAGGGCTGGAAGGAAGGCTGGATGGCTGAACACATGCTTATCCTCGGCGTTAAGAAGCCCAACGGTGAAGTTAAGTATATCACAGCTGCTTTCCCCTCCGCTTGCGGTAAGACAAACCTTGCTATGCTTATTCCCCCCGAGGGATACAAGAAGGACGGCTACGAAGTATTCACAGTAGGTGATGATATTGCCTGGATGAAGCAGGGCGAAGACGGCAGACTCTATGCTATCAACCCTGAAAACGGCTTCTTCGGTGTAGCTCCCGGTACTAACGAAAAGTCCAACCCCAATGCTCTCGATTGCACAAAGAAGGGCACAATCTTCACAAACGTTGCTATCAACAATGATGATATGACAGTTTGGTGGGAAAAGCTCGACAAGAATCCTCCTGTTAACGCAACAGAATGGAAGGGTGCTAAGGTTAACGGTGTTGAATATACAGCCGAAGGCAACAACTTAGCTCACCCCAACAGCCGTTTCACAGCTCCTGCTGAAAACTGCCCCTGCATTTCCCCTGAATTCAACAATCCTCAGGGTGTACCGATTTCCGCTATTATTTTCGGCGGCCGTCGTGCATCTACAACTCCTCTCGTATATCAGTCCTTTGACTGGAACCACGGCACATATATCGGTTCTGCTGTTTCTTCCGAAACAACAGCTGCCGCAACAGGTGCAGTAGGCGTTCTCCGTCACGATCCTATGGCTATGAAGCCTTTCATCGGCTGCAACGTAGGCGACTACTGGGCACACTGGATCGAAATGGGCGAAAAGCTCGGCGACAAGGCTCCCAAGAT
>JAZNML010000023.1:0-2343 GCA_045579565.1 Ruminiclostridium sp.
AACGCAAAGCCACTTTTGACATCAACATCAAAAGTGGCTTTTAATACTTCTATACGACTATCGCATTGGATACGGTGGATTTTGATTTTATAGGCTCAACAGCTTTTTAATTTCTTCCAAAGTAGGCGGATTAAGAGGAAGAGGAAAACGTGATATTGCTATTGCGGAACAAGCGCTTGCAAAACGTACAAGCTCATCATCGGACATATTATTCAGCAAACCGTAAACACAGCCTGCCTTGAATGTGTCACCCGCTCCGAGAGTGCTCTTTACCTCAACAGAAAATGGCTTCATTTTCTTCATAGGCTTACCTTTTCTGCCGTACAGCATTTCCTTTTCTCCACGGGTAATAATCACAAGACCGTCAGTGGTATCTGTAAGTAATTGATAGATTTCCTCAACGCTCTTATCCTTGTACTGTTCACAGCCTGTACATTCTTTCGATACTACGTTGACCGCACAATGCTGATGAAGGTAACTGGCATGTCGGCAATCTATTGTAACGAACGGCTTTTTATGTTTTACAAAAAATTCAGCAGCAGCCTGTGTTTCTTCAAGAAAGAACGGGTCAATTGCTCCGACCTTGCAGTTTGCAATGTCTTCTTCCTTTGGCATACTCCAGCGCCTCTTTGCACCCTTTTCATACAGCGACCCGAATACACCCATCGGAGAACGTACAAGCCCCGAAATTACAACGTAATCCATAAGTCCCTCGTAATCGGGATCAAAATAAAGAGAGGATAAATCCACGGTTTTGTCCTTGTAAAATTCTTTTAAAAGCGGAGCAACTTCTGTTCCGATATGTGTGCCGTCGATTTTTACGTTTACGCCAAGAGAAGCAAGAACCGTTGCCGCAGTTCCCGTTTCACCGCCCGGCAGAAAGTATTTCGCCTTGATTTCCGAGTATTCGTCGGGTTGTAAAAATTCACCCTTCAACAAAAAGGAATGTGTACCGAGAACTTGTCCGTGCATATAAACTTCGCAATTCATAAAAAGCCTCCTTTATCGGTCAGCGATTATTGTTTAGTGGATTATAGCACATAATATTGTGTAAGTCAACGCTTTAAGAAAAATATTTTACCTTATGTTATAGCTTCGGGCATTTTTGTTGACAGCGTTAGCTGTGGATGTTATAATTGTTAAGGTAACAAATAGAAATCGGTGGAGAGTAGTAATATTATGATACGACATGCAGCAATAGCAGATGCATCAAGAATAGCAGAAATACTGATTTTTTCTAAGAGAATGAATTATAGAAAAATTTTTAAGAATGATAGTGTGTCATTTGGCGAAATGCAAGTATACCCATTAGCAAAAAGGTATATTGATAATTCTGATGAATTAGATAGAATATGGGTTTATGATGATGAATTTGTTAAGGGCATGATACATATTGAAAGAAAACAGATTGTAGAATTATATGTTGATACATTTTTTGAAAATCAAGGCATTGGCAGTAGACTTATAAAATATGCCATTGAGAAGCAAGATTGCGATTATTTATGGGTTCTTGAAAAGAATGTAAAAGCAATAAAATTTTATCAAAGGCATGGTTTTGTGATTACAGAAGAAAGAAAATATGAAGAAGGCACAACAGAATATGTTGTAAAAATGAAACGCTAAATCCTAATTCATCAATAAGATAAGAAAAATCCAGAGAAGCTTAATTTCTCTGGATTTATTGCTTTACACCATTTTTCTTTTCACAACCGCTTCCGTAACATTAGAAAGCACAACCTCGCCGTGCTGATTTGTTACAGTAATGGTAATTTCAGCCGTGCCGTTTTTTTCGTTTCGTGGGGTAAGCTTTGAAACAACACCCTTACCCGTCAGCACGTCACCCGCAAAAACAGGCTTGAACCATTCAACCTTTGAGGACTTTCCTGCAAGCAGGTCATCACCGAAAAGGTCAACTTCAAGATACTTCGCCCACACTGCCATAAAGGACATCATACCGGGTGCGATAAGCTGTCCGAAATGGGTTGTTTTAGCGTATTCCTCATCAGTGTGCAGGGGAATGTTGTCGTAAAGCTTTGCGAAATCAATCATCTGCTGTTTGTCAATCACAGCAGGCGGAATATCAAACTCGTGACCGAGTGTAAGTTCGTCAAAATACATTTTTATTCTCCTTTGCCGTTTTTGTTATCATATACAATTTTAGCATGGATATGTCAATAATGCAAGTTTAATAAACTGAAATTTCATGGGAATAATTTTTCCGATTGACTAATATACTAATTTGTGGTATTATTTTTATAGATTTTTTTGAGATGAGGTATATCCTGATGATTGAAATTAAAGATTACAGAGGACATATAAGAAACTGGCAGGCACTCTGCGCTG
>JAZNML010000024.1:0-33816 GCA_045579565.1 Ruminiclostridium sp.
TCTTTTAATACGCATTACTTGAACTTGCGCTTACGTGCAGCTTCGGACTTCTTCTTACGCTTTACCGAAGGCTTTTCGTAATGTTCTCTTTTACGAACCTCAGCTAAAACACCGTCTCTTGCGCAGGAACGCTTAAAACGCTTTAATGCTGTGTCTAATGATTCGTTCTTTCCAAGACGAATTTCTGCCATCTATATCCCTCCCTTTGCCTTACGGCACAGGTTAATCTACAAGTTATGTCTACTTAGTAGGCGAACAAAATAAATGCTCATCACGTATTATACAATAAAACCCTTAAATTGTCAAGTATTATTTTAAAAATTCTTCAATATTTATTTCTTCGCCATCCTGCCAGAGTCTTTCAAGGTCATAAAACTCTCTTGTTTCCTTATAAAAAACGTGAACAACAACGTCAATATAGTCGATTGTAATCCATGTTGCACCTTGTGTGCCGGACATATTCTTAGGCTCTACTCCAAGAAGACCCATCTGATAATCAACTTCGTCTGCAAGAGCTTTTACCTGTGTGTTACTTCCACCTTCGGCAATAACAAAATAATTAGCAAGAATTGTAAGGTCTCCTATTTTAAGAACACGGATATTTCCTGCCTTCTTACTGTCAAGCGCCTTTACGACGGTTTTTACTGTTTCTAAATCTGTCATTATATATTTCCTTTCTGATGTGCATCAGTGCACATATTATTTTTCTTTTATTGCATCAAGATAGTAATTATAAGCTTCTATTGTCGATACAGGAATTTTGCGTCCATTTTCAATAAAATCAGGTATAAGCCATTCCAACGCCTTATACATACCAAAATCAAGACTTTCAAATGCATACTTCCTGTACTTTTCCACATCAGGATAATTTCTCTCTGCCGAAACAAGATCGCCAAGATAAACAATCTTTTCAAGCTTCGACATATCTGCTCTTCCGACGGTGTGAAATCTTATTGAATTAAGCACATCAATATCGTTTATTCCAAGAACATCACGAACATAATACGCTGCTGCAATTCCATGCCAGGTCTTTTTTGAAGCAAACTCTACCGGATCAACATAATACCCGCTAAGAATCAGCTCTTTTTCAAGAATTTCATAGTCAATTTCCTTGCGTATATCATGAAGGATGCCCGCTAAATATGCCTTTTCAGTATCACCGCCGTGGATTTCGGCAAGCTTCACACACATATCCGCTACATTACAGCTGTGTACGAATCTTTTCTTACCCATCATGCTTTTTACGAGCTCTTTATAATCATCAGCCACGGTAGATACCCCTTTCGGTTATATACGCCATAACCTTTTCGTCTATCATATCACCACAAGATTCACCCTTTATAAGCTTCTCTCGAAGCTCAGTGGATGAAATTTCAGTTACAGGAAGATTAAGAACCTTAACTCTGCCTAGTTCATTGGCATATTCAAGCATATCCACATAACTGTCATTCTCTCTTGCCGCAGCAACAACGTGACACTCTTTAAGAAGAGCCTCGTGACGATACCAGTTTTCAAAATAGAAAAGCATATCCCCGCCGATAATAAGATAAAACTCAGTCTTTTTAGGATAAATCTCCTTTAATGTACGTACTGTATTGATTGTATAGCTTGTTCCACCCAATTGCTTTTCAATATCAGAGATAATGAAGCCTTTATCATTTTCAAAGGCGATGCGGCACATTTCAGCTCTATCTTCAAAAGACACCTCGGCAGTCTGCTTATGGGGAGACTGTGCCGTGGGGATTATAAGCATTTCATTAAGTTTAAGCATTTTAAATGCCATTCTTGCAAGCTCTGTATGCCCCTTGTGTATGGGATTAAAAGAACCGCCAAAAATTCCTACCTTACTCATCTATGAATATAACTCTCTTTTTCTTATCCTTATTCTGTCTGTAAATAACAAACTTTGTTCCGATTACCTGTATCGGTTCAGCCTTTACAACTTCACATAATTCGGTACAAACCTCTCTTGCAGTAAGTTCACAAGTTTCGTGTACCTTTCCTTTAATCATTTCTCTCTTTTCAAGAGCATCATCAGCCTGCTTAATAAGTTCGGGACTAATTCCGTTCTTGCCTACAAGAAGTATAGTTTCATAAGTATTTGCAATAGCACGAAGCTTTGCACGTTCTTTTCCTGTCATAAAATAGAACTACCTTTCTTTGTTTATACGTTAGCTTTAAGTACTTCGGCCAATTTTTTCATAGCTTCAGCTCTATGGCTTATCTTGTTCTTTTCTTCATCACTTATCATTGCAACACTGGTTTCTTCATCAATCATAAAAATCGGATCATAGCCGAAACCATTTTCACCCATAGGCTCAGTACCAATAAAACCATTCATTGTTCCGAGCACAGAATATTCTGTTTCATCATCCATGATGCAATACAGAGCACAAGCAAAACGGGCACTTCTCATGCTGATATCAACACCTTCAAGCTCAGACAGAATCTTATTGCAACGATCGGTATCCGTAGCCTCTTCTCCCGCGTAACGTGCCGAATAAATCCCGGGAGCACCGCCTAAGAATTCCACTTCGAGTCCGCTGTCATCTGCGAGAACAGGACATTTACAGATTTCGTAAACAGCCTGAGCCTTTATATGTGCATTTTCGGCAAAAGTTTCACCATCTTCAGCTACATCAATTATAATACCCTCATCTTTAAGAGATACAGGTTCAAAACCGAGAGGTTCAAGAAGTTGTCTGAACTCCTTTACTTTTCCCTGATTATTAGTAGCAACTACAAGTTTCATTTTTTATTCTCCATCTGAAAACAGAATTTCAGCATAATCCTGCGGTACGAAATTCTGTAAATCATCAATTTTTTCGCCTACACCAACAAGCTTTACAGGAATATCAAGCTCGTTCTTTATAGGTATTATTATACCACCTTTTGCAGTTCCGTCAAGCTTTGTGAGAACAATTCCCGTAATTTCACAAACCTCTTTAAACAATCTTGCCTGATTTACAGCATTCTGCCCTGTTGTTGCGTCCAAAACAAGCAAAGTGTCAAGTGCGCTTTCAGGTAGCTGCTGAGTAATAATACGTGAAATCTTCCTGAGCTCTTCCATAAGATTCTTCTTATTGTGAAGTCTGCCGGCAGTGTCTATAATAAGAACATCAGCATTTCTTGCCTTTGCAGCAGAACAGCCGTCATATACAACAGCAGCAGGATCACTTCCCTCAGCATGCTTAACGATATCTACTCCTGCGCGATCTGTCCAGACGTTAAGCTGGTCAATTGCCGCTGCTCTGAATGTATCAGCTGCCGCAACAATAACCTTTTTGCCGTCATTTTTGAGATTTGCCGCAAGCTTACCGATAGTAGTTGTCTTTCCGGCACCATTTACACCGATTACAAGGATAACAGCAGGCTTTGTACTAAGATTAAGTGCATGATCACCACTCAGAATATCAGCTATTATATTTTTTAAAAGACCTTTTACCTCTGCGGGATCGGTTGTACCTGTTCTTTTTACCTCAGCTCTCAGTTTATCGCAGATGTCACATGAGGTTTCAGCACCGATATCAGATAAAATAAGTGTTTCTTCAAGTTCTTCAAAGAAATCTTCATCTATCTTGGTAAAGGAATTCACGAGCACCTCTACCTTTGATACAAAGCTGTCCTTGGTCTTTTTAAGACCCTCTTTAAGTTTATCAAAAAATCCCATACTTACCTCAGTTTTTTAAATTAATCAAGTTCCAGTTCCATATCATCGATAAGTTCCTGGTGAATAAGCCGTGAAACACCCTTTTCCTGCATAAATACACCATAAAGCACATCACAGCCTTCAATTGTACCTCTTCTGTGAGTGATTACCATAAGCTGTGTCTGTGTGCAGAAACGTTTGAGATATGTTACATACTTGACAACGTTGATTTCGTCAAGAGCTGCATCCACCTCATCAAGCATACAGAAAGGTGTTGGTCTGTGAAGCAGAATTGCGAAGTAAATGGTAATAGCAACCATAGTCTGTTCACCACCGGAAAGAGAGATCAGGTTTTTAATGAGCTTTCCGGGAGGAGCAGCAAAAATTTCAATGCCGCTTCCAAGAACATCCTCGGGGTCAATAAGTTCGAGATGAGCTTCACCACCGCCGAATACTTCCTTAAATATCTTACTGAACTTTTCGTTGATGTCATTGAAGCTAGAAAGGAAGCGTGCCTTTATATCCGCAGTAAGATTTGAAATAAGCTTTTCAAGATCACGTCTTGATTTTTCAACATCTTTAAGCTGTCCTGAAAGCTCATCATACTTCGTCTTAACCTCTTCAAACTCTTCAATAGCTGCAAAGTTTACACTACCAAGTGCGGATATCTTTCTTCTTAAATCAGTGAGCTGTTTCTGAGATTCTGCAAGGTTTTCAAGCTTATCGGCCTTTTCACGAGCCTCTGTTACAGTAAGTTCATACTTGTCCCAAAGAGTTACACGTAATTTTTCATCTTCCTTCTCAATTGAAGCCTTCTTTTCAATTGCAACAGCGAGAGCATTGGAGAACTTAACCTTATCGTCACCCTTTTCACGTATTTCACGGGCAAGCTCGGACATTCTCCGCTCACATTCGTTTTCCTTAGCTATAACATTATTTATAGTATTGTTGTTTTCGCTGAAACGGTTTCTGAATTCTTCGATAGAAGCCTGTTTTTCCTTGATCTCATCAGAAAGCTTTTCGCTATCTGCTTTCAACTCCTCAATTTCAGCAAGTCTTCGTTCATTATCCTCGCCAGCGGCAGCCTTAGTGCGATTGATATTTTCAATCTGCGCATTATAGCTTTCAATATCCTTGCCAGCGGTAAGACGCTCAATATTGAGGGCACTTATTTTTTCAGATATTTCAGCACGCTCGCTGTCTGCTTTTTTAAGCATCTCTCCTGAAACTTCAAGAAGCTTCTCATTTTCAGCAATACTTTCTTCGTATTCCTTTATCTTTTCGTTACAATCAGTAACAATTGCTTTCTGCTGAGCAATCTGCTTTCTGGATCTATCAATAATAAGCTCTGCATTTTCCTGCTGTTCTTCACACTGGCGGATTAAATCCTTAACACCGCCGATTTCAGCAGTAAGACGCACTTCATTCTGGCGAAGAACGGCAAGCTTTTCCTTATAGCCCTCAATTTCAAGATTCATCTTATTCACTTCTGCTTGAAGCTCAGAAAAACTTCCCTTCATAATTGAAATAGTATCATACATAGTCTGAGTTTCGGCAGTAAGTGTGTCAATTTCCTGCTTACGAGAAATAATACCACTGGTCTGCTTGGTTGAACCACCTGTAAACGAACCGCCGGCATTTACTATCTGACCATCAAGAGTAATGATTCTGAATTTATAGCCATATTTCTTCGCAATTCTCGTTGCTGTATTGATGTCGTCTACAACAGCTGTTTTTCCGAGGACAGACTTAATGATTCCATCATATTTATTGTCATAGCTTAAAAGCTCAAATCCGAGTCCTTCAAATCCGTCTTCGTCTTCAAGGCCATTCTGTTGAAGAGCACTACCCTTTACAGATGTCAAAGGATAAAAAGTTGCACGACCACCATCTGTATCTTTAAGATAACGAATGCAACGTTTTGCGGTTTCCTCGTTTTCGACAATAATATTTTGCAACGCAAAACCGAGAGCGGTTTCAATAGCAACACCATACTTCTTATCAACAGAAATAACATCTGCAACAGTACCATGGATTCCGCTGAGCTTACCTGATTTCGCAGCATGCATGACAGACTTTACACTGGAATTAAAGCCAACCATGTTCTTTTCAACATCAGAAAGAACCTCTAAACGTTGGCGCTTCTGCTCATAACTTCTGCGTAATTTTTCATATTCATCCTGCTTCGCAGTAAGCTTTTCATTCTTACTCTCAAAAAGCTTTATATAACCGCCGAGACGATTTTCAATATCAGCCTTTTCTTCGTTCAATTCTTCAAGCTCACGGCTGAGGGTACGGCGTTTTGCACGATATTCATCAGCAAGCTTGTCCTGATTTTCAATTCTTTCGGTATCTGCACTGAGACTTTCTGTAAGGTCTGATACAATCTTTTCGGCCTGCTGTAAGGTTAATTTCGCCTCAGTAAGCTTTGCATAAAGAAGACCCGTTTTGTTATCAAGTTCTTTATGCTCGTCATCAAGCTCCTTATTTTCTTCTGCGGAAGCAGTAAGCTTTGCACTGAGATCAGACATAATCTTTTCAGCCTTAGCTATTTCTTCCTTTTTAGCTTCAATATCCTTTTCTATTTCAGAAATATGCTTATCATATTCAGCCGCACTTTTGCTTCCTGCCTCAATCTGACGGCGGATTTCTTCTTCTCTTACTTCATTATGACGGATTTCATTTTCAAGTACCGCAATAGCCTTATCAGCCTCAGCAATTTCATCCTTAGTTTCATCACTACTCTTGCGTAAATCCGTAAGACGAGCAGAAAGCTGGGACTTGGTAATTGAAAGCTGTTCATTTTCTTGTTCAAGTTCACTTATTTCACGGTCGAAATGCTCACATTCGCCCTGATTTACAAGAATAGCATTCTCTGTATCATCGAGGCTTTTGTGAAGTCTATCAAGTTCAGCTACCGCAACAGAAATCTCAATCTTCTTTTCTTCTTCAATCAGAACCTTCGCCTTCCGAGCTTTTTCTGATTGCTTTTCAAGAGTAGGAAGGCGTTCTTCAAGACTAAGTTCTATATCCTTCAAACGAAGAAAATTCTCCTCTGCGCGCTGTAACTGACGTTCAGCCTCCGCTTTCTTATGTAAGAATTTGGATACACCGGCAGCTTCCTCAAAAATTTCACGACGCTGGGAACCTTTGGCATTGACTATTTCCGCAACTCTACCCTGTCCGATAATCGAATATCCGTCACGACCGAGACCTGTGCCCATGAGAAGCTCGTGTATATCTTTAAGACGTACTTTATCGCCATTAATAAGATATTCGCTTTCACCGGTACGGTAAAGCTTTCTGGTGACAATAACCTCATCGCTGTCAACGGCAAGAGCCCTGTCGGTATTATCAATTGAAAGAGCAACCTTTGCAAAACCCATCTGCTTACGAGCAACTGTACCATGGAAGATTACATCCTCCATCTTATCTCCACGCAGAGTTTTTGCGCCCTGCTCTCCCATTACCCAGCGCAGCGCGTCACTTATATTACTTTTACCATTACCGTTACTTCCGACAATGGCAGTCATTTTTGTGTCAAAATTCAGGACTGTCTTATCCGCAAAGGATTTAAAACCCTGAATTTCAAGAGATTTAAAAAACATAGATAAATTACGGCAATGATTCAACTCTTAAATCTGTACCGTCCTCCTGTGTTATTGAAAAGCTGTAACCAAGTTCACTCAGTTTAAACTTATTTTCCTTTTTATGACCGCTTATAAGACTTATATTTCTGCGGTCTGTATATACTCTGAAACGTTTTTTTCCCGATTCATCCATAGCCTTTTTTATTCTATAAAACATTATTCTGCCTTCAACGATTTCCCTCAAAGCAGGATGAAATACACCACCAAGAATTTCCCCGTCAAAATCGCCTCCGGAATGCAGCCCAAGACGAATTACAGGAATTTTTGCTTTATCGAAAATAGTAAGAAGCTTTGCACACAAATCAATTGTTTCATCGAAATCAAAGCTTTTATACAAACCTTGTTCGTATAACTCGCCGAGATATGTGTCTTTAAGAACAACCGTAGGATAGATACGAACACAATCAGCACCGAGTTTGGTAAACTCTTTTGCTGTTTCTATACAGAATTCAGGTGTATCTTCATATAATCCTGTCATCATTTGAAGACCAAGTGTGAAACCATATTCCTTTATAAGCTTCGCCGCTTTCCTTACTTCCTCAGCGGTATGCCCTCTTCTATTGGCAGAAAGCACCATATCATTCATACTCTGAGCACCAAGCTCAATTGTAGTCATACCATATTCTTTTAATATATCAAGAATTTCCGTATTGATACAATCAGGTCTGGTTGAACAACGGATTCCGCAGAATTGTTCAGGATAGTTTGTAGTAAAATGATTCGCTGTTTTCAGAAGATTGATCATATAATTACGGTCAACAGCCGTAAAGCTGCCACCAAAGAATGCGATTTCAGCGCACATGTTCTTTTCAGAAAGCATAGTCTGTTGCTCTGAAAGAAGCTCATGTACCTCTTGTGGCGAGGGCGGTGTTTTGGTACCGCTGATTGTCCTTTGGTTGCAGAATGAACAGCAATTCGGACAACCATAATGCGGAATGAATATAGAAAGATTAGTTTGTTTCATAACCCATAAGACTTATAGCCTCTTTGGCAGCAGCCTGCTCAGCTTCTTTTTTACTTTTTCCTTTGCCTGCACCGATTATCTGACCGTTAAGCAAAACATTCACAAAAAATACCTTTTCATGAGCTGCTCCCTCTTCTCCGGCAACCTCATAAATAACATGTTCTTCTGGATTCTGCTGAATTATTTCCTGCAAAACCGTCTTATAATCACCAAGTACAAGTTTACCGCTTTTGATTGATTCGATTGAAGGAATAAACTTCATTATAAATTCTCTTGCGGGGTCAAGGCCTCCATCAAGATAAATTGCAGCAATAAGAGCTTCAAACGCATCAGCAAGAATTGAACGGCGGTCGCGACCTCCTGTATTCTCCTCGCCTTTGCCGAGTTTCATATTTGCACCAAGCTCAATTTTCTTGGCAAACTCGTAAAGACTATCCTCACAAACAAGCCGAGAACGAATTTTTGTAAGCTTACCTTCATGCATGTCAAGATTTTCAAACAAATATTTTGATACAACAACTGAAAGTACACTGTCACCTAAAAATTCAAGGCGTTCATTACTGTGTGTTTTACCATTTACATAAGAGGAATGAGTTAAAGCTTCATCAAGTAAGGCTATGTTACTGAATTTATAACCTATTGATTTTTCAAGTTCAGTCACTCAGACCATCTCCTTCTCGGTATTAATAGATGCAAGAGCAGCTTCGATTTCTGCATTGACATTATTTTCAACAAATTCCTTAGCCTGTCTGATTGCATTTCTGAATGCCTTTGCGTCACTACTTCCGTGAGCCTTAAAAACAGGCTTTGCAGAACCTAAAAGCGGTGAACCGCCGGTTTCACGGTAATCAGTTTTCTTGGATACTTCCTTGATACCTTTCATGCAGAAAACCGCACCAATCTTTGCAATTGCACCACCGAAAATCGTCTCTTTAAGAGCCTTCTTCATAAATTTGCCCATACCTTCAACAGTTTTGAGGTATATATTACCTGTATATCCATCAGTAACAATAACATCAACCGCATTGAGAGGTACTTCACGAGCTTCAACATTACCCACAAAATTAAGGTTAGAAGCTTTAAGAAGAGCATGCGCTTCCTTTTCAAGTTCTCTGCCCTTTTCTTCTTCTGCACCTATGTTCAAAAGACCAACTCTTGGATTAGCTATGTTCATTACCTTCTGCATATAAATACTGCCCATTACAGCGAACTGTAAAAGCATTTCGGGGCGACATTCAGAGTTTGCACCACCGTCTGTAAGCAGATAAATACCGTCAGCACCGGGCATAAGCGGAGTAAGAGACGGGCGTTTTACACCTTTGAGTCTGCCTGTAACCATTGTACCGCCAACCACAATTGCCGCTGTACTACCAGCACTCACAAAAGCATCGGCCTCTCCGTTAATAACAAGCTGAAAAGCCTTTCCCATAGAACAATCCTTCTTAGCCTTGCGGATATCAAGCGGATTATCCTCAATTTCAATAACACCATCTGCATGAACAATGGAAAGACCCTTTTCAGATACACCTAAAGCTTTGATTCGTTCATGTAGCTTAGCCTCATCACCTGTTAAAATTATATCTACACCATACATTTCGACAGCTTCTGCTGCACCCTTTATAACCTCATCAGGTGCATTATCTCCGCCAAATGCATCAACCGCAATTTTCATTTCTTTATCCTTTCTGTTCCTGTTGTTGATAAAACAAGAACATTATCTTAATTCCTCTGCCATAACCGTCTTGAAATCAGTAAGTCCTCTTTCAGCGATTTTCGCATACTTTGCCTGTTTATCCTTAATTCGTTCACCTATCTCGGGTAAAATTCCCATATTTGCTCCCATTGGCTGAAAATTCTTAGTTTCTGTGGAAACATGTCTTGATAAAGCACCGCCCATTGATGTCAAGGGCAATGAAATAAGGCTTTTTCCTTCAATACTTCTTATAAGATGCATTGCTGCCAGAATACCGCTGTAAGCACTTTCCGTATATCCTTCAACACCTGTCATCTGACCGGCGAAATATACGTTATTGCTGCCACGGAGCATAAACTGTTCTGTAAGAAGCTGCGGACTGTTTAAAAATGTATTACGGTGCATCACACCATAACGCATGAATTCAGCTTGTTCCAGTCCCGGTATCATCCTGAACACTCTCTGCTGTTCGCCGAATTTCAGATTTGTCTGAAAACCTACAATATTGTAAAGTGTTCCTTCTTTATTTTCCTTACGAAGCTGTACTGCCGCATAAGGACGACGATCTGTACGGGGATCAGTTAAACCTACCGGCTTCATACAACCATAACGCACACTTTCAATACCACGTTTTGCAAGTACCTCAACCGGCATACAGCCTTCATAAACCGTTAAATCTTCAAATTCCTTCAAAGGAGCTGTTTCAGCAGTTATAAGAGCGTTATAGAATGCTTCATATTCTTCCTTTGTAAACGGGCAATTGATATAATCGGCTTCTCCTCTGTCGTAACGGGAAGCATAAAAAGCCTTTGCCATATCAATGCTTTCTGCGGTAACAATAGGCGCTGCTGCATCATAAAAGCTAAGTGCCTTTCCAAGCTTTGTGTAAATAACATCAGCAAATGTATCACTTGTGAGAGGGCCTGTTGCAATAATCGTATTTTCCTCAGGAAATTCAGTTACTTCGCCGCAAATTACATTTATATTCGGATGGTTGGTTATTTTTTCGGTAATATAATCAGAAAAATCCGTTCTATTCACCGCAAGAGCTCCACCCGCTTCAACAGAAGTCACCGAAGCCGCCTCCATAATAATTGAGCCTAAGAGACGCATTTCTTCTTTCAGCATACCTGCGGCGCTTTCAATGCGTGAGGCTTTAAGGGAATTACTGCATACAAGCTCTGCAAAACCCTTATAATGATGTGCAGGAGTGTATTTTGCAGGCTTCATTTCATATAAATCAACCTGATATCCACTGTTTGCCAGTCGCCATGCCGCTTCACAGCCTGCAAGACCCGCTCCGATAACCTTAACTTTCATTGGTCTTATCCTGTTCCGGAGCTTCATATCCACAGCCTTCTGCTGCACAATAAAGTCTGCCCTTTTTACCAACCTTCTTGAAAAGTGTCTTACCGCAAGTCGGACAGATATCAGCTACGGGAGTATCCCATGTCATAAAACCACACTTCTGATAGTCCTCGCAACCGAAGAAGGGCTTACCCTTCTTGCTTTTTCGAGCAATCATCTTTCCATTGCATTTAGGACATTTTCCGCTGGCTTCACTAACAATCTTCTTGGTATTCTTACACTCAGGGAAGCCTTCACAGCCAAGGAATTTACCATAAGGACCAATCTTGATTTCCATGTGCTTTCCACAGAGTTCACACACAATATCAGTTGGCTCATTAGGTACTTTTACTCTCTTGCCTTCCATGTTCTTTTCAGCCTTATCAAGAGTCTTTGCAAAATCCTTATAGAAGTATTCGAGCACCTTTACCCATTCAATCTTGCCTTCTTCGATTTCGTCAAGCTGATGTTCCATTTTAGCAGTGAACTTTGTATCAACTATTTTTTCAAAATGTGCACTTAAAAGCTCTGTGATTACATCGCCAAGTGCAGTAGGCTTTAACTGTTTCTGTTCACGTTCAATATAATGACGGTCAAGTATTGTAGAAATTGTAGGTGCATATGTGGAAGGACGGCCTATACCGTATTCTTCCATTGCCTTAATAAGACTCGCTTCATTATAACGAGGTGGGGGCTGTGTAAAATGCTGATTGCCTGCAAGACTTGTAACTGTAAGCTTTTCGCCTTCGCTAAGCTTAGGGAGAGCACCGCCCTCTTCGTTATTATCAGCACTTTCTTCATATAACTTTGTAAAACCATCAAATTTCACAGTAAAACCTGATGATTTGAATAAGCAATCTCCTGCCTTAATATCAATTGCGACAGCATCAAGGAGAGCATTTTCCATCTGACTTGCCATAAAGCGTTCCCAGATAAGTTTATAAAGCTTATACTGATCGCCTGTAAGTGTCTTTTTAGCAATTTCAGGTGTAATTGTAAGAGTAGAAGGACGGATTGCTTCGTGAGCATCCTGTGCATTTGTCTTTGATTTGTACACACGGGGTTTTGCGGGAAGATATTCTTTGCCGAAACGCTCCTTAATAAGAGCAGCGGCAGCCTTCTGAGCTTCTTCGGAAACACGAAGACTATCTGTTCTCATATAGGTAATAAGACCCACTGTTCCCTGGCCATCAATTTCAACACCTTCGTATAATTCCTGAGCAGCCTTCATTGTACGTCTCGCATTAAAGGAAAGACGGCGTGAAGCTTCCTGTTGAAGAGTTGATGTTGTAAAAGGAGGTGCAGGCTGCTTTTTACGAACACTTTTCTTTATAGCAGAAACGATAAAATCAGAATTGTTAAGCTCTGCAAGAATCTTATCAGTTTCTTCCTTATTTTTAAGCTCAGCTTTCTTGCCGTTTACCTCTGAAAGCTTTGCCGGGAACTGTCTTTTTGAAGAAGAACCGCGAAGCTTTGCATCTATACTCCAATATTCCTGGCTCTGAAATGCGTTGATTTCTTTTTCACGGTCAACTATAAGCCTTACAACAGCAGACTGTACACGGCCGGCAGAAAGTCCGCGTCTTACCTTTTTCCAAAGAAATGGGCTGAGCTTATAACCAACAATTCGGTCGAGAACTCGTCTTGCCTGCTGAGCATTGATAAGATCCATATCAAGACTTCTGGGATGAGCCATACCTGTCTCAATACCGTTCTTTGTAATTTCGCTGAATGTTACACGGACAGCCTTGCTGTTATCAAGCTTCAATACATGAGCTAAATGCCACGAAATAGCCTCACCTTCACGGTCCGGGTCAGTTGCAAGATATACAACATCCGCTTCCTTTGCCTGTGCTTTAAGCTCCTTTATAAGCGCAGCTTTATCACGCTTATTTTCATAGAATGGCTCAAAGCCGTTATCAATATCTACACCAAGTTTTGATTTAGGGAGATCACGTATATGTCCCGCAGAAGCTACAACCTCGTAGTCTTTGCCAAGATATTTCTTAACAGTTCTGATTTTCGAAGGGGACTCCACGATTACTAAATTTGACACCTTTTATTGCCTCCTTGTCATTTCCCAACTTATTATTGAAGCAGCAACCGCTGCATTAAGCGACTCGGCACTGCTGATAGGTATATATAATTTCTTTTCACATGCCTGTGTAACTGCTTCGGAAACGCCATTTCCCTCATTTCCGATAACAACAGCTGTGTTTTCTCCAAGATTTAGTTCGTTTATACGCTGTGCTGTTTCATCGAGTACAGCGGAATAAACTGTAAATCCCTTTTCCTTCATAGATTGTATAATTTCCGTAAGTTCTGCAATTATTACAGGTAATCTGAAAAGAGAACCCATAGCACTTCTCACGATTTTCGGAGAATATATGTCCGCGCAATCAGGCGACAGTATTACTCCGTCAATTCCCAAGGCATCACAGGTACGGATAATTGTACCTATATTGCCGGAATCTTGAAGGTTATCAAGTATAATATATTTTCCGCCATTCTCTATTTTACCAAACGATTCATTTTTGTCAAGTGTTTTGGCGGTAATAAAAACTCCCTGAGGAGATTTTGTATCAGAAATATATGCGCTTATGTCTTCATTTATAATATCAGGTGTAAATTCCTCGGAAATTGCATCAACAATTTCTGAATATTTCTCCTTAGCATTTTCTGTCACAAGAAACGAGGTTATCACAAGCCCGCTATTTAAAGCTTCAAGACACAGTCTTGCACCTTCTATTGCGAACTCACCACATTCATGACGATAGCTTCGTTCACGGACAAGATTGCGAAAATGAGTCACAAGCTGGTTTTTTCTGGATGAAATTATCATTTGACATTACTCCTGCTATGTGCTAAAATAAGTAAAACAAAAAAAGAAAGGACAAAAAATGAATTTTTCTGAACTTTCCCTCGCCGAAGCAGACAGCGGTCTTACATATAACACCGAAAGCCTGGCATTAACCGGCACTAAACTGGATTACGGAACAGTTGTTATTGACAAAAATGACGAATACATCGTAAGAATCTTCGCCGAAACACCGTTCAAATACGAAAAAGCTATTGCCGATGGTATAAATAAGCTTAGCGAAAGCTTGTCTAAAAATACAATCAACAGTCAATGCTGTGAATACAGCTTCGTAGAAGTAAAACTCAACAAATACTGTTTATTACAAGAGAATCTTGTACTTTTAATTGACTTTTTAGATAAGCTCACAGAGCTTCTTTCAGATCTTGGGATTAAGGGGGCTGAACCTGTACTCCCAGTCATTCCTCAGCCTGAAATCAAAAAGAAAACCGAAAACAACATTAAAAAGATAAATCTGAAATTTGATTTTAACAGCATCAAAGGTCTTTTGGGTGCACTGATCGCCGGTTTTGCTTCTATCTGGATTGCTCAGATGCTTGTAACGGTTACTCCTGATAAAACTATACCTGCAAGCAAAATGATAAACTCATATGTTATAGCTTTCCTGACAACCGCGCTTGTATTCTTCGATTACCGATTTCTTGCCAGAAAGCTCGATGCTTTCGGGGTAATCGTGTGTCCTGTAATATCTGTTATTACAGCATTACTCTCATCAGTAACCGTTGCAGCAAAAGTCATTTCAGGAATTGCTGAAATACCCTTTGCAGAAGGTTTTGCCAAAATAGGTACACTTTACGACTTCAACTCAGAGGCAGCATCTTTTGTTGAAGGCTACCTCATTGCAGGTATACTTATTTCAATTCTCGCATCAATTGTGGTCTGTATTTATTATTTTAACAGACACCCCGATGAGATGTTCAACAACGAAATTATTATGAAAAACGATGATAAAAATCACAAAAAATAAAAACCTTTATATGCTAAAATATCACGCCTGGACAATTCAGGCGTGATACTTTTTATAAAATTAGAGAGCAGCCTTTGCCTTTTCGCATAATGCCGTGAAACCAGCTGCGTCATTGATAGCTATTTCGGAAAGCATCTTACGATTTAAGCCGATATTAGCCTTCTTTAAGCCATTGATAAATGTAGAATAGTTCATACCATTCATCTTGCAAGCTGCGGAAATTCTTGCGATCCAGAGTCTTCTGAAATCTCTCTTCTTTAAGCGTCTGCTGATGTAAGCATACTGGCCACTCTTCCATACAGCTTCCTTGGCTGTTTTGAAGAGCTTGGACTTTCCGCCCCAGTAACCCTTAGCAAGCTTTAATACTTTATTTCTTCTCTTACGAGTAGCTAATGCGCCTTTAATACGTGCCATTGTTTATATCCTCCTATTGTTCTTTTAGATTACTTTGCGTAAGGCATGAGTGCCTTTACTTCTGCAACGTTTGTGCAATCACAGTAGCCTGCTGCACGATTGATTCTCTTACGCTTAGTAGCCTTCTGTGTAAGTCTGTGACGGCGGTTTGTACGCTGGTACTTAACTTTACCTGTAGCTGTAAACTTAAAGCGCTTCTTAGCTCCGCTGTGAGTTTTAATCTTGTTCTTAGGCATTTTATTGTCCTCCTTACATATTGTACTGATTATTCATCAGCATTGTTCTTTGCTTTTTTACCTGTCTGTGCTGTCTTAGGTGCTAAAACAGCCATATAGTTCTTACCTTCAAGCTTGGCAGGTTTTTCAGAAGCTCCGTATTCAGCACAAGCCTCCATAAACTTACTCATAAGTTCTTCACTGAGATTCATATGCGAAAGCTCACGAGCGCGTCTGAAACGAATCTTTACTCTTACCTTATCACCATTCTTCAAGAATTTTGTTGCCTGATTAACCTTGGTATTGAAATCGTTGGTGTCAATATTGAGTGACATCTGAATTTCTTTGAGCTCAGCCTGTTTCTGATTCTTTCTTGCTTCCTTTTCACGTTTTGACTGTTCAAAACGATATTTTCCGTAGTCCATAATACGACATACAGGGGGATTTCCCTGAGGTGCGATGAGAACTAAATCAAGCTCGTCCTGTTCCGCCTTTGCAAGTGCTTCGTCGGATGACATAACGCCAAGCTGTTCTCCGTCTGCGCCTATAACACGGACTTCTTTTTCGTGAATCTCTTCATTGATGAGCAGTTCTTTTGCGCTGATAGTCTACACTCCCTTTCATAAAAGCCAAAACAAAAAGCACAGGACAACTCCTGTGCTTATAAAAATCCATATACAATCTATGAATTTTATAAACAACCACGACAGCACCTTTAAGCCAACGGGTGAGAGAGTCCTACTTTCTGTTTATAAATTACTATATGATTATACACTATTGAATTATATTTGTCAATAGTTTTTTTGAAAAATCTAAAACTTTTTTAAAGTTCTCCGATAAAAGTACGTCTTCCCTCTATTTCTCCGCTTTCAATCCTGGTTATATACTCATCATACTGTTCGTCAAGCCAGTAAATCATAGCTTTATACCCCTCGAATGTGTGCTCAAAGGAATTTTCACCAAGAATATCTGCCAGATCGGAGCAAAGCATACCATACCAGAACTTCACAACAAGCTTGTCTTCGCTTGTTTCTTCATTTTTGATTGTAACAGGATCAATACGGTAATTAAATGTATTGCGCCCTCCTACTGTGGAATTTTTTGCTTCAAAATAGAAATACTTTGGTATCTCAAAATGTCTGGAACGGTCATAGATGTATTCCATAAATCCTCCATATATAAAAAAGGCGGTACAGATAACCTGACCGCCCTTATTCTGCCAAATGATTATTCAGTGTCTGTTGCAACTTCATCAACAACACTTGTATCAATTGTTTCTGTCACAGTATTATCAGAACCGCCGAAGTATACAGAAATAACATTAACAGCAAGAGCAATAACGAAAATAGCAATAGCTGCAAACTTTGTAGCTCTTGCAAGCTTAGCTTCCTTTGTTCTGCCGCTGTTCTTCTGATAATAGTTATCAGAACTACCGCCTGTAAGTACATTGGACATACCCTGCTTGGATTCCTGCATAAGTACAACTGCAATAACGAATACACAAGCAATAATCAGCAGAAATGCTGCAATAATTTCAATAACGCTCATTTATAAATCCTCCTGAAAGAACATTTTGTCATTAGCATACGCTATATTATAACATATATTTTTTTAAAAAGCAAGAGTTTTTTGAAAAAATTTGAAAATAAAAGATTTAACGAAAGTACTATTTTATCATTCCGCCATGAAAATAACATTCATATATCTCATTACCTTTATAAGTAATAATTTCTCTTCCCTGGAACCATTCAAAATCACCGGATACAGTACACTTATATGAATAATCGCCATTCGAATAATCGGCAGGACCTCTGTATGGCATGTCATAAGGAACATTCAGCAATGCTTCTTTAAGGAAATCACCGCTGAAATTATCACCGGTAACACGGCCTATATAATTCATGCTCCAAAAAGGTTTATCTGACTTCCATAAAGCTTCTTCTCCGGCAAACTTCTCCCCGCCAAGATATGTATCATAGTACATAAGCTTCCCTTCCCTGTAAATCAGGTCATGAGAGTTGATTCTTGAAGATACAGTTTCTGCGCCTTTTCCTGCATATGTGGATTTCTTAGCTCTTATTAAGAATTCAATAATATCCTTTTGCATATTTCCTCCTTGAAAGAAACATTATCACAATATGAATTATAGCACAATAAAAAATATAAGTCAACGAACAAAAAATAAAAGCGCATCTCATAAGATGCGCTTTTACAAATTTAATGTAATTATTTACCAAAGTAACGGTTAAGTAAGCCTTCAAAAGCCTTTCCGTGTCTTGCCTCGTCCTTAGCCATTTCGTGAACAGTATCATGAATAGCGTCGAGATTGAGTTCCTTAGCTCTCTTGGCGAGATCAAGCTTACCCTGTGTTGCGCCGTGTTCAGCCTCAACTCTCATACGGAGATTTTCCTCTGTGGATGCAGAAACAACTTCACCTAAGAGTTCAGCAAACTTTGCTGCGTGCTCAGCTTCTTCATAAGCTGCCTTTTCCCAGTAAAGACCGATTTCAGGATAGCCTTCTCTGTGAGCAACACGAGCCATAGCAAGATACATACCAACTTCGGTGCATTCGCCTGCAAATTTAGCTCTTAAACCTTCGATGATTTCGGTATCAGTAACAGCCTTTGCAGAACCAAGTTCATGTTCACAAGCAAATGTAAGCTTTTCGCCACTTTCCTTTACTGTAAACTTTGCACCGGGAACACCACACTGAGGACACTTCTCAGGAGCAGAATCACCTGTGTGAACATAACCGCATACGGGACAGACATACATCTTCATAATTATTACCTACCTTTATATAATATTGACTACTTTGTAGTCTTGTTTTCAGATAATCGATTGATTTATCTTGATTACATTATACATGTTTATTTTCAATTTGTCAATAGGTTTTTAAAATATTTTTAGAATAATTCTAAGTTTTATATTTTATTTTGTACACAACATATTACAAATTCGGCAAATCACTTAACAAATAGAGCAAAATTTAATTATTTTTAAAAAAACAGGAAAAATGACTTGACAAATTCCGAAATATGTTATATAATATTAAAGCAATCGGGAAACCGATAAGCACTTGGCTGGGTGTGGCGCAGCTGGTAGCGCGCTACCTTGGGGTGGTAGAGGCCGTGGGTTCAAGTCCCGTCACTCAGACCATTTTAAAATCCCTGAAAACCGCTTAACTAAAAAGTTAAGCGGTTTTCTTATTTTATGATAAGGAAATTCTCACCTTTCATTGTATTATCAGATAAATCATTTTACAATTAACTGAGCGTTATACTTTCAAAAGTATAACGTTCAATTTTATGTATCTTTTTAAGACAACTTACTCTGCTTTATCACTACTTAAAATAACAGCCTCAGAGTACAACCTTATTCCGTTTTTAAAATTCGGATGAATATGATCAAGAAGATAATAAGATGACGGATAACGTGTAATGTAATCATTAATATAAGAATTAGCATCAACAAACATATACCCTTTATCATCACAATAACTTTTCAGTGCAGATGAATATTCAGAATTAAGATCTATTTTTTCTGAATACTTCATTTCACAAAAGGGATCACCGTCTGTTGAAATCCACGGTGCTATAAACACAAACACAGGCATATGAAACATATACACTATATCAACAATAAAATTTATTATACTATTTTCCTGGCTTATGAACAAACAATGCGTAAAAACTACTAAAAAAATAAGTATACCTTTTATATTATCAAGATATGAGCTTCTTGAAGCTGTTATTTCATTTTTCAAATCATTACCTCCCCTGATTGTTATAATTATTTTAAACTAAAACAAGCACAATGTCAATATAAACAAAAACCGCATCGGAAATAAACATCCGATGCGGTTTTACATTACCTTGTATCAATCATCAAATTGTACAATCAGCAAGCTTTTCGATTTCAAAATTAAGTATCCACATCTTAACCATTTCAATTTTTTCAGACAAAGGACTTTCAAAATTATATTCATCGAGAAGCTTTGACATAGCGTCAAGAACATCAACATCCATACCCTCAGCACCAAGACGTATCTGTTCAAATATTTCTTCGATTTCATCCATGTAATCAACAGCATTTTTAATATCATCATTGCCTCCTGTAACCTCAGAAAGCAACTCATAATAACTGTTCCAACGGGAAGCGAATACAGGATGAAGCGCTTTAATTACATCAGTATTGTAGTTTCTAGCAGCTTTTTCAAGCTCCATAGCCATACCAGCCAGCTGAACAATGCCAATAAGCGCCGCAGAACTCTTCATGCTATGCACCTTAACACGATAGCTGTCGCATGCATCTTTAGTATCTATATTTTCATAATACCCGTCAAGCTCAGTTATTGCTGATTTAAGGCCGGTACGGAACATGCGTACAGTATCAAGTACAAGTTCATCATCTTTAAGATTAAGTCTTGCATAATTCCAGTCAAGGCCGTCAACCATCGGAAACTCAACTGAATTTTCCTGCCCGACAGTATCCTTTAACACTCTAACAGGCTCATTTTCAGCTACCTTTATCAGATTTTTATCAAGTAATTCAAACAATAGTTTCTCAAGTTTATCTGTATTTATAGGTTTTGAGAGATAACTGTTGAAGCCTTCTTTAAGATAATGATCTTTTGCTCCCGCAATGGCATTAGCGGTAAGGGCAACAACAGGTGTATTGCAACAAAGACTCTCCTTACTCTTTCTAAGAATGTGAAGAGTTTCTATACCGTCCATTTCAGGCATCATATGATCCATAAATACAATATCATATTTCACCTTAGCCATTTTTACAAGTGATTCAAGACCACTCTCAGCTTCATCAATCTGTATCTGCGTCTTTTTAAGCAGGTTAATAAAAACCTTACGATTTATCTCATTGTCATCAACAACAAGTATCTTTGCATCAGGAGCAATGAAGCTTGCTTTATAAACCTTGGTCTCATCAGTCTTTACTGTTAAATCGAGTTCACCCAACGGGGTGTTGTCAATAATTTTCTGTTTAACAGTAAAAAAGAAATCAGATCCGATACCGTACACGCTATTAACCTTTAATTCACTACCAAAAAGTTTGAGTAATGACACAGTTATATTAAGTCCTAAGCCGGTACCCTCAATGGAACGGTTCTTTTCTTCTTCAAAACGCGCAAAGGCATCAAAAAGCGTACTAAGGTTCTCCTCTTTTATACCCATACCGGTATCACGGACTGAAAAATAGATTTCATCATTTTCCAAACGCTTTACTTCAAGGGTTATAGTTCCTTCTGGTGTGTACTTTACAGCATTGGTCAACAGATTAGTTAGTATCTGTTTAAGGCGTACATCATCGCCATTAAGAACAGACGGGAGATTCTCATCTACTATAATCTCAAAATTCAGTTTCTTTGCATCTGCTCTGAAACGAATAAGATTATACAAACCACTGATAAGGGAAGAAAGCTTGTAATTCACGTTGACAAGACTAACCTTACCTTCTTCGATTTTCGTAATATCAAGAATGTCATTTATGATGCTGAGAAGCGATTCAGCTGCATTTTTCTGTTCAGCAGCGTAACCCACAATATCCTTTTCACTACTTTCGCGAATAATCATCTCATTCATACCCATAATCGAATTTATAGGTGTTCTGATTTCATGAGACATATTTGCAAGAAACAGCGTTTTACTTCGCGTAGCAGCCTGAGCATCATCACATTTTGCTTCAACTACTTTTAATAAGTCATCCAGGCTTCTTTCCTGCTCTGCCATCTGTCTGTACTGGAATACTATTATGTTGCTCATACTTATAATCACCCAGTTAGCAATTACAAGTACAACACCGCCAAAACAAAATTCAAGAATACTCTGGCCTGAACGAGTAAAAACGCCCACTACTACACCGACTGATAACAATACAATAGCAGAAAGATACAGCTGAAAACGGGAAAATGATGAATCAAGGAATATAAATCCAACAATGCACGCAAAAAACATTGAATATATAAACACCTGAGCCGAATCAAGAGTAACAGACGCAAACCCACTCATTATGACAAATGATATGCTCTGTACTATCTTATGAGCCTTTTCGCTAAGAGGCTTTTTCTTTTCCCCTCGCCATAAAACCGCTACGCAGATAACGGTAAGAGCTGCAAAAATTGAATAAACAAATAAATTGAATCGGTCAAAAATAAGCCCAATTACAACAATAGCAATAAACTCAATTATAAAAAAAACCAGATTACATCTGTACCCTGTTAAAAAGTTGGATTTCATTCAGCTCTCACCCCCTTGGGAACAACAAATCTGAGACCTTTGTGAACTATTTCCGCTTCACACTCGGTTACGCCATTTATTATGTCACCATCCTGATTTATTGCAAAGGGTTCACCATCAACACGTCGTATGCTGACTTTGCTACAATGACCACATGTCATAAGCTTATTATATTTTTCATACTTTTTCCCTGTAAGAGCAAGCATTACTTCAAGAAGACCAAAGCCGCGCTTATTACCAACAAGACTGTAAATTGCTTTACCATCATTAACGCAGGTATGTTCGCCGAAATAAAGAGAACCTCCAAAGATACAGCCATTACCTATGAATATCTCAGCAAACTTACCATCAAAGCGTTCACCATCCAGCATTACTTCATATTCTCCCGTTTTTGAAACGAATATAGAATAAACGGTTGCAATACTATACGGAACGTCATTACCTATAAAACGAAGAATACGGAAATCCTCCATCTTTCTGAGACAGTTACTGTCAAGACCCGTAGAGAGCGTATTAAGCGAAATTCCATGATTGGACTTTATGTAGTCAATATTTATAACATCACCATTAATAAGCTCTTCTATCTGAGTAAAGCGGTTATAATCCCTACCGAACATTTTAAGAAAATCATTTGTAAGCCCACAAGGAAAAAACGCTATCTCGACATCCGAAAGGTCGTCAAAGCCATTCAACATATTTCGCATGGTGCCCGAACCTCCGCAGCAATAAAAACGGAGCTTCTCACCCTCAAAAATATGAAGAATTTTTTTGACAAGTACAGTTTCATAGCCGGCATAGCGTGTGTTGAATACAAAATAATCAAGACCTTTAACAGACGAAAGCTTGGTTCTTAAATCGTCAGCAAAGGTCTTTCGTCCTGCAAAAGGATTTATAATAAAAATATGAAGCATAATTATACCTCGGAAATATCCTCATCCTGATCAAAAGACTCCGGATTAAGAGTTCTCTCGATAATTGCAAGCATTTTCTTCTTATTCGGAGGCTTTAACAGATAACCGTCCGGTTTTAAGCCTACTAATTTTTCAACGACTTCCCTGTCTGAGCTTCCTGTAAAGAATATTACAGGTATATCTCTTGTATTTACATTTTCTCTGAGCTGTTCAAGTACCTCAATACCGTTTGTAAAAGGCATTTCGTAATCAAGGAGTATAATATCAGGCATATTACGTGAAATAGATTTATAAGCCTGTTCAGCCGATACAGCAATTGAAACCTGATACTGTTCATCGAGCATTTCCTTCGCTGTACGTAATAAAATTGGATTATCATCTACTACAAGTACTCTTTTTCTATCATCAAACTGAGCTCTGCGTATAGGAGTTATTTTCTTAGGTTCCACAGCTTACCTCCAAATTTCCATATCTTACAATTGTATTAATTATACACCATTTTTATAAAAAAATCAATATTATTTAAACCATATTATTAAAAAATTTGCTTAAAACAAAAATTCCCCGGAAATAATTAATTTCCGGGGATATTTATATATTTAATCTCTTCTCTTCATCTCTTCTACAAGAGTTACAAATTCTGCCTTATAGCTGTCATTTTCAAAGTCATATCCATCAAGAGAATCAAGTATAGAATCATAGGTTGCCGTTCCCTTATATTCACTGTCGCGAAGTACAAGTCCAAACTGTGCAACTGCGGAAGCGAATCTGAGATTATCAGACATTACAGAAGAATATGCGCTTTCTGATACAGGGTATTCAAGAAGCTTACTGGTATCTCCGTCAGGTTCTTTGTAACGGATAGAAACTGTAAGCATTTCACCGTTTTCTTCACCAACTGTTTCACTGTATTTTAAATCAGAAGTGTTTAATTCCATAGGACTGTCATTTGTCACAATTTCATAAATAGCAGTAACGCTGTGTCCTGCACCAATTTCACCTGCATCCTTGGTATCATCTTCAAAATCTTCTGCTGCAAGCATTCTGTTCTCATAACCTATAAGTCTGTAACCTTTGATATAAGCAGGGTTAAATTCAAGCTGTAACTTAACATCCTTTGCCACAGTGAAAAGAGTACCACCCATTTCCTCTACAAGTACCTTCTTAGCTTCAAGAATGCTGTCGATATAAGAATAATTACCGTTTCCGTTATCAGCAAGAGCTTCCATCTTGTTATCCTTTATGTTACCTGTACCAAAACCTAATACAGAAAGAGATACACCTGATTCACGCTTCTTTTCAACAAGCTTTGTGAGTTCGCTTTCACTGGAAATACCTACATTAAGGTCACCGTCGGTTGCAAGAACAATTCTGTTGTTACCACCGCTGATAAAATACTTTTCTGCAATCCTATATGCTGTATTTATACCGTCTGCACCGGCTGTTGAGCCGCCTGCTTCAAGGGAATTGATTGCTTCAAGGATTTCTTCCTTATTGTTTCCGTCTGCACCTTCAAGTACAACTCTGTCACTACCTGCATAAGTGACAATGGATACTCTGTCCTGAGGTGTAAGACTTTCTGTTAAAAGTGAGAATGATTTCTGAACAAGAGGAAGCTTGTTATCGCTATACATTGAACCGCTTACGTCAATAAGAAATACAATATTCATAGGAACACGATCTGAAAGATCAATTTCCTCAGCCTGTAAACCAACTAAGAGAAGCTTCGTTTCATCATTCCACGGACAATCGGAAATTTCCGTTGTTACCGAAAAAGGCTCATTTTTTTCAGGAGCGGGATAATCATAATTGAAATAGTTAATCATTTCTTCGATACGGATTGCATTTGTATCGATATACCAGCCCTCATTTATCATTCGACGAAGATTTGTGTATGAAGCTGTGTCAACATCAATTGAGAAAGTAGACAGCGGATTAGCGAGTACACTCATGTAACTATTTTCGGAAATTGCGTTATACTCCTCTGTATTAAAATCAATATCCTCACCGAAAATATCCTCTCCTCTGACAGATTCCTCCTCAGCAAATCCGGCTTCCTCAGATTTCATGTCAAACGCACCATCTGCCGCATCTTCCATAACAGAATAATTATAAGCCGCAGTTGTTGCTACCGGTGCCATCTGAGTTGCATTATCTGCCATTGCGCCGCCTGATGAACAACCTGCAATAGATAAAACGGATAAAACCATTAATAACGCTGTACTTTTTTTAACTGTATTTTTCATAATGTCCTCACTTTCTGATGTGTTTATAATCCTTTCACATCATGGAATTTCTGAATCATCGCTGAGTAATCACCTGAATAGGAAAATTTCATACGGTCATAGAAGAAATCATCAACTGTTTTCTGAGGATAAACGATACTCTGCGATGTGTTGTCATCAAGAGTCATCCAGCCATTATAATAAACAAGACCGCCGTCTGCTGTAAATTCAATCTGGGGTATTTTATCATAGACGGTACGATAACCATTATCGGTTTCGGCAAGAGGCAAGAGATATTCCCTTCCTCGCTTCATGGTATAGGCTGAACAGCTCTCAACTGTGATTGTTCCTGATATATTCTCAGGATAGCTTGCGCTCGCTTCAAGTTCGTAGCAGATTGCTTTTCCATCATCGCTTAAAGATACATTTTTAACTACCGCACTTACAATATAATCAGTATCAGCAAGAACCTCTTCTTCAACAAAGTAATCACTGCCATAAGGAGTTCCGGCACAAGTGTATACTGTTTCAGAATAGGAATTAAAGCTTAAATCGACATAACTCAGTAAAGTATCTTCATCGTTGGCACTTTCTGATTTACTATCAGAAACAGCTTCTTCCATAACAACCGAATCCTCGACAGGTGCATAGTTCTCGGCGTCATCATATTCAACAGAGTCATCCGCAGCTACACTATTAAAGGAATCATTTGCAGACTCAGACATATCAGCCGAGAATTGATTGGAAGAAAAGAGTGCCGGAATAAAAGCTACAAGTGCTAAACCAGCTGCAAGCGTTACAAAAGTTCTGATAACCTTTGTGTTGGATTTTTTGGGGGTAATATTGATTTTTGGGGTAATTTCTTCTTTTGGGGTAAGGTTGTTTTCAATTTTTTCCCAGAGCTTATCGAAATCAGGTGCGGAACTATTGATTTCCGCTTCGTAAAGCTCTTTTATCTTATTTTCATTCATTAATTCCACACCTCCTTGACAAATTTACTCAGTTTATCTATTGCCCTGCGATATTTCCAAGTAACCGTGCCAAGCGGCATAGAAAGAATTTTAGCAGTTTCCTCAAAAGTAAAGCCAGCAAAAAGCTTCATATTCACAACTTCGCGTTCAGAGTTCGAGAGCTTTTCAAGTGCTTCCTTTATGGATAAATTGCCGATGACGGTTTCTTCACAATTATCGCTGCTGACAGGTTCAATATGAGGAGAATCCTCCTCGTCGGTATCTATGGTAAGTTCTATACGATTATTCTTACGTAGAAAATCAATCGCCATATTATGAGCAAGAGTTACAAGCCAGCGCTTATGCCCGTTACCCTGCTTATATGTATTAGCAAACTTTTCCCATAGTTTCAAAAAGAAATCCGAGGTCAAATCCTCAGCATCAGACGGATTCTTTACCGCTGACAACATAACGGAATAAATTGTTTTTGCGTATCCGTCATAAATTTCTTTTAGACCGTTCTTATTACCCTGTTGTATGAGCAGAATACAGCTTTCAAAAAGGCTGTCTGTCATACCGTCATCACCCCTTACACTTTATATACGAATGATCAGCACCATTTTTATGGTGTTATTTTGCATAAAATTTGTACGATTGTTTTGGCCATTTTTACAAAAACGCTATTTTATTGATTATAGCATGAAATTAAAAAATATGCAAGAAAAATAAAACCCCGCTTTTAGCGAGGTGTGTTTTATTCATTACCAAAAGAGAATATGAGCTTGATTGTCTTAAAAATAATATCTATATCCGTTATAAAAGAACGTCTATTAATGTATTTATAATCTAATGCAATCTGTTCCTCTATGGGCATATCATTTGTATTGGTAAGCTGCCAATAACATGATAAACCAGGCTTTACAAGAAGTCTGTCATCCGGAAGCTGTTCCTGTTCCGGAATTACAAAAGGTCGGGGGCCAACAATAGTCATACTACCATCCAGAATATTCAACAATTGCGGTAACTCGTCAATTGAAGTCCTTCTCATAAATTTTGCATGTTTAAGTATCCTTGGGTCATCCTTGATTTTGAAGTGAACTCCATCTGATTCATTCTGTTCCATAAGAGTATGTTTGATTTCCTCTGCATTTTTGTACATGGTGCGGAATTTAATCATACGGAATACCTTCCCATTTTTTCCAACACGTTTTTGTATAAAAAACGGATTACCAAAATCATCAATCATAATGATTAAAGCAGTAATTAAAAACACAGGACTTAAAACCACAAGTGCACATAACGAGCATACAATATCAAACAATCTTTTGACAACGTCATAAACAGGCTTCTTTTTGTAACAAAGCTTTTCGCTTACTTCAAAGGATGTATCGTTGTTATATTCAGTTTCTATCGGCGTTTCCGATGAGGAAGGTGCCGTCTCTATCTCTGCTGCGGGAAGCATATTTAAACATCCTTTCCGAAAAATTTATTTAAATCGTCTTATTAACGAATTATTAACAGAATTAACGGTGCGGCTTCAAATATCCACCGCACCGTACGGTCTATTCAGAGAAATTACTTTCTCTTCTTAGATACAACAGCTACTGCTGCACAAGCTAAAACAGCTGCTGTGCTGAGCATAACACCTGTACCAGGGTTTGTATCAGCAGCAGGAGCGTCATCTTCTGCAACTACATCGTCGTCTTCAACGATTGTATCGTCATCATCTTCTTCGATAACTGCATCATCAGTTTCGAGTTCTTCGTCAGTAATTACATACTGAGAAGCGTGAGAGATGGAAACGGAAACAGAGCCGTCTGCATTGATTGCAACATTGCTATCAACTAACTCAACCTTACCATCATCAGAGATGTAGTAGAGCTTGAGATTGTCTGTATCTAAGCCTTCAACGGAAGCAGCAGGGATTGTAACCTTAACAGTCATGCCGAATTCACCCTTCTGTGCAGGTGCAATAACAATTGCATTTGCAGGAACAGTTACATCGTCAACGTCTGTTTCCTTATCAGCTACTGTAATATTCATTGTAAGGTCGATTTCCTTAACTTCTTCAATTAAAGAAGGATCGATTTCAATTTCATATTCCTTAGTAGCGATTGTTACAACAACGTCGCTCTTAGCGATCTCACCGATAGCAGCTTCTGTAATAGTTACATCAGCAGCATCAGCGTAAACAGTTGCCTTGCCATCCTTAGCTTCAGCTATAATATCAGCGATAACAGTATCTGTTACAACTTCAACAGCTGTATCTTCTGTTGAACCGGCAACGTCCTTGTCCTCTTCCTTATCTTCAGTGGAAGTATCAGTTGTAGAAGAACCGGGAACGCTGGGTGCAGGATAGCTGGGTACGGAACCGTAGTCAGCAGCACTTGCAGCAACAGAAGTGAAAGCAAACATAGCAGCAGCGATTAAAGCAGTTGCAATACGCTTATTTAACTTCTTCATGTCGATTTTCCTCCTTTCTTCAAAGATTTATAGTAACCGCAAGCGGTTATTACCATTAATTAAAAACCAAGAAAATCTTTAAGATCACCCGCATCCTGCGAATTCTCAGAATGTTGTTCTTTGTTTTCGGTTTTATGAACAACTGATTCGCTTGTATGTACTACTGATTTTCTTTCGTAGAAAAATCTCATAAGAAAACCACCTATAAACAGAATTGTTGTTCCACCAAGAACTACACAAGCAAGGGTTACAGAATCAGTTCCGAGCTTTCCTGCAACAAACTCAAAAGGTTTTGCAAAAATCATATCTGCTATCTTATTAAACAAAGACAACCATTTTGAATAACCTCGTACATTGTCACGGGAACTATAATATAGCATGTATATATATGGTATAACCCAATAGAGATAACCAAAAGTTATAAATCCCCATTGCTTATCCTTACCTGCACACAAAGCGCAATAAAACCAAATCGCAAATATAAGAACAGTAATCACTATACGTGCAATATCTGCAAAAGATTGATAATAATCATAGTAAAAGAATGTTCCGGAAAGAGCAATGAGTGCACACATCATTATTCTTTCAGCCGCATTATATCTGCGGTTTTCCATGAAAGACCTTAAAAGCCTGCTACCCAGCATTTTACTCCTCCGAATATATTGTTGTATAAGGCATAACGCCGTTATAGTTGTTTGCAATCATATATGTATACATTGTACCGCAGATTATAGCAACAAGTAAAGCAGAAGTAATCTTTACAGCGGTAAACTTTGTTTTATCATTTATAAATTTGTTACTGATTTTGTTGACAATTATAACTATCGCTCTGGGAACAAGAATTACAATTGCCGGAATAAAGAAAAGTAATGAAAATCTTGAAAGAATTGCGTGACGTACACCCATAATTTCAAAAAATACTGTAAAGAACATGCAATTAAGGAGCACATTATTGAATTCATCTGTTTTCAAAAGTTCTTTTCTTACAACAAAGGCCAGAACAAAGAAAACTAAGAAAAAGATTGTATAGATCGGATTTGTGCCATTGGTTACCTCCGGATTGGTAATCGTGTAACCTTTATATATGTAATCATTGAAGAAATCCAGTACAGTCTGTGAAAATGCAAATGCAAGCACTGTTACGATTGAATAAGCAATAAGCACCTTTCCTGTAAGCTTTATTCGTAGAATAAAGTAAAAAGGAATCATCAGAAGCGCTGACACATGGAAAGTTGTTGCGAAAATCACCAGCACAAGATAAGGAAGAAATTGATTTTTCCTGATAAATCTCATGCCGAGAAGAAGAATGCATGAAGCAATCATTTGGCGCATGAAATTCATAGAATTAAAGAAAAGACCGAAGGTCATGAAACAAAACACTGATAACCACGGCTTTTCAGCATGAAAGAATATATAGAGCATTACTGAAACAGTAATGATAAAAGCAATTACCCAGAACATAAGCTGGAAGTCCATTGTCATAGTGCTCATCAGTTCAAAAGGAACCAGAAAGCCCTTTTCCTGTCTTTTGAGCATTACCTCTTCCATAGGGGCTTTAATAAGATCAACATACCAGCCACCATAAAGATTGTAGTCATAACCTACACCCTTTCGGATACCGGCAGTAACAAAAAGTGCAACTCCTGCAAGAAAGCAAAAAATCGCTTTACCGTATTTAATTTTGGAGAGAAGCATTCCTGCCACAGTAATTCCTGCAAGCAGTAACCAATAAAAAAGCATATAGCCTCCTAAATCATTTTTCCGGAAAGGATTTTCTCGGCATTACTCATCATGTGCTCAAAACAACCGGGAAATTTCTTGTTAAGTGCTTTGCGGGCTATATCCATATTGGGTGCTCGCGAAGTTATGTTGTGACAATCAGTACCTAAAAGGTGCGCCATGTCATGCTTGATAAGTCCGTGCATGAACTTTATACTGGGTGAAAACATTTTGAAAGAACCACTGTTAAGCTGAACAATAATATCACAGTTAAGCACTTCATAAAGACTTTCTTCATCAGTAAAATTAAGGTATCGTTCCGCATGTGCCAAAACAGGAACAACATCAGGATAGATGCTACCAATAAAACTGTGGAATGAACGTATAAAATTACGTGATAACTGATTATAAGGCAGCTCTATCATCATGTATTTTGTATTACCAATACAAAGCTTCGTCATATCAATATCTGCAAGTGAATGTGTATACAGTACCTCAGCACCAAGTACAATTTCAGTACCAAGCTTTTCGCTTTCTGGAATAAGCTTTTCATAGGCTTCATCACGTGCGGACAAGAAACTGTCAAAAGATTGATCTGATAAGTAAAAGTGAGGAGTAGCAACAATGGTATTTATACCGGAAGCTTTCTCAATGCCTATCATTTTAACGGACATATCGACGTTTTCCGCACCATCGTCAATACCGGGAAGAATATGTGAGTGAAAATCTATCACAGCAATTACCTCCTCCCTGAAAATACCTTACTTATTGCTATAAGATTTGTATTTATACTTGTACTTGTAAGACTTATAACCGCCTGAACCCTTGTGGTTGCAATTAACCTTGATAAAACCAAGAATCTTACCTTCTGTCATCTTTACTTTTTCAAGAGCTTCATTGATTTCGTTGTGAGTTGTATGTCCTTCTTTAATAATAAAGACGATACCGGCAATTTTCTTGTTAAGCAGAAGTGCATCTGTTACAACAGTAACGGGAGGCGTATCGATAAAAACATAATCATAATGATCGCCCACAATATCAAGAAGCTGGTCCATACGCGCACTTTGAAGAAGTTCAGCGGGGTTTGGCGGTATAGGACCTGCTGTAAGAACGTCAAGATTAGGTCTTACATCCTTGATTATAAGCTTGGAAACATTACGGGAAATTCCGCCTAAAATGGAAGAAAGACCCATCTTATTATCAAGACGAAGTAAAGAATGCTGAACAGGTTTTCTCATATCGGCGTCAATAAGCAATACAGATGAACCTGTTTCTGCCATTGTAATAGCCATGTTCAGACAGTTTGTACTTTTACCTTCCGCCGGTGAACAACTTGTAACAACAGTTATTTTCTCCTCGTGAGGTGCAAGGGAGAAAACAAGGTTTGTTCTTGCGGCCTTATATGCCTCAGTTATTATAAACTGAGTATCATCAGAAAGAATAAATTTTCGGGACTCGTTTATACGGAGTCTTTCACCCTTTTTAGCCATTTATCAGTATCTCCTTAACCAGATTAGTCGTCAAAATCCATATCATTATCATCACCTTCATCGTCATCGGATGAAAGCTCCTGATCACTGGAAGTTTCAGCAGCATAATGGCTGTATTTCCCATATTTTCCATACTTACTGTACTTGTAACCGGATTTGTCCGCAGACATAAAGTCCACAATTTCTGCGAAAACGGGAATACCGTAAATCTGTGCAAGATCATCATCATCCTTAACTCTGATATCAAGGATTTCCATTATAAGAAATACAAAATACGAACCAGCTAAACCTATAAATATTGCAACAACAGTAAACATGGGAATGCTGGGGAATGTATGACTCTTAGGAAGACTTGCAGCAGATACGACTTCAATAGAACCGGTCTTGATAACTCTCATAAATTCCTTCTCAGAAAGAGAAACAAGCTTATCTGCTATAATCTTTGAATTATTTGCGCTTTTCGAAACAACTGAAATAGAAAGCACTTCTGTGCTGTTTACAGACTGAATTGTAATCATATCTGAAAGTTCAGAAACTGAATATGCATTGTCAATTGAATCACTGAGTTCGGTTAATATGTATTCACTGGTAAAAAGAATCTGACAAGTATTTACCAGCTTCTGTGCAGCATTGATATCATTGATATTGATTGCAGAGTCATCTGTTTTTCCTGCTGAGTTTTCAACGTACATAAGTGCTTCCGCAGTATACTCCTTGGGAATTATACAGAAAGCAAGGAAAAATCCGATTATTCCGGCAACAATAGTAGAAATGATAATCGGCACAAGATGTTCCGTAAGAACTTTAAGCAATACTTTCAGGTCTATTGTCTGTTCATCCATATTGAAAGACATCCTCCGTTTTCTTCTGTTCTATGTAATTAGAAATTAGTTAATTTAAATTGATATACTAAAAAATTTTTGTTATACCACCTAAATATTATACACTATTATATAATAAAAGTCAATAGTATTTGATGATTTGTCAAGCCTTATCTGTACAAAATGCAACAAAATGCAACATGGATTTTAGTGGATTTCACAATGTTATTGAATTTTTTTCGCCTTATCCATAGACTTGCGTACAGCAAACATACCAATTGCCACAAGAACAACAAGTACTATCCATATTATGTGATCTGCTCTGGTGACTTCTACCTGTACAATCTGCAATTTCCCGGATATAGTCCAGTCCTCAACAGATGTATTAATGGTACGGCTATCACTTAAAACAAGGGAAAGATTGCGAAAATACGGGCTTTTTTCACCATCTGTAAAAAACAGGGTTACCTTAACTTTTTCCGAACCCTCCGGAACCGCGACATACTCATCATTAACACCCAACTGATAACGGTTAAAGCTGCCGTTTCCACTGTTCTTCTCAGTTGTAAATTGCTTTACTATGCCGTTTTCTGAATCAAGGAAACAAATATCTATATAGCCTGTCCCTTTATTCTGTAAATTGCCCATATCTGCATAAAACCAGAATCCAAGAGCAGCTTCCAAAGGAAAAGTTACAGAGGCATTGCCGAAGCCTTCGTTGAAACTTATTGTTCCGTGGTCTTCGTTATAGTAAAGTGTATCCCCTTCCCATAACAAATTACGATAATCAGCCATCAGATTGACATCCTTTTCAGCTGATACAGAAATTGTAAATACAGTAGCAAACAAAACAGTAAGCAAGAACGAAATTAACTTTTTCATCTGTTTCTCTCTTTCATAGCTCTGTCTATTGTACGCTTAGCATCACGCTCTGCAATACTGTCACGTTTATCGTGAAGCTTCTTACCTTTGCAAAGACCGACCTGGACCTTTACTCTGCTTCCTTTGAAATACATCGAAATTGGAACAAGAGTAAGTCCTCCCTGTTTAACCTGTCCAAAAAGGCGCAGAATCTCACGCTTATGCATCAGGAGTCGACGTTCACGCAGAGGATCTTTATTGAAAATATTCCCCTTTTCATATGGGCTTATGTGCATGCCTATGAGCATAACCTCTCCGCTTTGCACCGATGCAAAGCTATCCTTT
>JAZNML010000025.1:0-11240 GCA_045579565.1 Ruminiclostridium sp.
GGTGCTTATTTCGACGAGAATTATCGTGGAAGTGGTATTGCACAAAATCTGCTTTTGTTTGTTGCGGAAACTTTTAAAGCCGAGGGTGTAACTCACCTCGGTGTGGACTGCGAAACGCTTAATCCTACCGCCCTTAATTTCTGGGGTAAGTATTTCGAGCCATATACTTATTCATTTGCACGGAGAATTGATGAACGTGTGAGAACTACAAGGTAAGTTTTTTAAGACTGCGGTCATGGTCATTGTTTGCACAGCCTGAAAGCAATAAAGAAAACGTATTATAAAAGTACCCCCTTGACAACATAACGGCTGTTATGTTATAATGATACAGGTGATAATATGAACGAAGAATCAGCTACAAAAGTAAGACTTATGGAGTCAGCAAAACGGGAATTTTTGGACAAGGGCTTTGAAAAAGCGTCTCTGCGAAAAATCTGTGCTGATGCGGATGTAACAACGGGAGCAATGTATTTCTTTTTTAAGAACAAGCTTGACCTGTTTACAAGCATTGTTTCCGAAAAGGCTGAACATCTGCTTAAACTTGTGGAACGTCAGACTGATTCGGAAGTAAACGGTGTCGGCAACAGCGAAGAATATCAGCGTGAAATGAATGAATATCTTTGCTCCAATAAGGACGAGGTGCGTATTCTTCTCGATAAATCGGAGGGTACACCTTATGAAAATTTTCGTGAGAAATACGGACTTGCGGTTGCACAGGGTTTCTTTGCTTTTTACGATAAATCAGGCGGCACAGAGGAGTATCGTGATATCATGAAATTGATTGTGCGTATGCGTGTGCAAGGATATATTGAAATGCTCAAAGGTGATTATGATATGGATAAGATGATGAAATTCTCCGCACTTATGGAAGCCTATGGCGACTGCGGATTTCAGGGCATGATGAAACAATTTAAAAGTATAACAGAGGGTGTGGAGTAATCCACACCCTTTTTACATAACAAAATTCAAAAATCGTTATCAAGGAGGAATACAAAATGTTATTCAATGAATTCGGCTCAAAGGAAAATCCGCCCGTAATGCTTCTTCATGGTATGATGCAGGACTGGTACAGCGAATATGAAATGCTTAAATCACTTGAAGAACATTACCATCTGATAATTCCCGCACAGGACGGCTTTTATGATGGAAGCGGCGATTTCACAAGCTTTGCAGACCAGTGCAGACAGATTGAAGAATATATCCATAAGAATTACGGCGGTAAAATTCACGGTGCTTACGGTGCATCACAGGGTGGTCTTATGCTTACGGAGTTACTCACACGAAACAAAATCGATATGGGTAAGGTTATTATGGACGGCTGTTATGTTGCACATCAGGGCAAGATTGCAGGAAAGATAACTGCTTGGATGTTTAAAAAATATAAGAACACGGGAAAATTCCCTGCAATTATTCATATTATGATGAAGCTGATGGGACTTACAAAAGATGACCTTGGCATGATGGATAGTCTTTATATGAAAGCAAGTGATGAAACTGTAAAACGCAATTTCATGGAGAATTACACATATCGCACTCGCCCCGAAATTGCAGAGAATGAAACAAAAGTTTATCTCTGGTGTGGCAGTAAAGAGCCGTATGCGCTGAAATCTCATAAGGAATTAAAAAAATATCTGAAAAACTATGAAGAAGAAATCATGGACGGCTACGGTCACGGCGAGTTCCTTATGAAGCACAGCAATGAGTGCTGTGAAAAAATCGTATCAACCCTTGGACTTGAATGATAAGTGCATCTTAAACATCAAAAACTGCCGCTTGCGTTTGTATGTATTGCAAACTCAGGCGGCAGCTGTTATAATAAAGACATCTTAAGAAAACAAAGGAAACATAGCTATGAAATACACTATTGAGCAGATTCTAAGCGGCGAGGATGAGCTTATTCTCCGCTACAGAAGGCTTAACGGCGAGGTTGAAGCGGTGCTTCAATTTATGAATGCACCTGCGAAAAAACTTATCGGCACAAAGAACGACACACAGGCGGTCATTGATTTTGCTGACGTTCTGTACGCGGAAACAGTTGACAGAAAAACCTTTATCTATACCGCTGATGATGTTTTCAGAACAGAGCTTACTCTTTCACAGCTTGAAGAGGTGCTTAACACGGTAAACTTTTTCAGATGCAGCAAGTCAATGATTATCAATATCGACAAGATTGCTACCCTTAAAAGCCTTGCGTCAAACCGCATAGACGCCGCCCTTATTAACGGCGAGCATATCATAATTTCCCGAACCTATGCCTCGGAATTCAGGAAAATACTGAAAGGAGAAAGCGTTGATGAGTAAAATGAGAAATTTTCTGGAACAATACATCACCCGAAAAATCGGTGCGGAAATAAAGTGCTGTCTTACGTTTCTCCTTATTCTGTGTTTTTACTGTGTTTACAGATGGGTGAACGGTTTTACGGAGGCAGGCATAATCCACATGCTTGAAATGGTGTGGACGGCGTACATTCTTGAATGGGTGCAGGTGCTTATCCACTGCGATTTTGACGAGGTTGACAGGCTCGGTTTAAAGGAATGGATAATGATTATCTGCGGTTCGGCTGTGTATGCTGTTTCGGGACATTTCCTCGGCTGGTTTGACGGAAATACTGCGGTTGTTCTCGGTTTTGGCGGATATATGATTGTAGCATATCTCTGCACATTCTGGGTGTATGCAATCAAGCGTTCCATTGATGCGAAAATGCTTAATAGTGACCTTAAAAAATTTCAGGAAAGAAATAACAAATAACAAATAACATCGGAGGATAAGTTTATGCTTGTTGTAATCGAAGGACTGGTAATGTGTTTTATTTTGCTGCTTATATGCGTAATCGGTATGGCAAATGGACCTGTGGAAATGGTTGTATTTTACGAGGACGATGTAAAAAAGAGAGTGGTTGAGCTTGGACTTATAACAGAGGAAAGGCTGAAAAGAAATTCTGCGATTATTACCGCCGCACTCTTTTTACCTATAATTTTTATTACACCCGCTATGGTATATTTTCTTAACGGTGCAAGAGAATTCTGGGACCTGTTCTGGCAGATGACAGCGATTCTGATGATTATGGGACTGTTTGACAGGTTCTTTATTGACTGGTACTGGGTAGGTCATACAAAGGCATGGATTATTCCCGGAACAGAGGATTTAATGCCCTATATTCCGAAGAAAACTGTTATACATAAGTGGATAGGAACTGTTGCAGGTTATCCGATTATGGCGGCTGTTATTTCTGGAATTATAGTTGCAGTTCAGAATATTTTATGATATAATTTACTCATAAATTCTGAAAATAAGCGGAGGTTTTTATGAGCAAAAAAGGTTTTGATTTTATCGGGCAGCCCCCGTAAGGACGGCAATTCCGACATTCTTTGTAACGAGTTTATGTGTGGTGCAATAGAAAGCGGCAATGAGGTAGAAAAAATCCGTGTTGCCGAAAAGAAAATCGGCTTTTGCACTGGCTGTTATGCCTGCCGTAATACAGGTGTATGTGCAATAAAGGACGATATGGCGGAGGTTATGCAAAAGCTTATTGACGCTGATGTTATTGTGCTTGCAAGCCCTGTATATTTCTACTCAATCGACGCACAGCTTAAAGCACTTATAGACCGCACAGTCTGTCGCTGGACTGAAGTCAAGGACAAGGAATTCTACTACATAATGACCGCCGCTGACAGCGGAATAGAGTCTATGGAAACAACCCTTGCTTGTTTTCGTGGTTATGCCGTCTGCGTTGAGGGGGCAAAGGAAATGGGTGTTATCTACGGCACAGGCGTTTATGAAAAGGGCGAAATCAAGGATAAAAAAGCAATGCTCGAAGCGTATGAAATGGGAAAGGGTATTGTATAAGTAAGGGTTAAGAGCTTCTCTTTTGGGAAGCTCTTTTTGTGTTGCTTTTCGGGATTGTGTGTGGTATAATGGGTTGGTAAATTAGAATTTGGAGGAGAGATTACTTATGGAAAAGAAAATATATGATTTCAAAAAAATCGGAACAAATGAAATAGAAATAATAAAAGAATTGTTTACAGGTGTATTTACGATTGAACCATGGAATGATGATTGGTCAAATCAAGAACAACTTAATCTTTATTTGTTGGATTTGATAGGTCAAAGCAACTCGTTGACCTATGGATTGTTTGAGAACGGGAAGTTAATTGGTGTATCTATGGGACATATCAAACATTGGTATTCTGGTACAGAATACTATATTGAGGAATTATGCATCCAAACCAACAAACAAGGCAATGGTATAGGAACTTATTTTCTAAAAGAAATTGAAAAAGCAATAAAAGAACTTGGTTTGGTGCAAATTTTTTTGCAAACAGAGAGTACTGTACCTGCTTATGAATTCTATCAAAAAAATGGATTTTGCGAATTGAAGGAGCACATATCATTTGTAAAACAAATATAATGTGATTTAGATGCCGAAGTTACAAATTCCAATTTATCACAGAAAGCAGCAAACGTAGCTTACACAATTAACTATTTTCTTTAATCAAACTGTACAGCAGGGAAAAATTCTCTGCTGTTTTGCTTTTGATATTATTTTTTAGAACAGCAACCAAGGAAATGAAATTTCATTGATTATATGATATTATATATTCAGCTTGCAAGCAATACAGAAGGCGAGGTATCAGAATGGATAACCGAAAAACGATTCAATCAGTATTGGATTATATCGAAGAAAATCTGAAAGCAGAACTTTCTGTATCTGATCTTTCAGATATGACAGGATATTCTTTATATCATTTTTACAGATTGTTTCAATCAGCTGTAGGAATGCCTGTAATGCAGTATATTCTCAGAAGAAAGCTTTTGAATGCAATTTATGATATTTCTAACGGAAAGAGTAAGGTAGATGCGGCGCTCCTTTACGGTTTTGAAACATATGCCGGTTTTTATAAGGCATTCAGGCGTGAAATCGGTTATACTCCATCAGATTTCCTCAAAAGATTTAAGGTTAAGAAGCCTTACGCTATTAATCTTTTAAAGGAGGAACAGATTATGCTGACACATAAAAAGATAACAGAGATTCTTAAGTGCTGGGACTTGCAGAATGAATCAATCAAGGATATATACTACGAAGAAACAGGCGAACGCCACGAGAATGCGTATTATATAGACGATAAATATGTTCTGAAAGCCACAGTCAATTTAGGTGAGCTGAAAAAGCAGATATCGCTTACCGCTGCAATTTCAGGTGCCGGTCTTTATGCGGCTGATGTCGTTAAAACAACCAATAATGAAGAATATATTACTGACGGCGAATATTATTTCATTCTGACGGAACGACTTGACGGAAGTCAGATAAAACCTGACAGGGTGTATTCTGACGGATATGCTTCAAATGCCCGTTTTATCGGCGAAATAATAGGACAGTTACATCTTGCGTTAAAGAATGTGGATGCTGTTGTAAATGATGTTGATATATTCTCAGATGTTGTAAATTGGGCTATGCCCAAAGTCAAAGAAATTGTCGATTTGTCTGATAGCTTATGCGAAGAGTATACTGCAAATTTCGGCGGGCTTTACATAAATCTTCCCAAGCAGATAATTCACCGTGACCCGAATCCAAGCAATATTATTACTTGCGATGACAAATGGGGATTTATTGATTTTGAATTATCCGAAAAGAATGTACGCATTTTCGACCCGTGTTATGCGGCAACAGCGATTTTGTCTGAAACATTTGCTGAAGGTGATGAAAACAAGCTGGAAAAATGGGTTGAGATTTACAAGGAGATAATTATCGGATATGACAGTATTGTAAAATTATCTGATGATGAATTTAAAGCTGTTCCGTATGTTCTGCTGTCAAATCAGCTGATAGCCACAACATGGTTTGCTGAACAGGAAAAATTAAAGGACTTTTATGATGTTAATATCAAAATGACAAGATGGATAGTGAATAATTTTGATAAGCTGAAATTTTGACAAAACAGGCACACGGTGTTTTTATTCCGTGTGCCTGTAATTTTAATGTACTATAACACAAAATCATAAATCATTTTGATTAATGTGTTTTAAAAATTCATCCGCTTCATTACGGCTTTTGAAAATATAAATTTCCCTGTCGGAATATTTATCTAACAAAGCCATAACCTCAGGTCTGTTTTTGGAATTATAGTTTTTGATAAACTCAATAAATTCGGCGTCTTCTTCATCGCTCTTTTCTATCCAGGGCATATCAGTTCGTGCCTTGCCTCGTCTTTCCCTGATTCCGTTAAGACAGACATCTACGGGATAGTCAAGGAAAATAACAGTATCGCAAGCCTGTAATCTTAATTCTATTGTTGAGCCGTAGTTGCCGTCAATTATCCATTGGCTTTTTTGAATTGTGCTTAATAATCTTTCTCTGAAAATTTCTTCGTCAACGGTTGTTCTGTCAGCGTTCCAGTACATCATATCCAGATGATAAAGGGGAATATCTGTTATTTTGTGCAGTGCTTTTGAGAATGTGCTTTTTCCGCTTCCGGGACAGCCTATTACCATAATTCTGTTCATTGTTACACCTTCGGATTTTGCTTTTTGTAAATTGATTATAGCAAAGGTGCCTAAAAAAGTCAATGATACAAGCAAATTTGAGGTTGACATTGATATCAAAAGCAGGTTTAATCTGTTTCGCCTGATGCGTTATTGAAATTCTTCTTTTCTGTGATATAATTAAATTAGCCCAAACACAGAAAAGGAGAAATGCTATGTTATATCTGTCCGAAAATCTGAAGAAATTTCGTTTACTGAAAAATCTTACGCAGGAGGACGTTGCTGAATATCTCGGAATTACCCCTCAGAGTGTTTCAAAGTGGGAACGTGCAGAATGTTATCCCGATATTACATTTCTGCCCGCATTGGCGAATATCTTTGAAACAAGCGTTGATATGCTTTTGGGTATGGATATAATCCGTGATGAACAGTCGCTACACAATATACATAAGTCAGCTACAGAGTACCAGAGAAACGGCGACAATGCCTCTGCAGAAAATGTGTATCGTGACGCACTTAAAATATATCCGAATGATGCAGGAATGTTATTAGGACTTGCAGGAGTTTTGGCATTATCCGAAAAAACAGACGAGGCTATTACGCTTATGGAGCGAGGCTTGCCGCTGTGCGAAAGCGAGAAACAGAAGGCTACAACCCGTGCGGCATTATGCTTTTTGTATCTTAAAAGCGGCGATAAAGATAAGGCTGAAAAGCTTGCTTTACAGCTTCCTCACGCAAGAGAAAGCAGAGAGGTGATTCAGCCGTTGATTTCATCTGATATTAGTGACAATGAAATTGATAAGAATGTTAGAATTATTTTGCTTGGAGAATAGCGATAAATGCCCGATTGCCATTAAATCTGACAATCGGGACAATTTATTGTTTTAATTTTTAGTCAGTGTCTGGCGTTTTTAAATAACAGCCAGCGTTTGATAAATCGTAATCGTGATAAAATATGCACCGCTGTTAAAGCAGTGCATATTTCTTTTTCAGAATGTCAGCTTTTCTCCGCTTGACTCTGCATTAAAAAACATAATATAATAAATCGGAATGTAGGTTATCTTTCCGTTCTGTGTTACAGTTGTTATACACTTTTCATGGAAATGAGAACCACAACAGCAGTTTTCTGCAACTACTAACCTCATACTAAATTATTATTTCGATTTGAAAAAAGAGCCTCTCGTATGAGAAACTCTTTTGTAAGCTATTTGTGTTTAAACAATTCCCATAAAGTATTCAACGGCAATAGCAACCACAACTACCAGTGCAGAAATGATAAAGCCGTGAAGCATTGGAGCAAAGCCTGATTTCTTCATATCCTTGAAGCTTGTGTTCAGACCGATTGCCGCAAGTGCAGAAACCATAAGGAACTTGCTTACATTTTTCATTCCCGAAGAAACAGCCGCAGGTATAACACCGAAGCTGTTTATAACAGTAAGTGCTAAAAATCCGAGAATAAACCAAGGGATAATTTTTGTGATGCTGAATTTTGCTTTGACTGCTTCGCCGTTTGCTCCAGCTTCCTTGCGTTTAAGATGTGCACTTATAAGAGCAAAGGTGATAACTGTGGGGATAATGGAAAGTGTGCGGGTGAGCTTTACCATTGTAGCAAAATCGCCTGCTGCTTCGGAAAAGGCATATCCTGCCGCAACAACACTTGACGTATCGTTTACGGCTGTACCTGCCCATAAACCATAAGCCATATCCGAAAGCCCCATCGCCTGTCCCATAATAGGAAACAGCACAATCATTGCCATATCAAAAAGAAATGTAGCGGACATTGCGTAGGCGATATCGCTGTCGTCTGCGTCAATAACAGGAGCGATTGCCGCGATGGCCGAACCTCCGCAAATACCCGTTCCTGCTGAAATGAGGTTAGATAATTTCCAGTTTATTTTCAGAGCCTTGCCGACAAAATGCCCGATACCGAAGCAGGTAAAAAGCGTGAACACCATCACGCACAATGACATTTTACCTACTTCAAGCACAATACTGATATTAAGACTTGCACCGAGAAGTATTATGGCAAATTTCAGTATCTTCTTCGAGGTGAATTTCAGACCATCTGAAAAGATTTTGTTCGGTTTCCAGAAGTGGTTGATTATCATACCGATGAAAAGTGCTATAACCGATGCACCGATTAAATGAATAGGCAGCAAGCTTTCAATCAGCTTTGCCACCGCCGCTATTGCAAGTGCAAGGGCAAATCCCGGCACTAATTTTCCTATGCTTTTTATCTTTTCCATAACAATCTCCTTGATTTTTCCTTATATATTGATTTTACCACAGAAATATGATAAAATCAAATTATCATTTAATATCATTAGATAAGATAAACTTATCAAGGAGGAAGCTATGATTGATACAAGAATTGAAACATTTCTAACGCTGTGCAGGGTGATGAATTATCGTAAAACAGCGGAGCTTTTAAATATGACGCAGCCCGCCGTAACACAGCATATTCACTTTCTTGAGGAGCAGTACGGCTGTAAGCTGTTCAGCTACGACCGCAGAACATTGACTATGACCAAAGAGGCTGAGCTTCTGCAAAAGTATGCTGAAAATGTATTGTATCAGGAGAAAAAGCTGAAAGCCGAGCTTGAACACAGCGAGGGAGTAAGCCTTTCAATCGGTGCCACAAAAACTATCGGCGAATATGTTATCGACAAGCATATTTCCGCATTTCTTTCAGTGCCGAAAAACAGTATTTCCGTCAACGTGGAAAATACCGAAACATTGTTATCTGAATTGTCGGCAGGAAAGCTGGATTTTGCACTTATAGAGGGCTATTTCGACAAAAGCAGATATTGTTCCCGTCTTTACAGAAAAGAGCCGTTTATAGGACTCTGCGGAAAAAATCATCCTTTCGCAAACAAAACTGTTCCGATTGATAAGATATGGAGAGAAAATCTTATTCTTCGTGAAGAGGGAAGCGGTACAAGAGATATCCTCGGACAGCTTCTCACAGAACACAATCACTCTTTTGCTGAATTTGAAAGAGTTACAACCATCAGCAATTTCGGACTTATTACAAAGCTGCTGGAAAACAACAACTGCATTACATTCGCCTATCGTGCAGTAGGCGAAAATAACAACGTGCTTGCTGAATTTCGCGTTAAGGGTTGGGATGTTTTCCGTGAATTCAACTATGTTTATCTTGATACGCCTTTTTCGGAATATGCGGTGAGCTTATTTGAAAATTACAGAAATTGAGTGTTTTCTTACATCGTTCTTTATTTCCTGCGGCATAATTAAAGCTGATTACAGGTGTAATTTATCTTTGACAGAAAAAAATAACCGCCCGATTGTCGTTTGTGCTGACAACCAGGCAGTATGTTATTATATCAGAAATTCATAAGCTCATTCAAATCCGCAAGCATAATGCTGCTGTTAGACTTCGCTTCGTTTATTACAGCTTCGGTGAATCCCGATTTTGAGAAAAGTATATAATAAGTGCGGTTTCTGTTCTTGCTGAATATATCAGCTTTTACTTTCAGTTCTCGGAGTACAGACAGGTCAATTTTTTCGTTTCGCCATTTGCATTCGCCGAAAATATAATCCTTCCCGTCGTTTGCAACCAAGTCGATTTCCTCCTGACTGTGAGTAACGAGGTTAGTTCCCCACCATCTTCCGACAGAGGTAAAAAGTATCGGCAATTCGCCCTTTGCATTCTTAATGCTAAGATAGTCCGTGCAGACTTTTTCAAAAACAAGCCCCATATAGTTGCTATAATCAGGTTCAATTCTCTTTGCCCATACAGCCTGTTGTGCGCCTGTTTCGATAAGTGTTCTGTTTGCAAAAACATAGCGATACCAGAAGCGGAACATAAAATCAGAAATGCCGTAAATTGTTTTTCGGGAGGATTCCTTTTCTCCAAAAGGTGTTTCCTTGTGCAGTATTCCAAGTTCGCATAAAGTCTTGATATATTTTAAGCACTTCGCAGAGTCCTCACCGATTTTTGTGGAAATCTCATTTGCCTTTGTATATCCGCTTGCAATAGCTTCAATGATTGCACTGTAAACACCCGGCTCCTGCACCTCCTGACGAAGAAGAAGTAAGGTTTCCTCATAGAGATACGAGGTTACTTTAAGATACGCTCTCTTTATATTTTCTTCAAAGCTCACACCCCCATTTATCTGCTGTAAATACAGAGGAGTGCCGCCGAATGCACCATACAGTTCAAGCTTTTCCGTATCAGAAAATCCATCAAGGAACTTTGAACTTGTCTGATAATTAAACGGTTTCATATGAAGCTGTGCAGTTCTTCTTCCAAAAAGAGGACTCTTTGAGCCGAGAACTTCCTTTTCCATAAAACCCATATAGCTTCCGCAGAGTATCATAAAAAGATTTCCGCTCGTCAGCTTGTGGTCGATAAGGTGCTGAAGTTCTGAAAGCAGAGGCTTGTTTTTCTTCACAAGGTAGGGAAACTCGTCGATAACAAGCACCAATTTTTTATTCTTTTGACGCTCATTGATATATGACAATGCGTTAGTCCAAGATGAAAACGGTTCTAAATTGTTTTCGCCGTAGAAGTTAAAAACAAGTGATGAGAATTTTTCAAGATTGAGCTTATTGTTGCTCTGTTCAGCAGAATAGAAAATTGTATCCTTATCCTTGCAAAACTCGTTGAGCAGAGTTGTCTTGCCGACACGTCTGCGTCCATACAGGACGAAAAGCTGGAACTTGTCCTGTGAATAAAGCTCATTCAAATCTGCAAGTTCTTTTAAGTCGGAGGCCAAGCGGTCTTAGGAAGACAAAT
>JAZNML010000026.1:0-21350 GCA_045579565.1 Ruminiclostridium sp.
AATCGCACTGATAAATCTTCTGATACTTATTTTTGTGTATGACAACAAGAAGATAAACTATTACTTCATGCTGCTCATACTGATTATGGCAATTTCCAACGGCGGTTTTCTGGCGCTGGGACTTTCCAAGACGGTTGAAACAGCTTTACTTGCAAACAAGATAGCGTATCTGGGCGGATGCTTCACATCGCCTATAATGATTTTCCTTATCTGTGCACTTTGCAATTACAATTTGCCTAAGTGGTTAAGGTTTTCGGTTTATATCTATTGCTTTGTAGTTTACGGAATGATACTAACTACTGAGTATAACAATCTTTACTACACGTCGTCAAGTCTGGAAAAAATGGGTGATGTCACTGTTCTTGTAAATGATTACGGTATTGGTCACAGCCTTTTCTATGTAATTCTTTATGGCACTTTGATTATACAGTTTGCACTCCTCATTCACAGTATGGTTAAAAAGAACACGGTTTCAAGAAAAAATCTGCGCTATCTTATTGCACTTGAAACCATGAATGTTTTACTGTTTTTCGTGGGAAGATTAATAAGCGTTGATTTTGAGGTTATGCCCGCGCTTTATGCTCTTGATGGTATAATCCTGATTCTGATTCACCGCAGAGCGAGACTTTACAATATCGAAGAAAATGTTGCGGCAACTCTCGAAAAGAACGCAAACAACGGTTACATCATGTTCAGCAACAAGCTGTGTTATCTGGGCTGTAACAAGGTAGCTGCGAAAATTTTCCCTAAGCTTTCTGAATGTCGGGTGGATTATCAGATAAAGGATATTCCGGAGCTTGAAAAAATACTGAACGGTCTGTCCGATAATGACAAGGGCATGTTCACCTTGAAAATAAACGATAAGCATTACGAATGTCATGCCGGCAAAATCCAGCACAATGCGAAAACTCACGGCTACATGCTGGAAATTGTAGAGGATACTCAGAAGTGGAAGTATGTAAACCTGCTCTCAGGCTACAACACTGAGCTTGAACAGAAGGTGAAGGAGCAGACCAAGGAGCTTCGCGACCAGCAGAAAACTATCAGGGATCTGTTTATTCAGACAGTTACCGCACTCAGTGAAGCGGTTGATGCAAAGGACCGTTATACAAGCGGTCACTCCAAGCGTGTTGCAGAGTACTCCCGTATGATTGCGGCAAGAATGGGTAAGAGCGTTGAGGAGCAGGAAGAAATCTACCGTGCAGGTCTCCTTCACGATGTGGGAAAAATCCGTATTCCTGTTGAAATCATCAATAAGGCAGGCAAGCTTACAGATGAAGAATACAATATCATAAAAATCCACCCTGTAACAGGCTATCACATTTTAAGCGGAATTTCAGGCAGCGGTCTGATTGCTATTGCCGCTAAGTACCACCATGAACGATACGACGGCAAAGGCTATCCGAACGGCCTTGAAGGTGAAAAGATACCCGAAGCGGCAAGAATACTTGGTGTTGCTGACTCCTATGACGCTATGACCAGTAATCGTAGTTACAGAAAGGCTTTACCTCAGGATGTGGTACGTGCCGAAATCGAAAAGGGAAAAGGCACTCAGTTTGACCCTGTTATTGCGGACATTATGCTCCAAATGATAGACGAGGATAAGAACTATCTTATGCAGCAGGGTGATTCAATGCAGAGAAAAATCCTTACTGTTGATGATGAGCCTATGAATAACAAGATTATTGCCCATATCATGAAGGACGAGCCTATGTATGAGATAACCTCCGCAGACAGCGGTATGATGGCTCTTGAACTCCTTGGAAAAGAGACATACGACCTTATTATGCTTGATGTTAAGATGCCGGAAATGGACGGTCTTGAAACGCTGAAATTAATCAGAGAAAAGTTCCAGACTCCCGTTGTACTGATGACAGGCGATAAGAACCTTGAAACATCTACTGAATTTGCGGCACTTGGCTGTAACGACTATATTACAAAACCCTTCCTGCCTCTTCTTATAAAGGAAGTTGTTCACAACATGACCGAAAGAACAACTATAAAATAACAAAAGAAAAAAACTCCGTGGATTACTTAATTCACGGAGTTATTTGTTGTAAGTAAATGAAAATCAACCATTATAATACCGATAAAACAAGTATAGTTACACAAATAAGTGGTAAACTATATTTGAACGGAGGGTTTTGGTATGGTTAACTTTGGAAATTTACTCAAAGAATTAAGACAGCAGGCGGGACTTACCCAGAAGCAGCTGGCAGAAAGGTTGTGGCTGTCAAAGGCAACTGTAAGCTACTATGAACAGTCTCTTCGTTACCCGTCACCTGAAATACTGGTGAAGATTGCGAATGTATTTCATGTATCCACGGATTATCTGCTGGGCAGAGAAGGTAAGGGGCAGACTCTTGACGTTACGGACCTTACAGACGAGGATATAGCTTTACTTCAAAATATGATAGAGCATCTTCGCAAGAAGAATTTTTCTATAAATAAATAACTGCAACGGGCAGGTCTTATTGACCTGCCCGTTATTGACATAAACAGAGTGTAATGATATAATTATTCATGTATTCATTGTGGATTATTAGGGGGATTTGTATGCTTAAAAATCTTGACTGGAAAAGGATTCTTGCAAATATTGCAATGATTTTTATCTGTGTAATCATAACACCGTGTGCGTGGCACATTTCTGTTAATGGAAATTTGATTGCAACAACAGCTTATTCCGCAGTAAGCTATAATCTGGGTGTTCTGATAGCGGCATTATTCGGCGGGCCTCTTCCGGCAATTATGGTAGCGGTTTCCGTAACCGTAAACCCCTTTGCAATTTTTGTTTCTGCCCTTATTACGCTTATGTGCAGCTTTGTGAGAAACAAAAAGCTTTGCAGAAATTACGCTTACGCTATAATCTGTGCATGTGTGACTTCTGTTATTGTAAATTTCCTGAGCTTTGCTGATTCAGGTAAGTTTGAGCTTCTCCAATACATAGCAAATTCGGTTATGTTCCTTATTATTTTCTGCACATACACACATTTCGGAAATAAATACAGCAGCTGGTTTGAACGCTGGTTCCCTATAAGAAAGAGCTTTAAGAATGCAAGGGTTTACCGCAGGATTTCCCTTAAAAGCGAACTGCTCATAATCATAAATTTAATTACACTACTGTGTATTTCTCTTGTAAGTATGCAGAGTGATTCCATGAATCAGAATGAAGAATACGAAATAATCACCGCTGAGGGTGAGTATGTATCCTCCCACCTTAAAACAAATCTTCTGGAAAAATTCAGCCCCGAACAGTTTGATAACCAGAGCTTTCTTACAGCAAACGCGGAGATTATTAAGGAATCCCTTCCCCGTTACAATACGCTTCTTGATATAAAGTCGCTTACTCTGTGCAGAACCAATGATGACGGATATACTGTTATTGACCAATGCTATGTAAATACTGTCATAGATAACGTTAGCGGCAGGTCAACGGTGAATTTCTCCGATTCTGGAGTACAGGGAAAGTTATATGAATCCCTTTATTTTATAGATGCTGAATATACTGATGAAGATTCTGATGTGTATGTTTTCAGCCTCGATAATCCTATGTTTGAGTGTGAGATTACAAATGATATCTGCATTGTCATCAAAGCGGATACAGCATTTACAGAATATCTGGATAAGGTATTGAAAAATTCCCTTTACATTACTATAAGTGCTCTTATAGTAGTAAATATCTTTGCAGCATGGTACATTGACAGACGTATTGCAGCTCCTGTAAACCGTATGACAGAGGCGGTATCTGGCTATGCTTATACCGACGAAAAGGAACGTACCGGTATGAAGGAGGCATTCCACACACTCGGTATCAATACAGGAAACGAAATAGAAGCGCTTTACACCGCCTACGAAAAAACAATGTCCGATATGACGGATTATATCGGAGATATCAATAAGAAATCGAAACAGATTGCAAAATTCCAGCATAATATTATTGTCACCATGGCGGATATTATTGAAAGCAGAGACGAAAACACAGGTGGTCATATCAGACGTACTGCCGCATATGTTGAGATTATTGCCAGAAAGCTTCAAAGCGAAGGAAAGTATCCTGAAATTTTAACGGATAATTACATAAATGATATGATAGTTGCCGCCCCCCTTCACGATATGGGTAAGATTCATGTTTCCGATACAATTCTGAATAAGGCAGGCAAGCTTACTGATGAGGAATTCAGTATAATGAAGACCCACACAACAGCGGGTAAGAAAATGCTGGAAAATGCAACCGAAACCCTGGGTGTATTCAGCTATCTCAGTGTTGCAATCGATATGGCGAATTATCATCACGAATGGTGGAACGGAAAGGGTTATCCCGAAGGTCTTTCGGGCGAAGAAATCCCCCTTTGTGCAAGAATAATGGCGGTAGCCGATGTGTTTGATGCGCTTATATCCAAGCGTTGTTATAAAGATGCCATGTCCCTTGAAAAAGCGTACTCAATAATCAGGGAAGAAACAGGAACTCACTTTGACCCTGCTGTTTCGGAGGCCTTTTTTGATTCAGGCGAGGACATTGAAAAGGCGATGATGGAGTTCGTAGATTGAACCATACTAAAAGCGCGTATTTTATAACAAGAATGTTACACAAAAGTTACAAAGATGTTGTTTTTTATCCTTGTTCATGGTATAATCAAAAGCAAATAACCAAAGGAGCTTTTTATGAAAAAAATACTTGATTGGAATAAATACCTTGATACTGCTGCACAGGTTGTGGCAGAAGGTATCGTTATGCTTAAAAACGAAAATAATGCCCTTCCGCTGAACGACGAGGAAGAAATTGCACTTTTCGGCCGTATTCAGTTCAGCTACTACAAGAGCGGAACAGGTTCAGGCGGTATGGTAAATGTATCGAAGGTTGTTGGTATTCCCGAAGGTCTCAGAGAATGTGGAATCAAAACAAACAAGGAGCTTTCCGACGCGTATGAAAGCTGGATTCTTGAAAACCCGTTTGATATAGGCGAAGGCTGGGGCGGTGAGCCCTGGTCACAGAAGGAAATGCCCCTTTCGGACAGCCTTGTAAAAAGTGTTGCGGAAAAGTGCCGCACAGCTGTTGTCGTAATCGGCAGAACAGCAGGTGAGGAGCAGGAAAACCGTATTGAAGAAGGTTCCTTCCTCCTTACCGCCGCTGAAAAGGAAATGCTCTCAAAGGTGCGTTCAGCATTTGAAAAGATGGTTGTGCTTCTTAATGTCGGCAACCTTATTGATATTGAGTATATAGAAAGCCTTAATCCCGATTCTCTGCTGTATGTATGGCAGGGCGGTATGACAGGCGGTACAGGTACAGCAAGGGTGCTTTCAGGTGAGGTAAGCCCCTCGGGTAAGCTTCCTGATACTGTTGCATACTCAATCAGCGATTATCCCTCCGATGCATATTTCGGAGACAGAGACAGAAACTTCTACACCGAGGATATTTATGTAGGCTATCGTTATTTTGAAACCTTCGCAAAGGACAAGGTACGTTATCCCTTCGGTTTTGGCTTGTCATACACAAAATTTGAGGTAACTACCCTTTCCGCACTGATTAGCGAAGAAGGTGCTTCATTTAAAGTATCTGTAAAGAACGTAGGAGACTTCAAGGGTAAGGAAGTTGTGCAGGTTTATTTTGAAGCTCCTCAGGGTAAGCTTGGAAAAGCTGCGCGGGTACTCTGCGGATATGAAAAGACAAGGGAACTTGCTCCCGGTGAGGAAGAGTTTTTATATATTGATGTTAATCTTTCGGATTTTGCATCCTATGATGATTCGGGAGTTACGGGATATCGTTTCTGTTATCTCCTTGAAGAAGGAGAGTATAATTTCTATGTAGGCACTGATGTAAGAAATGCAGAATGTGTCTGTGTAAAGCACATTCCTTCTCTTGTTGTTGTAAAGGAGTGTAAACAGGCAGTTGCTCCTGTTACAGCCTTTGAACGAATGAAGCCTGAGGAAAACAAAGACGGTTACAGTATCGGCTTTGAAAAGGTACCGCTTAGTGAGGTTGACGAGGAAAAGCGTAGACTTGACAGTATTCCTGCGGAAATTACCCAGACAGGCGATAAGGGTATCAAGCTTTCAGATGTTGTTTCAGGAAAGAATACATCAACCGAATTTATAGCTCAGCTTTCAGACTATGATTTATCCTGCATAATCCGTGGTGAAGGTATGGGAAGCCCCCGTGTAACACCAGGTACAGCCTCTGCCTTCGGAGGCGTAAGCGACAATCTTGTGGCTTTCGGTATTCCTGCGGGTTGTTGCTCAGACGGTCCTTCCGGTATGCGTATGGACTGCGGCACAAAGGCGTTCAGTATTCCTATCGGAACACTTATTGCTTCCACCTTCAACAAGTATCTTGTAACTGAGCTTTTCGAAATGCTGGGTCTTGAAATGACAGCGAATAATGTTGACTGTCTTTTAGCTCCCGGAATGAACATTCATCGTCATCCGCTCAATGGCCGTAACTTTGAATATTTCTCAGAGGACCCCTATCTCACAGGCTCAATGGCAACCGCTGAGCTTAACGGCCTTCACAGTGCGGGTGTTACAGGTACAATAAAGCATTTCTGCGGAAACAACCAGGAAACCAACCGTCACTTCCTTGAATCAGTTGTATCAGAAAGAGCACTCCGTGAGATTTATCTCAAAGGCTTTGAAATGGCGGTAAAAAAAGGTAAGGCTCAGACAGTAATGACCACCTATGGTATTGTGAACGGACTCTGGACAGCTGGAAGCTTTGACCTTAATACAGTAATTCTCCGTGAGGAATGGGGATTCAAGGGTTACACAATGACAGACTGGTGGGCAAACATCAACCAGCGCGGAACATGGGCAGATAAGAGCAATTTCGCAGCAATGGCGAGAGCACAGAACGATGTGTATATGGTATGTGCTGACGGCGGAAAGCATAACGACAATACTCTTGAAGCTCTGGAAAACGGAACTCTTACGAGAGCTGAGCTTCAAAGAAATGCCGCAAATATCCTGAATTTTATAATGGGTACCAACGCCATGAAGCGTCTTATGGGAAAAAACACCGCCGCTGAAATAATCGGCAGACCCGAAGAAGAAACAAGCACAGGCGCACCTGCCAAGCTTTATGAAATTGACGGTGAGCTTACATTATGCGCTGATAACGTTGAAGATTTCGACAGCATCAAAACTGATAAGGGTTCGGAATACAGCTTTGCTCTTGATGTAAAGAAGCTGGGACGATACAGTGTTACTATTTCTGCAAGTTCAACTCAGAGTGAGCTTGCGCAGATTCCTCTTACATTGTTTACAATGGGAACTGCCGCTGCAAACTATACCTGGAACGGCACAGGCGGACAGCCTGTCGCTATAACCAAGGAGGTTAACATCTTCTCTGCATTTACAGCTATTCGTGTGTATTTTGCCCAGAGCGGACTTAAACTTCACAGTATAAAGTTTGAGTATCTCGGTGAGCTCGAAAAGGAAAAGTACAGCTTTACAAGTAACAGTTGATAAACCCACGTCTTAGGCACCGCAAATTTCCGCGGTGCCTTTTTATGTTGACATTTGGCGGTTTATAAAGTATAATCGTTTTATGAGAGCGAAAGGAAAGACAATTATGAGTGAAAAAAGTTGCAGACTTTTCAAACGCTGTGGCGGATGCCAGTTAAAAGAGGAGTATTCCGAACAGCTTTTGTGGAAGCAGGCAAAAGCAGAAAGAATGTTATCGTGCTTTGCATCCTGCGGTGAGATAATCGGCATGGAAAAGCCGTACAATTACCGCAATAAAGTACAGCACGGTTTTTATACAAATCCGAAACGCCAGATAATTTCAGGAATATACCAGTCGGGCAGCGGTAAGATTGTACCCTGTGAAAGCTGTATGCTTGAAGATGTACGGGCGGGAAAAATTATATCCACTATCAGAATCCTGATGCGGTCATTCAAGTTTTTCCCTTACAATCCCAATACTGATAAAGGGCTTATACGTCATGTAATGGTAAGAAAGGGTCATCACAGCGGCGAGTATCTTGTATGCATCGTGACAGCAAAAAGCATGTTCCCCTCACGTAAGAATTTTGTATCTGCGCTTTTAAAGGCGCACCCCTGTATTACAACAGTGGTGCAGAATGTGTGCGATAATCCCATGCCGCTTACCATGGGTGAGCAGGAGATAGTGCTTTACGGAAACGGTTATATTGAGGATATCTTATGTGGTAAGAAATTCAGAATTTCAGCAAAATCCTTCTATCAGGTAAATCCTGTGCAGACGGAAGTGCTTTATAAGACCGCTATGGAATTTGCAGGTCTTACAAAGAAGGACAGGGTGCTTGACTGTTACTGCGGAACAGGTACTATCGGAATTATCGCCTCTGATTATTGTAAAGAGGTTGTGGGTGTTGAAATAAACGAAAGTGCAATAAAGGACGCAAAAAGAAATGCTATGGAGAACGGCTGTGAAAACATCACTTTTGTATGCGGTGATTCGGGCAGATTCATGCAGGATATGGCAAGAGCAGGCGAAAAGGCAGATGTGGTTTTCACCGACCCGCCCAGAACAGGCAGTGATAAGCGGTTTTTAGAGAGCCTTGCGAAGCTTTCACCACAGAAAATCGTGTATATTTCATGCGGAATAGAAAGCCTCGAAAGAGACCTGAAACAACTTGTAAAGCTTGGCTACATGGTGAAAAGAATTCAGCCTGTGGATATGTTCCCTCATACAAGGCATATTGAGACAGTGACATTACTTATCAGGAAAGGAAAATAATCATATATAAAAGCAACACCCCGCCGTTTATGGCGGGGTGAATTTGTTATTCAAGATTTTTCTTTGCTTCTGAAAGCACCTGTTCGTAAACCTTCATGATTTCAGAGTGATTTGTTCTGATTTTCTGAATATTGGTTTCAATTTCATCTCCTGCGGCAATAGCCTTACCTGCTTTTTCGGATTCAAGGCACATTTTCGACAAGGAGGAAGCACCGATGTTCAATGAGTTGGATTTAAGGCTGTGAATATTTACGGTATAATTCTTCCAGTCCTCTTCATTAAGTGCTTTTTCCAGGTCTGAACGCATTTCCTCGGCAATTTCGCAGTAAACCTCAACGATTTCCCGGTACATTTCTTCACTGTCACCGCAGTATTTCATACCCAGAGAAATATCAATAAGCTCTGAATTATCTTCTGTTTTTTCAGGAGCCTTGGTTTCTGCTTCAACGGGAGCATCTGAGTAAATAATCTTTTCGGGAGCAATGTATTTCGCCAGCATTTTTTCAAGCTCGACACTGTCAACAGGCTTTCCAAGGTAGTTGTCGAAGCCTTCGGCAAGATACATTTCCTTTACGCCTGAAACAACGTTTGCTGTAAGGGCAATTACAGGAACACCGATACATTTGTTGCTTTCAAGAGTGCGTGATTTTTTCAGTGTTTCGATACCGTCCATTTCCGGCATCATGTGGTCAAGGAGAATAACATCGAAATGTTTTTTCTGCATGAGTTCGAGGGCTTCAAAACCGCTCATACATTCGGTTATCTTTATCTTTGTCTTTTTAAGGAGATTGCGGGCAACTATCAGATTCATCTCATTGTCGTCAACCAGGAGAATTTCCGCTTCTGGAGCGGTGAATACAGCGGAGTATTTCTTGTGGCCTGATGAGGTGAAGATTGCATTTTCGTCGAACTTTCCGATAACCTTATCGCCGTTGATTCTCTGAGGAATTGTAACGACGAATTCCGAACCCTCGCCATAGACACTGGATACATCGATAGTACCGTTCATCAGTTCAGCAAGTCGGTATGTGATTGCAAGACCGAGACCTGTACCTTCGATATTTCTGTTCTTTGAAAGGTCAAGGCGCTGGAAATCCTTGAACAAGGAGGAAAGATCCTGTTCCTTTATGCCTATACCCGTATCCTTAACGGAAATTTTCAGCATTATTACGTTATCTTGTTTTTCGCCGTTAATTGTGAGCTTTACAGAGCCCTTGGGTGTGTACTTCACGGCATTATTAAGAAGGTTCAGGATAATCTGAGTAACACGTACATCATCGCCAATAAGATTTTCAGGCAGGTTTTCATCTACTGAAATTATGAATTGGAGGTTTTTCTTTTCCGCCTTTATTTTAATCATATTTGTGACATTTATAAGAATGTCGGTGAACTTATAAGGCTGAACGGTAATATCCATTTTACCCGATTCAATTTTAGAGAAGTCGAGAATATCATTAATGATAGAAAGCAGGTTGTGGCTTGCTTTCTCTATATTTTCCGCATAGCCGAGAACGGTATTGTCCTTACTTTCGCGGAGAATCATCTCATTCATGCCGATAACCGCATTGATAGGAGTACGGATTTCATGTGACATATTTGCGAGGAAGTCGCTCTTTGCTCTGTTTGCGTTTTCCGCCATTGTCTTGGCTTCACGTAGTTCATCGCTTTCCTTGGCTTTCTGCTCAACGCCGAAAAGATAGATTGTAATAATTACCAGCATTAAGCTGAGAAGTCCGAATGTCCATATTACAAGGGCGCGGACAATATAAATGCTTCCGCTGATTTCGTCGTAGGGAACTGTACCTATAAGGTGGAAATCCGAGTATCCCAGCTCAGCGGCAAACAGACAGAAATCGCCGTCTGTATCGGTGAAACGTGCGGCAGAGGAAGCGGAAATGCTGATTTCTTCGGAAATAGTTCTCACAGCAGACTGAATACCCTTTCCGCTGAAATAGTCATTGTCCATAGTCCAGCCGGAAAAACGGAGCGCAATATTGCCGTCGATATCCGCCACCATCATTGCAGCGTTCTTAGTGCCGAAATAACATTCGTAGTTTTCTTGAAGAACAGCGCTGTCATACAGTTTGTAGAGTACATACTTTACGTTGCTGCCGTTGTAAACGGGAACGGAGAAAAGTACCGTTCCGTTGTTGCAGTAGCTTACATCAGGATTACCGCGGAAGGATTCGAGCACGGCGGGGTAATCGCTGAGCGTAATGCTTTCGCCCTCTATTGCTTCTCCGTTTATGGCAAGTACACCGTATGAAATTCCGTCGCTGTCATCAGAATTGAGGTGACTCAGATATTCCGAGCTGTTTTCGTAGGTTTGTATAATTTCTGCGGTATTGGTAAGCTGTTCAAGCTCTGCGTCAAACTTATCATTAAGAGAAGCAGCGGTTATTTTAGCACGTTCAGAAACATCAAGAAGTATGCTTTTTTCAATTTCGCTGTTAAGCTTTGTTACAAGCAATGCGCATACAAGTCCGATAACCACGATGTAAATAATAATTATTATCAGGGTGACGCCGAGATTTATTCTTAATGGTTTCTTATTCATGGATAATCACCCCGTCAACATACCAGTAAATATCATTCATAAGAGTGATATCGCTTATAAATTCGTCTTTTCCACAACGTAAAACGCCGGTGTTGTCAAAAATTTCGCCTGAGAAAATATCATTTCCCGATAAAATTTCCTGCTTGGCTTTTTCTACCTCTGCGCGCGCTTCCTGTGAAACAAGGCCGGAATACGGAGATAAACCGATAGCATCTGTTTCAAGACCGCACCACAGGTGTTGTTTTGAGTTGGCTTTTCCTTGGAGGAAATCCTTTACTATATCGTTATAAAGCATTTCCCATTTCCATACGGCAGCGGTAAGGTATTTATCGGACATACCGCCTTCCGCTTCGTTATAGCCGATAGAGTAGATGCCTGCTTTTTCTGCGGCATTTACAACATAAGGCTGGTTCTGGTGGTAGGTGAGAAGGTCAACACCGTAGCTATTTATAAGAAGGTTAGCCGCATCTGTTTCTGAGGCTTCATCATTCCATGTACCTGTGCGGTAAACAATTACCTCAGCTTCGGGATTTACCCTTCGTACGCCTAAGGTGAATGCGTTTATTCCTCTGTTTACTTCGCAATTGGACATAGCGGCAACATAACCGATTTTATTTGTTTCGGTAGTCATTCCGGCAATAATTCCTGCCAGGTATCTTGCCTGATACATTCTGCCGAAATAGGAGGTCATATTATCTGCGTAATAATCGGAAGAAATTCCGTAGAAGGAAATATCCGGATACTTGTTGATAAGGTCCTTCACCTCAGCGGGATAACCATAGCTTGAAAGAACAATCAGCTCTGCTCCTTCGTCAATAAGCTGTATAACCGCTTCGGGACAGGCACCTGTGTTTTCGGGGATGTTTTCTTTAACGAGAAGCTCTACATCAAGGTCATTGCAGACGGTTTCCATACCTGCATAATTCATACCATTCCAGCCGGGCTCGTCAACGGCACCTGTAAGGATGTATCCGATTTTCCGTTTTTCATCAACGTTTGAGGAGTGGGATGCAAGAAAAAAAGCCACGATACCTGAAACGAGTAAAAGCGTAAGGAAGACAAGAAGGATTTTAGTAAGCTTATTCTTCATTAATCACTACTCCCTCCACATACCAGTCAAAGCTGTTAAGCATTGCATCATCTGTCATGCTTTCGCCTTCTGCAATTCTGATATTTCCGTTGTTATCGTATATAGGTCCGTAGAAAACATCGAAGGTTCCGCTTCTGAACTTGTCTTTTTCGGCATCTATGGCTTCAAGTATTCCGTCTTTTGCCATACTTCCCAAGGGGGCTAAGGAAACGATACCTGTATTTAAGCCTTCCCAATAATTTGTTGCTTTGAATTCATCGAGGAGGCATTCTGTTATGCGTGGAGTGTAGAAATTTTCCCAGTCCCAGATAGCAGCGGTAAGGTAGGAATCGGGATAAGTTTCGCTATTGTTGTAATTATAGCCGATACTGTATATGCCGTTCTGGTCTGCAATTTTGTTAGGTGATAAGGAGTCCACATGCATTGCGAGAATATCGATGCCATGATTTTCTATGAGTTCAAGAGAAGCTCTGCCTGCGGCTTCTTCATCAATCCATGAATTTGTCCAGTTTACATATACTGATGCTTCGGGATTTACTGAACGAACACCGAGAGTAAATGCATTTATACCGCGGTTTACTTCTGAGATTGGGAAAGCGGCAACATATCCGATTGCATTTGTTTCGGTTTGGAGACCTGCAACAATTCCGCAAAGATATCTTATCTGATACATACGGCCGAAATATGTAGAAACATTTTCATAGTTTCTGATACCTGTTGCGTGGAAGAAACACACATCAGGATATTTTGCGGCCACTTCTTCCAGGTGTTCGCCGAATTCAAAGGAATTGAGAACGATGATGCTGCAATTTTCCTTAACAAGCTCATCTACTGAGATAGGCACAGTATCAGCTGTGTTGTATTCTCTGTAAACGAGCTTTGCGCCGAGATTACGGGTTGTTTCAAGAAGACCTTCGTAATGGGTCTGGCTCCAATTCTTATCCGAAATACTTCCGTTCAGTACAAGTCCGATAGTGATATCGGAATAATTTCCCTGCTTATGAGAATCGTAGCTGTTCATAAGTAGTATTCCTGCAATTGCAGCTACTACGATAAGGATAGCGATAATGATGATTTTTTTCATGTTGTTATTATTTCCTCTTTTCTTTGCGGTTTTTAAACCTGCTTTTCTGTATATATAATCTATTATATCAGAAAAACCATATATTTTCAAGTAAAATAGTGATAATATAAAGCTTTTTTTAACAATTTTTTAAAAATTATTCAATTAAGAAAAAAGTGTATATAATTATTGCAAAAGCTGTAAAAATATGCTAAAATAAAGACATAATGTTGAGAAAGGAATAATCCTATGAAAAAAATACTTATAGTTGACGACAATAAGCTTAACCTTATTGCTGCAAAAAACGTACTTAACGATATTTACACGGTTACAGCTGTTACAAAGGGCGAACAGGTTTTTTCGTTCCTTGAAAAGCAAACCTGCGACCTTATCCTTCTTGATATAAATATGCCCGGGATGGACGGTTTTGAGGTATTTGAAGAGCTTAAAAAGACTGATGCCGGAAAGGATATTCCCGTAATCTTCCTTACAGCCGACAACGATGCCGCAACCGAATCACGCTGCTTCAACAGTGGCGCTATCGATTTTATTGCAAAGCCCTTCGTACCTGAGGTTATGCGTTCAAGAATCAGCCGTGTGCTTGAACTTGAAGACCTGAGAAAGAGCCTTGCAGACAGACTTGAAAAGAAAACACAGGAAGTTACTGACATCAAGAGCAAGTCCCTGAAAGACGCACTTACAGGGCTCTGGAACAGAAATTACACCGAAGAGGCTGTAAATAAGCTGTTTGCCGAGGGTGCCGAGGGTGCGCTTATGATGATTGATATGGATAATTTCAAGGCTATCAACGATAATTACGGCCATATCGCAGGCGATAAGACGCTTAAAATGTTTGCTGAAACTCTTGAAGAATACTGCGATACCGAAAAGGATATCCTCTGCCGTATTGGTGGTGACGAATTCGTAGTATTTGTAAGAAGCGCGGAAACTAAGAGCGAGCTTTCAAATCTTGCAGGAGATGTTCTTTCCGACCTTTGCAGAAAGCTTGATGAATGTAAGTTTGATACAAATTCCTCAGTTTCTATCGGTATTGCTCAGTTCCCTACAGACGGTAAGGATTTCAAGGAGCTTTACAATGCGGCGGATAAGGCACTTTACTATGTAAAGCAGAACGGTAAGAACTCCTTCCACTTTTTCAGTGACAGAAGCGAAGCTGAAACTGAAAGAGCAGGTAAGTCCGTTGACCTTACATACCTGAGAGAAATCATGGGCAGAGCCGACGCAGGCAAGGGTGCATACCTTATGGAATATGACAGCTTCCACCATGTATATAACTTCATCAGACGCTTTGTGGAAAGAAACAACCACGATGTTTCCACTCTGCTTTTTACAGCCGTTTCTGCGGCAGGCGAGGAGCCTGATGTTGCTGAGGTTGAAATGGCGCTGGAACTTCTGGAAAAGGCAATCTACAACTCATTAAGACGAGTTGACGTATCCACCAAGTATTCAAGCAAACAGCTTGTGGTAATTCTTATGGATGCAAATGCTGAAAACAGCGAGGTAGTTGCACAGCGTATCATAGGCGTATTCAATAAGCTTTACACAGGCGGAAAAATCCGTATGGAATACGGTATTGCGCAGATGGACAAAAAGGGTAAGATAGCAACAGTTACCGAATAAAAATAATCCCGACGGAGTAAATCCGCCGGGATTTTTATTACTTATTATCGTTCTGTCTGATTTCGACACGTCTGATCTTACCGCTGATAGTCTTGGGAAGATCATCAACGAATTCAACAATCCTGGGGTACTTGTAAGGAGCTGTGTGAGTCTTTACATAGTTCTGGATTTCCTTTTTGAGAACATCACTACGTTCGGTTCCCTTTGTTAAAACAATAGTAGCCTTTACAACCTGGCCGCGAACGGGGTCGGGAGCGCCTGTGATAGCACATTCAAGAACATAGGGGAGTTCCATAATAACGCTTTCGATTTCAAAGGGTCCTATGCGGTAGCCGGAGGACTTGATAACATCGTCGATACGTCCTACATACCACAGGTAGCCTTCTTCGTCACGGGTAGCCTGGTCGCCTGTATGATAGTAACCGTCATGCCATACGTCATTTGTCTTTTCGTCGTCAAGATAATATCCGATGAATAAACCGCAGGGTGTTTTCTTGCTGGTTCTGATGCAGATTTCACCTGTTTCACCGTTCTTACATTCTTCGCCCGAAGGGTTAAGGAGTACAACATCATAGAGGGGAGTAGGCTTACCCATAGAGCCGATTTTTGGAGTAGTACCAACAAGGTTTGCAATAGAAAGTGTAGTTTCTGTCTGGCCGAAACCTTCCATGATTTTAAGGCCTGTTGCCTTGTAGAACTGGTGGTAAACCTCGGGGTTGAGGGCCTCGCCGGCTGTTGTTGCGTATTCAATGGAGGAAAGATCGTACTTGCTCAGATCCTCCTTGATGAAGAAACGATACATTGTAGGCGGAGCACAGAAGGTTGTGATTTTGTATTTTGCAAACATGGGAAGAATATCTTCGGAAACGAATCTGTCAAAGTCGTATGTGAATACAGCTGCTTCGCAGAGCCACTGTCCGTAGAGCTTACCCCACAGAGCCTTACCCCAGCCTGTATCGGAGATTGTGAAATGTAAGCCGTTGGGGTTTACATTGTGCCAGTATTTTGCTGTGATATAGTGACCAAGCGCATACTTGTAGGAGTGTGTTGCAATTCTGGGATAGCCTGTTGTACCAGAGGTGAACAACATGAGCATAGGATCGTCACCGCAGGGTGTATCGTCTTTTCTGCTGTAAACATCGCTGCAAAGAGCCATTTCGCTGTTGAAATCGGACCAGCCTGCCTTCTTTTCGCCTACGGAAATCTTCTTGATTTCAGGGAATTCACGGCATGCCAGCTCTACCTGATTTGATACGTCGCCGTCGGAGGTGCAGACAATTGCGGAAACACCTGCTGCCTTGAAGCGATAGGTAAGGTCATGTTCAACCAGCTGGTTTGTTGCGGGGATTACGATAGCACCGATTTTGTGGAGAGCTAACATGCTGAACCAGAACTGATAATGGCGCTTTAAGATGAGCATTACTCTGTCGCCCTTCTTGATGCCCATGGATTCAAAGTAATTAGCGGTCATGTTGCTGTAACGCTTCATATCCTTGAATGTGAAACGATGCTCGCTCATATCGTTGCCGACCCACATCATAGCAAGCTTATCGGGGTTCTTGTTAGCAATCTTGTCAACGCAGTCGAATGCGAAGTTGAAGTTGTTTTCATTCTTGAATTTGATTTCCTGAAGAACGCCGTTTGCGTCTGTCTTTGTCTTGATAAAGCTGTTTGCAACGGTGTTTTCAGAGGAACGGATAACAGGGCGGATAACAGTAGGCTCAAAATCGCCTTCATCAATAGCTTCGCCTGTTTCATCTGTCTTTACAACAAATGCGTAGATTTTGCAGTCCTTTCCGCCGAGAGCTGTAAGAGCGTGGGGATAGGAGCTGTTATAGTAGATAGTGTCGCCTTCGCCGAGAATTTCTTTTCTGCCGTTAATTTCAATGCAGAGCTTACCCTTGATAACAACGTCGATTTCCTGGCCTTCGTGGGAGCTGTAAGCGGGTTCAGCGCCTGCGCTGTAAGGGATAGTAACATAGAAGGGTTCAACAACCTTATTCTTGAAACGGGGAGCAAGGTTATCGTAGATAAAGCCTGTGTTCTTTACGATACGCATACCTTCGCCCTTTCTTGTAACTGTGTAAAGGGAGAGGTTAGGGCTGTTACCTTCCAAAAGGTCCTTCATGTCAACGCCGAAAATATCAGCGCACTTGTAAATGAAAGTAAAACCGAAATCTGTTTCGCCTTCTTCAAGCTTAACATATTCATCTAATGTAACTTCGGCCTTTTCAGCCATTTCCTGCTGGGTATAACCTGCAATTTCACGCAAGGTTCTGATTCTGTCTGCGACTTCTTTTAACTGGTAGCTCATAAAATTGCCTTCCTTTCTGCTTGTGAGATTTTTGGGGCAAATAAAAAACGCCCCAAACAATTTCTTGTTTGAGACGAATAATAACTTATCCGCGGTACCACTCAAATTGCACTTAAAGTGCCACTCATCAGGATTCCAACAAATCCCTTGTCTTAACGCGACATCACGTGAAACGCCTACGCACAGCTTCGGGTTTCCAGCTCAGAAGTGATGGGTAATGATAACAAACGGGTACCGCCTCTCAGCAACAGCGGCTCTCTGTGACTCTTTTGAAATCTACCGTCTTCGTCATAGCTTTTAACTTATGCTACAATAATAGCACCTTTTTTTTCATTTGTCAATAGGTTTTTGAAAAAATTTTCTGCCGCATTAAAGTGACATTTGTTTAAATTGAAAAACACTGGTTTAAAGCTTAATTCTCTGATTCGTCATTCTCGGGGAATTCTCCTTTGTCATACAGGGTTTCCTTATCCGAGCAGATATAACAATAATATATTTCATTGGTTATACGGTCTGCTGCGATTCTCACATATCTGGGTTCGCTATTTTCAGGAGCAAGCTCATAGATATATCGTGCTTCATGGATTGAATGGTCGCTATAATAGGCAGCATTAGGCTCACCTATCTCCGCTATAAGTAGTTTCATATCGTCATATTTTTCCATATAATCGCGTATCTGTGCTTCTGTAATGATTCGTTCGGGAGTAGGAGTGAATACATATCCTCTATCTCCTATAAGGCGTGCACAGACCTCGCTTTCATCTACAATCTTACAGTAAAGATATAAATCATCATCCACAGTAGAATCAGAGCTATAACTAAGAGCATTTGCTTCAAGATTTTCGATATAAAACATTGTAACGCCTACATCATCAGGTGAGAGCGTATTTTCGTAGCAGAAACCGAGGTATATAATGTGCCATTCTCCATTAAGCGTGCAAATGTAATGTGTGCTGCCTGTCTGTACGTTATTACCTGAGCGGAACGAACTGCTGCTTCCGACTTGCCCACCGTCACGCTCGCACTTTGCAAGTCCCTTGGGATATGTCTCGAAGAAAGCATTGACAGTCTTTGTAAAGTCACTTCTTTTCTGGATATTGGGAGTGAATATTTTACCGAAGGCTTCACGGTCGCCTGAATCGGCGGCTTCAAGCAGGGCGTTTATAGCCTGATAAGCCGCCTTACTATCGGTAACAAAGCCGTTTCGCCATTCATCAGCAACACTTTCGATTACAGTGTTTTCACGGTCGAAATTTTCGATTGCATTTGGAAATGCAGAGGTGATAATGTTGAATATTAACAAAACAGTGGCTATTAAAGGTATGATAATTAAGGTGACGCCTGAAGCAATGCATATTATGGGTGACTTTTTACCTGAGAATTTAGACTTTTTCTTGATGATAATTCCCACAATAAGCAATGTAAGTCCTATTACAGCCATAGCACTCAGCAATATAACAAAAACAACTATGTAAGCAAAAATCATTGAAACATAAGCCATAATTTCTTCTCCCTATATGTTTTTATTATCATAACATATAAGCGAAAAAAAGTAAATAAGTCTGAGAAGGATTTTCTTCTCAGACTTATTTTTATAATGAATCAATATAATCACACGCTGCCATTGCCGCTACTGCGCCGTCTGCCGCCGCTGTGGCAACCTGGCGGATTTTCTTTCTGCGGCAGTCACCTGCGGTAAAGATTCCATTTTCGTTGGTTACGCAATCCTCATTTGCGTTTACATAACCGTAATCGTCAAGATCGATTGTTCCTGCGAAAATCTCATTCTGAGGAATAAGACCGATAGCTACGAACATTCCGTCAAGGTCAATATCTGTAATTGAACCATCGGCGGTTTTCTTAACAGTAATACCAGTGAGGGCATTTTCGCCTATAAGGGCTTCGACGGTAGTGCCAAGGATAATTTCTACATTATCCCTTGCCATAAGCTGTGCGGAAAGCTTCTTTTCTCCTGTGAGGAAATCCAGGTTCTGTATCACATAAACCTTTTTTGCAAGGTCGGAAAGTAGAATAGCTTCCTGTAAAGCCGAGTTTCCTCCGCCGATAACTGCAACAGTCTTGTTTTCGTAGAAAGCGCCATCGCAGACAGCACAGAAGGAGATCCCTTCGCCTACGAACTGTTCTTCCTTTTCAAGTCCGAGCATACGGTGTTTTGCGCCGGTGGCGATAATAACAGCCTTTGCTTCAAATTCACCGCTGTCTGTTACTACGATTTTAGTATCTCCGCTTCTGATACTTATAACCTCTGCACATTCAACCTCTGCGCCCTGTTCAAGTACCTGTTCAACAAGCTTTTCGGCAAACTCATTGCCTGTGACCTGTAAAAAGCCGGGGATATTTTCAACCTTCGGAGAGTAGGTAATCTGTCCTCCGAAGGTACCCTTTTCGATTACCAGAACGGTTTTATTAGCCCTGCGGGCATACAGGGCGGCGGTCAGCCCTGCCGGGCCGCCGCCGATAATTACGATATCATACATAATATAGTCCCTTATCAGATGTTAAGCAATTTTTTGATGTCGGATACGCCTGAATACTTTTCAAAGCTTCCGTTTCTTACAACTACAAGTGTAGGAGCCTGCTTTATGCCGAACTGTTCAACCATGTCTGCGTGCTCGTTTGCAAGAAGCTTCTCGTAAGGGAACTCAGCCTTGTCAAGAAGTGAGCAAGCTATCTTACAATTAGGGCAGGTAGCTGTTGTAAAAAGGTAGTTACCGTCTGCACCTGTGGAAGAAGCAGCCTTCATGGAGTTTTCATCAGGATTAAGAACGCCGTCATGTGTAAGCTTTGAAGTACCGATGTTGTAAACCTTACGGTCCTTATATTCCTGAGCCTTACCGTCGTTCCAGTTCTGAACAGGTCTGTAATAACCTGTGATACGGCTGTAAACCTCTGTCTTTTCATTACACTCAGGGCAAGTGAAATGTTCACCGGCAATATATCCGTGATTCTTACATACGGAGTATGTGGGTGAAAGAGTGTAGTAGGGGAGCTTGTAGTTTTCAGCAATCTTCTTAATGAGGTTAGCTGCTGCCTGCCAGTCGGGGAGCTTTTCGCCGAGGAATGCGTGGAACACAGTACCTGATGTATAGAGAGTTTGAAGCTCATCCTGGATATCAAGAGCAGAGAAGATGTCCTCTGTGTAACCTACGGGGAGGTGTGAGCTGTTTGTATAGTAAGGTGTTTCATCGTCTGTCTTTGCAGCTGTGATGATGTCGGGGTAACGCTTTACGTCGTTCTTTGCAAGACGGAATGCTGTTGATTCAGCAGGAGTAGCTTCAAGGTTGTAAAGGTCGCCGTACATTTCCTGATAGTCGGAAAGTCTTTCGCGCATGTGGTTGAGAACTTCCTTGGTGAATTCCTGTGTTTCCTTATGAGTAAGGTCCTTTCTGAGCCACTTTGCATTAAGACCTACTTCGTTCATACCAACAAGACCGATGGTGGAGAAGTGGTTTGCGAATGTCTGGAGGTATCTTTTTGTGTAGGGGTAGAGACCTTCTTCCATAAGCTTTGTGATAACGCCTCTCTTAACCTTTAAGGAACGAGCGGAGATATCCATAAGTCTGTCAAGACGAGCGTAGAAATCTTCCTTATCAGTTGCGAGGTAAGCGATTCTGGGCATATTGATTGTAACAACACCCACAGAACCTGTGCTTTCACCGCTTCCGAAGAAACCGCCGGACTTCTTACGGAGCTCTCTGAGGTCAAGTCTTAAACGGCAGCACATGGAACGTACATCGCTGGGTTCCATATCGCTGTTGATGTAGTTGGAGAAATAGGGAGTACCATACTTTGATGTCATTTCGAAAAGAAGCTTGTTGTTTTCTGTTTCGGACCAGTCAAAGTTGCTTGTGATAGAATATGTGGGAATAGGATACTGGAAGCCTCTGCCGTTAGCATCACCGTCAATCATAATTTCGATGAAGGCTTTGTTGATCATATCCATTTCCTTCT
>JAZNML010000027.1:0-3528 GCA_045579565.1 Ruminiclostridium sp.
GTCTGCAAGGTCTACTTCGCCGTCACAGTTAGCATCACCAGGAAGTGTAGCTGTTGGGTTTTCAGATGAACCAGGTGTAGTAACAGGAGCACCGCCTACCTGCATATCAGGATAGAGGAGAGCCATAGCACCGAGAGCCATCATAGCATCACCTTCGTGCCAGAATCTGTGGTAGTTAAGTTCGAAGTTTTCTGTTGAACCTGAAGCTTTAAATTCTGCTTCGAGATCCTGGAACATTGGATCATCTCTGTACATTGTACGGATATCGATGAACTTGATGCCTGATTCAATCTTATCGCCGTTTGGCATTTCACCTGAGTAGTTTGAAGGAACGTGAACGTCCTGTTCAAATACTCTGCTCAAGCTCTTGTTGTAGTCAGGTCTTGAAAGACCCTTATCATCACGAGCGAGTTCCCACTGTCTGTCAAGGAGTTCCTTAGCAAGGTAAAGAGCCTTACCGCCGAGCTCTGTATTGTTAGCATTTGTACCAGCTTCAGTCTTTGTGCCAGTAGCAGCAGCATAGTAGATAAGTGTATTAGCAAGTGAAGATACACAACCGATATCAGCATTACCTCTTGCTGTGATTTCACATGTAAGGCCATTGTTAGCGCTTTCATCATAGTTACCATCCCATGTTGCAGGTCTGCCTGACCAGTCAAGTGTAGCTGGGATTGAGTAATCGCCATCATCAGTAAGTTCTGTGTTCTCAACGAACCAGTTAACCCATCTGTCAAGAATCTTTGCAAGAGCATCTTCAAGTGAAAGGCCACCGATCTTACCAGTATACTCTGAACCTTCTGTCTTTACAACGTAGTAAAGTTCTGCAAGACGCTGAACAGCCCATACCTGGTTACCGATCCAGTGGTTTGAACCTGGGTCAGCGTAAACTGGGTGTTCAAGATAAATCATATCATAGAATGTAGGTTCGCTTGAAGGATATGATTCATAACGTCCCTTGTATGAGTTTGTACAACCACCAGCGATTGGACCATCTGCTGACTGGAGCCAGAGATAGAGTTCCATCTGGCGCTGGAATGATGTTTCGTAGTCGTCTGTAGCACCCTTAGACTTCATACCTGAATTAAGGCCATCATCATAGAGAAGACCGTAAGCAGCAAGTGGGTTCTGGTAGAATTCGTGGCTGTGTGAACAACCAATCTGCCATGCCCAGCCGCCCCAATCAGCTGTACCGAGCATACCGCCCCATGATGTATACCAAGCTCTGAGGAAGTGCTGGCCCTTAAGACCTGAACCACCGCTCATATCAGTTGTCTTATCCTGACAGCCGATAGCCTTGTAGTACTTGTCAAACATGTCATTTCTGAGCTGGTCGCCCATCTTACCTGCAAGAGCAGTTACCTTGCTGTCGCCAACGCCCCATCTGTTTGCAGCGTAAACAGCCTGGATAGCACGGTCTTCAGCGTCAGGAGCATTTGTATAAGCCCACTGCTCAGCAACTTCTGTATCAGTATTGAAGATACCCTTCATACCTCTGTTCTTCATACCATACTTAAGCTCTTCAACAGCTGGATGTGGAACAGTTTCAAAACATGATTCCTGTTCGCCTCTCTGGAATGTATTGATGAATGTAAATTCACCGTTGCCTCCGCCGAAGCCATACCAGTCATCAACGTCAGCGAGCCAGTGCATGAGGTAAAGACCGTCATCACTCTTATAAACTGACTTGAATGAGCTGTAAAGTGGGTTTTCACCTGTGTTGTTTGCGTTTGTTTCCTGCTTGTCAGGATAATCTTCCGGATTATCACACTCATTGTTATACTGAGCTGAGAGCTTATCTACTGTCCAGTAGTTTTCCTGAACTGTAGGAATCATAACTTCCATTGTTTTCCAAGCTTTTGCAAGGTCATTAGTATTTGTAGCACCGTCAACAACGCCATCTGCAGCGAGCTTATCTCTCATAGCAGCTACCCATACGATATATGACATAGCTTCTGATGTTGTTTCGTGACCGTAGTCAGGAGCTTCAACGATAACTGTTTCAGCAGCGTGGTATGGAACACCGAATGAACCTGAACCACCATTGTTGTTCTTACTGAGATAGCCGTTTTCTACACCGTTTGTAACTACGTCATCATAAAGTGACATAAATCTTTCAGCATATGTGCTGTCGCCAAATGCTTCATCCTTAGTTCTCTTTCCTGCTGCTGATGTGAAGCAAGGAACCATTGAACTAACAGTAACTGTTGCAGCAAGGGCAGCAGATACTAATGCCTTAGTCTTTTTTGATATCATTTGATTTTACCCCTCTCGTAAAAAATTTGAAAAGTATTATAAATCCGGAAGCCTGTTTTCGTGATCAGACTTCCAAAGCGTGTGCGAAAATGGTTTAGCACACTGTGTGTCACATTATCACAATGCAAACACAGAACTCACAAACTATTTTCATGTTTATTATATTACACATTTTTTACCTTGTCAACACCAAAAGCCGACGCACATGGCTCAAACTGATTTTTTTGTCGCAATGCACACACTATCTTATTTCTTTTTGTGCAATACGACAACGCATAATTATCGGCTCAAACAAAAATATTAACGAAATAAGTATAAAATCAATTCATTTTATTAAATAGCGTTTTCCGCGATATTTAGCGGTTTTTCTGTTGAACAAATATTCATTTATCTTACAATTTTCTTTCACGAAACATACACATTACTCAATTATTATTAGTGCGACTCATTTACTTTTTTCGTGCATTTTATCTTGTTTTAATATTCTGGTAACAGTTTATTCATATCACATTCATCTTTTTTTGAGATAATGTATCTTGTATGACTATATGCTTCGGCAAATTTATCTGAAAGGAGAAACTCATGATTACTATTTCAAATCTTACAAAGTATTACGGTAAAAATCTTGCCGTAAATAACATAAGTTTTACAATAAATGAAAATGAGATTCTTGGTTTCCTCGGTCCTAACGGCGCAGGCAAATCAACTACTATGAATATGATTTCGGGTTACCTGCCTATGACTAAGGGAACTGTAACAATTTACGGAAATGATATTTCCAAAAAACCTATGGATGCTAAAAAAAGCATAGGCTATCTCCCTGAAATTCCTCCGGTTTACCCTGATATGAAGGTCAAGGAATATCTGAAATTCTGTGCGGGACTTAAAAAAATCCCTGTAACAAAGCGCTCAGAGCAGATTGATTATGTAATGAGAAAGCTTAAAATCACAGACGTTTCAAACCGTCTGATAAAGCATCTTTCAAAGGGTTACAGACAGAGAGTAGGCTTCGCACAGGCTCTTCTCGGCAACCCGAAATTCCTAATCCTCGATGAACCTACCGTAGGTCTTGACCCTGAACAGGTTGCAGAAGTCCGTGAAATCATCAAGGAACTCAAGAAAGACCACTCTGTTATATTCAGCTCACATATCCTAAGCGAAGTAAGCGCTATATGCGACAGAGTTGTTATTATTAATAAAGGTGTAATAAGAGCTATTGATACAATTGAAAATCTCGAAAAGAACTTTACTTCTAACTTTATTATAAACATTAAA
>JAZNML010000028.1:0-24703 GCA_045579565.1 Ruminiclostridium sp.
AAAATTATGAATATTAAAATTTTAGGCGGAGGCTGTTCTTCCTGCAAAAAGCTTTATGAAAACACGAAAAAGGCGGTTACAGAAACAATGATTAAAGCAGATGTGGAATACATCACTGATATGCAGAAAATAATGGAATACGGTGTTATGAAAATGCCTGCTCTTGTTGTCAATGAACAGGTTATGGCTACGGGAAAGGTCTTGAAGCCTGCTGAAATTATGAAAATACTGGAGAAAGTGAGTGGTTGATATGAAAAAGATTGCTTTTATATGTGTGCATAATTCTTGTCGGAGTCAGATTGCCGAGGCTCTTGGCAAACATTTTGCAAGTGATGTTTTTGAAAGCTATTCCGCAGGTACAGAAATAAAACCACAGATAAATCAGGACGCTGTAAGGCTGATGAAACAGCTTTATGGCATTGATATAGAGCTTACGCAGTACAGCAAAACCTTTGATAAAATCCCGTCGCCCGACATTTTTATTTCAATGGGGTGTGATGTGGGTTGTCCTTATATCGGCAGAGATTTTGACGATAACTGGGGACTGCCTGACCCTACGGGTGAAAGTGATGAGTTTTTTGTTGATGTTATAAAAAGGATTGAAGAACAGATACTTGCGTTAAAATTGAAATTACAATAAAAATAAGAGCAACACCGTAATTAAACGATGTTGCTCTGTTTATTATTATATACCGAAATAACAAAATGTGTTGGTTGAGCTTTACACAACATTTACAACAGTTATATTTATTCCCCATTCCCCGTCAACATAAAATCATAGCTGACACTCAAACAAAAAACCTCCCTGAAACCAGGGAGGTTGATTTGTATGTCGTTCGGGAAGCGATTAACGCTTGGAGAACTGGGGAGCGCGACGTGCAGCCTTTAAGCCGTACTTCTTTCTTTCCTTCATTCTGGGGTCTCTTGTTAAGAAACCAGCCTTCTTGAGTGCGGGACGGAGTTCGTCGCTGTACTGAAGTAATGCTCTGGAAAGACCGTGACGGATTGCACCTGCCTGACCTGTTACGCCGCCGCCTGCTACTGTGCAAACGATGTCGAACTTGTCAAGTGCGCCGATTAAAGATAAGGGCTGACGAACGATGAGCTTTAATGTATCAAGACCAAAGTAATCATCGATGCCTCTGCCATTGATTGTGATGTTGCCGCTGCCGGGGTAAACACGTACTCTGGCAACAGAGTGCTTTCTTCTGCCTGTTCCGTAGTAATAGGGCTTAGATTCGTACATTGTTATTCCCCTCCTTAAAACTTGAATTCTTCGGGCTTCTGAGCAGCATTCTTGTGTTCAGCGCCTCTGTAAAGACGAAGTCTTGTCATTGCCTTACGTCCGATTGATGTGTTAGGAATCATACCATTGATTGCGAGTTCCATAGCCTTTTCGGGCTTTTCAGCCATGAGCTTCTTGTACTGTACTTCTTTAAGGTGGCCGATCCAGCCTGTGTGCCATCTGTAATACTTATCCTGAAGCTTGTTACCTGTTAATACAGCCTGAGCGCAATTGATAACGATAACGTGGTCTCCGCAGTCGCAGTGGGGTGCGAATGTAGGCTTGTTCTTACCTCTGAGGATTGCTGCTGCCTGAGCTGCAACACGTCCTAAGGGCTTGCCTGCTGCGTCTAAAATATACCACTTACGTTCTACTGTTTCTGCTTTGGGCATATAAGTTGACATAGTAGTTGTCCTCCATTTATTTATTCGTGCATGTTTTATGCTCACAATGATGTATTATAACCGCAAAAAAAGAATTTGTCAACACCTTTTTTAAACTTTTTTCAAATATATCTCATTTTCTCTCAAATTCTCTCTTGTTTTCTTCTTTTCTCTCACTTTCTCTAACGCCATTTCACAATTTTTCGGGCAATTTTATATAAATACCTGTTTTCTTCTGTTTTCGCTTCTTTTCTCTCTTTTTCATATATTTTTCAATTTATGCATTTCACATTAAAAACAGCTTCCGCACAGGGTATTTTCTACCCTGTGCGGATACTTTTATTCCTCTATCGCATCTTCAATCTCAATCACAAAATCATCAGTGTCATCATCGACAATTACATCTTCTTCCATGTAATCCTCAGCAGAAATTGTGGAATTGTTCTTTATATATTCCATTACCCTGTTATATGTGCCGGCTGAACACTGGAAGATATTGCCTAAAATACGTATTTCATCAGAGTCATTGAAGAGTAGTGCCGCTGAACCGTTCATCTCTACAAAGAATGTCTTTTTGCCTCTTCCGACCTCTGCATAAGGCTTATACTCTGCGCTTTCACATTCAACCATGATGTAATCATAGAGTGCTTTCAGCTTTTCGGAATCCGTAATCTTATAGCTTGTGCTTACACCGGACTGGTGCTCATTGATATACGCATTCTCAATAACTGTCATATATTTGACCTGCTCGCGATATTCACCGAAGGTATGATAGAATGAAGGTTCAGAAACATTCTCAGCCTTGCAGGTAATTGTGATAAGCTCTTCAAGCTCACTTTGGGTTATAGGTGTGCTGTACCATTTTTCAGGAGCTTCAATTCTGTCCGCAAAGTAAAGCTTGCCCTTATAGGCACACATTCTAAGCGCGCCGTAATCCTTGAAGGATATGCGGATATTACAGCTGTCATATTCATTTACGTAATCCGTATTGGCTGTAAGCTTCTTATCCTTTATCTTTTCAAGGAAAGATATAAGCATAGCCTTATCTGATTCAGTATCGAATTTCGCATTATTCAAGCCGATATCATAAAAATCCTTGATATTGGCATAAGCTTTATAAATGTTATCAGAGGTTATTCCTGAATCGCTGATTATATCGCCTACTGTTTTCGGCTCCTTTGAAAAGCCAAGACTTTCAAGTTTTTCAAACAGTTCGCTTGTGTCCGCTTCAAAGTATGTGGTAGAATATCCGCTGCCGTATACGGAAATTATACCGCTCTGATACACTTTAATGCTTTGCAGACGGGTATATGAGCTCGAATCCTCAGCTTCCACATCCACGCAATCTTCTCCTCCGAACAGAACATCATATTGGTTGCGGTCTGAGTAATCATTGAATATCATATCTTTCACAGGACCATTGGCTATATAAATAATAAGGTGGTCGTTCCAGTAATCTTCTTCACGGACTTCTGCGGGTACCACACTATCCTTGTTCTTTATAATAAACTCTGTTACAAAATCGAGGTTTTGTGTTGTTGAATAAAGATTATACAAGGAGCTTGCGCCGTCATCATTAGGTACCATATAAGTAAGCTTATTTGTATAAATTCTGCCGTCGATATTTGCTTCGGGGTCATCAAACATCAGCTCTGCTATTGCACCGCCCAGAGTGTCTGATTCAAAAGGTTTAGGCGGGGTATCATCATCATCTTCCTCCACCGCGTCCTCCTCAATTACATCGTCATCATCACTGTCAGTGGTGACATCATCTGAGTCGTCTTCGATTTCCACATCGTCATCCTCTTCAACTACTGTATCATCAGCGTCATCATCAACAACAGCATCATCGTCACCCTCTTCGATTTCGGGAGGTGCTTCACCTCCGTCATCCTCAACATCAACTATCACATCACCGTCGGTGTCGGCATCTGTGTCATCATCAATTATTTCGCCTTCTACCTCTGCGTCATCAATTACCTCATCCTTTTCATCAGTTTCGGTAACCTTTTCTTCCGTTGTGGTTACAGGAGGCGTTGTGGTTTCTGTGATTGTTTCTGTGGTTGTGGCTTGGGTGGTTATTTCCACAGGACCTGCCGAATCCGTATCAAGAGTTGTAGTATCGGGAACTACCGAAGGAACAAAATCTGCGTTTGTAGTTGTAGTTGTTGTAACAGGTACAGTTTCATCAGGAGCGGTGGCGGTTTCCGTAACAGTGGTTGTCTCAGAGGTTTCGGTTCTGATTCCGCTGTTTATCAGGTTCGGTAACAATACCGCACAGCCTATGGCTATACAGGCACAGGCAGCTATTGCCACATACTTTGAATAATACAGAATCTTATCATCCGTCTTTCTTATGAGACGCTTCATATCAGCGGTAAAGCCTACGCTGAATGTATGCTCCTCATCGCCGCATTTCATAAGCTCGTCATAATACTGTTGTGTAAGAGCTTCATTCAGTGCCTTCTTTATAATAGTGTTATCCATTTATAGTCTCCTTTCTCAGAGAGTAATTCCCTGTTCTTCAAGGATTGTTCTCAGCTTCTGTCTTGCACGTTGCAGACGCTTCTTAACATTTTCCTCCGACATGAGCAGGGTCTCAGCTATACTTTTTATACTCATGTCCTGAACGTGAAACAGATACAAGGGCTCGGCATAGCTTTCGGGGAGTGAACGTATTGCCTTTACGACAGAGTTATAGTTCATTTCAGACAATACCTCATCGGATACATCATCCGATATATCCCCGAAGTTTTCTATCTCTTCTATGAGAGTCGCATTTGCGTTCTTTTCCTTGCGGTAGATGTCAATCGCAGCGTTCTTTACCGTAATTTTAAGATAAGCACCCTGCTGGATTGCTGTAAGGGAGGCTATTGTCTTAAAATTCTTCGCTGCTGTGAAGAAGGCATTGCTTACAGCCTCCTCCGCATTATGATGATTTTTCAATATACCGTATGCAAGAGAAAACATTTTACCTTTATATGTATGGTACAGCTCTTCAAAGGTTATCTTCTCCTCGTCTGTATCTATCATTGACAGATAAATTGAAATCATATTATCAGTCCTTTCCTCCGTGCTTCATTATATATAACGTTGGTACTTTCAGAAAAGGGACACTTTTCCATAAAAATTTTCATAATTTTATCATACCACTTTTATAAGACTGTGTAAAGTTACAAAATGTGGCAAAAATATCATTTTTATAGCAAAAACCAAGAAAATAAATTGAAAATAATGTGAAATCGGTTGATTATTTTTTTAATTTATGCTATAATTTCTGAGTAATCTTTCGCCCGGGCGGAAAGGATGTTTTTATGATTAATGTTGCAATTGACGGACCTGTTGGTGCAGGAAAAAGCACTATCGCAAGAGAATGCGCAAAGCGTATCGGTTTCATTTATGTGGATACAGGTGCTCTTTACCGTACAGTAGGTCTTTTCTGCAAAAGAAACGGTATCGAAATTTCTCAGGAAAATTCAGATAATATCGAAAATGCAATTCATGACGGCTTAAAGCTTGAAATAAAGCTGGATAACGGCACTCAGCTGGTATTTATGAACGGCGAGAATGTTTCCGAGGAAATAAGACTCCCCGAAATGAGCATGGCCGCTTCCGCCGTTTCCGCAATCCCTTGTGTAAGAAGATTCCTTCTTGAAACACAGCGCAGCGTTGCAAGGGAGAACAACGTAATAATGGACGGAAGAGATATCGGTACAGTTATTCTCCCTGACGCAGAGGTGAAGATATTCCTCACAGCCAAGGCTGAAATCCGTGCAAAGCGCAGATATGACGAGCTTATTGCAAAAGGCGTTGACGTGAAGTTCGAGGATGTACTAAACGACCTCAACACACGTGACTATAACGACAGCCATCGTGCCGAAGCACCTCTTAAACAGGCAGATGACGCAGTGCTTCTGGATACATCGGAGTACGATTTTGAACAGTCGGTACAGGCTGTAATTAAACTTATCGAAGAGAGACAGTAAAATGTATTTATTTTTCAGAAAGCTTCTTTCAATATTCTTTCATATAAAGTATAAAATCAATGTTATCAATAAGGATAACATCCCAGACCTGAAAGGCGGTTACATAATCGCCGCAAATCACCAGAAATACGCAGACCCGCCGCTTATTGCTGCTATAATCAGAGGCAAGTTCTCATTTATGGCAAAGGACGAGCTGTTCCATAAGAATCCATTCTTTACCTTTATTATAAAGGCATGCGGTGCTTTCCCCGTTGTACGCGGCGCAGGTGACGACGCTCCCATGCGCATGGCAAAGGAAGCACTTGACAAGGGCCGTATTTTCGTAATCTTCCCCGAAGGCACCCGTTCAAAAGACGGTACTATCGGCAGAGTAAAATCCGGTATCGCTGTTATCGCAAGCCAGTCTGATGCTCCCGTACTCCCCGTATGCATACGCTACGGCGAAAAGAACAAGATCGATGTTAATATCGGTAAGCTTATTCCTAAGGAAGAGCTTGCAATCGATCCCGAGGACAGAAGAAGCATGAGAAATATCAGCAAGCGTATTCAGGATGACCTGGTTGCTCTCCAGCAGGAGATTTTCTCAAATGATTAAAATTGCAAAAACCGCAGGCTTCTGCTTCGGCGTTACAAGAGCCATAAAGCTTACTCTCGAAACCGCAGAAGAACATGGAAAAGCCTTTACATACGGTCCCCTTATCCACAATAACGATGTAATTGCGGAGCTCAGCGAAAAAGGAATATCCGTTACTGATACCCTTGAACAGCAATTCACTCCTGTAATCATCAGAAGCCATGGCGTTCCCGAATCGGTGTATGATGAGCTTGCAAAAAAAGAGCTTTCATATATAGACGCTACCTGCCCTTTCGTTGAAAAAATTCACAGAATAGTTTCCGAGGAATCCGAAAAAGGTGCCGATGTAATTATTGCCGGCGACGGCAACCACCCCGAAGTCATTGGTATACTGGGTCATGTCCACGGTAATGCAAAAGCGGTAAATTCAACAGAAGAGCTGGAAATGTTGTTTAAAACAGATAGCGTATTTGGTCAAAATGCACTAATCGTGGTCGCTCAAACCACCTTTGATATGGGCAAATGGGCGGAATTGAAAAAAAATATCAAAAAACACTATACAAAAGTTAATTTTTTTGATACAATATGTTTGGCTACATCTAACCGTCAGACCGAAGCATACAAGCTTTCAAAAGAGTCTGATATCATGATAGTCATCGGCGGCAGTCACAGCAGTAATTCTCGTAAATTATACGAAATCTGCAAAAAGAATACCAGGACATTTTTTGTCGAGAATGCCGCAGCTCTCCCACTGGATGAGCTTAAATGCCTTTTATCATCTCAGGATGTTAAAATAGGAATAACAGCAGGAGCTTCAACACCTGCATATATAATAAAGGAGGTTCATATTACTATGAGCGAAATCATCAATGAAGCTATGGACGCTGAGTTCATGGCAGCACTCGACCAGATGGATCGAGTAAGAGTATATACAGGGAATAGGGTTAAAGCTACCGTTGTTGCTGTTAACAAGACAGAAGCTGTTGTAGACATCGGAACCAAGCACTCCGGCTACATACCCGCAGAAGAGCTTTCTGCAAACCCCAACCTCACACCCGAAGAAGTTGTTAAGGTTGGCGATGTTATTGACTGTATCGTAACTAAGATCAACGACGCTGACGGCTACGTTTACCTCTCCAAGAAGCAGGTTGACGCACAGGCAGGTATCGAAAAGATCGTTAAGGCTAAGGACGAAAATGCTACTGTTAAGGGCGTTGTAACAGCTGTTGTTAAGGGCGGCGTTATCGTTACAAGCGAAGACGGTGCAAGAGTATTTGTTCCCGCTTCTCAGACAGGCGTTTCCAGAAACGGCAAGCTTGAAGACATTCTCAAAAAGGAAGTCGGCTTCAAGGTTATCGAAGTAAACGAAGGCAGAGGCAGAGTTGTTGGTTCTATCCGCAATGCTGAAAAGGAACTCACAGACGCTGTTAAGGCTAAGTTCTGGGAAGAACTCGAAGTTGGTAAGGAATTCACAGGTGAAGTTAAGTCTATGGAAAGCTACGGCGTATTCGTAGACCTCGGCGGTGTTGACGGTATGGTTCACTCCTCCGAACTCACATGGGGCAGAATCAAGCACCCCAAGGAAGTTGTTGCTATCGGCGATAAGCTCAGCGTTTACGTTAAGGCTTTCGATCCCGAAAAGAAGAGAGTTTCCCTCTCCGCTAAGCGTGCAGAGGACAACCCCTGGACAAAGTTCACTTCTGAATTTGCTGTTGGCGATGTTGCTAACGTTCAGGTTGTTTCTATCACTCCTTTCGGCGCATTCGCTCAGATCATCCCCGGCGTTGACGGTTTAATCCACATTTCTCAGATTGCTCTTGAAAGAGTTACAAATGTGGCTCAGGTTCTTTCTGTTGGTCAGGTTGTTGAAGCTAAGATCACAGAAATTGACGAAGAAAAGTCCAGAGTAAGCCTTTCTATCAAGGAACTCCTTACTCCCGCTGAAGCTGTTGAAGAAGCAACAGAAGAAGCTGCTGAATAATTGAATCAACATAATCCTCGAAACATTATGTGAAACAATCATATAGAAGTATTAAAAGCCACTTTTGATATTAATATCAAAAGTGGCTTTGTTTTGCTTATGTTGTTGACTATTTGTGTTTTGCTTGTTATAATTTTTATGTCAAAATCTTTTAATTAATCGAAAGGGACTTGATTATGAAGCTCACTAACAGCAATATCAGGATACTTAATCGTGACATGATGAAATACCTGGCATATATTCCCATGTTTATAGGACATGCGATAGCGTGGATAAATCTCATGAATAATCCGGAGAACAACCTTGCTTTATATGAACTTCCTATACCACTGCTTCTGATTACAGGCTTATCACTTTTTTGTCCTCCTGTTATGTTTTTCTTCATAGCCGATGGCTACAAATATACAAGAGACAGAAAAAAATATGCGTTAAGACTACTGTTGTTTGCTTGTATTTCACAACCTTTTCATTTGCTTATATTTCAGCCTATAAATGGTTGGTGGACATTTAATGTGATATTTACACTTTTTTTCGGATTGCTTTCAATTATTGCGTGGGAAAGTAAATTCAAGCTGTGGCAAAGAATATTGCTTGTTATTCTGTGCGATGCTGCGACTGTTTTACTATATTCCGACTGGATGATTTTTGGCGTTTTATTCATATTATTCCTGCATGTTTTAAGAGACAGACCGAAAGCAAGATTTATTGCGTATAGTGTACTTATATTTATCCATACTTCAATGAATCTTTTCTCATTGGGCACAGTTCCGACATTTAAGTTAATTTTATACATGTTTGTTATGCTTGTAGTTTTTATGGCAGCATATCTTTGTATGACTATTTTTTATAACGGTAAAAAAGGCAAGCATCCCGGATTTGCCAAATGGTTTTTCTATATCTTTTATCCGCTTCATTATCTGATAATTTATATTATAAAAATAGCATTGGACAGATTATAATTTTCAAAAAATAACAAAATCCGGAGAAGAAAAATTCTTCTCCGGATTTTATTATTTATATCAACCTCACTTATGCTTCGGGGATTTTTGCGTTTATAAAGCCTTTCCCTGCACTATCTGAAAAAAATTTTAAAAAATTTTTAAAAAAGGTATTGACAAAATGACATTTTGTGTTTATACTGTTAATATAACACATGAACAGTTATACGGGAAGAAAATGAAATGCCAGATAAAAATACCAGTAAAAAGATTTCAGACAAAAAAATTGAAAGAAGAAGAGCTTTATCCGTTCTCGTGTTACCCATAGGGTTATCCTTAGGTATAAGCTTCGGTATGATATTCGGTTCAGCTCTGGGAAATACATCATTAGGTCTATGCGGCGGAATAATGAGCGGTGCCGGATTTGGTTTAATGGTTTTTTCAATCGCTTATTCAAATTTGAAAAAGACAGATGACAAAGAAAACAACTGATAAAAAAGGAGAGAAAATTATGAATAACAATAAAAAAGAACCTTGGAGAATTATAGCCTTTATAATCGGCGTAATTTGTATCATCTATATGTTCGTTACAAAGAACAGCGGGGCTGATACAACACTTTCAGCTGAACAGACGGCACCCGCCATGATTACAGGGGTTGTGGTTACAGTCGTTAAGTTTGCAATACTCGCAGCAATAGTTTTTATCGGAAAGCACGTTATAAGCAAAATCAAAAACAAGGAAAAGGAGTGATATTTTGAAAATCCTACAAAATTCAGACATCCCGATTTACAAGCAGATCTCAACACAGTTCAGAGAAGAAATCATGAACGGCGTTATTAAAGAAGGAGAGTTTCTGCCGAGTATCAGGGGACTTGCAAAAGACCTTAAAATAAGCGTTATCACAACAATGAAGGCTTATGAGGAGCTTGCAGAAGAAGGTCTTGTTTCAGCTGTTCAGGGTAAAGGATACATCGTAAACCCGCAGGACAGAGAAATGATTAAGGAACAGCATTTAAGACAACTTGAACAGCACTTGCTCAATGCCATTGAATCCGCACGGATTGCGGGAGTAACAACAGGCGAGGTTATAAATATGATAAAGACTCTCGCAACTATTGATTAAGAAAGGTTTGGGACAAAATATGAAATCAGCAATAACAGCAAAAGGCCTTACAAAAAAATATAAGTCATTCACAATGGGCGGACTTGATTTTGAGATTCCTATGGGCTTCTCCACCGCGCTTATCGGTTCAAACGGCGCAGGTAAGACAACACTTATTGACACTATCTGCGGAATTATCGATAAAACAGACGGAGACATTACTTACTTCGGCGAGGCTACTGAAACAACACCCGAAATCAAGGAAAGAATCGGCTACTGCGCAGCTCAGAGCTTCTACCCTATGGACTGGACTGTAAAAAATGTTGCCATTTCCTGTGAAGCAGCCTTCAAGACATTCAGCCGTGAGAAGTTTGCAAAAACCTGCAATGAGATGGGTGTGGAAAGCGAACTCAACAACGGTAAATTCAAGTTTCTTTCACAGCTCTCAGACGGTAACAGAATGAGAATCTACTTAGCTTCCGTTTTCGCAAGAAACACAGACTTACTGGTACTTGACGAACCAGGCTCAAACCTTGACCCCCTTATGAGAGACAGACTCTGCGACCGTTTCAGACAGTACATTGACGAAGGCGACGGTGAAAAGACTATCATCTTCTCCACTCACAACATTTCCGATATGGAATACGCTGCCGACTATGTGATTTTCATGTCTGAGGGTAAAATAATCGAACAGGGTTTTGTTGAGGACCTTAAAGAAAAATACATCATGGTACGTGATGATATTGCTACCTACGAAAGCGTCAAGAACCTGCTTCTTACAAGATCAAAGAACGCTACCGTTTATAACGGTCTCGCTCTTGCAGACAGAAGAGAAAAGATAGAAGAGCTGGGTGCCGCTGTGGAAATCCCTACCCTGCAGCAGCTCAGTATCGAAATCCTGAAATATGCAGAAATGAAAAACTAAGGAGAGTTGTCAATGAAAATTTTTCAGACCTTAAAAATCGGCGTTTTTTTTATAATGCTCGGTTTGGGCGTTGTCTCAATGCTTACAATAGCTCTTATTATAGGCGAAAGCGCCGTTATAACTCCCTCGCTTATTCTTCTTATTCTTGAAATTGCCGCACTTACATACGGCGTAATTTTCGGTGACATTCACCTCTCCTACACAGCGCCAAGCGCCTACGGTTATAAGTATTTCCGCTCAATGCCCGATTTCGAGAGCAAGTTCAGAAAACAATGTATTTTCGCCGATGTTATTGTATACAGTATCGGCTTCGCAGCAACTATTCTGAATTTCACGTTCATGGCAGATAAAGAGCTGATTGCTATGATAGGTATCAGTTATCTGTTTATAGTTGCCTTATCCCGCTTCTTAGCTTCATTTGTAAGCGTAGAAAGCAGAATTTACGCATACCCGAAAATGCTTTCTATGGTACCTGTGATTTGCGGAATAATTGTATTTTTTGTTTCCGAAGATATTCCTGCCGACTTATTACCAATCAATACCCAGATTATTATTTTGGCAGTTGTTACTGTGTTCATAGTCACAGCAGAATTCCTGTTCTACAAAAGACTCAGCAACAATCTGAAAACAACATACGTGAAAGGATAGTAAAATGAAGAATTTAAAACCTGCGTGGAAATTATTTTTCACCATGACAAAACAGATTAAATTTCTGTGGGTAATAATCCTGTTTGCAATTTTAAGTATTGCTCTTATGGTCCTTGTGGGAGTCGAAGGTGAAGTTATCGGTAACGAAGAGCATCTTTTAAGCGCATCAATGACCTCTTTCAGCTACTATATTTTATTTTTCAGCTTAATCATTCTGTTCGCAAATTTCACAAACAACCGTTTCTTCATGTCCTGTCCCGAATCCCAGAGAGTATTCACCCGTATACTTCCCATTATGAGCGGAATAATTACTGTTTTCCTTTTTACCCTTTCAATTGTCTCCGCTGTTTTATGCGGTTATACACCCGCCATGATGAGTGATATACTTATTTTCAACGCCCTGGGCGGTGTTTCCTCAATAATCGCTGTTTCCCTTGTAGGTGTTTCGTACAGCTTCTTTTTCTTATATATCAGCTTTGTTCCCTGGACTGTTCTGGTTCTCACGGTTGACAACCCTGCGAGTGAATTCTTGAAGAATCTTCACTACAACGGTTTCGGTATACCAATGGAGATTTCCGCGGTAATTTGCGGTGTTTTAATTCTTACAGCATTTATATGCTCGTTTAAAATTGCAGACCACTTCTACAAAAAACGTTCGGTAAGACTTATTAACGCTGTCGCATCATATCCTGTGCCGAACAAATAAAAAAGACGGAGTACGATGTTGAGGAAAGGACTCGTACTCCGTTATAATATTTTAAGGGACAAAAGACTCTGAAATTTTTGAAGCAGTTATCGGAGGAATGTCCCTTTCACTATATATAACGCATAAACCGACCAAAAAGTGACATAATTTTTTTAATATGATTAAAAAATTTTTTACGGACATTGCCGCTTCTTTGGTTTTTCGTTTTTTTATAAGCTTATCCAGACGCCTTCGCCGTCATCACCTGAGCGAATATTCCGCCTATTCGGTAATGTTCATCATCCTTTCCTTTATCCCCTTCTTTGTTATTCTGCTGAGTATTATGAAAGCTCTGCCTGTGTTTTCTGAAACCGAAGGGTACAGAATAACGGGCGCAGATGAATTTATTGAATACCTCAGAGAGCTTATGAACGGAATTGATGTTAAAACCAGCGGTGCGGTGCTGTCCTTAACCACTATTCTCTCCCTGTGGTCTGCATCACGGGGGCTTATCGGTATTATAAACGGGCTGAACCGTATCCATAACGTAAGTGAAAACAGAGGCTTTTTCAGGATACGGTTCTATTCTGCCCTTTACACGCTTCTGTTAATGGCGGTTATTATTGTCGTGCTGGTAATACTGATTTTCGGCGAAGCACTCTTAAAACAAGCAGAACAGCTCCTGAACCTGTCAATTATCACCGAGAGCAATGCTTATCCGTTGAGATGGTTTATAGGCTTCCTGCTTCTTGCAATGTTTTTTACCCTTATTTACTGCGCTCTTCCCACAAATAAGTCCAGACCGTTAAAAAAGCTTCCGGGTGCCTTATTCAGTGCAGGAGGATGGACAGGCTTTTCTGCCCTTTATTCAATTTATATCAACCATTTCGCAGACTACCCAGCCATGTACGGCCGCCTTTCCTTACCTGTAACAGCTATACTCTGGCTCTACATCTGCATGTATATTCTGTTTCTTGGGGAAGAGCTTAACATAATGCTTGAAGATGGTATTATAAGGCGTTTTGTAAAGGCTTTTTCTTGACAAAACCACACCCTTGTTGTATAATTTAATTAAATACAGACAAATGCGAAAGGAAATTAAATTATGAAAATCAAGAACGGATTTTTACTTCGCCGTGTAGGTGAACAGAATGTTGTTGTGGCTGTCGGTGAAGAAAGCCGTGATTTCAACGGTATAATCAGACTTAACGATACAGGCAGATTTTTATGGGAAAAGCTTCAAGGCGATATTTCCGAAGACGGTCTCGTTTCTGCAATGCTTCTGGAATACGACATTGACGAAGCAACAGCAAGAAATGACGCTATCGACTTTATCAACACTCTGAAAGAGGCAAATCTCCTTGAATAAGCAGAAATTCAATCTCAGCGAATATGACGACACTATCCGCGAGGTGCTTGAAAGCGGAGGAGAATTCAGAATGTACCCTTCCGGCACCAGCATGCTCCCTCTCCTGAGGCAAGGGAAGGATTCCGTATCGCTCATTAAACCATCAGGAATGCTAAAACGCGGGGATATTGCCTTTTATACCCGTGATAACGGCGCCTATATTCTCCACCGTGTTGTAAAAAGCGATAACGGTTCATATACCATGTGCGGTGATAACCAGATTTTGCTGGAAAAAGGCGTTGACCACAGCCATATTATCGGCATAGTAAACCGTATTTTCCGTGATGACAAGCCCTTCAATACAAACAGCGCAGGCTACAAGCTTTATCTGTGGCTGTGGCGTTGTTTCTTTATCAGAAGGGTGTTTTTTAAATTAAGAAATATTTTTTGCAAAGGAAAACAGAATGGATAAAAAAAGATATGACAAATCCACACTGAGATGGATTTTCAAAACCTCAAAAAAATACCATCCTCACCTCGTTTTCCTTATTCTGAGTAACACAATATTCTCAGTAATATCCATTATTTTTGCGTTGTTCTGCCGCGGCATCATAGACGGTGCAACAGCCGGAAGTAAAGAGCTGGTTATACAAAACAGCTTTGGTCTTTTTGCTATTATTTTCACTATGCTTGCTATCAGGCTTGTTTGCAACAATCTGAATGAAATTGTTCACGCCGGACTTGAAAAGGAATACAGAAGTCATATACTTTCCCTTCTTTTAAAGAAAAGCTTTAAAAGCACTTCCTCTTATCATAGCGGTGAGCTGCTTAACCGTATGTTTTCCGATGTTACGGTGGTAACTGACGGTATCACAAGTATCTTACCAAATCTTGTAGGACTGATTACAAGATTAATCGCTGCTGCCGCTGTACTTATGACGCTGGATTTACAGTTCACGCTGTTATTCATCGTGGTAGGAATTGTTGTTTTCACCGTGTCAAGATTTTTGCGCGGCAAAATCAAGCATCTGCACAAGGAAGTCCAGGAAACTCAGGGGAAAATGCGTTCTTTCCTTCAAGAAACCCTGGAAAACCTTATGGTAATTAAAGTATTCGGTTCAGAAGATAAAATGTGCCGTCTTAATGAGGAAAAACAGCAGATTCATTACAAGGCGCGTATGAAACGCAAGACCATAAGCATTCTTGCAAATTCAGGATTCGGATTCATATTCCAGATGGGATACCTGTACTCAATTATATGGGGAGCTTTCGGCATCATAAACGGCACCATGACATATGGTACACTTACAGCTATCCTTCAACTTGTAAACCAGATTCAGCAGCCTTTTGCTTCGCTTTCAGGCTTGTTGCCCAGATTTTTCGGTATGACCGCATCAGCAGAACGTATTATCGAGCTTGAAAACCTGCCTGATGAAGCTGTATCAGAAGAAAAAGCAGATTACGACAGCTTAAATAAAATCTCAATCAGAAATCTGAGCTTTTCATACGGCGAAAATAACGTTCTCCGCAATGTGAATATCGATATTGAAAAGAATCAGTTCACCTCATTGACAGGTATTTCAGGCGGCGGAAAATCAACTCTTTTCTATCTGCTGCTTGGTATTTTTGAACTGGAAGAGGGCTCAATCAATTTTGAATGTAACAACGGTATTTTCAGTCCCGGTTCTCAGACAAGAGAGCTTTTTACATATGTTCCTCAGGGAAATATGCTTTTCTCGGGCACAGTAAGAGAAAATATCACCTTCCTTAACGATAATGCAAGCGAAGAAGAAATTATCAATGCCATGAAAACCGCATGTGCCTACGACTTCATCATGGAGCTTCCCGACAAGCTGGATACAAAAATCGGAGAAAACGGTTTTGGTATTTCCGAAGGACAGGCTCAAAGAATCGCTGTTGCAAGAGCTATTTTAAGCAATGCTCCCATTATGCTGCTTGATGAGGCAACCTCGGCACTTGACGAGAATACTGAATCAATGCTCCTGGAAAGCCTGAGCAAGCTTAAAAACAGAACGGTTCTTGTTGTTACACACAGAAAAGCCGCGCTTGACATTTGTCCCAGACATCTGATTCTGAAAGACGGAGAAATTACCTATGAACAACTTTAATAACGAGCAAAAATATCTTTTCTCCTTGCTCTGCTCCACCATAAACAACGAGCAACCCCCTGAGCCTCCCGAATCTGTCAATTTCGAACAGATTTTTAAACTGGCGGAGTATCACAGCGTTGCCAACCTTGTTTATTACGGCATAGAAAAGCTTAAAAACAAGCCCGATTCCGAGCTTATGAAGAAATGGGCAGAGGTACGCGACCGCGAAATAATGAGAGATATCATCCAGGGCTCAGAGCTTGAACTTATTACAAAGCGGTTTACGGAAGAAAATATTCGTTTTGTAACTCTTAAAGGTACAATCATTAAAAAAATGTACCCCCAAAGTGATTTTCGCACCATGGGGGATATTGATATTCTTGTTGATAAGGAAAATCTTAAAAAAGCAGGCGATATCCTTCTGTCAATGGGCTATAACTCCAACCTTCTTGACCATACCAACCATGATGTTTACTACAAGGCTCCTGTTATGAATGTGGAAATACATCACGAGCTTTTCAATTCCACAAGAGACAGCTTTGCAACTATTTTTGAAAACACCTGGGATAAAACCGAGGTTGTCACAGGAGCACGCTACAAACTCGTTCCCGATTATTGCTTCGGGTATGTAATGGCGCACGCTATGGGGCATTACAAATGGGGCGGTACCGGTATCAGAAGCTTTATGGACCTGTATATCTACCGCAAAATAGCAGGCCATACCCTCGACATGAACCGCATCCGCGGTTTCTTTGAAGAAATCGGAGAGGCAGAGCTGTTTGACAGCTTCCTAGAACTGTCTGATGTGTGGTTTGGCGGCAAAACACCAACAGATGAACATCTCAAAATGGCGGAATATATTCTCCGCGGCGGTACCTACGGTACCTTTGAAAACCAGGTCATTCAGGGAATGAAGGGAAAAAGCAAGGGCGCATACCTGTTTGAAAGATTATTCCCAAACCTCGCTTATATGAAAGAACAGTTCCCCGTTCTTAAAAAAGCACCTGTTCTTTTACCGGTATTCTGGATTGTGCGAATGATAAAAGGCGCAACCATCAACCGTAAGCAGAACATGGAAAAGTTCAGGACCTTCAAGAATAACTAAAAAATCGGTATACAGCATTGCTGTATACCGATTCTTATTTCTGTGACATTGCGTTATATGCGGTTTCAGCCGCTTCAAGAGAGATGTTGCAGCCCATTCGCCATATAGGAACGCAGGATAATGCCTTATCAAGCAATGTAAGCAGATTGTTCATATATGCTTCATTGCGGGGGCGGATAGTCTGATTCAGAATTGAAAAAACAGCTGTTCCCTCATCCAATGGCTCGATAAAGTTCTTTTCGGAACGTTCAAGCACGCATATTCCCTGAATCTGTACCGCCACATTCACGTTAAGATCCGATTTTCCGCTCCATGGTGTGCCATAGGCATAGGCTTTGCCATCTATAAATCGGATTGCAGGCTTATCGTCATTGATGATACGGGCACGGTCGCCAAAGCGTCTTAGCCACAGGGATGTATGGGTGGATTTACCTGTACCGCTGGGTGCAGAAAAGAGATATGCCTTTCCGTCAACCTCAACAGCTGAGGAATGGAGCATAAAACCGCCGTATCTGAGCAGCATGGTATAGAAAAAATCAGCTGTGAATATGTTTTCGGCAGAGGATTCGTCTATTCCGGGGTTACTCATAAGGCGTTCGTACTCGGATTCAGGCACCAGCGGAATTGTAAAATCGGGGGTACGCTCCTCACACTCGTATTTCGCCGAACGTTCGCACATGGTTTTGTGCTGAAAATCAGCACAGACCGTTAAACCGCAGATGTTGTAGTACTTTTTCATTCCGCTGTGTCTACCTCTTCCCACTCGAATGTACCGCCGTCCTCGGGCATTTCATCATACACAATAAAACCGCCTATCTTACTGGTTGTTGTTTCAGAAGCAGAGGTTTCTGCGGTGGTGGTTACAGCCTCGGTGGTTGTGGAAGTTTCCTCAGAAGCAGGCGGCTCACAACCGCAAAGGCAGAGCATTAATGCGGATAGTAAAGCTGTCATCAATAATTTTCTCATAATAATACCCTCAATTAAAAACGGCAGGCATTTGCCTGCCGTTTATTTGATTAATTAATCCAAGTGTTTGCGCTGAGACCAACAGGAAGGTTTTCACCATCAACAGTAATTGTGTCAATTGTGCTGTTGTCACCGGTTGCACTGTCCATAATAGATTCTGTGGAGAAAAGTGTAACCTCGATTTCAGGTCTTGTGTATTCAAGTTTCATTTTCGTATCCTCCTTTTCTATTATGCAAGTGTGATATCTGTGCAAGAGAAGTTGCCCCAGTATGTAGCGTCGTTTGCGGAATCAGAAACGCCTGTGATTACAAATGCGATGAAAGCATTGCCTTCGGCAGCAACGATATCATTTGTAAGCTTGTTGTAAGCAGCAGATGTTGTAAGCTTGAGAGCCTTACCGTTTGTGTGCTTTACAATAACAGATGCTTCTGTCTTATTAGCAAGGTCTTTTTCTGTTGAATACTGAGCGTAGATGTAAAGCTTACCGTCTGCGTATGTAAGTAATGTATCAGCCTTTGTATCAAGGAACTTATCAGCACTTACAGAATCCTTATCGTTTGTCATTGCAGGGATTTTATCAGCAGGAAGTTCAGCGTATTTACCCTTTTCATTATCAAATGTGCCCTTGTCAAGAACTTCTTCTTCCTCTTCTTCTACAACTTCATCTTCTTCCTCTTCTTCTGCAGCTTCAGCGAGTACTACTGAATACTTAAATGTATCGCCTTCCTTAGCATCCCATACCTGGAAAAGAACGCCGCCTAATTCACTAGCATCAGCAAGACCAGTTGCTTTTGCTAATTCACCAACAGTAGCGGAGAAAGAAAGAACACCAGCATCAGGTGCAACACCAGTCCAAGTGCTTGACCAACCTTCACCAAAACCGTTAAAAGCTGCCTTCCATGCAGAAGTGTCTTCTACATTTGTTGTAACGGAAATAAGAAGAATGTCATCGTCTTCAAAAACATAATTGCCATAGCAAAGAGCAGATGCGAGTTGCGCAACAGTACCCTCTATTGAACCATCATCTTTAAGCGTACAAGTAAATTCGCCTTCATCCTCAAACTTAACAGTACCATATTCTACATCGGGAAGAACAGGGTCAGGAATATCAGAAGGAACAGACTCAGTAGCTGAAGGTGCTTCAGCAAGAACTACTGAATACTTAAATGTATCGCCTTCCTTAGCATCCCATACCTGGAAAAGAACGCCGCCTAATTCACTGGCATCTTTAAGACCAGATGCTTTTGCTACTTCGCTAATAGTGGTGGAAAAAGAAAGAACACCAGCATCAGGAGCAACACCTGTCCAAGTACTTGCCCAACCTTCACCAAAACCATTAAAAGCTGCCTTCCATACAGAAGTGTCTTCTACATCTGTTGTAACAGAAATAAGAAGAATGTCATCGTCTTCAAAAACATAACTACCATAGCAAAGAGCAGATGCAAGTTGCGCAACAGTACCCTCTACTGAACCATCATCTTTAAGCGTACAAGTAAATTCGCCTTCATCCTCAAACTTAACAGTACCATATTCTACATCGGGAAGAACAGGGTCAGCTGCCGCACTCACTGTAACGCTTGTTACAACCATGCTTGTCATAGCCATAACACCTGCAAGTGCGCCGGCTAAAATTCTTTTTAATTTCATGTTTAACCTCCTGAAATTTTGTTGTATTTTTATACATGATTATTATATATTATATAGTATTGTTATGTCAACAATGTAAACGTTATTTTCTACATTTCCTATAAAAAATTATTCATATTTTGTTCATTTTTACAATATCTTTTCCAGCCTTGACAAATGCTTTTTTTCAGGTTATCATTGTATCAGGTGATTTTATGAACATTTACGACATGACATATAATAAATTCTGCGAATTTTTTCAGTCTCACAATGAAAAAATCTCACGTGCCGAGGCGGTTATGACCGCCCTGTACCGCGATAATATCCGTAGCATTGACGAGCTTTCCATTTCCCCTAAAATAAAGACCTTGCTTTCGGATAATTTTGACTTTCCGAACCTGGAATGTATCGATATTTCCGACGGCGAAACCGCAGTGAAATACCTGTTCCGCCTTTGTGACGGCAACCTCGTGGAAACTGTGCTTATGCGCCATGAATACGGGGGAAGTATCTGCGTTTCAACTCAGGCAGGCTGCAACATGGGTTGTAAATTCTGCCGAAGCGGAAGGCTGAAAAAAATCCGCAATCTTACCCCGGGCGAAATTGTTCAACAGGTACTCTTTGTGAAAGCTGAAACACCCAATTTAACAGGTATCTCCATTATGGGTATCGGCGAGCCGTTGGACAACTTTCAGAACGTCATGGATTTTGTCGACATAATGCTTTACCCCAAGGGGCTCAGCTTTGCTCCGAGAAAAATAACTGTTTCAACCTGCGGACTTGTTCCCGAAATCGAGAAGCTTACCGAAAGCCGTTTTCCCTGTAACCTTGCGGTAAGCCTTCACGCACCGAACGATACATTACGTTCTGAGCTTATGCCCATAAACAAGGCTTATCCCCTGTCCGTTCTCATTAAATCCGTAAAAGACTTTTCCGAAAAGCTGAATAAGAGGGTTGCGCTGGAATACGTGATGATAAAGGGTGTAAACGACAGTGCAGAGAACGCCTTGGAGCTTGCAGAACTCATAGGCGACAGCAAGCTGTACGTCAACATCATCCGTTACAACAGCAGCGACGGGGACATTTACGAATGCTCGGATTTTCAGCAGATAATGAGCTTTTACGACGTGCTCAAAAAGAACAACATCAGCGTTACTATGCGCAGGGAGCTTGGCTCATCGGTCAATGCCGCCTGTGGACAGCTCAGGAGCGATTATATAGAAAATGAAAGTTGAATTTATAAAGGTTCTCAATCCCTGGGGCGAGGGCTACGGCGGAAATCAGGGTAATTTCAGCAATCAGCCAAACGGAAAACGTATCAAACGCTGCGGCTGTGGACTTATTGCTGTGTGTGATATGACACTTTTCCTCCGAAAAAACAATGCTGTACCATGGGTGGAGTATGTGAAATTTGTCTGCGGTATATCGAAAAAAATGAGCATTGCCGACAGCTTCGGAATACCGCCGAAAAAGGTTGTGAAAATGCTGGCAGACAGCAATCCGAACCACAATTTTAAGTTTATTCCCGTAAGAAAGATGACGGAAAACGAACTGCGGGAGCGCTTTGAGAAATCCCTTGGCGCAGGTATGCCTGTTATTGTGAGAGTGGGGGAAAATTTCAGGAGACTTCCCTACAAAATGAACGGAACAGAAGGGAAAATGCGATGGCATTATATCACTGTTACGGGTATCGAAGATGACAAGCTCGTTTTCTCCTCCTGGGGAAAAAGGGGCGAGATGACAAGCTCGGATCTGTACCGTTTTTTCGGATTTACAGGTGGAATTATCATAACCGAACATAAATAAAAAAATCACCGCCGAAGCGGTGATTTTTTTATTCTGTAATTATATCCGTATCCTTTTCAATAAGCTTGCGTGAACGCTGTACCGCACCCACCGCGCTTAACAGGATGTTTTCAGGAGCGTATTTTGCCGCTGCACGAAGGAATTTTGTGCTTGCGCCGGGGACAATTATCATCTGTCCGTCGAACATCTTTTCAATTGCATACTCGGCAACCTCAACATCGGAAGCTCCCGAAACTGCAAACTGAGCACCGGCAATTTCATTGAACTCGGTACGTACAGGTCCGGGGCAGAGTGCACCGATATACACGTTGGATTTTTCAAAACGAAGCTCCTCGTGTATTGCCTTTGTGAGATTGATTACATAGCTTTTTGACGCATAGTAGGATGAAAACTCGGGACCAGGCATAAAGCCCGCAATTGAAGCAACATTCAGTATAAAGCCCTTGTTTCTTTCTCTGAATTTTTTGAGGAAAAGCTTTGTGAGAATGTGAAGTGCCTTTATATTTACATCTATCATTTTAAGCTCGTCTTCAAGAGATGTTTCGTGGAATTTACCGAATACTCCGAAGCCTGCGCTGTTCACAAGTACATCGACATTTACACGGCTAACTTCTTCGTAAAGCTTGATACACTCCTCTGTTTTTGACAGGTCATGACAGAAGCAGCGTACCTTTACGCCGTACTTTTCCTGAACCTCTTCTTTAAGCTCGATAAGTCTTTGTCTGCGGCGTGCAACAATTATAAGATTAAAGCCTCTTTTCGCAAAATCAACCGCCATTGCTCTGCCGATTCCCGAGCTTGCACCTGTAATTAAAGCAATCATGTTTCCTGCTCCTTTCTGATGGTTTCTATAAGATTATCCAGATCCTTCAATGTCGAAAGCGTTCCGCAATGAGCACGGTATTTCGCCGCATTGGGCATTCCTTTAAGGTACCAGCCCGTCTGCATACGCGCTTCTTTCATTCCGATATACTCACCCTTGTTCTCTACCAGAAGTTCAATCTGCCGTCTCATTGTTGCAATCCGCTCTTCAAGAGTAACAGGGGTGATTTCTTCGCCGTTCATGTACTGTTCGATTTCACGGAACAGCCACGGCTTTCCGCAGGCTCCCCTGCCTATCATAACAAGGTCACAGCCTGTATATTTATACATCTCGGCACATTTTTCAGCCGAATCAACATCTCCGTTTGCAATAACAGGGATTTTCACCACCTGCTTAACCGCAGCAATTATATCCCAGTCTGCTGTGCCTGTATACATCTGCGTTTTTGTTCTGCCGTGAACAGCAACCGCCGAAGCACCGCATTCCTCGGCAATTTTTGCGATTTCTACCGCATTGACGCTGTTCTCATCCCAGCCCTTACGGATTTTGACCGTAACGGGAAGAGTTGTTGACTTCACCATTGCGGTTATCATCTCGCCGAAAAGCTTTGGATTCTTCATAAGTGCACTTCCCGAGCCGTTTCCCGCAACCTTCGGTACGGGGCAGCCGCTGTTCAGGTCAATGATATCGGGTCTGAACCCTTCGGCAATCTTTACGGCGGGAGCTACAAACTCAGGCTCGCAGCCGAAAAGCTGTACCGCCATAGGTCTTTCAAAATCCGTAACATTAAGAAGCTCTGCGGTCTTTCTGTCGCTGTAAACCATACCCTTACAGCTTGCCATTTCGCTTACAACATACGCCGCTCCGTATTCCTTTGCGACCTTTCGGAAAGCGTAATCGGCGACTCCCGCCATTGGTGCGAGAGCCGCTGTTTTCTTTATTTTAACATTTCCTATCTGTAAATATTCCATATCAATAGCCTAAAATTTTTCCGATTACCGCATTGGAAAGCAAAAAGCCTTCCTTCGTGAGAGCAATTCCGCCATCAGTAAGACGGTAATACTCCCGCGGTACCCTTTTCAGCCTTTCTGAAATTACATTCTTATCAATACCGAAGCCTTCACATTCCGCAAAGGAAAGCCCCTCAGACAATCTGAGTTTCAGCATTGCAAACTCGTCAAAGTCACCTGCTGTATCATCGGTAATTATGGTTTTCTGTAAATCCGAAGCAATAAAATCACGCAGATTACGTTCGGTACAGAAGCGTTTTCCCTCGTAGTAAGAATGAGCAGATGCGCCTATTCCCACATATTCCTCGCACCGCCAGTATTTAAGATTATGTCGGCACTCGTACCCTTTTTTCGCAAAGTTGCTGATTTCGTACTGGAAAAAGCCATACTTTTCCAGCTGGTTACAGGTAAAAAGATAAAGCGAATCCATTATTTCATCATCAGGAACGGCAATATCCATTCTTGCAAAAGGGGTGTTTTCTTCAATTTTCAGAAGATACGCTGAAACGTGGTTTATGGGCAGCTCTGAAAGTGCAGAAACGGAAGCAGCAATGCTTTTCTCGTTCTGCATGGGAAGACCCAGCATCAAATCAGCGGAGATATTGCGAAAGCCTGTTTTATACGCAAGCTCAATGGACTTAACCGCCTGTCTGCTGTCATGTCTTCTGCCGAGGAATTTCAGTTCGTTTTCGTCAAGAGACTGCACCCCGAAGGAAATACGGTTCACGCCCCCTGAAAGCAGGTCATAGAGCCGTTTTTCATTGGTAACACAAGGGTTCGCCTCAACGGTAACCTCCGCATTTTCAGAGAGTCTTACTTCCTTCATTATACGGGGTATTCTGTCGGACAGCAGAACAGGGGTTCCGCCGCCGAAATACACCGTATCATAGGTTTCATCATAGTGTTTTATGTTCCGTATTACCGCCTCTGCGTACTGTTCAGCAAGAGAGTCGTCATACCCCTCTGAATAAAAATCACAATAGGGGCATTTGGACAAACAGAACGGAACATGTATATAAAGCCCTGTCATTCGTCAAGCTTGAGTACAGCCATGAATGCCTCCTGAGGCACTTCAACAGTACCTAACTGGCGCATTCTCTTCTTACCTTCCTTCTGCTTTTCAAGAAGCTTTTTCTTACGTGTAATATCACCGCCGTAGCACTTTGCAAGTACGTCCTTACGCATAGCCTTTACGGTTTCACGGGCAATAATTTTACCGCCGATTGCAGCCTGAATCGGCACCTCAAAAAGCTGTCTCGGGATATGGTCTTTGAGCTTTTCGGCAATCTTTCTTGCTCTCGGGTATGCCTTGTCCGTATGGACAATAAACGAAAGTGCGTCAACAACATCGCCGTTAAGCATAATATCCAGTTTTACAAGCTTCGAAGGATAGAAACCA
>JAZNML010000029.1:0-3417 GCA_045579565.1 Ruminiclostridium sp.
GCTTACTTTCGGATGGTATGACAATATAGATCAGGCCGCCGTAGAGGCAAATGACCTTATAAAAGTAAAATTCGACTTCTCCACTCAGGCAAGAACAGCCTACGATGAATGGTATGAGGTTGAAGAAGGCGTATGGAAATATGTTGACAGTGGAGACGGCTTACAGGAAGGCGATAACACCTGTATTGTATTAAACAACTATGTTGATGACTTAGACCTTACAGGTGCAAAGTATGTAAGTGCGAAGATTACTGTAACCGGTGAAGTTGAATCTGTTTTCTCAGGAAAAAATGCAGACGAATCACGCTATAAACTCGGACAGTCCTTAGTAACAAAAGACGCAACTGATACCGTCTTTTTCTTCTGCTACGAGGGTGGTTACAGCATTTTAGATTTTAACTTATGGAAATTAACAGATGGTGCTTCCATTACCGTAAGCGACCTTACTGTTTCCAAGAATGATATTACAAATTACACAGGAATTATCGGTCAGATAGTTCAGACAAGCGAAAATTCATTCTATTTAAACGGCGGAAATTTGACCAGTATTAATGTCAACTTCCCCTTAGGCCCCGAAGACACAGACGTATCCGATGTACAGACTGTATCAATGAAAACCAAGACTACAAAAGCCAACGCATATATATCTGTTACAGGTAATGACAAGGAAGGCAAGGAGATACAGGGACATCATTTTACCGCTACCTCAAATGAAGAGGTTATTTCAAGAAAATACCGCGGCTGGTTATGTTCTGCTCCTAATATTAAGATAATGACCTACGACAACTTTGCAGGCGGCGAATTATACATTACAGACCTTACATTTGATACAACAGAACTCCCCAAGGTGCTTACAAATCCCAACGATATCCTTATCGATGAAAATTATGCTCCGATTGAAAGCTGGGAACACGCTCACATAGTATCTTATGAGCTTATTTCAAAAATGGAAACACCCGGCACTCTGAAAATTGGCGTTGAGTTAATCGGCAATCCTCAATACGGACATCAGATAGCACCGTTTATTTCCGAATGGTCAGATACATTAAACGGAACAGAAAACAAGGACTACTTTTTATTTGACAGTGTTGTAACACTCACCAAAGACGGATATTGCGAGGTACCGATTACCAAAGATCATATCGACATTATCCAGAATCTTGCAAAGGAAAAGTGCGGTCTTCAAATTTACGGTGACGGCATAGCAATAACCGATATTCTCTTCACCCCCGACTCCACTGTTGAAAAGCCTAAGCAGGAAGAAGTAACCGCAGATAAGGTTACTACGGAAGATAAGAAGGAGCTTGAAAACTCCAAGAATAATACCCACGACGAAAAGGCTGGCAAGGACAAGGCAACAGACGGTAAAATTCAAGGCCACAAGTACCACAAGAAAGACAAGAACGGCAGAGATATCTACTCACTCCGTATTGTAAAGATGGTGGATAAGGAGCTTCTGAAACATGCTAAGGATGTAACAATTACCGTTTACAGCAAAAAGGCGGATAAGTACGTTACCTTCACAGCGGACTGCTGCTTCTCCTACCTCAACATCTACGGCGAAAAGGTAAAGGCGGGCGGCGACCACGCATTCTTAACCGTTATTATCGACAACGTTCACGCTGATGATGAAATCACCTTTACCGATTTCACTATCAACTACAAAAAGTAAGGAGGATACTGATGAAAAAGAATTACAACTCTCCTTTTATCGAGATAAAGAAATTCCATGTCGAAGATATAATTACAGCAAGTGATGTAACATCAGAAGGTTCATCAACTACTACAACAGAAGCTGTTCCGCTCCCTGTTGCAGAAATTCCCCCTGTTCTTGACAGTAATGATGTTTTCTACAATTAACAGCCTGGATATTTAGACGAAAGACCGCAGCGCAATGCTGCGGTCTGTATCTTGTATCAGAAACGGCTTATAATTTAAAGAAATATTATGAAAGCCCGGCTCAGCTCCGGGTTTTTCTATTGACAGGGCATTACATATAAGGTATAATGTTCCTATAAAATACATTTCAGGAGGTGCGGTATGAAAAAGCTCAGTAAAGATATTGTTGCAATCATTATTACATCAATTGCATACGTTGTTACCTTTGCTGTAATTGCCGTTTTTTATTGCTCCGTAAAAAATGAAAGCAAAATAATCAAAGATGTACCACTCTCTTCCGGCACCTTTGACGGTGAGGTCTGGTCACTTAATGATTTCGATGTTAAAATCGGACCACGCGGCGGTGACTCGGGCGCATGGCTCAAAGACCCCATTCTTGACGAAGAAGGAAACGAGCTCCACGGTGACAGCGTCGGTATTATCTACGAAATTGTTATTACCAACACAAGCGATGCTACTGTTACCGACTGGACAGCCGATGTATTCATGCCCGAATTCATGTGGCTAAATAACGGCTGGAACGGAAAGCTGGAATTCCATCAGAGTTCGGCAAACGGCGTAAAAACCCAGCTTATCGACCTGCGTGAATATCAGAGCGTACCAATTGAGCTGGACTATTACATAGACCACACGGGACCTATGATTCCCCTTGAAAAAGGCGATAAATTCGTTTACTGTCCCAGTAAGGCGGATAACGAATACCCCCTTGAACCCCAGTCGGAAACCGAAGAGGTAAACAGCTCCGCAATTGTGGGCTTTATCGTGTATGTACCCGACCAGGACCTTGGCTACGCTCCCGTTTTCGATAACGTGGTGTTCCACTATCATCTCAGCAGAAATGCCTGGTCCGACCCCTTATTTATTGCAATCGTAGGTCTGGATATTCTCTGGCTGGTGCTTTTAATCGGTCTTGTAATGTCACAAATCAGAGTAAGAAAGCTCTTAAAACAGCAAAAGCACGATGCCCAGATTATCGACCAGTCAATCAAGACCTTTATCAATTTCGTAGAAGCCAAGGACCCCAACACCAAGGGTCATTCCGAGCGTGTTGCCGAGATTTCACATGCGCTTGCAAAGGAAATGGGCTATTCTACAAAGCAATGCAACGATATCCGATGTATTGCTCTTATGCACGACTGCGGAAAAATAGCTATACCCGTAAATATTCTTCAGAAACCTGACAAGCTAACCGACGAAGAATACGAAACAATCAAGCGTCACACCACAATCGGCGGAGAAATGCTGCGTGATTTCAACTCTATAAAGGATATGAACCACGGTGCGCTTTACCACCACGAGCGTTTTGACGGAAAGGGCTACCCCACAGGACTAAAAGGCGAAGAAATCCCGCTTATTGCCCGTATGATATGTGTTGCCGATTCTCTTGATGCTATGAACAGCAACAGATGCTATCGTCCGAAACTTACAAAGGAAGATATTTTATCAGAGCTCGAAAAAAACAAAGGAAAACAGTTTGACCCTAATATAGTTGAACACATTATGAAGCTTATAAAGCAA
>JAZNML010000030.1:0-12205 GCA_045579565.1 Ruminiclostridium sp.
TGTGACTTATTCTCAGTATACTTTAAAGTAATTCTGATGATACCCTGCTTGTTGTCTTCAATAACTCTGAAGTTCTTGATGTATCCTTCTTCTTCAAGAATCTTAGCGATCTGCTTCTTGATGTTGGAGCAAGGAATGTCAACAGAGGGGTGCTTCGCTGAGCTAGCGTTACGAATTCTTGTAAGCATATCTGCGATAGTATCAGTAATCTGCATTTTCTTTTCCTCCTTATAAATTTCGATGAAAAATTACCAGCTTGCCTTCTTAACTCCGGGGATCTGACCCTTATAAGCTAATTCTCTGAAACAAATTCTGCAAATACCAAACTTACGGAGGTATGCATGAGGTCTGCCGCATATTTTGCATCTGTTGTAAGAACGGGTGGAAAACTTTGCAGGACGCTGCTGTTTAGCAACCATTGATTTCTTTGCCATATTTTATTTCCTTAACCTTTCTTATTTAGCGAACGGAGCGCCCATGAGTGCGAGCAGCTCTTTTGCTTCTTCGTCTGTCTTAGCTGTTGTTACAAAGTTGATGTCCATACCACGAATTGCATCAATCTTTTCATACTCAATTTCAGGGAAAATGAGCTGTTCCTTGATACCAACGCTGTAATTGCCTCTGCCGTCGAAAGAGTTGGGGTTAATACCACGGAAGTCTCTTACACGGGGGAGAGCTACGTTGAAGAATCTGTCGAGGAATTCATACATTGTATCGTTTCTAAGAGTAACCTTAACACCGATGATGTTGCCTTCTCTGAGCTTGAAGTTAGCGATAGCCTTCTTAGCACGGCAAACGATCGGCTTCTGACCTGTAATCTGAGCTAAATCGCCCATGATTGCATCGATCTTCTTCTGGTCGTCCTTAGCTTCGCCGCAGCCTACGTTGATAACGATCTTGTCAAGCTTCGGTACCTGCATTACGCTCTTGTAACCGAACTTCTTGAAAAGAGCAGGAGCTACGGTTTCCTTGTAATAGGTTTTCATTCTAGCCATTTTATTTTACTCCTTACCGACAGCAGCCGGAAGTTACTTTATCCGACCCACTGTCAAGCCTGATTAGAGTTCTGCACCGCAGTGCTTGCATACTCTTACTTTCTTGTCGTTCTTGATTTCGTTGCCTACTCTTGTAGCCTTCTTGCACTTAGGGCAGATAGGCATAACCTTGCAGGCATAAAGAGCGCCTTCAGCCTTAACGATACCGCTGAGCTGACCCTGACGCTTAGCCTTAACATGCTTTGTAACCATGTTGCAGCCTTCAACGATTACCTTGCCTTCGGAGGGAGCAACCTGTAAAACCTTACCTGTCTTACCCTTATCCTTACCGGAGATAATCTTTACTTCATCGCCTGTTTTTACGTGTAAATTGTTCATATCAGACGTCCTCCCTTATAATACTTCAGGAGCGAGTGAAAGGATCTTCATAAAGTCCTTTTCACGAAGCTCTCTGGCAACCGGTCCAAAGATACGGGTGCCTCTGGGGTTTTTGTCTTCCTTAATAATTACAGCAGCGTTTTCATCAAATCTGATGTATGTGCCGTCTTCACGTCTTAAACCGGAAGCGGAACGAACTACAACACACTTAACTACGTCGCCCTTCTTAACTGTACCACCGGGGCTTGCTTTCTTAACGGAAGCGATGATAACGTCACCGATGTTAGCATATTTTCTACGAGTACCGCCGAGGACTCTGATGCACATAAGCTCTTTCGCGCCTGTGTTATCAGCAACCTTAAGACGTGTCTGCATCTGTATCATGTCTGTATTCTCCTTCCGTTATTACTTAGCTCTTTCGATTACGTTGATTAAACGCCATCTCTTATCCTTGGATAAAGGTCTTGTTTCCATAACTTCAACCTTATCGCCTACCTTGCAGGTATTTTCTTCATCGTGAGCCTTTAACTTGTAAGTTCTCTTGATGATTTTCTTGTATAAAGGGTGGCGAACGTTATCCTTGATAGCAACTACGATAGTCTTATCCATCTTATCGCTTACAACGATACCTACTCTGGTTTTTCTGAGATTTCTTTCCATTATATTCGTTCCTCCCTCTTACTTATTTGCTGCAAGCTCACGCTCGCGCTGGATTGTCTTGATAACGGCAATCTCCTTCTTAACAGCCTTGATTCTTGTAGTGTTTTCAAGCTGGTTTACTGCAAGCTGGAAACGGAGGTTGAAAAGCTCCTGCTTTAATTCAGCAGCTCTGTTCTGTAATTCGACTTCAGATAATTCTCTGATTTCCTTTGTAATCTTCATTACTCAGCAGCCTCCTCTTTCTTGATAAATTTGCACTTGATAGGAAGCTTGTGCATAGCGAGACGCATAGCTTCTCTTGCAACTTCTTCCGATACACCGGCGATTTCGAACATTACTCTGCCGGGCTTAACTACTGCTACCCAGTATTCAGGTGAACCCTTACCGGAACCCATTCGTGTTTCAGCGGGCTTTTCTGTTACGGGCTTGTCAGGGAAAACCTTGCTCCAAACCTGACCACCACGCTTGCTGTAACGTGTCATAGCGATACGGGCTGCTTCGATCTGGTTGGAAGTGATCCATGCAGGTTCGAGTGCCTGTAAGCCGAATTCACCGTTAGAAACCTTGTTACCACGGAGAGCCTTACCTGTGAGGCGACCTCTCTGCTGTCTTCTGTACTTTACTCTCTTTGGAAGTAACATTATTCATTACCCCCTTCTTTTCTTTCTGCTCTGGGCTTGAAATTCTTCTTGCCTTCATTGTTTCTTCTTCTGGGTCTTTCAGGCTTTGTTGTGGGGATTTCACCCTTTAAAACTTCACCCTTGTAGATCCAAACCTTAACACCGATAACGCCGTATGTTGTGTTAGCTCTTGCTACACCGTAGTCTATATCAGCACGGAGTGTCTGAAGCGGAATTGTACCTTCGTGGTAGCTTTCGGAACGAGCGATTTCTGCACCGCCGAGACGACCGCTTACTGTTGTCTTGATACCCTTTGCGCCGAGCTTCATTGTTCTGCTGATGCAGGACTTCATAGCTCTTCTGAAAGATACACGGCCTTCGAGCTGCTGAGCAATGTTTTCAGCAACGAGCTGTGCGTTGAGGTCAGGGCTCTTAACTTCGATGATGTTTACGAGAACAGTCTTGCCGCCTGTAAGCTTTTCGAGTTCGCCTCTGAGCTTTTCGATTTCAGCACCCTTCTGACCGATAACCATACCGGGCTTTGCGCACTGGATGTTAACCTTTACCTTAGCTGCGTCACGTTCGATTTCGATTGTAGGAACGCCAGCCTTGTAAAGCTTCTTCTTTAAATATTCACGGATCTTGTAGTCTTCTACAAGTGTGTCACCAAAAGTGGACTTGTTGGCAAACCAACGGGAGTCCCAATCCTTGATAACGCCTACTCTAAGACCGTGAGGATTAACTTTCTGTCCCATTGTTTACCTCCTTATTCCTTTTCTTTGATAACAAGCACGATGTTGGATGTTCTCTTTAAGATTCTGTGTGCTCTGCCGTGATCCTTGGGACGGATACGCTTGAGTGTAACACCTGCACCGCAGTGGCAGGAAGATACATAGCAGTTAGCAACATCCATATTGTGATTGTTTTCTGCATTTGCCATAGCTGACTTGAGAAGCTTCATAAGAGGCTCGCAAGCAGACTTGGGTGTGTACTTTAAGATAGCCATTGCTTCTTCGCAGGGCTTATTTCTGATAAGATCGAGTACGATTCCTACCTTACGGGGAGAAATACGAACCTGTCTTAATTCTGCTCTTGCTTCCATTCGTTTCTCCTCCTTACTTCTTGGTTGTCTTGCTTCCTACGTGACCCTTGAATGTTCTTGTAGGAGCGAATTCACCTAACTTGTGGCCAACCATATCTTCAGTTACATAAACCGGAACGTGCTTTCTGCCGTCATGAACAGCGAAAGTGTGACCAACGAAATCAGGGAAAATTGTGCTGGAACGGCTCCATGTCTTGAGTACCTTCTTTTCGCCTGCTTCATTCATAGCAAGTACGCGCTTAAGAAGAACTTCCTGGACATAAGGTCCCTTCTTGTTACTTCTGCTCATATTATTTATTTCCTTTCAAGTTACGTTGCAAGTTAATGAACATCGTTTTACCCGTGAGGTACGCTGTTCTTATTAACAACAACTTGCATTCTTAATTACTTACCGTTTCTTCTCTTAACGATGAACTTATCAGTTCTGTTGTTGCCCTTACGTGTCTTGTAACCGAGAGCAGGCTTGCCCCAAGGTGTTACAGGTCCGGGACGACCAACAGGAGACTTACCTTCACCACCACCGTGAGGGTGATCGCAGGGGTTCATTACGGAACCTCTTACAGTAGGTCTAACGCCCATGTGTCTGATTCTACCAGCCTTACCGTAGTTAACGTTAGCGTGGTCGGAGTTGCTTACTACACCGATTGTAGCCATGCACTTTTCAGATACGTTTCTGAGCTCGCCGCTGGGGAGACGGATTAATGCGTAGCCGTTTTCCTTAGCCATGAGCTGAGCCATGTTACCTGCGGAACGAACGAGCTGAGCACCCTTGCCGGGATAAAGCTCGATGTTGTGAACAACTGTACCAACAGGGATATCTTTGAGTGCGAGTGCGTTACCGGGCTTGATATCTGCATCTTCACCGTTTCTGATAATGTCGCCAACTGCAAGCTTTTCAGGAGCGATGATATACTTCTTTTCGCCGTCCTCGTACTGAACGAGTGCGATGAATGCGGAACGGTTAGGATCGTATTCGATTGTGAGAACAGTAGCGTTCATGCCGAGCTTGTTTCTCTTGAAGTCGATGATTCTGTACTTTCTTCTGTTTCCGCCGCCCTTGTGTCTTACAGTAATTCTGCCGTAGCTGTTACGGCCGGAATGCTTTTTGAGGCTTTCAAGAAGGCTCTTTTCAGGAGCAACCTTAGATAAGCCGCTGTAATCAATAACTGTCATGCCTCTGCGTCCGGGTGTGACAGGTTTATATGTCTTTATAGCCATTTATCTTCACTCCTTACTTTTACATTGTGCCGTCGAAGAATTCAATTGTCTTAGAATCTTCTGTGAGAGTTACAATTGCCTTCTTCCAGTCAGATGTGTAACCTTCGTTGCGGCCCATGCGCTTCATCTTACCTTTAACGCTGATTGTGTTAACCTTAGCAACCTTAACACCGAAAAGTGTTTCAACAGCCTTCTTAACTTCAATCTTGTTAGCGTTCTTAGCAACTTCAAATGTGTACTTGCGTTCAGCAAGTCCATCCATAGACTTTTCTGTAATGATGGGGCGTACGATAATGTCCTGTGCTAATCTTTCCATTATGCATATACCTCCTCGATCTTTGCAACAGCATCCTTAACAACAATAAACTTTGTGTAGTTTAAGATGTCATAAACGTTAAGTGTGTTAACCTGAGTTGTCTTAACGCCGGGGATGTTAGCTGCGCTCTTGATAACCTTCTTGTCAACTGTGTCAAGAACGATTAATGCCTTTTCGTTTACATTAAGAGCCTTGAGCATGTTAACGATTGTCTTTGTCTTGAATTCTTCTGTCTTGATTGCATCGAGAACAACGATGTCGTTATCTGCAACCTTAGAAGAAAGAGCGGAAAGGAGAGCGAGTCTCTTAACCTTTTTATTTAATGAGTAGCTGTAGCTTCTGGGCTTCGGTCCTAATGCAATACCACCGTGTGTCCACTGGGGAGCTCTTGTAGAACCCTGTCTTGCGTGACCTGTACCCTTCTGTCTCCAAGGCTTCTTGCCGCCGCCGCTTACCTCTGTTCTTGTGAGAGTAGACTGAGTACCCTGACGCTGATTAGCGAGGTAATTAACAACTGCTGCGTGCATAACTACTGTGTTGGGTTCAATACCGAACACTGCATCGTTAAGCTCGAGGTCGGAAACAGGCTGACCGTTCATATCAAATACTTTTACGTTTGCCATTATTAATCCTCCTCCTTACGCCTTAACCGCATCAGTAATGCAAAGCACTCCGCCCTTAGGACCGGGAACAGCACCCTTGATTGCGATAAGATTATTTTCTGCATCAACCTTGACTACTACAAGGTTCTGAACAGTAATTGTGTCACAACCCATGTGACCAGGCATACCCTTACCCTTGAAAATTCTGGAAGGATCAGAGATAGCACCCATGGAACCTGCATGTCTGTGAACAGGGCCGGTACCGTGTGTCATCTTTACTCTGTGCTGGTTGTGACGCTTGATAGCACCCTGGAAGCCCTTACCCTTGCTGGTACCCTGAACGTCGATTACATCGCCTACTGCGAATGTGTCTGCCTTTAAGATGTCACCAACGTTAACTGCGGATGTGTCATCAAGTCTGAACTCCTTGAGTGTTCTCTTGAATGCTACGTCATTCTTCTTGAAATGTCCCTGCATGGGCTTGTTTACGCCCTTGGGGGAGATGTCGCCGAAACCGAGCTGTACTGCTTCGTAGCCGTCATTTTCAGAAGTCTTCTTCTGAACAACTACGCAAGGGCCGGCTTCAACTACTGTTACGGGAACTACATTTCCCGCTTCGTCGAAAATCTGGGTCATGCCGATTTTCTTTGCGATTAAACCCTTTTTCATGGTTTTCCTCCTAATTGGTTATTGGTTGAGGTGTTTCCTCAACGTGACCAAGTGCAGCGTGTCTGCCTTGGTTAGTGGTTGACCGTGGTCAACATAACTCGAAACTTCTACTTCGGTCGCAATTTTTATGCAACGCTGTGGGGAATCAGAGTTCCATTGAAATTTCTACGCCCGCGGGTAATTCAAGACTCTGTAATGCTTCGATAGTCTTGTTTGTGGGGCGGATTACGTCGATAAGACGCTTGTGGGTTCTGAGTTCGAACTGCTCACGGCTGTCCTTGTACTTGTGAACTGCACGTAAGATTGTGATAACTTCCTTGTTTGTGGGAAGCGGAATAGGACCAGCAACTCTGGAACCAGTTCTCTTAGCTGTTTCAACAATCTTAGCTGCCGCAGCATCAACGATGGAGTGCTCGTAGCCTTTGATCTTAACTCTTACCTTTTCCTTAACTGCCACTTTCGTATATCCCCTTTCATAGATTTACGCCCGGCATTCACCAGGGCTTTCATGAAAGCGAACAGAACCGGGAATGAAGTTGCACACTATATCGTGTGTTCCTCGTCAAGAGCATATAAGTTTCGCCGAAACTCTTTATAACGGGGGTATCTGCCTTTGACAAACCCTTCCCAGAGCGGCGATTCTTCATGTCTTTCCCTGTTTTCGCCCGACTTTCAGCCGGACATGCTCCATCGGAATTACCGCCTTCGAGAGACGCAACCTCCGATTTCTACGCATTATTCGCAGCATGCAAGTGATATTATACCTCATTTCACTAAGAAATACAACACTTTTTGCAAAATTTATTGCCATTTTTAATGTAGAAAATTAATCAAAATTATCAGTAGTTTTTGTGCATATTCACAATAACATCTTGAACAAAATATTCGGGCGGAAATTACCGCCCGAAATGTTATTCAATTTCTATTCTCTCAATTGGCTCGTTTGCATCTTTTTCAAGCATAGTCACCTGATATGAATGACTTGTTCCATCAGCCAGAGTATATTCATTGCTGAATACCAGGCATCTTCCGTTTTCCTTATCAATAAAAAATTCCATAGAAAAGTCCGTGAATTCATACCCTGCAAACGCACTGTACTGCGACAGCTTTTCAAGGTCATAGCTAAGCTTTATGTTTATTGAACCGTCTATCTCCGTGATTTCACTACCTGAAACCGCAGCCTCGTAGTCTGTGAACAGCTGCGAACCGTCTGCAAAATAATGACGGCTTGCCTTACTGTAACTGTAATAATCTTCGCTGCCCTTTGCAGTAAAGCTCCACTCTGTTTCATCGGGTAATGTGATGTAATTCAACTCCGTACCGTTATTGAACTCGTAATAGGTTTTACCGTCTATATGTGCAGAATACATATATTGCATTACTTCACCTTCAAAACGATACACTATGCTCTGTTTGTCAGTAAGCTCATCAGAGTATATTGTGACCCATGCACTTTCAAAGCCTGTATGAATTTCCGCCGCTTTGTCAATAAGGTCTTTACCCTCGTAATTGTATGTTTGTTTTGCGCATCCGCACATTATGAGACATACCATTATAATATATATATAAGAAAATACTTTTTTCATGTTATCACCAAAAATATAAAGCCGTATCGGAAACCGATACGGCTTTTCTTGTTATAAATCAATTATTCTTCGAAGCCGCCTTCGATGAGCTTTGTTAAGCCGTCAACTGCGAGCTGTTCATCAGCGCCGTCAGCGATGATGCGGATTGTTGTACCGCCTACAATACCGAGAGAAAGGATACCTAAGAGGGACTTAGCGTTTACTCTGCGCTCTTCCTTTTCAACCCAGATAGAAGACTTATACTCATTTGCCTTCTGAATGAAGAATGTTGCGGGTCTTGCGTGAAGACCAACCTGATTTTTAACGTCTACTTCTCTTACGAACATAAGAAAATTCCTCCATAATTTTTAAGTTACCCCTTGGCAGATATTAACTGCCATTGTCTACTGTTTTAGTATATCCCCAAAAAAGATTTAAGTCAACAACTTTTTAGCTTTTTTACGAAAGTTTTGAAATAATTTTCCGTTTTTGTTCATTCAAACTCAAATTATCTGCGAAAGCTTGTTGTAAATGCACAAATAGTTTTCAACATAGTATTCAACATGCCCAAGAAATTTTCAACATATCCTTATAAAAGGTCAGGACGTTTCCTTTTTGTAACCTCCAAAGCCATTTCATCCTGCCATTTTTTTATGTTGGCATGATGACCCGAAATCAGTACCTCAGGCACCTTTCTGCCCATCCATTCCTCAGGCCTTGTATATTGAGGATGCTCTAAAAGTCCGTTATAGTGGCTTTCTATGGAATACGCATCCTCGTTGGGAAGAACCCCTTCTTGCAACCTTGCCACCGAGTCGGTAAGCATAAGGGCAGGCAATTCTCCACCTGTCACAACATAATCTCCTGTTGATATTTCCTCAAAACTGAGCTCGTCAAGCACTCTCTGATCTACACCCTCATAATGACCGCACAGCAAGATAAGATTATCCTCCGCCGCCAGCTCCTTTACAATCTCCTGGGTAAGCGTTCTTCCCTGGGGAGACATGTAGATAAGTCTCGGCTTAGCATTTTCAGGAAGCTGTGATTTTATCGCCATTACGCAGTCATAGATAGGCTGTGCCTGCATAACCATTCCCGTTCCGCCACCGTAAGCCTTATCATCCACATTCTTGTGCTTGTTAAGGGTGTAATCACGGATATTGTGGCAATTAACCTCAATATGTCCTGCCTTGCGGGCTCTGCCGATGATACTTTCAGATAGTACACCTTCGCACATTGCCGGAAAAAGGGTTGCAATATCAATCCTCATCGCCGTTTTCACCCTTTCCGTGATATATGTCGAAAAGACCTTGAAGTGGGCGTATGTAGATTTTGCCTTCATCTATATCTGTATTGATAAGCACCTCAGGAATTGCAGGGAACATCAACTGTTTTCCGTCGGGAGTCTTTATTGAATACACATCAGCACCGCCGTTCTGGTAGATTTCATCAACCTTACCGTAAACAGTGCCATTGTCATTATCCACAACCTGTAAGCCGATAATATCCTGTATAAACCACACATCCTCAGGGAGCTCAACATCCTCGCGGTCAAGATACAACATTTTTCCCACAAGCTTCTGTGCATCCTCGGGAGTATCGATTCCCTTTATCTTTATAACAACCACATCGCTTTTGAGATAACGGCTTCTTTCTATTTCCACCGGAGTCTTATCCTTACCCATGTAGAGTGTGTCAAACTCTTCCACGAGGTCGGGGCTGTCGCAGTAGTACTGCATACGTACTTCGCCTTTAAGACCCTGTGTTTTTGTGATTTTTCCCATTTCAAGATACTGATTTTTCATTCTGCACCTCTTTTAAAGTTTTGTCTATCCATGAAATCAGGTCGTCATAAACCCGCTTTCTGTTTGTTTCGTGTAAAAGCATATGCCTTGCTCCGCCGTAAAGACGCACCTTAACATTTTTACAGCCTGCTCTTTTCAGCCTGCGGTAAAGTCTTGCAACACCCTTTCCGCATTCACCTACACCATCACGATTGCCGCTCATCATAAGAAGGGGAAGATTTGTGGGAATGCTGTAAGCCCAGTCATTTGCTGAAATAACATCCAGAAGAGTGATTATATCATTATAGGCTCTTGCTGTATAGTCAAAGGCATGGCGGTCCATAAGCTCCCGCACTCTTCTGTCCCGTGAAAGCCAGTCCCAGCCGAAGCTCATCTTACCCATTTTTGAACAGAAAAGACCGCTGCCGATTTTGAGCACAAACGGGAGATGGTATCTTCCGCCTTCGTAAAGACAGAGAAGCTTTGTAAAAAGCACCAATGCCTTGCGGTTATCGAAACCGTCGCTTGTTCCCACAAGAACACATGCCGAAAGGTCATCGCCGTACCAGGTAAGATACTCTCTTGCCGCAAAGCTGCCCATACTGTGACCTACCAGAATGACTGGTAAACCGGGGAATTTCCGGCATACTAAATCCGTAAGCTTCTTCATATCTCTTACAATACAGCGCCAGCCGTTTTTCTGAGCGAAAAAGCCTACATCGTCATAATTACGGACTGAACGGCCATGACCGAGAAAGTCATTGGCACAGACTATAAAGCCGTGTGCGGAAAAATATTCCATCATGTGCATGTATAAAAGGGAGTTTTCACACATTCCATGAGCCATCTGAACAATGCCTTTCGGCTTTCCGTCAGGAACAGTCACATTGAATGCGATATTATTGACTCCGTTGGAGCTTTTATAATGCCCTGAATATCTTTTCATTTCACACCGCCTTTTCTTTACTTTTCATAGTATACCACAAAATTATAGAAAATAAAAGTGGTATAATAAAAAAAGTCCGCGAACGCTCCGCGGACTTGAATATTCAGTTCAAAAACTCATTCAGCATCCCCTTAAGCTCATTGCAGAACGCCTCAGAGTCGTCATACTGGGGAGAATGACCACAGCCGTCAATCAGTACAAGCTTCTTTTCGGGGGATGTTACAGCTTCATAGTAATCATTTGCATATTTTACGGGTGTTGTCCAGTCCTGTGCGCCTGTGATAAAACCAACGGGAACTTCGTATTTCATACCGAAATCCCTTACATCAACCGTATTGAGACCATCAAATAACTGTTGATTCAGTTTTAAAAAGCCTTCCATATCACCCGCAGGCTTGAACATCCACCTTACATCATCGAAATTCATATAAGGTGAAGAAAGTCCTATCCAGATGGTATTTGCTGATTTATCAGCTTTGTGATAAGGGGAGGTATATTTTCTCAGCTCCAGCATGTTTACAAGAGATTTGTCACCTATGTACTTGTTGTAAGCTTCAACCATCTTCGCTGTATCATCACCCTTTGCGGTTGCTTTTGATAACGCGTCCTCATAGCTGTGCATTTCCGCTTCCATTGATACAAACTGACCAACTCCCACAAATGCCGAAACCTTTTCGGGATAGGTAAGAGCGTATTTGCTACCGATTACCGAGCCGCAGGAATGACCTATAATAATTACTTTTTCTTTGCCAAAACGCTGACAGGCATAATCAACAAGCTCATTTAGGTCGGTCTGTAACTGTTCAAAGGTTGCGGTTTTGTTTTCAGGATCAATCTTTTCATTTCTGAAATATGTTCTGCCGCAACCGCGCTGATCCCAGTTTATAACCGTATAATCTGATAAAAGATGTTTCTGAAAATAATGATTTACATACCCCTCAGGACCCGCAGGACCACCGTGAAGCCATATAATTACAGGGTTATCCTTGTTTTCGCCTCGTATAAGAAGATATTGTTCCTGTCCGCCTAAGCTTACATAAACGCCCTCATCAATGCCGTTTTCGGTTGTTATATGATTTGAGAAATATGTCACTGCTCTTGCCCCTTCTACAATGATAAAGGTAAGCAGCACAAGAGCCGCAATTATTATCAGAATCCACTTTATAATCATTTTAAGCGCCCTTTTCTTTGTCAATTTACATTCCCTCTTACTTTCTCTGCAAACGACTTTACTTTTGCAATATCATCGGGATTTTTATTTTTCAGTAAATCCACTACCGATAGGCAGGGAGCATTTTCCGAACCTGTCATCTTGTGCATTTTAGCAAAGCATTTCTTGTCATTTCCGCC
>JAZNML010000031.1:0-5213 GCA_045579565.1 Ruminiclostridium sp.
TTTCCCATGGGCACAGAGTACCGCATACCGTATGGGATTTATCCGTGATGACATTGCCAAGGAAATAAAAGGGGAGGAATACGTCTATTCCGCATATCGAAGAACTGCCGATTCCGCTGATAAACTTCCTACGGATTCGCCTCTTGAAAGCCGTATGAAAGAGATGACAAAGCTGAATTTTGATTGGTTTATGCAAAATCTCCTTGAACGCAAGGACAGAATGTCCATGTACAGCGGTTTAGAGGTGCGTGTGCCGTTTTGTGATTACCGTCTTGCGGAGTATCTCTACAATGTGCCGTGGGAATTCAAGGACTACAACGGCAGGGAAAAAGGCTTGCTCCGTGAAGCTATGGCGGATTGGCTGCCTGAGCGTGTTCTCCGCAGAAAGAAAAGCCCATATCCGAAAACTCACAACCCTGCATTTCTCACCGCCGTATCGGAAAAACTCCGTGAAATCCTGTCAAATCCCACTCCGCTCACGGATTTCGTGAAAAAAGAGGCTCTGGAACAGCTTCTCACCCATTCGGAGCATATCCCGTGGTATGGTCAGCTTATGAATCTTCCACAGACTATAGCCTACTTTGTGCAACTCGACTATTGGTTCAAAAAATATAATATTAGTCTTAAATAGGTTTAGAGTTGCCTAACAAACCGCCTTTAGTTGTTTTAACCCTGCATTGTCTTTGTTAAATTTCTACAATGCAGGGTTAATTTTGATGTTAAAATTATTACTATCATTCATAAATTAAATAAAATTTTAGAAATCTATCAAAAAAATATTGCAGTATTTCAAAAAATATGTTATAATGTATCTACGATAATATGGCACGATATCGCATATTAATAATTATGTTTTCTGATGAGTGTATGTCACTTAAAAGGTGACGGAGAAATGCAGTTTAAATGGCGGAAAATCCTTATCACTAATACCATTTGTATATAATTTGGTTAATATTGATAAAAATACTACCATTATTTAAGTCAAAAACACAATTGAAAAATTAAGTCTAATATGTTATAATAATTATATTAGGGTAGTGCGTATATATGTGCCCCTGTACTCATGGATTCCGGACACGGTATCGGGGTACGTATCAAAAAACACGGAGGTGGTTTCATGAAGAGTTATTCCTACATTGCTCAGGATGCCCGAGGCAAACAGGTAAAGGGTAAGGCTAACGCCGAGAATGAGCAGGAATTCCTCGAAAAGATGAAGGAACGAGGTCTTTTTATCAAAGATTACGGTGAAGAGGTCGGTACTTCAAAATCAATCTACAAGTTCAGCACGAAAGAACTTGCATTTACCTGCCGACAGTTGAGCGCTATGCTTACTTCGGGACTTACCCTCGTAAAGTCAATCGACATTATGAGAAACGAGCAGGAGAATGAAAAGGCAAAGGCAATCTGGCAGGACATTTACGAAAATGTTCAGAAGGGTGAATCTTTCTCCTCAACTCTGGAAATGCACAGAGGTTCATTCCCCGACTTCCTTATTTCAATGGTTGGCGCCGGTGAAGCCAGCGGTTCCCTTGACGTAATTATGACTCGTCTTTCGGAACAGTACGCAAAGGAAAACAAACTTGCGAATACAGTAAAGAGTGCTATGGTTTATCCTGTAATCCTTGCGGTACTCTGCGTTGTTGTTTGTATCTTCCTCTTTACGTTTATCATGCCTGCATTTATTGATATGTATGAGGATCCAAGTCAGATGCCTTTCTTGACGAAGGTTCTGAAGGCTATTTCAGACTTCCTCAGAACAAAATGGTACATACTCATTGTTCTTGTTATTCTTGCTGTCCTTGGTATCAACTATGCGTTGAGAGAGCCAAAGCTCAGATATAAGATTGACAGAATGATACTTAAAGGACCCGGCTGGGGACCACTCGTTACAAAGATTTACACAGCACGTTTTTCAAGAACCCTTTCTTCACTTTATTCAAGTGGTATTCCAATGGTTGAATGTATCCAGAGAGCTTCAGCAATACTTGGAAACTTATATGTTGATGAGAAGTTTGAAGGTGTTATTGATGAGGTTAAACAGGGTGAAACCCTTTCAGCAGCTATTACAAGAACAGAACTCTTCGAGTCTATGTTCTGCTCTGTAATCTACGTTGGTGAGGAGTCAGGTGCTCTTGACTCAATCCTTGAAAAGACTTCCGAATACTACGAGGAAGAATCAGATTCAGCTGTTGAACGTCTTGTTCACATGGTTGAGCCTATCATGCTCATATTCATGGGTATTATCATAGCCCTTGTTGTTTGCGGTATTTACCCCGCACTCTACGGCGCTATGGAAGGTATGGAAAACGAATAAACACGGAAAGGTGGAAAAAAAGAAAATGCTTTCATTTGATATTACGGATAGAAATATACGTGTCGTTAAGGGCGTTGAGAGTAACGGAAAAATTAAGATCAGCTCTGCGGCAACAATCAATCTTGAGGAAGGGCTTATTGTAAACGGACACGTTAAAGAACCCGCAAACGTAGCTACACTTATTCATGGTGCGCTCAAGAAAAACAGAATGCCTGACAAGGAGGCAATCATTTCTGTTTCCTCAAACCTTACAATCTTCAAGGAGCTTGTTGTTCCAAGAGTAAAACCTCAGGATATGCAGAGAACTGTTAAGCAGCAGATGCAGGCAGAACTCAGCCTTGATGATACATTCTCAGTTACATATGTTATCGTGGGTGACGCTGCTGAAAACGGCGACAACGGCGAGCCAATGCTCAAGGTGCTTGCTACAGCTTGTCCTTACGAAATCGTTAACAGCTATAAGGAAGTTTTCAAGCTTCTCGGTATCGCTCTTAAATCAGTAATGGTTGGATGCAACTGTATTACAAAGGTACTTCTTGCTGATACAAAAATCAAGTCCAAGATGCCACTCCTTGCAGTACAGATTGACCCCAACTTCATCTCACTCAACCTTTATGAGCAGGGACAGCTTTCATTCTCACGTTTTGCTTCCATCGACCCCGATGACTACGGCAATACCGCTGACTATGTATTTGAGGCTGTAAACGAAAACATCTTCCGTATGCTTCAGTTCCACAGAAGCCGTAATACAGGAGAGGTTATTGAGAACGTAATCTTCTACGGAGATACTCACGATTATGTAAAGCTTACAGACGAGCTTGAAAAGCTTGATCTTAACACAAGCCTTATCAACGTACCTCCACAGATTCACGGTCACGAAAATCTTGAATTCTCACTTTATGCTAACGCAATCGGTGCGATGTTCAAGCGTAACAAGGAAACTGAGAAAATCAATCTCCTTGAAACAGAAATCTCCGCTGCAATCAAGAAGGCTGCATCAGGCGGTAAGGCAAGAGGCGAAAATGCAGGTCTTGGAATTATGCTCGGTCTTTTCCTCGGTTCAGTTGTTGTTTCAGGCGGTATCTGGCTTGCTATGGCAGGCGTTAATAACGGTATCGTTAAAGATATTGAAGAAGTTCAGGCATACCTTGACTCACAGGAGGTTAAGGATCAGCTTGAGCACCGTGTAAAGCTTATCAATATGAAGCAGACAGTTCAGGATTATGCTGTTAAGATGGAGAACTGCTATGATGCATTCTACTCACAGCCTGTAATTATCGGCGACAAGTTTGACACACTTCAGCTTATTCTCGATAAGACAGCAGAGGAACTTGATCTTGATGTTGACAAGTGTAAGATTTCTACTCCTTCATACGCAGGCGGCATGATGGCGTTTACCATTACTGCCGAGGGTGAAGAGGAATACGTTCAGAAACTTCCTTCCATGTATGTTGATAATATTCAGGACCCATCATATACTGACAATAAGGGATATTTTGAAAAGTGCTCATATACCGGATATACAGTAGATACATCAGTCGAAGAAGGTCAGACTGAAGAAGAAAAGGTTGTAAATTTTGCGGTATCTGTTGCAATTAAGGGCAGAAAGAGTGCTTATCATCCTGATGATGCAGCATAATAAGGAGGTAGAGAAAAATGAAATTAAATTATAGAGATCGTATTATTATAGGTGTTCTGCTTGCCTTGTCAGTAATACTTATAGTGGCTTTCCTTCTGATTAAGCCTAAGAAACAAGAAATTGATGATAATAAGGCACAACTCGCTACACTTCAGGCATCACAGGCTGAGGTGCAGTCACAAATCGATGAGATCCCCGGACTCAAGACAGATATTAAGAATATCCACGCTGAGGGTATCAAGTTCACAGAAGATTTCGTAGAACTTGAAACCTTCGATAACACACGTAAGTTCGACCAGTTAATGCAGAAGTTTGCAGAGGAAAACGAAGTAACAATCACTTCTTTGAGTGTAAGTGATGTAGGTGTTACAAACCTCGGTTATTACTACTTTGTTCCACCTGTAGTTGCTGAAAATTTCCGTTTACAGTATGATATCAACGGCGAACTCAAAAAAGAAATTGATGAGTTAAGAAAAGAAAGCAACGCTCTTGCAGGAAGATCAGCTGCAAACCTTATGAAGGCAACTTACACAATTAATGTAACTGCTGAAGAAAAGGAAAACTTGTGGAGCTATATGGAGGCAATGGAGCAGCAGAAGGAAACAATGATTATCGATTCTGTAACTCTTTCAAACTTAGAAATTAAGGAAGATGAAAATGCACAGCCTGCGGAAGGTGAAGAAGAAATGCTTCCTGAAGCTACATTTGTTGTTTCTCTGTACTCAGTATATGAAATGCCTGAGCCTGATACGGAGATGAAATAATTTTCCACGCTGAAGTTATGATACAAGACTTGTTTTGATTCCGCAAATCTATGGCTATTGCGGTGAAACAAGAAATCATAGGAAAGTGTGGAGATCGAAGCAAGTCTAATATAACTGGAAAGGCGGTATGTAAAATGAAAAATGAAAAGAATAGAAAACTAAAAGGTTCAGTTCTTTTAACAGTTGTTTTCGTAATGGCAATTCTCATTGTTTTCATGTTCGGAACATTGTCACTTGCTCTTTCGGCAAGCAACAGATCTCACGTTAACTATTCAAGCGCACAAACAAGCGTAACTGCCCGTGCTGTTGCAGAGAGTGCTATCAGTGCTATTGCTAATAACAGCGACAATGGTAAAGCTTACGCTACGGCAATTGCAAATCTTAAAGACAGAAATTCTTTAGAAGTTGGTGTACAGCTTTCAAGTGATACTGATGGCCCTCTCGCAATGGGTGATGTCAGCAATGTTGTAATTTCACACATTGGTACGACAGACTT
>JAZNML010000032.1:0-33642 GCA_045579565.1 Ruminiclostridium sp.
AAATAGAGAGTTTGGTTGTAAATCTTATTAATTATGCGTTGAATACAAAGTTGATTACGATAGATGAAAAAATGTTTGTTCGTAACAGACTTCTTGAAACACTTCTTATTTCAGAATGGGATTATATTGAAAATGACACTATTGATATGTCAATAGATGAAATCCTTAATGGGATATGTGATTATGCTGTTGAATATGGTATTATATCTGATACAGCGGAGTCCCGCGATTTATTCGATACAAAGATTATGGGCGTATTTACTGCATTCCCACGTGAAATAATAGGAAAATTCAAGTCTGATTATTTGCTTTCTCCAGAAAAAGCAACAGATGAATATTTCGAATGGAATAAAAAAATTAATTATGTACGTGCCGGAAGAATAGCTAAGGACTTAAAATGGGGTTATGAATCAGATTATGGAGTGCTTGACATAACAATAAATTGTTCAAAGCCTGAAAAGGATCCTCGTGATATTGCTGCCGCAAAAACAGTACAGTCTTCATCTTATCCCAAATGCCAGTTGTGTATCGAAAACACAGGGTATGCAGGTCGTATCGGTCATCCTGCTCGTCAGAATCTGATCCCTATTCCTATGAGTATAAACAACCAGAACTGGTTTTTCCAATACTCTCCGTATGGTTACTATAACGAACATTGCATTATTTTTAATTCAGAACATATTCCTATGTGTATTGATGATGCCGTTTTTGGTAAGCTTTTTGATATTATTGAGATACTCCCTCATTATTTTGTTGGTTCTAATGCTGATTTACCTATTGTTGGCGGTTCTATACTTAGTCATGAACATTTCCAGGGCGGTAAATATACTTTTGCAATGGAAACTTCGCCTGTTGAGTACGAATTTAACCTTTTTGATTTCAGTGATGTAAAAGCAGGAATTGTAAAATGGCCCATGTCTGTTATTCGTCTCAGGAGCACAAACAGATTACATTTAGAAAAGGCTTGTTCTTATGTGTTGAAAAAATGGCGTGCATATAGCGATAAAACAGTTGATATATATGCTTTTTCCGATGGAACACCTCACAATACAATCACTCCTATTGCTCGTAAAAAAGAAAACGAGTACGAGTGTGATCTTGTACTTCGTAATAATCGCACAAGCGATGAGCATCCTATGGGAATTTTCCATCCTCACGCTAATCTTCATCACATAAAGAAGGAAAATATCGGATTAATAGAAGTAATGGGACTTGCTGTTCTTCCATCCCGACTTAAATCTGAAATGGAGCTTTTAGGAGATGTTTTAGTTAATAAGGGGGTAGAATCGGTAAGAAAAGATGAGATTCTTGAAAAGCATGCGGATTGGGTTGAAGAATTTGCACCAAGATATCAGGTAAATAAAGATAATATAACGGAAATACTTTATAAGGAAATAGGTGCGGTATTTGGTCAGGTCCTTGCCGATGCCGGTGTATTCAAACGGAACGAAAAGGGAATTGCTGCATTCAGGAGATTTACTGGAACTTTATAATAAAAACAGGCGTATCATAATGATACGCCTGTTGAATTTAATAAAAAAACCTGCTCATAAAAATGAGCAGGTTTCATAACTGGAGCTGATAACCAGAATCGAACTGGTGACCTCATCCTTACCAAGGATGTGCTCTACCGACTGAGCCATATCAGCAATCTGTTACGGTTATAAATTATAACATAAAAGTGTTTTTTTGTCAATACTTTTTTTGAAAATAAAATAGTTTAAAACACTTGAAAAATTGATCGTGATATAGTATAATAAAAAGTGTACGTAAGCTTTTACGCGATTAAATGAAAGGAACAAATAACAATGCCACAGGAATTTTCCGTTTCACTTGACAGAATAATAAACGAGCATGAACTTGAAGTGCTTTATTGCCCTCAGAATCCTGCTAATATTTTCATTTACAGTTGTGATGTAAACCGTCCCGGATTACAACTCGGAGGTTTCTATGAATATTTTGATAATACACGTATTCAGATTGTAGGAAAAACCGAATTTACTTTTTTGGAACAACGTAGCGAAGAAGAAAGAAGATCCGCAATAGACAAGCTTCTTTCAAAACAGCCTCCGGCTCTTGTTATAAGCCGTGATCTTGAACTTTTTCCTGAAATTACTGAACTTGGAGAAAAATACGGTGTTCCGATTTTAAGATGTAAAGCAAGTACTTCTGCATTTATGGCAAAGCTTATTGCTTTTCTTAACTTAAATCTTGCACCAAGAATCACCCGTCATGGCGTTCTTATTGAAATTTATGGTGAAGGTGTTCTTATTCTCGGAGACAGTGGTGTTGGTAAAAGCGAAACTGCTATCGAGCTTGTAAAACGTGGTCATAGACTTGTAGCAGATGATGCGGTAGAGATAAAGAAAACCTCAAATGTTACTCTTGTAGGTAGTTCTCCTGATAATATCCGTCACTTCCTCGAACTCAGAGGTATTGGTATTATCAATGTTCGTCAGCTTTTTGGTATGGGTTCTGTAAAAGTTACAGAAAAGATAGATATGGTTGTTGAACTTGAACCTTGGAATCCTGAAAAGGTATATGACAGAATGGGTATGGATAATCACTATATGTCTATTCTTGGGGTTAAGATTCCTTATCTTACAATCCCGGTAAAGCCCGGACGTAACCTTGCGGTTATCCTTGAAGTTGCTGCTATGAACAACCGTCAGAAGAAGATGGGCTATAATGCAGCTCAGGATTTGCTTGATAATCTTGGATTAAATATGGAGGGTGCGGATACTGTAACGAAGTATGATGTATAACTTCGGGTATCTAAATTAAAATGAATTTTATTGGAGATTTCCATACACATACATGTGCTTCCACTCATGCGTATAGTACTATAACAGAAAATGCAAAATGGGCTTCTGAACATGGCATAAAATATCTTGCAATGACTGATCACGGCATCGAAATGGAAGATGCACCTCATGAATGGCATTTTATAAATATGAGAGTTCTTCCGGATGAATTGTTTGGTGTACGGATTATAAAGGGAATTGAGGCTAATATAAAAGATGATAAAGGCACACTTGATATAAAAGACCCTGGTTTTTATAAATATGTACAATGGGTTAATGCTTCTATGCACTATCCTTTGATGATGCCGTCAAACAAAGCTGAACATACAAAGGCATATCTTTCAGTTCTTCAAAATCCTCATGTTGATGTAATTTGTCATTCTGAATCAGAGCAATATGATTATGATTTTGATGCTGTTGCAAAAGAATGTGCTAACCAAGGGAAGTTAATTGAAGTCAATGTTTCACGTTTATATCGTGGAAAAACTCATTTTCAGCGTTATGCAACGATTCTTGAAGCGTGTGAAAAATATGGTACAAATATAGTTGTTAATTCCGATGCTCATTTTTATAATGCAATCGGTGATTTTGATGCTGCAAAGCAGCTTCTTGCAGAGGTGAATTTTCCTGAGAAACTTATCTTCAATATTGATGAAGATAAAATATTGAGTTACCTCAGAAATAAACACCCGGATAAATTTTAACATAAGGAGAAAATGCAATGTATAATATTGGTATTGATTTAGGTGGAACAAATATTAAGGTCGGTGTTGTCGATGATAATTACAATATTGTCGGACGCTCCAACATCAAGACAAATCTTCCGAGACCGGCAGAGGAAATTGTTGACAGTATTGTTGAAGGTGTAAAGCTTGCATGCGAGGATGCTAAGATTGATGTTTCTGATGTCAATAGTATTGGTATCGGTACTCCCGGTACAGCTAATCGCAATACAGGCGTTGTATTATATTCCTGCAATTTAGGATTTAATAATTTTGAACTTGGCGGAATGTTAAGTCAAAAACTTGGTACAGAAGTTTTTGTAGAAAATGATGCTAATGCTGCGGCTTTTGGCGAAGTTGTAAATGGTGCTGGTAAGGGATACAAAAATGTTGTAGTTATTACTCTTGGAACCGGTGTTGGTGGCGGTATCATCATTGATGGTAAAATTTATACAGGCTTTAATTTCTGTGGAGCTGAACTTGGTCACTCTGTAATTGAATACAATGGAAGACAGTGTGGATGCGGCAGAAAAGGTTGTTTTGAAGCATACTCATCTGCTACTGCTCTCATTAATTTCACTAAGGAAGCAATGGAAACAGATAAAGAAACAAAGATGTGGGAAATTGCCGGTAGCATAGAAGGTGTTGATGGAAAAACAGCATTTGATGGCTTCAGAGCTGGTGATAAAACTGCAACAGAAGTTGTAAATAAGTATATTAATTACCTTGGATGCGGCCTTACAAATGTTGTGAATATATTCCAGCCGGAAGTTCTTCTTATTGGCGGTGGTATATGTAAAGAAGGCGAAAACCTTACCAAGCCGCTTCTTGAATACATTGCACGTGAAAGTTATTGTATTGATCCTAATTGTTCTACAAAGCTTGATATTGCAAAACTTGGAAATGATGCAGGTATAATCGGTGCTGCTTATTTATATACTTTAAAGTAAGGTTAAGTGATACTTTTCGCCGCACATTCAGATGTGCGGCGAAATTGTAATATTTTGGAGGTGTTTTTTTGGATTGCAATAAAGAAAAAAACATTTGTGAAAAATATAATATTGGTTTAGAATACGATAGCTTAGAGGACTTATGCAACAAAAGGAAAATAGAGTTTTTTAAAGATGAAGCACTTTCGGAATATACAACATTTTCAATTGGTGGTAAATGTGATTACCTTGTAAAACCACATAGTGTTGGCGCTCTTCGGGATTTGTTGATTTATTGCCGTGATAATGGTATCAAGTACTACATTCTGGGAAGAGGAAGTAACGTTCTCGTAGGTGACGATGGCCTTAGAGGTGTTGTTATAGTTCTTTCTTCGGCATTTTCACAAATCACTGAATCCGAAGAAGGAATTTACTGTGAAGCCGGAACATCTTTGATGAAATTATGTTCATATGCAAAAGACAATGAGCTTACTGGTCTTGAATTTGCTTATGGAATTCCAGGATCTGTTGGTGGAGCTCTTTACATGAATGCAGGTGCATATGGTGGGGAAATAAAGGATGTCGTAGCTAGTTGCGATTATCTTGATGAAAATCTGGAAGCAAAAACAATGCTTCTTGAAGATATGGCGCTTTCGTATCGTCACAGTATTTTTTGTGAAAGGAATTATATAATTCTCGGCGTATTATTCAAGTTGAATAAGGGAAACAAGACTGAAATAGCAGCTAAAATGTCCGAACTGATGGAAAAAAGACGTTCAAAACAGCCGCTTGAATATCCAAGTGCCGGCAGTACATTCAAACGTCCCGAAGGGGATTTTGCCGGTAGACTTATCGAAGCCAGTGGGCTTAAAGGTTTTACTTGCGGTGGAGCGCAGGTAAGTGAAAAGCATTGCGGCTTTGTGATTAATAAAGGCGGTGCTACCTGTAAAGATGTGAAGGATGTTATTTCAGCCGTTAAGGAGAAAGTATATAAGGATTCAGGCGTTATGCTTGAATGTGAAGTATTAATTCTGGAATAAGCAGAGGAGTATAAATGGAATTTGTAATAGTAACCGGTGTTTCAGGCTCGGGTAAATCCTGTGTTGTGAAAGCTCTTGAAGATATTGGTTTTTTTTGCGTTGATAATATGCCACCACAATTGATTCATAAGTTCGCTGATATATGTAAAGGTAATAATTCAATAGAAAAAGTTGCTCTTGTTACGGATATACGTGGTGGCGAGCTGTTTTTGGAACTTTGGGACAGTGTTGAAGAAATGCGTAAGCTTGGACTTAACATAAAGGTTTTATTCCTTTATGCTGATCAGGATGTTGTTAAGCGTAGATATAAGGAAACCCGCCGTAAACACCCTCTTCAAGATGTTTGTGGCGGAGATATCGATAAGGCTATTTCAGCTGAATTTGAAATCCTCATGCCTGTTCGGGAAAATTCTGATTATTTTATCGATACAAGTTTAATGACAACTGCTAAACTTAAAGAAAATGTACTTAATATTTTCCTTGAAGATATCAGCGAAAGTATGATGATTAGCTGTATTTCTTTTGGATTCAAATACGGTGTTCCTGATGAAGCTGATCTTGTTTTTGATGTTCGTTGTCTACCAAATCCTTTTTATGTTGCAGAGCTTAAACATAAAACAGGAATGGATGCTGAGGTTCGGGAATTTGTTATGAAACACGAAACTGCGCAAACGTTACAAAATAAGCTTTTTGATCTTATTGATTTTCTTATACCACAGTATATTGCTGAGGGTAAAAGCCAGCTTGTAATTGCTTTCGGATGTACAGGCGGTAAACATAGAAGTGTAACTTTTGCCGAAAACATGTTCAGACATCTCAGCGAAGAAAAGCTTACAGTTCGTCTTTTGCATAGAGATTGTGGTAAATAACTATGTCTTTTACATCTGAAATAAAAAACGAGCTTTGTGAGAGCATTGTTCCGCAGACTCTCATTGATACTTTTTGTTATGGCCTTTTATATCCGTTAAGAGATGATAAATCATATTTCATTACCGACAATAAATGTGTTGAAAAATGTTTTTCTGAGCTTTTTTCAGAATATGTTTCAATTGAATATTGTAAAAAAGGTGAAAATGATAATTATAAATTGCACATTAATACAGATAAATTAAATGAGAAATATAGTTTTATTGCTCATTCAATTAATCGCAGTTTTATTACTGGAAATGATGTAGATACCGGTGTTTTTTTACGAGGGGTATTTCTGTCATGTGGTTCACTTTCCGTGCAGAAAGCGGGATATCATTTGGAATTATCGGTTCGTAATGAAAAGAAATGTGAACAATTATATAATTTGATTCATGAACAAGGAATGAAAATAAACCGGTCAGTGCGTAGAGGAATTCCTTATCTTTACAGCAAGGATAGTGAAAATATTGCTGATTTTCTTACTTTTATAGGCGCAATGCAGAGCTCTATGGAGGTAATGAATATCAAGATTTATAAGGGTTTTCGCAGTAATATAAACCGAAAAGTCAATTGTGAGGCGGCCAATATTGAAAAAACAGTAGTTGCCTCAGCAAAGCAGATTGAAGATATTAATTTCATTAAAGAATGCGGAGAGTATGAAAATTTGCCTTCGGATTTGAAAGAGCTTGTTTGTTTAAGGGTAGAAAATCCTGATATTTCTCTCAGTGAACTTGGTAAGTTATTTAATCCTCCTATCAGCCGCAGCGGAGTAAATCACAGAATAGAACGGATAAGAAAAATTGCAGATGCATTACGTAATTGCTGAAAATGAAAGGAATTTATATGGATTTTGTTCATCTTCATGTGCATAGTGAATATAGCCTCTTAGACGGCGCATGCCGTATTAAGAGGCTTGTTTCACGAGTAAGAGAACTCGGACAATCCTCTGTCGCTATAACGGATCATGGCATCATGTATGGCTGTATTGATTTTTATAATGAATGTTTAAATAATGGTGTAAAACCTATTATAGGATGTGAGGTATATGTTGCACCAAGAGGACGATTAAAAAAGGAGACAAGAGAGGATAAGTCTCCTTATCATTTAGTGCTTCTTTGTAAAGATAATGAAGGATATAATAATCTTATTAAACTTGTTTCTTTATCTCACACCGAAGGGTTTTATAATCGTCCAAGATGCGACGTGGAGCTTCTTCGTAAGTATAGTAAAGGTCTTATCTGTCTTTCTGCTTGTCTGGCTGGGGAAATTCCGCGATTGTTACTTAATGGTGATTACGAGGTTGCAAAAGCAAAAGCTATTGAGTATAATGAAATTTTTGGCTCAGGAAATTATTATCTTGAAGTACAGAATCACGGGATAGATGAACAGGTTAAGATACTTCCATTGATTTATCAATTGTCCGAAGAAACCGGAATACCTGTTGTTGCAACTAATGATGCGCATTATATTGAAAAAACTGATAGTGAAATGCAGAGAATACTCACCTGCATTTCGACAGGTAAAACATTAGATAGTCCTGATTCATTAAGCTTTCCAACGAATGAATTTTACGTTAAAACAGGCGATGAGATGGCATCTCTTTTTCCGGAGGAAGCAATTAAAAACACTGTAAAAATAGCAGAAAAATGTAATGTTTCATTTGAATTCGGTGTTACAAAATTACCTTATTTCCATATTGACGGAGTTGATGATAATAGTGTATATTTCAGAAATGCTGTTTATTCAGGACTAAAAAAACGTTACGGTGAAGATATAAATAGTGAAATAACCGATCGTGCCGAATATGAAATTAGAATTATCACCGAAATGGGATATGTAGATTATTTCCTTATAGTTGCAGATTTTATTTCTTATGCCAGGTCACGAGGTATACCGGTTGGTCCTGGTAGAGGCTCGGGCGTCGGAAGTGTTTGCGCCTATGCGCTTGAAATCACATCTATTGATCCTATCAGATATAATCTTCTTTTCGAACGTTTTTTAAACCCGGAAAGAGTAAGTATGCCAGATTTCGATATTGACTTTTGCTATGAAAGACGTCAGGAAGTAATTGATTATGTCGCAAGGAAATATGGCGCTGATCATGTGGCTCAAATCATTACCTTCGGTACTCTTGCAGCCCGTGCTGCAATAAAAGATACAGGAAGGGTAATGAATATACCATATAGCAAGGTTGACTCTTTATCCAAAATGATTCCTGGCGGCCCCAATGTTACAATAAAAGGAGCAATCGCAGAAGACAGAGAACTAAGGAAGCTTATTGATAATGATATTGTTCTTCAAAAACTTACTGAAAATGCAATAAAACTTGAAGGGATGCCTCGGCATGCATCTATGCACGCGGCTGGTGTTGTAATTACCAGAGAGCCTGTTACTGAGTATGTACCATTAGAAAAAAGAGATAATTATATTGTCACTCAGTATGCCAAAGATAATCTTGAAGGCCTTGGTCTTTTAAAGATGGATTTTCTTGGATTGCGATATCTGACAGTTATAGAAGATTGTCAGAAGGCCATCAGAAAGAGTATTCCTGATTTTGATATAAACAAAATTCCAGAAAATGATACAAGCGTATATAGGATGCTTTCAACCGGCGATAGCAACGGTGTTTTTCAGTTTGAAAGCGGAGGAATGAAAAGTGTTCTCGCCAGATTAGAGCCTAATTCTCTGGAAGATTTAACAGCTGTAATTTCTCTTTACCGTCCCGGTCCGATGCAGTCTATTCCAACATATATCAAAAATAAGCATAATCCAGAGGAGATTGTTTATAAAACTGATTTATTGAAGGATATTCTTGAAGTTACTTATGGCTGTATTGTATATCAGGAACAGGTAATGCAGATATGCAGAAAAATAGGCGGATATTCTTATGGCAGAGCCGATCTTGTGCGTCGTGCAATGGCCAAAAAGAAAAAGGAAGTAATGGAAAAAGAAAGAAATGCTTTTATTTATGGTACAGAAACTAATTGTGGAGCTGTAAATAACGGTGTTTCTGAAAGTATAGCAATTGAAATTTTTGATGAAATGTCATCCTTTGCCACATATGCTTTCAATAAATCCCATGCTGCAGCTTATGCTTATCTTGCTTATCAGACGGCATATCTTCGTTGCCATTTTTATAAGGAATACATGGTCGCACTTATGACAAGTGTTCTTGATAATTCAGACAAGCTCCTCGAATATATTTCAGATTTGAAAGAGCATGGTATTTCAATTCTTAGACCAGACATAAATCTCAGTATGGAGAGTTTTGTTATTGAAGGAAATAATATTCGTTTCGGTTTGCTTGCGATAAAGAATATAGGAAGAAATCTCATTTCTCAGATAATCAAAGAGCGATCGGTAAAGAAATTCTCAGATATATCTGATTTTCTTACTCGTTTGGCAGGAAGGGAGATGAATAAGAGGGTAGTAGAGTCATTTATTAAGGCTGGGGCATTTGACAGTCTTGGTTATAGTCGGAAAAGTCTTATTACTGGTTACGAAGCAATGTATGACAGTATAGTTGAAAATCGCAATCGTAACCTTGAAGGGCAGATGGGATTTTTTGATTTTATTAATGAAACATCCTCGGATAATAATTCTTTTTTAGCAAATTTACCGGAGTATAATTCTTTACAGTTAATGAAGCTTGAAAAAGAAGCCTTGGGTTATTATGCTACCGGACATCCTCTGGATTCTTTTGAACAATATATGCGCATCAGTGGTTATAATAAAATTTCTGATATTGTAGATGCAGACGGCCCCGGTGTAAAAGAAGGCGAAAAAGTTTCTTTACTTGTGATGCTCACTGGAAAAAAGCTTCATATAACTAAAACCGGTAAGACCATGTGTTTTGCTTCTTTTGAAGATATAAGCGGACGTATCGAAGGTATTATTTTTGATGAGGTTTATAGAACAAGTAATCCACTATTGACAACTGATGATAAAATATTATTGATTCATGGAACAGTTTCAGTTTCAAGCAATTCGGAAGAGCAGAATAAAGTTATAATTAATAAGATTGAATTGGCCGATAACATCAATCCGACAAATTATAAAACATTGTACATTAACGTAAGAAGTGATGAACAAAATAAAATTGCTTCAATAATTACATCATTATCTGGTAAAAGCGGTAAGGAAAATGTCAGATTATGTTTTAGTGATACAAGGCAAGTTAGCGTAATTAATGAAATATCAAACGTTAATATTACAAAAGAAATTCTCTCAGAATTGGTTAAAATTTGTGGAAAAAGTAATATTATTTTAAAATAAGTCCGAAATAGTAATTATTCACTTGACTTAATTGTTATTTTTGTGTAAAATGTTATATGATAAAATGTAATGACGATTTATTTTCGTTATTTTATAAAACTTTAAAAAGATTATTTCTGTTAAAGGGGTATGAAAAGTTATGAAAATCGGTGTTTTAACAAGTGGTGGCGACGCTCCCGGCATGAATGCTGCTATCAGAGCAGCTGTGAGAGCAGCTATTAAGAAGGGAATGGATGTTGTAGGTATTTACAGAGGTTACAACGGACTTATTAATGGTGATATCCGTCCTCTTGATGAAAGAAGCGTTTCTGATATTATTCAGCGCGGTGGTACTGCACTTTTTACTGCACGTTGTGATGAATTCCGCTATAAAGAAGGCGTTGACAAGGCAGTTAAGTCTTGTAAAGATCATGGTATCGATGGTATTGTTGTAATTGGTGGTGACGGTTCTTTCCGTGGCGCTGCTGATTTATCAGCAGCCGGAATTCCCTGTGTAGGTGTTCCCGGAACAATCGATAACGATATTGCTATGACAGAATATACTATTGGTTATGATACTGCTATGAATACCGCAATGGAACTTATTGATAAGCTTCGTGACACAGCGTCATCACACGATCGTTGCTCTGTTGTTGAAGTAATGGGTAGAAGAGCTGGTTATATTGCGCTTAATACAGGTATTGCCTGCGGTGCAATTGCAGTAATTACTTCTGAGGTTCCTTATGATATTGATGCTATTGTAAACAAGATCAAGAATACTCAGACAACAGGCAAGCATCATTTTATAGTTGTTGTTTCCGAGGGTGTTGGCAATGCTGAAAAGATCGCCAAGGAAATTGAAGAAAGAACAGGTATTGAGGCTCGTGCTACAATTCTCGGTCATGTTCAGAGAGGCGGGTCTCCTACTGTACGCGACAGAGTTGAAGCAAGTAAGATGGGTTACTACGCTGTTTCTCTTCTTGAAAAAGGAATTGGCAATCGAGTTGTCGGCTTAAAACAGGGCAGCGTTTATGACGTTGACATTCAGGAAGCCCTCAATATGAAGAAGCCTTTCCTTGAAGATCTTTATAAGATTGCTGACGAAATCAGCTTCTAATAATAATTTTACAGAGTAGGATATTGTGCGTTAAGTGCATTGTGGACGGAGAGTTGCTGCAATGACGAAAAGCTAATTGCTTGCGGTACAATATTCGCATCTCGCTGTGCATAAAACCTATAAGTTGCCATGGCTTATCCGAATTTATGTATTGCGTAAATGGGATAAGTCATTAAGACTGTCCCTGAATAGAAAGGATGGTATATTATGGCAATTTTTAGAATGTTCAGAGACTCTGCATTAGAGTTGAAAAATCTTAGATGTATAACTGTAACCGCAATGCTTATTGCACTTAATTTGGCATTAAAATCGGTTACAATTTATGTTACTGATGATTTAAAAATCAGTTTTTCGTTCTTAGCACTTGCTGCAATAGGTATGCTGTTTGGACCTACTGTCAGCTTTCTTTCAGGTGCAATAACTGATATACTCGGATTATTGATTGCAAATACAATTGGTGCTTTTAATCCATTGTTTACACTTGTAGAGGCTGTCGGTGCAATGCTTTACGGTCTATTTCTTTACAAGCTGAAGCCTATAAAATTTGATAAAGATATCTTTAAACCCGGTGTTGATTCAAATACAGTATTACTTAGCGGTATTAATGCAAAGCTTGTTTCTTTACTTATTGTAGGTTGTGTTTTTGCACTTGATTATGTGTATGATATAAACAATTTGTTTATTATTTATGCGATTATTATTGCTGTTTTATATGGCTGTTTTCTTTACAGACTTGCAGCTCTTCCTTGGAAGCAGCTGTTAAGAGTGATTGGTGCAAAGTTTTCCGTGGCAGTTGTATGTAATATTATTATGACTCCGCTTGTAATGTTGATATCTGGTTTCTGGTCTGCTGAGGTTATGTGGAGTGTGAAAATTCCTTTGAGACTTGTAGAAAACGCAATAAAGGTTCCGGTTGATTGCGTTCTTCTCATGATTATACTGTTTCCGATAATGGTTGCATATAACAGAATTTTTAAAAATCAGGGTTCAACTAAAAATAAAAAGAAGTAATTCAGAGGTGAAAAAGATGAACAGATTAGGTGTTCTTGGAACAGGTAATATGGGTTCAGCGATTATTAATGGAATTATTAATAGCGGTATGGATATTGAAGTATTTGCTTATGATAAGGATGCTGAAAAGTTATCTTCTCTTGCTGTAAATATCTGTTCAGACGAAAAATCACTTGTTTCAACATGTAAATATGTTCTTCTTGCGGTTAAGCCTCAGGTTCTTGGAAGTGTTCTTGATGAATTAGCACCAGCTGTTACTGATGAAACTGTTTTTATTTCTATATGTGCAGGTGTTTCTGAGGATTTTATACGTTCACACACTATTGAGACTGCAAAGGTTGTTTTAGTAATGCCCAATACACCCATGATGTTAGGTGTTGGTGCAAGTGCCATGGCAAAAGGTGATGGTGTTTCTGACGAAGAGTTTACATTTGCACGTTCTGTTATCGGAAGCTGTGGTATTACTGAAGTTGTTCCTATGGATAAAATGAAGGAAATTATCTGCATAAATGGTAGTTCTCCCGCTTTTATTTATCTTTTTGCAAAAGGATTTATTGATTATGCTGCTGCTAATGGTATTGACGTGGATGCAGCTATGAATTTATTTTCTGCTACTCTTGTTGGTTCAGCAAAAATGCTTACAGAATCAGGCATGACTGTTGATGAACTTATAAAGCAGGTTTCTTCTCCCGGTGGTACTACTATTGCCGGTCTTGAAATGCTTTATGCAGGTGATATTGTTGGTCATGTAAAGGATGCTTGTGCTGCTTGCACTGAAAGAGCATATGAATTAGCTAAATAGTTTTTACGGGTGAATTGTTTTCACCCGTATTTTTGCGTAAATTACGTTTTTGTGGCTATAATAAAATATTTACATTGTAGTTGAACATTACTTGTTGTAATTTGTTAAAATTCAACAACATTTGCTAAATTTAAAAAAAGATATTGAAAAAACACTTTAAATATAGTATAATAAATTGAATATAGGTTTGCTGCGTTTATCGTAGTTTTAGTTAACATCGGGCTCACAGAAAGTATGGTGGAAAATGAAGATTTTATTAAAAAATGGGTATATTGTTGACAGTAGAAATCACATCGAAGGAATAAGGGATATTCTCATTTGTGATAAACTCATTTCGCAGGTTTCTGAAAAAATTGATACTCCCGTTGATAAAATTATTGATTGTACAGGACTTACTGTTATTCCAGGCATTTGTGATATGCATGTCCATTTTCGTGATCCCGGACAGACTCATAAAGAAGATATTTTTACAGGTTCAGAAGCTGCGGCAGCAGGCGGTGTTACCGCTGTTGCTTGTATGCCTAATACAAGTCCTGTTTTAGATAATGTTGAAACTATAAAATATGTTGTTGAAAAAGCAAAAAAAGCAAAAATAAAGGTTTATCCTGTTGGAAGTATCACAAAAGGTCTCGATGGTAAAGAGCTTTGTAACTTTGAAGAACTGAGAAAAGCTGGTGCTGTTGCTGTCTCTGATGATGGCAGACCTGTTAAGAATGCTCGTATTATGGGCGAAGCAATGATAAAAGCCCATTATGCTGGGTTACGAGTAATATCACATTGTGAAGATCTTGATATAATTAATGGTGGAATTATTAATGCCGGAAAAATTTCTCGTGAACTTGGAGTAAAGGGAATGAGTCGTTCCAGCGAAAATATCATTACAGCACGTGAAATCCAGCTTGCCAATGATTTGGAAATGCCTATTCATATAGCACATGTTTCAACTAAGGAGGTTGTTACTCTCCTGAGATCAGCTGTACGTCACGGCGTTATGGTTACAAGTGAAACTGCACCTCATTATTTTACACTTACTGAGGAAAAGCTTTTATCAAGAGATGCTGATTACAGAATGAATCCGCCTTTAAGATGTGAAGAAGATGTTAAGGCAATAACCGAAGCGGTTATTGATGGCACGATTGATTGTATTGTTACTGATCACGCACCTCACTCAGCTGATGAAAAGGCTGATTTTGAAAAATCACCTAATGGTGTTGTTGGCCTTGAAACATCACTTGCTGTTACTCTTACTCAGCTTTATCACACAGGAAGAATGAATCTTATGAAAATCGTAAGAATGATGTGTGAAACTCCAAGACGACTTCTTGGAATTGAAGGTGGAAGTTTAGAGGCTGGAAACGTTGCTGATATTGCAATTGTTGATTTAAACGAAGAATGGACAGTTAGTCCTGAAAAGCTACATTCTAAATCTAAAAATACCTGCTTTAAGGGTATGACTTTTAAAGGTAAAGTTAAATATACAATTGTAAATGGTAATGTTATTTATACAGATAAATAAAAAATTATATAAAATGAAAGGAAGATAAAAACTATGTCTTTAGATGCTTTATTGGAAGGAATTGTCCGAACGCAGAATCCTACGGTTGCAGGTCTTGATCCTAAGCTTGATTTTGTGCCTGATTACATCAAGAAAAAGGCTTTTGCCGAGTATGGCGAAACACTTGAAGGTGCTGCTGCTGCAATCCTGGAATTTAACAAAGGGTTAATCGATGCTTTATGCGAGATTGTTCCTGCAGTAAAGCCTCAGGCGGCATATTATGAAATGTATGGCCCAGCTGGTGTAAAGGCATTATATGATACACAGGAATATGCAAAAAAGAAGGGCATGTATGTGATTACCGATGGTAAAAGAAACGATATCGGTACAACAATGGAAGCTTACGCGGTAGCTCATTTAGGTAAGGTTAAGGTAGGGAACAATGAGTTCTGTCCTTTTCTTGGCGATGCACTTACTGTCAATGGTTATTTAGGTACAGATGGAATTAAGCCTCTTATTGATGTTTGCAATAAGTTTGATAAGGGAATATTCGTTCTTGCAAAAACTTCTAATCCTTCTTCCGGTGAATTACAGGACAAGCATATAGAAGGTCAGCCCATATATGAAATGATGGGTAGAATGTGTGAAAATTGGGGCAAAGACCTTATGGGCAAATATGGTTATTCTGGTGTTGGTATTGTTGCGGGTGCAACTTATCCTGAACAGATAGCTGAGCTCAGAGCAAAGCTTCCCGGAACATTCTTCCTTATTCCAGGCTATGGCGCTCAGGGTGCTTCTGCTAAGGATATTTCTGCTGCATTTGATAAGAATGGCCTTGGCGGTATTGTAAACAGTTCAAGAGGTATTATGTGCGCTTATAAGAAAGAAGGTTGCGATGAAACAGATTATGCTGGTGCGGCATACAGAGAAGCAATCAGAATGCGCGATGAGATTATGTCTTTTGTTGGTGAAGTAAAGCTTCCCCTTTAATTTAATGTGTAAAATATAAAATATAATGGAGGACAGAATGGATTTTACAAAAGTAAAAAAAGCATTCCTTGTTTTAGCAGATGGAACTGTTTTTGAAGGAAAATCCTTTGGTACAGAAGGTACTGTTATCGGTGAGGTTGTATTTACAACATCTATGGTAGGATACCAGGAGACATTAACTGATCCTTGTTATCATGGACAGATGGTTGTTCAGACTTTTCCTCTGATTGGAAATTACGGAACAAACGAAGAAGATTATGCTTCTGATAACAGCTTTGTCAGTGGTTATATAGTAAGAGAATATTGTGAGGAGCCTTCTAATTTTCGTTGCACAGGCACTCTCAATGCATTCATGAAAAAACATGGAATTATCGGACTTTATGATATTGATACACGTCAGTTAACACGTATTATACGCGAAAAGGGTGTTATGAATGGTATGATTACAGTCACTGATAATCTTGATGTAGATAATGCTCTTAATGAAATTTCTACATTTAAGACTTCTGATTCTGTATCTGATTTATCAACAAAGGAAATTAAATGTATCAAATCTCAGGCTTCAAAGTTTAATGTTGCTTTAATTGATTTTGGTGATAAAAAAGCATTTACAGAAGAACTTATTAAGCGCGGTTGTGACGTAACTGTTTTACCTTACAATGCTTCAATTAATGATGTAAAATCAGTTAACGCTGATGGTGTCTTCTTATCTGATGGTCCTGGTGATCCTAACAAAAATACCGAATCCATTGAAACATTAAAAAATATTATTTCTGCAAAAATTCCAGTTTTTGGCGTTGGCTTAGGACATATTGTATTTGCTCTTGCCAATGGTGCAGAAGCTATAAAACTTAAATACGGCCATAGAGGTGCAAGTCAGCCGGTAGTTTCTATTGAAACAGGAAGAACTTATATTACCTCACAGAATCACGGCTATGCAGTCGCAGAAGGAAGTCTTTCAGCTGATATCGGTGAATTTAACTACATTAACAGCAATGATAAGACCTGCGAAGGTATTAAGTACAATAATATCCCTGCTTTTTCTGTTCAGTTCCGTCCTGAAACATGCGGCGGACCGCAGGATACATCATATCTTTATGATAGATTTATCAAAATGATGGAGGATAAGTAAATGCCGTTAAGAAGTGATATTAAAAAAGTTCTTGTTATTGGTTCCGGTCCGATTGTAATCGGACAGGCTGCTGAATTTGACTATGCGGGAACACAGGCGTGTCGTGCTCTTAAACAGGAAGGACTTGAAGTTGTACTTGTAAACTCCAATCCTGCTACAATTATGACCGACAAGCACATGGCCGATAAGATTTATATTGAGCCTCTTACACTTGATTGCGTAAAAAGAATTATTAAGATTGAAAAACCTGACAGTATTCTTTCTAATCTTGGTGGTCAGACTGGTCTTACTCTTTCTATGCAGCTTGCAGAAGAAGGATTTTTAGAAGAAAATAACGTTAAGCTTCTTGGTGCAGTGCCTGAAACAATCCACAAGGCAGAAGACAGACAGGCTTTTAAGGATACAATGGAGGAGATTGGTGAGCCTTGTATTCCTTCTAAGGTTGTTGAAACTCTTGAAGATGCAATTGATTTCACAGAAAATGTTATCGGTTATCCTGTAATTATCCGTCCTGCATTTACGCTTGGTGGTACAGGTGGCGGTATTGCTTATAATTATGATGAGCTTCACGAAATTGCAACAAATGGTTTAAGATTATCTCCAATTCATCAGGTTCTTGTCGAAAAGTGCATTACCGGCTGGAAGGAAATTGAATTTGAAGTAATCCGTGATTCAAAGGATAATGTAATTACTGTATGTTCTATGGAAAATATGGACCCTGTTGGTGTTCATACCGGTGATAGTATTGTAGTTGCACCTGCTGTTACTCTTACCCCTAAGGAATACGGAATGCTTCGTACAGCTGCAATGAAGATTGTGCAGGCATTAAAGGTTGAAGGTGGCTGTAACTGTCAGTTTGCGTTAAAACCTGATTCATTTGAATATGCGGTTATCGAAGTAAATCCCAGAGTATCCCGTTCTTCTGCTCTTGCATCTAAGGCTACCGGTTATCCTATTGCCAAGGTTGCTGCCAAGATTGCAATAGGTTATACTCTTGATGAAATTGTAAATGCGGTAACAGGAACAACATATGCTTGCTTTGAACCTGCTATTGACTATCTCGTAGTTAAGTTTCCCAAGTGGCCTTTTGATAAATTTGTTTATGCCAAGAAGACACTTGGTACACAGATGAAGGCTACCGGTGAAATCATGTCTATCGGACCCAGCTTCGAAGCAGCGATTATGAAGGCTGTTCGCTCTATTGAACTTGGTCTTGATACAATGACAAAGCCTCTTTTCACAAAGCTTACTGATGAAGAAGTAGAAAAGAAGCTTTATGATGTAGACGTTGATCGTTCTTTCTGTATATTTGAAGCACTCAAACGTGGTATTTCAGTTGAAAGAATCAACGAGATAACTATGGTTGATAAGTGGTTCATCAATAAACTTAAAAATCTTGTTGAGCTCGAGAAGTGGCTTGCAGATGGTACACTTACACAGGAAAAGTATAATGCTGCTAAGAAGTTCTGCTATCTTGATAAGACAATTGAATCCATTTCAGGTCAGAAGCTTGATGATTGTGGTATTCAGAAGAAAACAGCAGTTTATAAGATGGTTGATACTTGTGCTGCTGAATTCTCTGCTGAAACACCTTATTTTTACAGCACATATGACGATGAAAATGAAGCTCTTCAATTTATTGAGCAGCATCCTACTGATAAAAAGAAGATTATCGTATTTGGTTCCGGTCCTATCAGAATAGGCCAGGGTATCGAGTTCGACTATTGTTCTGTTCATTGCGTATGGGCATTAAAGGAAATGGGCTACGAGGCTATTATTTGTAATAATAACCCGGAAACTGTTTCAACAGACTTTGATACAGGTGACAGACTTTATTTTGATCCTCTTACTTTTGAGGATGTAGATGCTCTTTTAGCAACGGAAAAGCCTTACGGTGTTGTTGTACAGTTTGGTGGACAGACTGCTATCAAGCTTACAAAGCATTTACAGGATGTTGGTGCAAATATTCTTGGTACTTCTGCTGAAAGTATCGATGCAGCAGAAGACAGAGAACTTTTTGATGAACTTCTTGAAAAGTGTGGTATTCCTCGTCCTGCTGGTGAAACTGTATTTACAACAGAAGAGGCTGTTAAGGTAGCAGACAGACTTGGATACCCTGTATTGCTCAGACCGTCTTATGTTTTAGGTGGACAGAATATGATTATTGCTCATTGCGAAAGTGATGTAGTTGAGTATATGGAAATTATTACTCAGACAAAGCTTGATAATCCTGTTCTTATCGATAAGTACATGATGGGCACTGAGGTTGAAGTTGATGCCATCTGCGATGGTAAGGATTTCCTTATTCCTGGTATTATGGAACACATTGAACGTGCTGGTGTACATTCTGGTGACAGTATCTCCGTTTATCCTGCTCAGACACTTTCTGAATCCGTAAGAAAGACAATCATCACATATACTGAACGTCTTGCAAAGGCGCTTAATGTTATTGGTCTTGTAAATATTCAGTATGTTGTTTACAACGGTGATGTTTATGTAATTGAGGTTAATCCTCGTTCTTCAAGAACAGTACCTTACATTTCCAAGGTTACTGGTGTTCAGATGGTTGATATTGCTACAAAGATAATGCTTGGTCAGAGCTTAAAGGATCAGGGATTTGAAAGCGGACTTTACCCTGAGGGCGATTATGTCGCTGTTAAGGTTCCTGTATTCAGTTTTGAAAAGCTCCATGATGTTGATACACAGCTCGGTCCGGAAATGAAGTCTACTGGTGAATGTCTTGGTATTGCTAAGACATTTGATGAGGCTCTCTACAAGGGTCTTTGTGCAGCGGGATTTAAAATGTTCCACGAAGGCGGAGTTCTGTTTTCTGTCAGAAATCAGGATAAGCCTGAAATCATTGATCTCGCAAGCAAGTTTGAAAAGCTTGGCTTTGATATCTATGCTACAAGCGGTACAGCATCAACACTTAATCGCAATATGATTGCAACAAATTTTGTTTACAGAGTTAATGAAGGTCTTGAACCTAACATTATTACACTTCTTGAAAGTGGAAAGATTAATTATGTTATTTCTACATCTGAAACAGGTCGTAAACCTGCAAGAGAAAGTGTAAAAATGAGAAGAAAATCTGTTGAACGTTCTATTGCGTGTCTTACTTCTGTTGATACGGCAAATGCTCTTATTTCTTGTATTGAATCCGGTAAGACTATTGATGATGTTGAAATGGTTGACATTACAAAGATTTAAGTTGTTACTGTGAAGTTTATGCGGTAAGCAAAACGATTATGTTTTGCTCCGCATATGCTTTGCAGTTTTGCGTTATAGAAAGGTATTTTTATGAAACTCGGCAATTATGTTTTCAAAAGAAGATATACTTTAGCACAGATACTGATAGATATTGCTTCTGTTGCAGCGCTTCTTTTTACTTGTTATATAGTTTATGTATGTGCAATGGATATTGAACAAATGAAGCTATATAACGCGACAGAGGAAAGTCTTGATTTTCTTAATTGGAAGCCTTTGATAAGCTGGTGTATTGTTGGTCTATTGCTTTATGTTTTCTCTGTTGTGCTATTACTTTTGCCGAGAAAAAATCCAAAAAATCTTATTGTAACAGAGAAGTATGCGCCTAAATATTGCAATATTATAGATGCGTGTATTTCCTGTGTTCGACTAATTCTTTTACTTGTTGTTTCTGAACTTTGTTATATACACATGCGATCTATAATGCTTATGGAGGCAGAGTTTTCAGTTCAATTGATACTTTATGCGATAATTATAGCATTACTTATATGGTTTACAGCAGTTAGACTCAATAGTTTGAGTGAAGTGGCGGCTAGTGAACAGCAAAATGAAAAAACACATAGAATAATCGAAAATTAAGGAGTTAAGTATGTCGTACAAATGTGGATGTTATAAGCTTATAGAGAAAAAAGCTATTTCAGCAGGTATGTTTTCTTTTACAATTCTTTGCCCGGAAGTAGCTGAGTTAGCTAAATGTGGACAGTTTGTTCATATTCTTGTTCCTGGATATACTTTAAGAAGACCTATTTCAATATGTGAAGTTGATACTAAAAAGGGAACATTACGCATTGTTTTTGAAATCAGAGGTTCTGGCACAGATAAGCTTGCAATGATTAATGTAGGCGATGATATCGATATGATAGCTCCTCTTGGAAATGGTTTTTCTGTTTTGGATATAGAAAATGGTAAAAGAATAATTGTTGTGGGTGGCGGTATTGGTGTACCACCAATGTTAGAAACAGCAAAATCATATCCTAAAGCAACTGCTTTACTCGGTTTCAGAAGTTATGACAAAGTAATTCTTACTAAGGATTTTGAAGATAACGGTATAGAGACTATTGTATGCACTGATGATGGTAGTGTTGGTATGAACGGTACAATATCCGGTCCTTTAAAAGCAGAGCTTGAAAAAGGCGATGTGGCTGCGGTATTCGCTTGCGGACCCAAGCCGATGCTTGCATCTGTTATATCGTTAGCTAATCAATATGGTGTGTATAGTGAGGTATCTCTTGAAGAGCGAATGGGTTGTGGTGTTGGCGCATGCGTTGGATGTGTATGTAAAATTATGCGCAATGGTGAAGAAAAAATGCTCAGAGTATGCAAGGATGGACCTGTATTTAAAGGCGAGGAGGTTATTCTCTAATGAAAGATTTATCTGTAAGTGTTGCTGGTGTTAATTTTCCCAATCCTGTAATTGCAGCTTCCGGAACTTATGGTTTCGGAGAAGATTATGCTCCACTTTATCCTTTGAATAAACTTGGAGGAATTTCATGCAAAGGCACCACCATGAACGAAAAGCCCGGTAATATTCCTCCCAGAATAGCAGAAACCACAGCTGGTATGCTTAATGCTGTTGGTTTACAGAACCCTGGCGTTGAAGTGTTTGTAAATAATTATCTTCCTAAACTTAAAAAAGAAGGTAATGTTATTATTGCGAATGTAGCAGGTGCTACTCTTGAAGATTACAGAAATATAGCAGAACGTCTTGATTCCACAGATGTAGACATGATAGAGCTTAATATTTCCTGTCCTAACGTTAAGCAGGGAGGAGCTACCTGGGGAACAAGCTGCGAAGGTGCATCCACTGTTACAAAGGCTGTAAGAGCAGCTACAAAGAAACCTATTATGGTAAAACTCACTCCTAATGTTACAAATGTTGTGGAAATAGCAAAGGCTGTTGAAGCAGAAGGTGCTGATTGCTTATCTCTCATTAACACGCTTCTTGGCATGCGTATTGATATTCGTACAAGGCGACCTATTCTTCATAATAATGTTGGCGGTTTCTCCGGTCCTGCTATTTTCCCGGTGGCTGTGCGTATGGTTTGGCAGGTTGCAAATGCGGTTAATATCGATGTTGTTGGTATGGGTGGTATTTCAACCGCTGAGGATGCTATTGAAATGATGATGGCGGGTGCTAAGGCAGTTCAGATGGGTACTGCGATTTTTACTGATCCGTATTCACCTTTAAAAGTAATTGATGGTATCGAAAAATATATGATTGAAAACAATATTGAAAATCTGTCTGAAATTACAGGATCTGTTAAGCCTTGGTAACTACTGTTTATATTATTCGGCATTGCGAGGCAATAGGGAATTTATACGGAGTTTTTCAAGGAAGTACTGATTTTGATATCAGTTCAAAAGGTGAGAAGCAGCTCGATAAACTTGCGGAGCGTTGCAAAGACATAAAGTTTGATGTTGCATATTGTTCTCCGCTTATCAGGGCACGAAAAACAGCTTATGCGGCACTCAAATACAGTAATCCTGAATTATACATAGATGATGGTTTATCTGAAATCAATGGCGGATACATGGAAAATAAACCGTGGGATAGACTTCACGAATTGTTTCCGGAAGAATACTTTTCTTGGAAAAATTCATTTGGTTCATTTAAAGCACCTGGCGGCGAGTCGGTTGAAGATGTTTATGACCGAATTGTACAATCATTTAAAATGATTGTTGAAAACAATAACGGAAAAACCATAGGTGTTTTTTCACATGGTTGTGCTATCCGAATTCTTATGTGTTTCATTAAAAATATTCCTCTCTCTCAAATTGATGAAATAGGATGGACTGATAACACCTCTATCACTTGTGTCGAAATTGATGAAAATCAAAATATAATAATAAAGTATGAAAATGATTATTCACACATAATGAATGATTCTTCAACAGTTGCTAATCGCATGTGGTGGGGCGGACAGTCGTGATGTAACACTTTAAGGTATTGACATTTTTTTTGAATTGTAGTATAATGTTTTTGAATTGAGGTGACAAAGTTGGCAGAAATGGAAATGACTGTTGCAAAGGCTATGGTGAAATGTCTTGAAGCTGAGGGCATAAAACATGTTTTTGGTTATCCCGGTGCTGCCATTTGTCCTTTTTATGATGAATTAATAGAATCTACTATTGAACATATTCTTGTCCGTCATGAAGTAAATGGCGGTCATGCAGCAAGTGGTTATGCCCGCATTTCCGGGAAACCTGCTGTTTGTATTGCTACTTCTGGGCCTGGTGCTACTAATTTGATTACTGCAATTGCCACAGCATATATGGATAGTATTCCTCTTGTTATAATAACAGGGCAGGTTAATTCGGATCAGATTGGTCGTGATGTTTTTCAGGAAGCGGATATTACAGGCTCAGCTGAACCATTTGTAAAGCATAGCATTCTTGTAAAAAATCCAGAAGAAATATGCTTGGCTTTCAAAAAGGCATTTTATATTGCTGGCACAGGTAGACAGGGTCCTGTTCTTATTGATGTGCCGATGGATATTCAACATATGTTATGTAATTATTCATATCCAAATAAGGTTGATATCCGTTCATACAAACCTCGAACAGAAGGTAACAAATTACAGGTAAAAAGAGTTATTGAAGCATTATCGAAAGCTGAAAGGCCTCTTGTTTGTGCAGGCGGTGGTATTTTTTCAGCATGTGCAAAAAACGAGCTGAAAGATTTTGCTGAAATGTATGATTTACCTGTTATTAATACAATGATGGGTCTTAGTAATTTTGATATGGACCATCGTCTTTATTTTGGTATGATTGGTATGCACGGCGTACGTGCTGCTAACTATGCAGTTTCTAATTGCGATTTGTTTATTCTACTTGGGGCAAGAGTAGGAGATAGAGCAGTGACAGCAATTAAAAAGCTAAATGGTGTTCCGGTAATTCATATTGATATCGACCCGGCGGAGATAGGTAAAAATTTATCTGCGACAACACCAATAGTTGGTGATTTGAAAGTTATTTTAAATCAGCTTATTGAAAATGGAGAAAGACTTGTTCATACTGATTGGATAAAAGAAATTTCAGCAATAAAAAAAGATGAACAGGTTACCGATAGTTGTTGTAATGAAGGTTATGTTAATCCAAAGAATTTTATACGCATATTGAATGAATATATCTCAGACGATACTGTTATTGTAGCAGATGTAGGTCAGAATCAGATCTGGACTGCAAATAACATTTTTCTAAAAGATGGTCGTTTTCTTACTTCCGGTGGTATGGGAACAATGGGTTATTCCATACCTGCTGCTATTGGAGCTAAGCTTTCAAACCCTGATTCACAGGTTATTGCTATTTGCGGCGATGGAAGTTTTCAGATGCAGATGATGGAGCTCGCAACCGCAATTCAACATGGAATAAACATCAAGATAATTGTTATGGTAAATAATTGTCTTGGTATGGTTCGTGAAGTGCAGGAAAATAATTATGACAATCGTCTTATTGCGGTTGATCTTTCCGGAAGTCCAAAATATGATATTATAGCCAGTGCTTATGGCATTGAATCTGCAACTGTAACTGATGAAAAAACAGCTCATGCGGAAATAAAAGCTTTGCTTGAATCAGACAGACCGTATTTAATTCAGGTTATGGTTGATAAAACGGAGAAAACAATTATTTAAAAAGGATAAAGAATGAAGCATACAATTTCTATTCTTGTTGAGAATCAGGCAGGCGTACTTGCAAGAATTGCAGGTTTATTTGCTCGTCGCGCTTATAATATTGATAGCCTTGCGGTAGGTGTAACAGAGGATACAGCAATATCACGTGTTACGCTTGTCGTTGATGGTGATGAATATACACTCGAACAGGTTCTTAAACAACTTAATAAGCTTATTGATGTAATTAAAGTTCGCACTGTATCCGAACAAGAGTTATTATCTCGTGAACTTGTTCTGGTAAAAGTTAATTGCACTCCGTTACAGCGTGCTGAATTAATATCAATAGCAGAAATAGCCGAAGCTAAAATATCTGATATTTCTGTTAGTACAATGACTCTTGAGCTTTCGGATTATGAGGCGAAAATACGTACTTTTGAAGAATTGCTCAGGCCCTACGGAATAAAAGAGATTGTCCGTACCGGAACAATCGCTATTCAGCGGGGAAGCACTTCTTTATCTATATAAACAAAAGAAAAGGAGAAAAATAAAATGGCAAAGATTTATTATCAGGAAGATTGTAATCTTTCACTTCTCGATGGCAAGACAGTAGCTATCATCGGTTATGGTAGTCAGGGACATGCACACGCTCTTAACTTAAAGGAAAGCGGTGTACATGTTGTTATCGGTCTTTACGAAGGCAGTAAATCATGGAAGGTTGCTGAGGAAGCAGGGTTTGAGGTTTATACAGCCGCTGATGCAGCAGCGAAAGCAGACATAATAATGATTCTTATTAATGATGAAAAGCAGGCTGACCTTTACAATAATAGCATCAAGCCTCATCTTACAGCTGGCAAGGTTCTTATGTTTGCTCATGGTTTTAATATTCATTTCGGACAGATTATTCCTCCTGCAGATGTTGACGTTATAATGATTGCACCTAAGGGTCCCGGACATACAGTTCGTTCTGAATATACAATTGGCAGAGGTGTTCCTTGTCTTATTGCAGTTCATCAGAATGCAACAGGAAGAGCATTTGATATTGGTTTAGCTTATGCAGCAGGCATCGGCGGTTCTAGAGCAGGTGTTCTTGAAACAACATTCAAGATGGAAACAGAAACTGACCTTTTTGGTGAGCAGGCTGTTCTTTGCGGTGGTGTTACTGCTTTAATGAAGGCTGGCTTTGAAACACTTGTTGAAGCTGGTTATGATCCTCAGAATGCTTATTTTGAATGTATTCACGAAATGAAACTTATTGTTGACCTTATTTATAAGGGTGGATTTAAGATGATGAGATATTCCATTTCTGATACAGCTGAGTTTGGTGATTACGAAATAGGTAAGAGAATTATCACAGATGAAACAAAGAAGGAAATGAAGAAAGTACTTTCTGAAATCCAGGATGGTACCTTTGCACGTAACTGGATTATGGAAAACAAGATGGGCCGTGCTCATTTCAATGCTTGCAGACGTATTGAAGGAGAACATCAGCTTGAACAAGTTGGCGCTGAACTCCGTAAAATGTACGAATGGAATGACGAAAACTAATAAAAAAACGGCGGATTATTCCGCCGTTTTGAGTTTACTATATGAATAGACATGAAATTTATAGATTAATTATCAGTTATATTTACCCTAATGTATGTCCTTGTTGTGAGGAAATAATTGAGCATGACGATGATTTTTGTGATAGATGCAGAAATAAACTAATAATGTATAATGATGAATTTAAAATTAATCATGCTGACCATTTTGTTTCGTATTGTTATTATGAAGGAAAGATACGCTATGCAATAAGAAAATATAAAATTACTCCTTCCGGTAATTCGTATTATGCTTTTGCTTTCGGGATCGTACAGGCATTAAGACAGAAAAAACTCACTGGTAATATCGATGCAGTTGTTTATATGCCGATGACAAAAGATGACTTATTTGAACGAGGATATAATCAAGTCAAGCTTATGGCTAAGGAAGTCCATTTTCTTCTTAATATTCCCGTATATAATGCGTTATTAAAGGTGAAAAGTACTAAGAGTCAGAAAAGTCTTAATTCATCAGAACGAAAAACAAATATTATCGGAGCTTTTTCTATTAATCCGAAAGTAAGCGTTGAAGACAAAACAATTTTACTTATAGATGATTTATGTACTACTGGTAGTACTTTATCTGAGGCTGCACGTGTTTTAAAAGAAGCAGGCGCCAAAAAGGTTATTGCTGCCTCTTTTTCCAAAACTAGAAAAGCAACACAAAAAGCTTGACTTATTATCTGTTTAATATTATAATAAATGTGTAATTATTATATCTGAAAGGAAACCGTTTATGAAGATTTTTTATGATCTGAATGGTGCGCTTTATGCCAATATTACAAATGAATGTCCTTGTGCGTGTAGGTTCTGTTTAAGAAACAACGGCGACAGCGTAGGTGGAAATGATAGTTTGTGGCTTGAACATGAGCCTTCTATTGAAGAGATTAAAGCAGCTTTTGATAAAGTTGATATTTCAAAGTACGATGAAGTAGTATTTTGTGGTTATGGTGAACCAATGGAGAGAGCATTTGATCTGATAGAAGTGGCAAAATATATAAAAGAGAAATCTGATCTTAAAATCCGAATTAATACTAATGGTCTTGTTTCGCTTATTCATCCAACATTTGATTTATATTCAATGAAGGGTTTGATTGATAGTCTTTCTATAAGTCTGAACGCTTCCGATCCTGATAAGTATTATTACATTACTAATTCTAAATTTGGTTTACCTTCATATAATTCAATGCTTAATTTTGCAATTATAACTTCATCATTTATTCCCAAAGTTGTTTTCACTATTGTAGGAGTGGTTGATGACGACGAAGTAAATGCTTGTAAGGAAAGAGCTAACGATCTTGGTATTCCGCTTAAAATAAGAAGTTATATTTCCAATAATACTGATTATAATTAAAGGTGAAAAATGCTTATAAAGTTATCTGGTCTGATTCCGGAATCGTTTGTTGACGGTCCCGGAATTCGTTTTACAATTTTCACGCAGGGTTGTCCTCATGGATGTGTTGGCTGTCATAATCCAGAAACACATGATTTTAACAGCGGAAGATTTGCGGATGTAGATAAGATATATAATAAAATATTAGAAAACCCTCTTATAAAGGGAGTTACTTTTTCAGGTGGAGAACCATTTTGTCAATCGGAACCATTGGCATATCTTGCAGAAAAGCTTAGAAAAAGTAATTATAATATTATGTGTTATACTGGTTTTACATTTGAAGAGTTGTTAAAGATAAGCGAAGAAGATTCTAATGTAAATAATTTGCTTTCAAATATTGATATTTTAGTTGATGGTCCATTTGTTATTGAAGAAAGAAGTCTGGAATTAAAGTTCAGGGGTAGCAAAAATCAACGAATAATCGATGTGAAAGAAAGTATAAAGATAGGAAAGGCTGTAATAATTGAGATATAAATTTATATTGTTATTGTTGTTATCAATGTTTTGTATTTCATCTTGTGAAAAGAAAAATGATAATTATGTATTTAAGTATGCTATATCTGAAAATCCATTAACCCTTGATCCTCAATGTGCTTTATATGATAGTTCTGAATCAGTTTTTTCTTTTGTATTTGAGGGTTTATTTCGCTTTGGTGAAGATGGCGCAATAGAAAATGGTATTATTGAGGATTATAAAATAAGTGATGATGCAAAGAAATGGACTTTTTATTTAAAGACAGATGTTTATTGGTCTGATGGCGAAAATTTTTCTGAAAAATGTACAGCTGATGATTTTGTTTTTGCTTTTCAGCGTCTATTAAAACCTGCTACTAAGTCTGATAGGGCAGTTGATTACTACATAATTAAAAATGCTGAAAAAATTAACAAGGGACAATTAACAGACATTTCACAATTAGGTGTTCATACCATTGATGAATACACGTTAGAAATTGAGCTTGAAACCCCTTGTTCTGATTTTCAGACCTTACTATCATTACCTCCTGCGATGCCATGTAATGAAGAATTTTTTGAAAGTACGCAGGGAAGATATGGATTAGCTTCTGAGTGCATTGCTTCAAATAGTGGTTACTATGTTCATACTTGGAATTACGATGAATGGAGTGAAGAAGGTAATTACATTATTCTTAGACGAAATAAACTTAATATTACTTCTGAAAATGCTCCTTATAGCATAAATTTATTCATTGATCCCGTTGATAAGAGGAAGGATTTTAATGAGGAGATATTGAAAGTTTATGAAAGCGAAAATATTGAAGAAATAAATGAATTGAAAAAAACATGCTTATATTCAGAATACAATAATACTGTATGGGGTTTTATTTTCAATTTAGATAGTGATTTTTCAAATCAGGATTATCGTATTCAACTTGCTAATTCTACTCATTTTTCTTCATCAGATTATAGATATACTGTTTTTAATGATATTATTCCTCACTCGGTTTTTCTCGGAGAAGAATCTTATCGAGTATTAGTGGGGAATACAAAGGCTATATCGGATATGCAAGCAAGAGTAGGAGCTTTATCGGGAAAAAAACTTGTCATACCACAAGAAACAGGATTACGTGCCGATATAGGAAAAGTATTACAAGACTGGCAGTCTGAATGTGATTTTTATTGTAGTATTGTCGAACTTGAAGATAATGATTATCAAAATGCACTTAAAAATAAAGAATTTGATATTGCTCTTGTGAAACTTACAGGAGAATATAACTCTCCTTATGCTTATTTCAATGATTTTTTAACAGGTAATTCAGCTAATTATAGTGGATATAATAACCCAAAATATTCACACATCATTAATAGTGCGATAACATCGTCTGGTAGTGAATCCGCTGCGGTTTATTATAAGGAAGCTGAACAGTTATTAATTGATAGTGGAGTTTTTATACCATTATGTATTGAAACGGAATATATTTTTTTTAAAGATGAGATAGAATCAATATCATATAATCCGTTTTCAAAATCATATGTTATAATTAAATGAGCTTATAAGATTTAATAATTCGGAGAAAAAAGATGCGAAGTGTTGAGACTGATAGATTAAAATTAAGACCTGTTAATCAAAATGATGTGTATTCAATTTTTAATAATTGGGCAAATGATCCTGAGGTTGCAAAATATGTTACCTGGAAAGAACATACAGATATTTCTGTGACAAATGAGATAATGGATTATTGGATTGCTGAATATGAAAAAGATAACTGTTACAGATATGGTATCGAAAGAAAAGCTGATGGCGTACTCATGGGGATGATTGATGTTGTTGGTTATCATCACGGTAATCCCGTTATAGGATATTGTTCAGGAAGAAAATATTGGAACTGTGGTTATATGACAGAAGCTTTATGTGCAATTGTCAATGAGCTTATATCAGAAGGTTATTCTGAAATTGTTGTTGAAGCAGTTGCAGACAATATTGGAAGCAACCAAGTAATTATAAAGAATGGATTTAAATTTGTAGGTTGTAGAGAAGAGAGGCTTTCAGAATCAAAACCTCAGATTGTTACAATAAATTCTTACAGATATTATGCAAATTAATAAAAACCCTCGGTACAATGTACCGATGGTTTTTTAATTTAATTTTGATTACTTGATAACACGAACATTAACAACAGCATCAATGGTCTTGATCTTATCAGCAATACTGTCTGTATTACCCTTAACATCAAGAACTGTGTAAGCCATGTCCTTCTTGGACTTGCTTACCATGTTTTCAATGTTAATACCATTTTCAGCAGCAACAGCAGTTACCTTTGTGATTAAACCTTCAACGTTCTTGTGAATTACACAAATCTTAGCGTCACCGGTCATAGGAACGGAAACGTTAGGAAGGTTTACACTGTTGATGATATCACCCTTTTCGAGATAAGCGATGATTTCATTAACAGCCATAACAGCACAGTTGTCTTCGCTTTCAGGAGAAGAAGCGCCAAGGTGGGGGAATGCTGTAACACCATCAACACCGATAAGATCATCAGTAACGAAATCTGTTACATAAGCAGCCATACCGCCGTTTGCGAGAGCATCGATAATAGCCTGGCTATCAACGAGATCAGCTCTTGCAAAGTTGAGAATGCGTACATTCTTCTTCATTGTAGCAATGGATTCTGCATTGATCATGCCCTTTGTTTCAGGAGTAGCAGGAGCGTGAAGAGTGATATAATCGCACTGTTCAAAGATTTCCTTGTTGCTCTTAACGTAATTGATCTTTGTAGAAAGGTGAAGAGCGCCGTCAACAGAAAGGAAGGGGTCTGCACCGTAAACTTCCATACCAAGTGCAGCAGCAGCGTTAGCAACTAATGCGCCGATAGCACCAAGTCCGATAACACCAAGCTTCTTGCCCTTGATTTCAGGACCTGCAAACTGTGCTTTGCCTTTTTCTACAAGCTTACCAACTTCATCGCCTTTTCCTTTTAAAGTTTTGAGCCAGTCCATAGAAGCAGCAACTTTACGGCTGGAAAGGAATAAACCTGCTAAAACAAGTTCCTTAACAGCGTTAGCATTAGCACCGGGTGTGTTGAAAACAACAATACCTTTTTCGGAGCACTTTTCAATCGGAATATTGTTTGTGCCTGCACCAGCTCTTGCAATAGCAAGAAGGTTATCGCCAAGTTCCATTTCATGCATAGAAGCAGAACGAACTAAAATCGCAGCGGGATCAGCCATATCTTCGCTGAATGTGTACTTACTCTTATCAAATAAGTCAGTACCGCATGCAGCAATCTTATTAAGTGTTAAAATATTATACATTGCTTTTACTCCTTTTTGAAATAATTAGCAGTTTTCTGCTTCAAACTTCTTCATAAAGTCAACAAGAGCCTGGACACCTTCGATAGGCATAGCATTGTAGATAGAAGCTCTCATACCGCCAACAGAACGGTGTCCTTTAAGGTTTTCAAGACCAGCAGCCTTGGATTCCTTAACAAACTTTGCATCAAGTTCGTCATTGCCTGTAACAAAAGGAACGTTCATGAGAGATCTGTCCTTCTTGTCAACAGTAGCCTTGAAGAGCTTGCTCTGATCGAGGAAATCATAAAGGATAGCAGCCTTCTTTTCGTTATGAGCCTTCATAGCTTCAAGACCACCCATCTTCTTGATCCACTTGAATACCTTACCGCAGATGTAAATACCGTAGCAGGGAGGAGTATTGTAAAGAGAATCATTATCTGGCTGAGTTTTCCACTTGAGCATTGTAGGAGTGCCAGGAAGAACATCATCTGTAATGAGGTCTTCACGAATGATAGCAATAACTACACCAGCAGGACCAACGTTCTTCTGAACGCCGCCGTAGATAACAGCATACTTGCTTACATCAACAGGTTCACTAAGGAAGCAGGACGAAACGTCTGCAACGAGATCCTTACCCTTTGTGTTGGGGAGTTCCCAGAACTTTGTGCCGTAAATTGTATTGTTTTCACAGATGTAAACATAGTCTGCATCTTCGGGAATGTCAAGGTCAGAACAATCGGGAATATAAGAGAAGGTCTTATCAGCGGAAGATGCAACATCGATTGCTTCACCGTACATTTTAGCTTCCTGCCAAGCTTTCTTAGCCCACTGACCAGTAATAATATAAGCTGCCTTTTTGTTCTTCATCATGTTCATGGGAACTTCTGCAAAGAACTGGGAAGCGCCACCCTGAAGGAATAAAACCTTATAATTGTCAGGGATATTCATAATATCTCTGAGGTCCTGTTCAGCTTCCTTGATAATTGTGTCATAAGCTTTGGAACGGTGAGACATTTCCATTACAGACATACCTGTGCCCTTGTAATCGAGCATTTCATCCGCTGCTTCTTTAAGTACTTCTTCGGGCAGTACAGCGGGACCTGCACTGAAATTGTAAACTCTCATGATAAGCCTCCTGAATTTTGTTAAAATGTTAATTTATATAATTGTTAAAATTATATCTTTAAATATTATAGAATAAAAGGAACGATTTGTCAAGATAAATCGCTGAAATATTGTATCATAATGTAAAAATTTGTAAATTTAGCTTGTATTACAATATCATAAAAGCTGTTTTTATTAAGTTTTTATGCGTTTTATTCTTTCTTTTGTAATGGTTTTCTGATTTTCGGAACGTCCGCATCTTGGACAACGGTCACCAATTATACCTGTGTAACAACATACAGGGTCACGGTCAACTGGATGATTTATAGAGCCATATCCAATGCCTTCTTCTTTCATGCAACGGATAATCTGTTCAAAAGCATCAAGATTGTTAACCGGATCCCCATCAAGTTCGACATAACTGATATGACCAGCATTTGTCATTGCATGGTACGGAGCTTCAAGTTTAATCTTTTTGAACGCAGAAAGTTTATAATAAACAGGAATATGGAATGAATTTGTGTAATAATCACGATCGGTAACACCTTTTATTTCGCCGTATTTTTTGCGGTCTATACGAACGAATCGACCGGAAAGGCTTTCAGCGGGTGTGGCAAGGAGAGAGAAGTTCAATCCTGTCTTTTCAGACTCTTCATCAAGTCTTGCTCTCATTCTTCCTATTATTTTTTTTCCGAGTTCCTGAGCGTATTCGCTTTCGCCATGGTGCTTACCC
>JAZNML010000033.1:0-7936 GCA_045579565.1 Ruminiclostridium sp.
ACAATAATCTACAATTTCTCTCACTCTTGCAATATAATCGGAATTAATTGTATAGGTTCCGTCGTTTTCCATCATGTTTCCCCAGAAAACAGGAATACGCACAGTATCAAAACCCTCTGCTTTTATGCCGTTTATTATTTCCTGCGTTGTAACTACAGCACCCCATCTGGTTTCATAATCCTGCGGTTTGTTATCACCAACTATCGGTATCCATTCATAAGTTATTTTTTCGCAATCTGTAGCCTCATAAGCCTCCATTGTATTGCCGAGGTTAATTCCCAGCCCCATTTTTTCCGCAACCTCATTTGCGGTAAGAGGTAATTCATCAGCCGAGTTTCCACATGCAGTCATACCGAACAACATTCCCAGAAACAATATAACAGCAATAATTCTTTTTTTCATCAGTTCTCTCCTTGTATTTTTTATATTTTTAGCAATTGAAGCCAAATAAAAACGACAACTATTCATTCCAAACGTAGTCAGTTCAGCTAATCCAAGCAGGATTAGCTGAACTGAAAATTAATTACGAATTCTTAAGTCTTTCTCTGTAATCTTCAAGCATAGTTTCAATAGCAATATATGATGACTCTCTTAACTGCGTAAAGGAAGCTCCGTTATATAATGGGCCGTCTAAAAGTGATTCTTCATTACCCTGGAAAAGATTTGCAAAATCACTGTTAAAACCGTTAAGATTATCAAAAATCATAGTGAACTTTCCATTTTCGGGAGTTATCATATCCTGAAGAAGATCATACTGCTCTTCGCTGTAATATGCATTGAATCTTACTCTTCTTGCTGTATTGCATTCAGGGCATATATTAAGTTCATCTGTATTATTTTCAATATAGCTGTACTTACATTCGGGACATTTCGGATAATACTTTGTACCCGAATCCGTAGCCTTTGCCTTTTCAGAAGCAATATTTTCAGGATCAGTCTTTATAATTCTGTTCATATTTATCCAGTCAACTGCACCCTTTATGTTTTTTGAACCTGACGGAACCATATATCCGAAAGAATCGTATGCGATAAAGTATGTATCAGATGAAGGATCACGGGGAAAAGGTACAAACGCCATATCATATTCAACATTCTGCTTGAAAAGAGATTCGCAAGCGTCGCTGTATGTCCAGGTTGGTTCCATGCCTAAAAAAAGTAGTTTTCCGTCTGTAAATGCGTCACTCGGATCAATATAGCCTGTACCGATAAGTTCTTCACGGTTGAGTCTTTCGAGAAATTCCATACAACGATGAACATTTTCATTTTTAACGTTGTTTATTATCTCATTACCTTTTACCTCTATAAGCTTTACGCCTGTTGTAGACACAAAACTCATTCCGCCTACACCTGTATAACCTGTATGATCAGGTGAAATATCACACCATGACTTCAAAAGTTCTTCAAAAGTATCCCAGGTCCAGTTTCCGTCATTATACAAATCCATGGGATCCTGTAAACCATACTCCTGTAAAACAACTCTGTTGTAATTCAATGCGAAATTCGATGACAGGGTATAAGGATAATAATAATGTTTGCCGTTATAAGCAAATTGCTCGGCAATATCTTTCATATCAATCCATAACTCGCTGTCAAGATCAATATAACTGTCAAGAGGAGTATACATATTTCTTGAAATACCATGAGGAAATGACATCCACTCGTAACGTACTATATCAGGCGATAAATCAGAGGCAACAAGTGTTCCCAGCTTTTCAAAATAAGCTGCTCCGCTTGAACATATCTCCTGTTCAATGGCTCCGTCATACATTGTTTCAAAAGAATCCACAAGGTCTGGAGCCTGTGATACCAGGTCATAATAGATTAGTATTTTTATTGTACCGGTGGGCTGATTTTGGTCTATTTCAGTAACCTCTGCTTCCTCAAACTGTATGTTTGCCGCATTTTCCGTTGTGGTAACCTGCGTAGTTGTCTGAACATCAGTGTCCACAGATTCAACAGATGCATTACCACGGTCGGAATTGCATCCCGTCAAAAGTATTGCAGACGCAAGTAGTGTTGACGTTATTATACGTTTTTTCATAGTTCTGAACCTCCCCTTCATAAAATATCAATTACGTTAATTTAATTCCGCTTTTTTAAATAAATCTCTGTATTCGTTAAGATAAGCTTCAATAGTATTGTAATTTGTATCACGCAGGTGAGTATATGATGAGCCGTAATATATGGGACCGTCATAAAGCGATTCCTCGCCGCCTGTAAGAATAGAAGAAAACTCATCACTGAAACCCAGAGAATTATCAAAAACAAATCCGAATTTTTCCGGGTCTATCATATCATCGCAAACTCTCATGACACGTTCGCTGTAAACCGCCTTGAATTTCTGCTTTCTTGCAGAGTTGCATTCAGGACAGGTTGTAAGTTCTTCCTTATTATTTTCTGCAAAATTGTACTTACATTCGGGACATTTGGGATAATAAACAGGATTTGCATCCATAAGCTTTGCTCTGTCCTTTGCAATTATTTCAGGGTCTGTGGCAGTGAGTCTTCCGCATAATATCCAATCGACACCGCCCTGGATATTCTTGGCACCTGCGGGTATTAAAAAGCCGTAAGTATCGGCAGCCATATAGTATCTGTCGGCATTTACATCTCTCGGAAAAGGAACAACCTCAAACTCACCGTCAAGATTTTTCTTGAAGAAAGATTCCTGAGCACTTTCATATCCCCAGGAAAGTCCCATGCCAAGAAACAGGAGCTTTCCATCAACAAATGCTTCCGCAGGATCAACAAAGCCGTCGCCTATATATCCAAGCTTTTTCAGATTCATAAGCCAGTCCATAGTACGCTGTACTTCTGTGTTTTTCATATTATTTATAATATCATTACCTGTGGCATCAATTATCTTTACACCTGTTGTATTGGCAAACATCATTGCAGACCAGGAACCGCCTGTAAAACCGATATATTCATCACCCTGTCTGTGCCAGTCGCCTATAAGCTGTTCAAATTTATCCCAGGTCCAGTTACCTTCAAAATAGAGGTCTGCGGGATTTTCAAGTCCCGTTTCCTCTATACTGCGTGCGTTATAAATAAGCGCAAAGTTTGTGGAAACATTAGAAGGAAAATAATAATGCTTACCATGATAATTAAAGGATTCGATTACTTCCTTTTCGCCTGACCATAATGCTGAGTCTATATCCAGCCAGTCATCAAGGGGTGTATACATATTTTTGGCAATAGCTGTGGGATAAGCCATCCAGTCATATCTTACAATATCAGGCGAATCCCCTGCGGCAATAAGTGCGCCAAGCTTTTCAAAGTACGCACTACCGCTTGACGTTACTTCAGTTTCAATAGTTCCTCCGTATCGCTGTGCCAGAAGCTCAGCAAGGTCGCTCTGTGTTGTGGCAAGGTCATAGTAGCAAAGTGCCTTAACAAGTCCCGCCTTCTTACCCGAAACATAAAGAGGGCCTGTTCCCGCTTCATTTTTCACATCAATTTCTTCGATTTCCGCCATACTTTCCCAATCGGTTTCAATATCAAGTTCATCAATTGATGTAACAGAAACAGAAGTGGTCTCATTTTCCTCTGTAACAGACGGAGTATCACTTCTTTCTGCGGCACCGCAGGAAGAAATAACAGATATGACTGTAATAGCAGAAACTACTGACAAAAGATTTTTTCTCTTCATAATATTCATCCTTTCTGTAATATTGTTATTCAGATCGATATATTCCAACAAATGAAATAACAGGTCTTATTCTTGAATCGGTAATTTTGATTTTCAGCGAGTCCGTTACAACATCATTAAGAGGAACTATACGTTTATATCCTATGACTGTGCCCTCATAAACTTCTCTGAAATCTCCATTCTCCAATACAGAAACAGTGAAGCTTTCAACACGCTGGCTCATACAGATATTTTCCTTAATAACCAGATATCCAAGTTTTTCAGGTTTGTCAAATCTGAAAGTTATTTCTGTCGTAGAGTTATCAGACATATAATAATTGTCGTAGCCGTCAGTCAGTACATTTTCTATATTACAGCTTTCAGCTTCACTTTCAGCAGATATTTTTGCATTTGGAGCAATATTCTCAGAAAAAGCCTTTTGCAGAAATTCCCCGATTTCTGCAAGTCTGCGCACATCGTTTTCGTGAAGTAATCCTTCGTTTGTCGGCGGTATATTAAGAAGAAATGTTGCGTTTCCGCCTACGGATTTTATGTAAATATCCATAAGCTCTTTAAGGGAGCGCACCTTATCATTTTCGCTTTCATGCCAGAACCAGCCGGGACGGATAGAGGTATTAACCTCCGCAGGATACCAAATAAGCTTCTGCTCATCAGCAAGAACCTGTCTGCTTCCAAGGTCTTGGTCACGCGCATCAACACGGCGCTGACGGAATTCTTCGTTATCCTCCTGCTGACTCTTCTCGGAAATTATTTCGCTGTCCTTTGCACGCAGAGGTACAACGCTCCATTCAGCCTTGCGTGTATGCCCCGCCTCGTTACCGCACCATCGCACATCAGGTCCGCAAACAGATATACAGGCTTCGGGCTGCAACTCTCGTATAACGGAATAATACCTTTCCCAGTCATAATATTGCTTTTTTCCGTTGGGGCCTTCACCACAGGCACCGTCAAACCATACTGAGAAAATATCCCCGTAGCCCGTAAGCAATTCAGTAAGCTGATTTACAAAATAATCGTCGTACGCTTTTCCTTGCCCATAAAGAGGACAATTTCTATCCCAAGGGGAAAGATATACACCAAACTTAATTCCGTGCTTTTTGCAGGCTTCCGCTGTTTCCTTTACTATATCCTTTCCGTAGGGACTGTTCATTACAGTATGCTTAGTATATTTACAATCCCACAAACAGAAACCGTCATGATGCTTACAGGTAAGTATAAGACCTCTCATTCCTGCTGATTTCACAGCCTTTACCCATTGCTCCGTGTCAAGCTTTGCAGGGTTGAAAATTTCGGGGCTTTCCGTACCGTCGCCCCATTCCTTATCAGTAAAAGTGTTTACGGTGAAATGAATAAAAGCATAAAATTCAAGCTGTTGGAATTTTATCTGACGATCAGACGGAACAATTTTTATAAGTCTTTCATCAAGATTCATGTTTTTTCCTCCCTATTGCTTTTTATATATTATACAGGTAATTGACAATAAAAACAATTAATGATATTATTAAATATAACGATATTATCCTTATTTTTGTTCAAAGGAGAATTTTTATATGTTTTTTTATCATTACCCTATAGTAGGAGCGGAAAGCAAGCTTCCTATTTATCTTGTAAGCCTTGGAATGCACGACTGTCAGCCGTATGTTAAAAGAGACAATGAATATAACTACCCACAGATTTTTTACTGCACAAAGGGAAGCGGTGTGCTTCGCTATGACAATATTAAGATAGAAATAAAGGCAGGAACAGGATTTTTTATTCCTGCATTATATCCTCACGAATATTATCCTGCCGAAGAAATCTGGGACAATCACTGGATAATTCCCGGTGGGTATGATTGTGACAGACTTCTTTCAGATATCGGTTTTGATAAACCGCAGGTGTTTTCTCTTAACAGCACAAAACTACTTGACCACTTTTTCAGAAATATGCACGAAGCATTGATGAGCGACAATCTTCAGGGAAATCTGAGAGCATCAGGATACTTGTACAGCTTTCTGATTGAACTTGAACGCTGTAAGAGCGGTGCAAGATTAATCAGCGATACAAACATTGCCATCACAAAATGTGTTGACTACATAGATAAGAATTACAGAGAATCTATAACAATGGAAATTTTAAGCGAAGTGTCCGGAATGTCAAAACAGTACCTGTGCCGTCTGTTCCGCAACACACTTGATACAAGACCTATGGAATATGTCGCAAAACGCAGGATACAAGCGGCAAAGGAGCTGCTCACAGGAACTAAAATGTCAATCGAAGAAATTACTGAACAGACAGGATTCTGTGACAGCAGCTATTTCTGTAAGCTGTTCAGAAGATATGAAGGAATAACGCCTACTCAGTTCAGAAAATATTGATTGCCAGCATATAGTTAAACGGCTCTCCGCTATATCAAGCGAAGAGTCGTTCTTATGTATTCACTTATTACTATTCCTCCCTGCTACCCCTGGTAGCGACATAGCAAAGAATTATTATTGTAAGTATCATTTTATCGCCTTCCAATTTATTAGCGAGGCTAACCATTTATACTTTGCACCTTTACAACATATTTGTCAATCTGTTATGACGAATTTTTTCAAGTATGAAATAAAAACAGACAATAAATCGCCTGATTATCATCATAGATGACAATCAGGCGGTTTCGTTATTTCACTATTATTTCTCATACCTCAGCCAAACAGAATTATCCTGCATAGGCTTTACACTTTTAAGCCTGAACTCGCACATATCCGATTCCATAAACAATGGCTTATCGTTTTTATCCGCTATTATCGGTGTAGTTACAAGGCTCAGCTCGTCAACAGCACCCGCACGGAGGAAGGCACCGTTTATGATGCTGCCGCCTTCAAGAAGCAATTTCTTAATTCCGAAAATGCTGTAAAGCTTACTTAATGCAATTTTGACATCAATGCTATCCTCACCTGCAAAAATATACGAAACACCGATACTACGGTAATACGCAAGCATTTCTCCGGGCGTATTTTCGGACAGAACTTCGATAATGTGACAGTCGTTATACCCTTCGTCATCATCATGGATTTTACTATCCGCCCAGACTACTTTACCGTTTGTGTCAAAGGAAACGGCATAGTAATTGTGTTTCATTGCGATATAATCACCGCTTGGGACATGGGCATCTGCAAAAGTGGAAAGGTCAGGTCTGAACCCGTTCGTAAAGCTGCTTTCCATTGTTACTCTGCCGCAGGCGAACGCGTCGCCTTTAAGCTGACGGTTGATTTCGTAATAAGTTTCACCAGCTTCTGTACCCTTTTCGCTATACAAAAACTCGCCTGTAACCTTACCGTCTATACTGGTCATCATATGGCAGATTACATAGGGGCGAATGCCGTTCTTTTCGATATATTTTCTCGCATAGGAACAGCTTGTCTTTATCTCTCCGCCACGTTGGTTTATCTCGTTTATTGCACGGCGGACAAGCTGTGCGGCAACACCTCTCCCCTGCATACTTTCATCTACAAAGGTGTGGTTTATATCAAATATGTTCTTTTCGGTTTCGGGAAAAGTTACTTCACCAACCTCTTTACTGTTTTCAAGGCAGATTATTCTGTCAGTTTTAGTTATGAAATCCATATTATCAGCTCCTTTTCTGATATTATACCACAAATATTTTCAATATTATCATTGTGCATCCTTATCAAAGCGGACAACCCTGCTCATCTACAATAGCCTGAACCAGCTCTTTTCAAATTCAATCAATCCCTCATCACGCATTTTACAAAGCTCGTTTGACATTGCGCTCCTGTCAACAGAAAGAAAATCCGCAAGCTGCTGTCGGTTAAAAGGAATGGAAAATTCGCTGCTGTTCTGTCGTTTCGACTCCTCGGACAGATATGCAATCAGCTTTTCTCTTGTAGTACGTTTTGTCATAAAGGTCAGTTTCTGTACAAGCTTTCTGTTCTTTTCGGATATTGAAAAAAACAAATTCTGCACAACCATTGAATGAAATCTGCAAGCCGATGAACAAACAGTCATTATACGCTTTACATCGAAGAAAATAACCACACTGTCCTCAACTGCAAGCACATCGTTCATCAGTGCACCGCTTTCGGGAGCTACATACGCTTCACCAAACATCTCGCCAACGCTTACCATATTTATGATGCTACGGTTTCCCCAGTAATCATCACGCTGAATGTGAAGCTTACCCATCATAAGTACCAGAATATTGTCAAGATGTTCACCCTGACGAAGAACATATTCTCCTTTTTTATATGTGCGAAGCTTTGCCTGTAAACAATTAAGCATTGCTCCTATTTCTTCCTC
>JAZNML010000034.1:0-56847 GCA_045579565.1 Ruminiclostridium sp.
AATCAGCCTGTTGACATTCTGCCTTTGTCAAAAACCCGCTCATTACCAAGGCATCAAGATCAATCAGCAGAGGATTACCCGCATAGGTTGAAAAAGATTGATAAGGCGAGTCGCCATATCCAGTCGGACCCACCGGTAATACCTGCCAATAGGATTGTCCTGCGCTTTTCAGCCAGTCCACAAATTTTTCTGCCTCATCACCAAAGGTGCCGATTCCATAAGGTGACGGGAGGCTTGTTATATGCATAAGAATACCACAGCTTCGCATATTCTGGTTTCCTTTCATTTTCACTTAATAATGCACTCCGCCCTGTTCAATAAAGGACAGGGCGGAAAATTATTATTACTTTGTGTTCTTTTCGTCTGCGCCAGGTCTTGTTTTCCACATTGCCCAAAGGGGACCGCTGATGAAAATAGAAGAATAAGCACCTGCTAAAAGACCAACAAGTAAGGGGAATACAAAGCTTACAATAGACTCAACGCCGCATACAAGTGCAACAACACACATTGAAAGAACTGCAATACCTGTTGTAACAGTTGTCTTGATGGAACGTCCGAGAGTCTGATTGATACTTACATTTACAAGCTCGGGGATTGTATACTTCTTGCCGTAGAGCTTTCTGTTTTCACGAACACGGTCGAACATAACGATTGTGCTGTTAATAGAATAACCAAGAATCGTAAGAATAACCGCCATAAAGTTCGCGTCAATAGGAAGTCTTAAGAATACAAAAGAAGCAAATACCATAAATACGTCGTGTGCGAGAGCAACAATTGCGAACACACCTGCGGACCAACCGCCAATGTTCTTGAATCTGAACGCAATATAGATTACAAGAAGAACAAAGGAGAAGATAACCGCAACAAAGCATTTAAGGAAGAACGAGAAACCGGAAGAAGGATTAACGTCCTGGCTGTTTACAAGTTCAAGCGTATTATCAGGATAAGCAGCAACAAGTGTATCTGTAACGCTTGCCTGAACATCAGCTGTAAGGCCTTCATCAGAAGAGAAGGAAATCTGTACAGTTTCTAAATCTGTACCGAAAGCGGAACCTGTTGTAACGCCTACTGTACCGAGATTCATAGCTTCAACTGTTGTCTGAACACCCTTTGTATCAAGGTCGCCTACATAGCTGTAAGTAAGCATTGTACCACCCTTGAATTCGATGTCAACTGCAATACCTGCGATAAGTGCTGTAATAATTGTAATAACAGCGATAACAATCGGGATAGCGAAGAAAATCTTACGCTTTGCGATAAAATCAAAATCAAACTTTTTCATTATCAGTTACCGCTCCTTTCCGCCTTTTTTCCGCCGTATAATGCGGGCTTACGGAATACCTTGAATCTGGACAGAGACATTGTCATAAGTCTTGTTGTTAAGATACCGAATACGAAGTTCAGTACAACACCGACTGCAAGAGTATAACCGAAGGAATAGATGGAACCTGCGGTAGAAACGCCGAACCATGTGAAGATAGGTGTAAGAATAATGGAGCAGATGCTGTCGGGAGTACCGAATGCGCCCATTAAGATTACAGCAATAATAAGCATTGTGATGTTGCCGTCGAAAATTGCGGCAAACGCACGCTTAAATCCTGTGTAAAGAGCACCGTCAATTGTCTTGCCGATGTAAAGCTCTTCCTTGATACGCTCGTTTGTGATAACGTTAGCGTCAACGCCCATACCTACTGCAAGAATGATACCTGCAATACCGGGAATTGTAAGTGTAAAGCTATCATTGAAGGAGAAGAAACCGGTGATAGCTGCGAATGTGCCTGCAACCTGACCTGCAAGAGAGATAACTGCAACTACGCCGGGAAGCTTATACATAACGACCATTATAATTGCAATAAGTGCGAACGCAATAAGACCGGAAACAGCCATAGCATCACGGGCGCCTGTACCAAGAGTAGGAGAAATTGTGCTGAAACTGTCTGTTACAAGCTTAAATGGAAGCGCACCGCCGTTAATCTTTGTAGCAAGACTGTAAGCATCGTCATAAGTTTCAAAGCCGCCGGAAATTGTAGCAAGACCATCAGTAATGATTGCGCTTACGGAAGGAGCGGAAATTTCTGTATCATCCATCCAGATGGAAATTCTGCCCTTATTTGCATAAGCTTCGGTAGTAGCATTCTTGAATGCTTCCTTACCGCTGTCGTTGAGTTCGAGCTGAACAGCATAGATATTATCATATGTGTCATAGAAAGCGGTAGCTTTTGCTACGTCTGCGCCGGAGAGAACAAGCTCTAAATCTTCCTGTGTCTGACCGGAAGCAAGCTCACCGCTGTAACCCATACGGAATGTAAGCATAGCGGTTTCACCAAGTTCCTTTACCGCTGCTTCGGGGTCAAAGCTTTCGTCATCTGCTTGCCAGGGGAAACGGCAGATAATACGGTCGCTGTTGTAATCAACATAGATTTCGTAGTCTGTAATGTTGTTTCCAACGAGACGGGTCTCAATAATAGCTCTTGCTGAGTCCATCTCCTCGTTTGTAGCGTCATAGTCCTCTGTGGGTGTAAATGTTACGTCAACACCGCCGCGGATGTCAATACCCCAGCGGATATCATCGATACCACGAACATGAACTGTTTCAATATCGCCGTAATAAGTGCTGAAACCTGCGATTGATAAGTATGTGAATACTGCAATAAGCAGGAAAACAACGAAAAATACGGGCTTTTTAACGTGTTTCAATTATTTTCACGACCTTTCAAGATTTTGTCGGCATAAAGCCAAGCATACCATATTATTATAAAACAATTTTGACTGTTAGTCAAGAGTTTTTGACTTTGTAATGCTGTTTTTTCAGAAAAATTACACTGAAAGCTCAGCTTTTTCGCCAAGAATATCACGGTTTGCATCAAGCACAGGCTGAATGAAATCTCTGAGGAACTCATCAACCTGCTCAGAAGAACGGCCTGTGAACTGTTCGGGCTTTAAGGTAGCGAGGATTTCTTCCTTTGTAATCATGAACATAGGGTCGTTTGCAATTCTGTCAACAAGATCGTTTTCTCCGCCCTCTTCCTTAACAACCTTACCTGCGGCAATGCTGTGGAGTCTGATCTGTTCGTGAAGTTCCTGTCTGTCTCCGCCCTTCTTAACAGCCTGCATCATTATATTTTCGGTAGCCATAAAGGGAAGTTCTCTCATTACGCGCTGGCGGATAACCTTTTCGTAAACCACAAGACCGCTGGTTACATTAAGCATGATATTGAGTATTGCATCAACAGCGAGGAAGCCTTCTGCAACAGCAATTCTCTTGTTTGCGCTGTCATCAAGGGTTCTTTCAAACCACTGTGTACCGGCTGTGAATGCAGCATTAAGAGAGTCAATCATTACATAACGGGAAAGAGCGGTAATTCTTTCAGCACGCATAGGATTACGTTTATAGGGCATAGCAGATGAGCCTATCTGCTTCTTTTCAAAGGGTTCTTCGATTTCCTTGAAGCTTGCAAGAATACGTAAATCTGTGCTGAATTTAGAACAGCTTTCAGCAATTCCCGCAAGACAAGCAAGTGCCTGATAGTCAACCTTTCTTGAATATGTCTGTCCGCTTACGGGATAGCAGGAGTCGAAACCTACTTCCTCTGCGATCATCTGTTCAAGCTTGTTAATCTTGTCGCTGTCGCCGCCGAAAAGCTCCACAAAGCTTGCCTGAGTACCTGTGGTACCCTTCTGGCCTAAAAGTTTAAGCTTACTCATACGGTATTCAAGCTCTTCAAGGTCCATTAAGAGCTCATGGATCCAGAGTGTTGCACGCTTACCTACGGTAGTAAGCTGAGCAGGTTGTAAATGTGTGTATGCAAGACAGGGCATATCCTTGTACTTTGCGGCAAAATCAGATAAATTAGCAATTACATTCACAAGCTTACGGTGAACAATCTCCATAGCGTCACGCATAACGATAATATCTGTATTATCGCCCACATAACAGGATGTAGCACCTAAGTGAATAATGCCCTTAGCCTTGGGACAGGCAATACCATATGTGTGAACGTGAGCCATTACATCGTGGCGCACTTCTCTTTCCAGCTGTTCAGCAACTTCAAAATCAATATTATCAACGTTTGCTTCAAGTTCTGCAACCTGTTCCTCAGTAATATCAAGTCCGAGCTTCATTTCAGCTCTTGCGAGAGCAACCCACAATTTTCTGAAAGTGGAGAACTTTTTCTGAGCGGAAAATACATACTGCATTTCCTTGCTTGCGTAACGGGTACAGAACGGGCTTTCGTAAGTATCGTATTTACTCATAGGTTTATTCCTTTCATAAACAATATTCACTTTATTCTATCATAAAACGACTTGTTTTACAAGGGGTTATGCGAAAAATTTAACAAAAGGGAATTTCATCCGGAAATCTGGATTATGCCAAATAAAAAAGACCTTGCAGGAGCAAGGTCTTTGTTGGTTGGGGTGGAAGGATTTGAACCCTCGAAATGGCGGAGTCAGAGTCCGATGCCTTACCACTTGGCGACACCCCAATATTCAGTTGCTGTATTCAGCTTATATATAATATCACATTTTTCACCGCTTGTCAATACCTTTTTGAAAATTTTTCTGCAAAATATAACCCCCGGGTCGCAACCCGGGGGTCTTTGTTATTAATTCATTGCATTCCGCAGAAGCAATCTTTAATTAATAGCGTTTAATTATTCAGTAGGTTCGTTTTCGTCACCTGTTTCAGGATCATCACCTGTTTCAGGATCATCACCTGTTGAAGGATCGTCACCTGTTGAAGGATCTGAAGGAGTTTCTTCAGCCTTTGTGCCTACTGTGATAAGTTCTTCGTAAACGTCGATAGTCTTATCCTTGTGTGTTACTACGAGTATAAGCTTAGCCTGTGTACCGCCTTCTGTACCCTTCTTAGCAGATATAGTAATTTCACCTGTCTTAGCGATCTTAGCGGAAACTTCCTTAGACTTATCAGCACTGTTAAGCTTGAAAGTATCCTTCTTTTCAGTCTTTGTTAAGGTAAAACCAACATACTTGCCGTCTTCGATATCAGAAAGTTCAGTCTTGGAAACTACATAAGCCTTAACCTTGCTTGTAGAATCGAGTGTCTTAACTTCTGTACTAGTAGCATTGCCTATGCTTGTTTCTACTGTGTAACCCTCGCCGAGCTTTACAGTTGCAGATGTCTTTGCAGTAGCTGCATCAGGAACTGCGATTTCATCCTCAGCAAAGTCGATACAAGTAATATCATTTACAGCTGTAACCTTAAAGGAAGCCTTCTTACCGGACTGATCATTTGTACATGTGATTGTGTAGTTAAGAGCCTTCTTAGCTACTGTTGCACCGTTAATTGTTACTGTTGCTGTTGTACCATTCTCACCACTTGTTACAGTAATGCTGGGGTTTTCAACTTCTTCATCATCAATCTTAACTGCTTCAGTCTTAGGAGCCTTTACAGACCATGTGTAAGTTGTTGTTTCATCAGCTGTTACGCCTTCTGCGAGAGCAACTTCTAAACCAAATTCTTTACCAACAGCTACTGTTGTCTTCTTTACGATAGCTTCTGCGCCTTCTTCTTCAGCAGGAATCTGAACGGAGAACTTCTTAGGAGCCATCTTTACAATTGTTGTAAAGCTTGTGCAAGCTGTGATTGCCTTGAGCTTGCTGTTGTATTCAGCAACCCAGATTTCAACAGCGCCGATTTCCTTACCAGCTGTAACCTTGATAGAAGATGTCTTCTTATCAAACTTAGCGGAAGCCTTCTTGGACTTAACGCCCTTACCCTTTTCTGTGAAAGCGTCATCAATTGTATTAGCGGCTGCATTTTCAGCAGGAACGTCTAAAACAGAGAATACATACTTTGTCTTTTCAGGAAGTTCAGCGGAAAGACCATCCTGAACTTCGATGTCTTCAACAGAAGCGCCAACAACAGGAGTGATGGGGTTCTTTGTCACAAGACTTTCAAGAGTAACATAAGCTGTCTTGTTAAAATCTTCCTTAATGCCCTTTTCAGGCTTTGCCTTAACGTCCTTACCGTTTACCCAAACTTCAGCTGTGTATTCGGGAGCAGGAGATTCAGGAGCAGGATCTTCTGCGAAGGAAGTAACTGCCATACCGAGTGTCATTGTAGCTGCTAAACCAAGAGCTACAAGCTTTTTAAATAAATTTTTCATACTTTACCTCCATGTATAATTTCCTCTGCACATTCTTTTGTGCTTTACCTGAGTATAGCACATTTTCCAGTTAATGTCAATTATTTTTCGGATTGTAACTTACGTGTAACCGAATTTTTGTAACAACTTACAAAGATTGACTAATTACTTTGGTAAATGTGCAGACATAAAATATTTGACAATCATTGTCAAAGAGATATTTGAACTTATCCCCCCGAAGCGCGAGGCTTCGGGGGTTATGTTAGTTCAATTAATTATTCGCTTTAAGCGATTTCCAGTTTATATTGACTAATATTAGCCGAGGAGCTGGAGAACGCCCTGAGGCTGCTGGTTAGCCTGTGCGAGCATGGACTGAGAAGCCTGCTGAAGGATGTTGGACTTAGTGTACTTAATCATTTCAGAAGCCATATCAGTATCGCGAATCTGAGATTCAGCGGACTGGAGGTTTTCTTCAGCTGTGCTTAAAGAGTTAACTGTATGTTCAAGTCTGTTCTGAACAGCACCGAGAGCAGCTCTCTGAGAAGAAACTGTCTTGATAGCGGAGTCAATCTTGTTGATAGCGTCGTTAGCGCCGTCCTGTGTAGAGATATCGAGACCGCCTACGCCAAGAGCTGTGGAGCTCATGTCGGATACGTTAACAGTAAGTCTCTGGTCTTCAACACCGTTAGCACCGATCTGGAATGTTAAGCCTTCGCCTGCGCCGAGGTTCTTGTCTGCGCCAAGACCAGCACCAGTCTTAGCACTCATATCGATTTCAACGTCGCCTTCGCTTACGTTCTGAGCAAAGAGAACCTTGTCACCGTCAGGGTTAGTTTCAGCATCAGATAATGTTACATCGTAGTCAAGACCGCTCTTAGCGAGTAACTTTTCGATGTCTTCTTCTGTGTACTCAACGCCTGTGGAGAGGTGGAGTTCGAATTCGCCGTCCTTAATGCCTGTGCCTTCGTTATCGTCGTCAGATACCTTTTCAACCTTTTCTTCGCCCTTAGCTACGTCTGTGTAGATAGTGATTACACGATTATCTTCACCGTAGTTATTAGCTGTGAATCTGATTGTATCAGCGTACTTATCGTTAGAAGCGGAACCTTCGGTCATAAGGAGAGAAGTGAGTTCAACTTCTTCGGAGTCAGCTCTTACACCAGTAACTGTTGTAAAGCTTTCGTCTTCTGTAAATGTGAAGTTACCGTTCTTAAGTTTGAAATCAAATTCAGGAACAGGAGCTTCCTGTGTTTCGTCCTTAGCCTGTGTAGCGTTCTTGATTAAGTCGTCGATCTGAGACTGTGTATAAGTCTGACCAGCCTTTAAGTTAAGGGATAATGTCTTGCCGTCAGCAGACCATTCAGCGTTTTCGCCGCCTGCACCGGAAGCTGCATCCTTTAATTCAACAGTAACACCTGCAACGCTGGATGTGATTGTAGAGCCTTCAAGAGAAAGGTTTGTTTCGAGAGGAGCGCCTTCTTCTGTGTTAACAGAAATAAGAGCACCGTAACGAGCACCGTATTCGCCTGTGTTGCCCATACCACCGTCGAGAGAACCGTCGAGTAACTTCATCTCGTTGAATTCTGTGGATTCAGCAATTCTGTCGATTTCAGCCTTAAGAGCGTCAACTTCGAGCTGGATCTGGTCTCTGTCTTCGTCTGTGTAAGTGCCGTTAGCGGACTGTACGGAAAGTTCACGCATTCTCTGGAGAATGTCTTCTGTTTCCTGAAGACCGCCTTCAGCTGTCTGGATTAAGCTGATAGCATCGTTAGCGTTGCTTGTTGCCTGAGAAAGACCGCGGATCTGAGATCTCATCTTTTCAGAAATTGCGAGGCCTGCTGCGTTGTCTGCTGCACGGTTAATTGCATAACCTGTAGATAACTTTTCAGTGGACTTGCCTAAGCCGCTTACGTTTCTTGTCATTGCATTGTTAGCGTTCATTGCGCTAATGTTGTGCTGTACTACCATTCCCATAGTGTTCCTCCTTGATTCTTAAGTTACCGAAATCCGTTCGGTAACTCCTGTGGTTTGGATTGCCGCCTCTTGCGGTCAATCATGTGTGTTTTGTGTGTTTTGTTTTGGTTGTTTTGTTTTCGAAAACCTGTTTTAACCTTTACAACTGTAATATCGGCGTAACCATTTAAAACTTTAGTATTTTTTTGAAAAAAATTTCAGTTTGTGAAAAATAAGGTATAAACTTACGCCTTAGTTGTGCAACCTGCACATAAAATCACCGTATTTCACTCAAAAACGGCTTGTTTTCATGGTATCCCACCACAAAAAAGCGGGTTTCTTCTGATAAATAAAATTTAAGTTTCTTTTTCCTGAATCCATCTTTAAACTTAATTTCGCATTCACCCGTAGGAATATTTACCGTTCTGTTTTTCTGTGGAGAAAAAACATATATACTATTATTAATATATAAGTCAACTTCCCTTCCATCATCTTCATCTGATATCAGATGATAAAATTTCAGCGTACCATAAGCCTTGCGCTCCGATTTATCCTGAGCAGATGCCATAAAACCGTAAACCGCCTGTCTGTCCCAGAGAATTACCCCGCTCTCCGCTGCAAGCTCCCTTGCCTGCCTCGTGAAATCAGAATTTGTTATGACCGCCGCTTTGGTGCATTTATAGTAATCTTTTGCCGAAATTGCTTCCTGCACCGCCTTTACACCGATGGGCTTTGAATATCTCTTGCATTGTACCGTAGTACGTTCACCTTCGTGAATTACGATTATATCTGCGCCGAAATCACCGCTTGCTTTGGTAAGCTCAATAACCTCCACCCCGCTGCGATGCAGAATTTCCGCCATGAAATCCTCAAATTCGGTGCCCGACATCGTGTCAATCTCTTCTTCATCATTATCTTTGCGAAAAACCAGCACACAGATAATTACTAAAATTATCAGAAATACTCCTGCACCTATATAAATAAGCTCATCTGTCATTATTTATCTCCCTTGCCTCATAATAGAGCTTATAAAGAGCCTGAACGCTGTTTTCAAGAAAATAATAATGCATTACATAAGGAATAGCAAGTCCTAAAAAGAGAAGTGAAAGAAGTGCCGCTCCGGTACCGCCCTCTGTAATAAGCATAAAGAATGAAATAACTGTCATTATGGCGAAAGTCATAGTTACAATTAAATGGATAAGTCTCTCATGCTGATAAAATTTTATACGTATAAGCATCTCCGAAATAAAATCAGAATCGATTTTCTTTTCTGACACACGCTTTTTCACAAGCTCAATATATGCGCTTATTTCTTTTTTCATAATTCCTCCTGTAACAAAGCAGCAGTTCCTTCGAACTGCTGCCCAGACTGTCGATAAACTCACGCACCGTAAAAATGCGTATATAAGATTTACGACAGATAAAATTCAAAAAATAACACAAGAATTTACAGAGCCGTGATTACGGCTCTGTAAATGCATTTTTGCTTACTTCGTCAAAAGTCGCTTACCGTACTTTTGTACGCCGACAGCGACTTTTTCCTGGTATGCGTGCGCCTATCGACGTCTGTCAGTTTGTCGAAAACACTTTTCGACAAACTGAGCAGCAATTCTTTCGAACTGCTGCTATATGCCTGATTAATTTGTAAACATCTGAGCCCAGTAATAACGATAACCGCCATTTATTTCACAGTAACCAACGCCCATTTTATTAAGCTTGGGATTCAGAATGTTTTTTCTGTGTCCCGAAGAATCCATCCATGCCTTTACAACATCCTCAGGAGTTGGCTGGCCTGCTGCAATATTTTCCGCCGCTGTGGAGAATGCAATTCCATGCTCTGTGAGGGCGGTATAGCAGGTTTTTCCGTCAGGGCGTACATGGTCATACTTGACCGTTGTTTCCTTTGCTCTTGTTTCTGCCGCCCGATTCAGCTTATCGTTTGTAACAAATTCAGAAAGTCCGGCTTTCTTACGTTCGACATTGATAAATCTTATAACCTCATCAACATATCTGGCTTCCTTTGTGTCAGCTGTCTTTTCAACCGATGCGGTCTCAGGAGCCGTCTTTTTCAATACCTTTGAGTTCTTCCAACCGTTCTTTACCGCAACCGCTCTTACTACACTACCCGGCTCAACTGTAATACTGTTTGATGAACCAAGCTTTTTGCCGTTTGTTTTTGAGGGAGTGCTACCGTTTACTGTATAATATATGTTTGCACCGTTAACTTCCGAGAAGGTATACTTATAACGGTTATCTGAGGTTGTTGTCACAGAAACAACAGGAGTCTTTACTCTTACAGGAACCTTCGCGGTATAGCTTTTTACTGCCTTATTACCGCTATAAACCGTAAGCTTTAAAGTAACAGGTCTTGTGACTTTCAGTTTTCCTGTATATTTTTTATCATTTTTGTCAGCTTTCGTACCATCTGTGGTGTAATATACAGTAGTACCTGCTGTTGATTTAAGCGTTACATATGTATATCCGCTTTCGTAGTCAAAAGAGAATTTCACTTTATAGCTTGCTGCTCCGGCATTAACGCAGAACATTGAAAATCCGATCACAAGTGCCAGAAATACCGAAATAACCTTTTTCATATACCCTCCTTGTAAAATAAGGGCTTCGGAAACGTATTCTGTTGCCGAAGCCCATAGGTGTCAATTATTTATCGTGCTTTTGAAGCATTCTCCATAACGATTCTGCTGATTACATCATCAAGAGGAGATGCGCCTAAGTCGCCTTCCTTTCTTGAACGGAGAGCAACTGTATTATCTTCTACTTCCTTATCACCTACGATGAAGAAATAAGGTACCTTTTCAAGCTGCGCCTGACGAATCTTCCAGCCGATCTTCTCGCTTCTGTTATCAACAGATGTGCGGATACCAAGAGCTTCAAGCTTAGCGGAGATTGCCTCGCCGTATTCCTTAGCTCTGTCTGTAATAGGAAGAATACGTACCTGTTCAGGAGACATCCAGAGAGGAAGTGCACCCGCATACTTTTCAAGAAGGTATGCAAGTGTTCTTTCGTAACAACCAAGGCTTGTACGATGGATAATGTAGGGGTTCTTCTTTGTTCCGTCTACATCAACATATTCCATCCCGAACTTTTCAGCAAGAAGCATATCAATCTGAATTGTAACGATTGTATCTTCCTTACCGAATACGTTCTTGTACTGAATATCAAGCTTAGGACCATAGAATGCCGCTTCGTCAATACCTACTGTATAGTTTACACCGAGGTTATCGAGAATCTTCTTCATTGTAGCCTGAGCTGTTTCCCACTGTTCCTTTGTACCCTCATACTTGTTCTTGGGGTTTTCGGGATCCCACTGAGAGAAACGGAATGTGCAGTCTTCAAGCATACCTACTGTATCAAGACAGTATTTTGCAAGTTCGAGACATCCCTTGAATTCTTCTTCGAGCTGTTCAGGACGAAGAATGAGGTGGCCCTCAGAAATTGTGAACTGGCGTACACGGATAAGGCCGTGCATTTCACCACTGTCCTCATTTCTGAAAAGTGTTGATGTTTCACCGAGTCTCATGGGGAGGTCGCGGTAAGAACGCTGTCTGTTGAGGAATACCTGATACTGGAAGGGGCAAGTCATAGGACGGAGCGCGTAGCATTCCTTTGTTTCATCATCAGGATCGCCTAAGATGAACATACCGTCACGGTAGTGATCCCAGTGACCGGAAATTTTATAAAGGTCACGCTTAGCCATGAAAGGTGTCTTTGTAAGGATATAACCTCTCTTGTACTCTTCGTCTTCAACCCATCTCTGTAATGTCTGGATTGTCTTTGCACCCTTAGGGAGAAGAATCGGGAGACCCTGTCCGATATAATCAACAGTTGTGAAGTATTCAAGCTCACGACCGATCTTGTTATGGTCACGGCTCTTTGCTTCTTCAACCTGTTTTAAATATTCTTCTAATTCAGAAGCCTTGGGGAAAGCTGTACCATAAACACGGCAAAGCTGCTTACCCTTAGCGTCGCCTCTCCAATATGCGCCTGTGCAGTTTGTAAGCTTTACAGCCTTTACAGCACCTGTATTCATAAGATGAGGACCTGCGCAGAGGTCTGTGAAATCGCCCTGCTTATAGAAGGAGATAGGCTCGTTCTTTCCTGCGTGTTCTTCGCAGAGTTCAACCTTGTATTCTTCGCCTATACCCTTTAAATATTCGATAGCTTCTGCGGGAGAAAGCTCGTACTGTTCTAACTGAATGCCTTCCTTGACGATTTTCTTCATTTCAGCTTCAATTTTTGCAATATCCTCGGGAGAAAAAGGCTTTTCAACATCAAAGTCATAGTAGAAGCCGTTTTCAATAGCAGGACCGATAGCAAGCTTTGCAGCAGGGAAAAGTCTCTTTACTGCCTGAGCTAAAATGTGGGAAGCTGTGTGGCGGAATGCCTTCTTACCGTCTTCGTCATCGAAGGTGAGAATGTCAAGTGAGCAATCCTCGGTGATGGTAGTTCGTAAATCACACACCTTACCGTTTATTCTTGCCGCACAGGCTGCTCTTGCAAGGCCGCCGCTGATTTCCTTAGCGATGTCATATGCGGTCATTCCATCATTGAATTCTTTGATTACATCGCCCTTTAATGTGATTTTCATAAATCATACCATCCTTTCGGTTTATTTTTTTGGCCGTGTTCTTAAAAGTCTGAATACAAAACAGACTCCCGACCATAGCATATATTGTATCACTTTTAACGCTTTTTGTCAACAATTTTGGCGGTATTGCAGACTTTAAGGATGTTTCCGGAAACCGTAAAGCTGATATCATAACCGCCGAAAGCCATTGTATATACTCTTTCAGGTTCATTCTGATATTGCGGCCTCGGGTCCTGGGACAATATACTTATAAGCGTATTTATTTTATCCTCCGGTAATATTTTTAACTCCTCAGGAAAATCTACTTTTAATATTCCCTCTTTTCTCGTAAGAGCAAAACCATCTATTGCCTCAGGGTGTGCGTCTGTATATGCAAGATAGGGTTTTACATCATAAATAGGCGTTTTGTTCATTAAGTCTGCGCCCTCAACATACAGAACAGGTCCGTTTTTATCGTCAAGATCAACTTTCAGAAGCTTCACCGATGACAAGCCGACCGGATTCGGACGAAAAGGCGAGCGTGTCGCAAAAACACCCATACGGATGTTACCGCCAAGGCGGGGCGGTCTGACGGTAGGCGACCATTCATTTCTTTCGGCTTTGGAAAACTTCCAGATAAGCCAAAGGTGAGAATACCCCGACAACCCTCTGAATGCCTCTTTGACACGGTATTCCTTTTTAAATACGATTTTTGATACTATGGGAGAAAGCCCGCTTTGTCTGGGGATTCCGAATTTTTCCGTAAAATCATTTTCTATATATGCTATAATTTTCATATTATGTCCTTTAATATATGAAGCCCTCTGAAACAGAGAGCTTCATGTTTTTATTACATAGATTCCAGGTATTCAATAAGCATACCGAGAAGTTCGCTCTTTTCAGAAAGAGCAATAAGGTTTTCGTATATTTCCTGCTGTAATGCTTCGTTATCCTCCATGTCGAAATCTTCGTTTACAACAATTGCATTTGAGCTGTCAGGCATAACAGGTTTATCCGTTTCAAGAGGCTTAACCTCAGCAGAAAAAATGAGATCCATAATAAGCGGGAACTCTATCTTCAATGAGGACTTTACGCTTGTACCGTCACAGGTAACACTTGATTCAATCTTTATATCTCTGAGCATTTCAACTGAGGATGCGATATCACCCACAGCATCAGAAGCATCTGTCATCATCATGTCATCATAATCTTCGTCAGAGGAAGCGTCTTCAATGATATAATCAATTAATTCGTCCTTATCGGATAATTTAAGCACATAAGTACCTGTGTTTACAGGCTGTCCCTTGTATTCCGCAACACCTACATCGCTATATTCAACATCAAGCACAAGTGCAGCACCAAGCTCTTCGCCTCTTACAGTGATTTCCATTTTACCGCTTGTATCATCAGTTTTTCTCTGAGATAATGCAACTGTTACATCTTTATCGCCTATGCTGAAATCACAGTTTCCGAGAGTTGTTTCAAAGCTCATGTCAAAGCTTTCGCCTGTATCAACCTCAGTTTCGGTAATAAGAATCTTCTTACCCGTTACTTCCGCGTGGTCGGTAAAGTATGTTTCGATAGTGATAGCAGATACGCTTTCGCTTTCATCTTCACTGCTGCTATCTTCAAACATTTTTTCGTATTCGGAAATATCTCCGCCTGTTGCTTCAACGTAATAATTTCTCAGATATTCGTCATTTTTAAGAAAATCTCTCATTTCTCCGAACATAATATCAAGATCTTCTTCTGTTAATCTGATAATTACTCTTTCACTGTCAATAGCACATCCGGCGACAACTAAATCAGTACCGCCCTTTGTGTATTCAAAATCTGCATTTTTAAGGTTCTTGTTGTAAATCTTCTGCACATTTTCTCTGATTCGCTTCATTTCCTGTGCTGAAAATTCAACCTTCTGTTTTTCTTCTTCTGATGTATCCTCGGTTTCTACAATAAATGTCTCGGAGGTAAGCTCAGGTATGAGCATAAGCAGGTCTTCTTCGCTGAGATAAAGATCTGCACCAAGAATACGATTGCCACCCTCATTATATATGTAGGAAACGCGGTCGCATTCTTCACCCTGCACAGCTTCTGCGGAGAAATTAAGCTTGAATTTTGAGAGAACGTCTTCGCTGTCTGCAAGGGACAAAATCATGCCCGGGTCAATACCCACATTGATATCAACTGTGCTGTCTCCATAAACAGAAAGCACCTGATCAAGCAAGGATTTGGTAAGATCAGCTTCCTCGCCCTCTTCACCGTTTAAAGCCTGTCCGACATACTCTGCCATAACAGCGTCAATATCATTGATTTCTTCATTGCCACCGCGAAGATAGGTTATTGATTTTTCTTCAAGCATTACTCCGAAGCCTGCATCGCCCATGAATAAATGCATTATTTCGTTACTGAAACAGAAATAACCTACCGCTGCCGCACCCGCAACAAGAACCGCTGCCGAAGCACCGATAATAATACCTTTTTTGCTCTTTTTTACAGGAGCTTCTTCCTTTTCATAAATCCCTGTGCTTTCAGGTGTTGTTACTAATGCTGTCTGTGTTTCAGGCTCCTTTTCTTCGGAAACGATCTCTTCCTGCTTTTCTTCAACAATTTCTGTTATTTCCTGAGAAGAATTTTCAGCTTCCATTTCAGAAATTGTTACCGCAGGAGTTTCGTTTTCCTTTTCAACTACCGAGTCAAGAGCATCAGCAAAAGTTTCTTTGCTTTCTTCTGTTTCTTCTCTTTTTACGGTATTACCGCACTTAGAACAGAACTTCGCTTTTTCGGAAAGACTATTTCCGCAATTTTTACAAAACATGTTAATTTCCCCTTTTTTATTTTTATAGTGAAAGCTCTAAGAGCTCCGCTGTGTTTTTCCAGTAAATCTTTTCCTTTTCCTCGTCATTTACAGGAAGTCTGTCAATAAGAGCAATTTCTCTTTCAGGGCTGCTCCACGGCAGATCGCTTCCGAAAATGACGCGGTGTGTTCCGTGCTTTTTGACAATTTCCGCAAAAAGCTTTTCATCAATTATTCCCGCAGTGAAAGCGGTATCCAGCCATATATTAGGAACACCTGCAACATAGTGGTAAACCGACTCCCAGGCTTCCTCGCCGCCCATATGAGCGCCGATAATTTTAAGCTTCGGATAATTCTCGTGAAGCTCCAAAAGGTCATAAGGCATAGCTCTGTGAACACGCGGTGATACAGGATCATAACCCATATGAAAAACAACCGGCAAACCCAGTTCTTCACAACGCTTATACAAAGGCTTGCAACATTCATCAAAAATGAACACGCCCTGATAGTCGTTATGAAGCTTAACGCCTTTGAGTCCCAGGCTTTTTATTCTTTCCAGCTCATCGCAAACATCCTCCGCATAAGGATGTACCGTACCGAAGGAAATAAATCTGCCCTTATACTCTTCCTTTGCCCAATTATTTATGGTTGTCTGCTGAGTAGGTTTTGTAGCAACGGGCAAAAGCACGCCGTAATCAATCCCGCACTTTTCCAGAAGCTCATCTGCTCCCTTTATTGTGCCGTTAGTGTATGCCTTTACATTTGCTGTGTCCTCTAATTTTTTTACTGCCCTTTCGGCAATGGAATCTGTAAAGGCATGAACATGACTGTCTATAAACATTATACATTTTCAGGGCGAATCAAAGAACCTCATTAAAGGAATTGCCCTTTTTAACTCCTATCTTGTTGTGTGCGTAAAAATCAATCTTTTTCTTATCTTCACGAAGATCTTCGAGATTTGCTCTGAGCTCCTTGACTCTTGCATCAACTCGTTTTTCCGCCAGCTTATCCTTTTCAACCGCCTCTGTGAAAAGGGAATGCATTTTAACTGCTGCACGGCGGACCTCTTTTATTTCAGTAGTAAGACCTAATGGCAGATGTTTGTTTTGCAGAGAATTTTCAATATATCTTCTCTCTGTCTCATCACAGGATTTTACCGTAATTTCATCAATCTCACGTACTATAAGGTCAAGCTTTTCAATAAGTGCTGATCTTTCCGCGATGATATCCTCTAAGGTTTCATCAATATCTGTATTCAGTATTTCGTTAGTCTTTGCCATATATTCTCCGATTATACCTTCGGCCTCGGAAATTTTAGCAATAATTTCGTTTTTTACCTGCTCTGTCATGATAAAAACCAGTCCTTTCAAATACCAACATTCCGCCGTACAGTATCGTCTGCACGGCGGAATATAGCTACATAACGGGATTTACTGGGTTTTTAAACCTCAGCTCACCTGACTTCTGGGCATCGCCGCAATCTGTGCAAAAGCATCTTTAAGCTCTGCAAGCATAGGGAGAAGCTCCTTTAAAATCTGTGTATCCTTTTTTACATTTGCTGTAACAAGCTGTCTGTTGAAGAAATCGTAAAGTGCATCAAGCTGTGTGGAGATCGGAATCTTCATATCAAGTACAGAACGCAGCGCATTAACAATATCCTGTGACTTTTGGAGACACTTGTTAGCGGTTGCATAGTCCTTCTTGTCGATTGATACTATTGCAATATTAATCTGCTTTTCTGCCTCATCATAAAGCTTTACCACAATTTCCATGGGAGTAAGCGTAGAAATAGATTGCTTTTTATAAGCTGAATAAGCATTGTTCATATCGGGTTATCCTCTCTTTGCCTGTTACATCATTCCGCCGCCGAAGTAGGAGGAGAAGGATGATTGCTGACTATTAAGTGTAGCAAGCATACTTTCCATAGCGGAATATTTCTTCCAGAGTCTGTTTTGTTCGTTCTCGTATCTTTCTTCAAGGGATGTAATCTTGCTTGTGATACGCTTCATCTGGTCGTAAATGTCGTTATCTGTTGCACTGGAACCTGTCTTCAAGCCTGCCTTATTGATAAGGGTGCCTCTTTCACCGGTTGTGCCTACCGCACTTTCAAGCGCAGCGTCAAACTTTGTCATGATTCCGTTTTCGCTATCGCTGAACAGACGGGAAATATCTTCGCCGTATGTTTCGATGGCCGCATTTAGCTTATCCTCGTCAAGCTCTAACTTACCATGTTCCTGATAGTCGGAGGAGGTAAGAATACCGAGCTGTGCAAGGCCAAGTCTTTCGCCGTCTGCTGCCTGAACACTACCCATAAGAGCCATTCTCAGCTTTGACATTACGGAATTAATTGTTGTATCGTTGTGTAAAAGACCAAGCTTAGCCTTTTCTTCCCACTTTTCTTCCTGTTCATCAGAAAGACCTAAATCTTCCTTATCCTGATCTGCCAGGAAGTAGTAATCATCATCGGGCTCTTCATCAAGATACTTGTAAACTTCTTCGATAAGCTTGTTGTAGTCTTCTACAAAGCCCTTGATTGTATCTGCAATAGCAGAATTATCCTTTTCAACCTCAATTGTAAATTCACTGCCAGCTTCAACCCCTGCAAAAGTAAAGGTTGTTCCGTCAACATCAACCGAGTTGCCGTCGCTTTCAAGGGATTTACCGTTAATTTCAACTTGAAGGTTGCTGCCCTGTGTGTATTTAGCGCCGGATGTAAGTCCTAATGCGGACATAAGTCCCTGAGAGTCGTTTGTAACCTTGATATCGCTGTTTACACCGTATTCGTTAGCTGTAACAGTAAAGGCATTGTCAAGAGAAGAATATGTCATCTTGACACCGGCTTCGGATGAGTTTACTGTTCTCATCATTTCCTTTATATTTGTATCAGCCTTGAATGAGAAATCAACACCGTTGATTGAGAAATTGAAATTACCCTTTTCGTCTGCTGTAAGGCCTAAGTCAGAAATCTTTGTTGAATTGGAAATCTGAGAAACGGAGTTCTGAGAAACAGCTGCGCCGAAGCTGTTTGTGCTTCCCTGAGCCGAGCTTACCGAAACACCTACTTCGTTGCCTTCTTTATCAGCCGCGGTGATTGTAACCTCATCGCCGTTAACCTCAACAGAAAGCTTTACGCCGCTCTTTGTTTCGGCTGCACCGATGCTGTTGTTGAGAGCTGTTTCGTTATAGTGGTCAACGATATTAGCTGCTGTAAGGTTTTCTTCAACCTGTTCGTCTGTAACTGTACCGAGGTTTTCCTTATATGCTTCATATTCGTTGTAGGAAAGTGTGCCCCAGCTTTCGTAATCAAGCTCGTAGCCTAATTCACCCTGATATTCCTTGGCGTTATAAATAGCCTCGTAACCCTTGGTGGCGTCTTCGTAACCTTCTTCACCTGCAATAACGGATGCTGTCCATGTATCCTTATCAACAGCTTCATCGCCTGCCTCAGCAACATAAGCGTCATACTGTTCTGTAAGGTACTTTTCCACTGCTGTGTCACGTGCTGCAATCTGTTCTGCTGTGGGCTCCTTATCGTAGTAATAATCCTTGAAGCCTGCATAAAGCTCATTGTTTTCGTCGCCTTCAACATAGTTCTGAGCCTTCCAGTCCTCTAAATTAAGCTGTGTTTCGCCCTCAGGAAGATTATCTGCATACTTGTTGTACTGTTTGGAAAGGTATTTATCAAGATATTCGGCACGGTGTTCTTCGGAAGCCTGCTGGAATGCTGTCTGTTTTAACTGTTCCTTCTGTTCATCAGTTGCAGTTTCAGACCATGCCTGATACTCGTCATACTTCTGCTTTTCAATATAGTCTGCCTTAACCTGATCGTAAAGCTTTACCTTAGCTTCCTGCTCCTTGGTAAGACCTTCTGTCTTTACATTGCCGTCTTCGTCGATAATCTCATCAAAATATCCGTCTTCAAGTGTCTGGAAAGAAAGGTTTACAACTTCATTGCCAACACGTACGGAAATACTGTTGTTACCGGACTTGATGCCGCTTAAATCAAGAGTTGCGGAAGTATCCATTGCGCCAACATTGGAAATGGTAATTCCCTTTCCTGCTCTGGAAACAAACTGACCCTTGGTATCAACATATACCATACCTGCGTTGTGGCTGTTTGCCGCAGAGCTGTTGCTTTCGCCGAATACTTCGGTAAGCGCTTCTCTGATAATTTCCTTGTTTTCAGTAGCGTTTGCGCCGCCTGTAAAGGAAATATTTGCAGTTTCATCTCCGACTGTAATGGTAAAGCCGTATTCCTTACCCTCTTCAAAGCTGTAAAGATCAACCTTTGCACCGCTGCTTAAAGAAGAGCCTTTAAGAGTTGACTGGGTTGCGGTGTTCTTTACATTAACCTTATAGCTTCCGGAAGTGGAATTGATGGAAGTGGAAACGCTGAGTCCTGCAATTGCCTTTTCAGTGCCGTCAACAATTGTCTTTGACGAATACTGGTTCCACATTGTAGAACCCTTTAAGTTTGTTTTCTTGTTGAGAATATCGAAATACTTTTTCTGGATATTCTGGAATTTTGAAATAACATCACGATAAGCATCCTGTGTTGCCTGATATTTGAGAAGCTGGCGTTCCTGCTTTGTGATTTTCAATTTGCTGTTAGCGGTAAGCGCATTAATGATGGATTCAGTATCGAGGCCTGAATTCATACCGCTCATTCTAAGAGGCTGTGCCATATTCAACCATTCCTTTCGTAATACGGAATTAAACCTAACTTATGACTTTTTCTTAAATTTCAGCATCGCGTCGATTGCCGCCTTGGAAACAGCCTTTGAAGATTCAAGGTTAGCATCCTGTGCTTTTCTGAGTTCGTTTCTGATAATTTTTACGTCTTTGGGAGCTGTAACTCCGAGCTTTACTCGGTCTTTGCCGACTTCAAGCACTACTATTTCAATGTTATCGGCGATAATAATGCTTTCTTCTGTTTTTCTTGTAACTACCAGCATTATTCCACCTCCCCTGTCTCATAAATGGGATGTCTGAAAGGATAATCGAGAGGAAGAATAACCTGTAACGCTGTGTTTGTTTCAGGGTTGATGACAATAGGCGATTTCATATTTACAGTTGTCTGTCTGAAATCCTCCGGAACCTTTGCAATTGCAAGACAGCGGATATTGTCACCTTCTTTAAGATTCAGGATTCTCTTTTCGCTTGAATCGAGAGTAACCTGATATGTATCATCAATAAGAGAAGGATCAAAAACTATGAAGCAAAGCTCCTGATGATCCATTGATTGAAGCCACATGGGATATGTGTCTTCACCTAAGGGCGAAAGAACTGCGAATTTTCTGTCATCCTCGAATGCGAAAACGCCGTTAGGGAAATTAAGAACGGCTGATTCGGAAACTTCTGTTTCGCCGAAATCACGAGTGTTGATCTTTATCATAGCGTTTTATCCTTTCTGCTTAGAAAATTTAACCTCTTGTGTCAAGTGCAGGCTCGTAATTGGGATCTGAGCTTGCAGGTACGTAAATAGGGCCGCCTGTGTACTCAATTTCCACACTTGGCATCTGCGCTACTGAGAATTCAACTCTTCCGGGAGTAAATTCATAAGGCATTGCCGCTGCGTTTTCCCAGTCGATATTTACATCGGAGGCTTCAACGTTTATATTGAGAACACCCTTATCAAATGTAATATCTGCGCCTGTTTTGGGAATAAAATCCATTATTGTCTGAATTGTCTGGCCTGCTCTTGCGTTCTGAGCTGCAATTTCCGCTGAGGTTGCGCCTCTTGCGAGCTGGTTGCCCTGGCTTGCGATTCTTGCAACACCCTCGTATGCGACGCGGATTGCATCCTGTCCCTTATTCTTGATAAGGTCTGCATTGTTGTACTGGCCGTAGCCCATACTTGAACGGGCTGCATATGTGTCGATATTAATTTTTTGTGGTTCCGAATGAATTTCAAGCTTTCCGTTATTAGTCTGAATGTCCATTTTGAAAGCCTTATCAGGATTGTTCACTCGGGGATTTGTGAAGCTGCCCTTCGTGATATTTATCTCGACTTTAATCGGGACCGTGGTAATCTCTAAAAGATTGTTATCAATCATAGAATTTCAGCCTCCTTGCCGTAATTTTTTAACTGATGTAGTTGAAGATGGACATGGGAATCATCTGTGCGCCCATCTGTAAGGTTGCATTGTATATAGTTTCAAGCACCTTGTAGTTTGTGATTTCCGAAGGAAGATCTGTGATTTCCAGGTCATTCTGCTTATCGGAAAGGTTAAGAAGTGTATTTTCAATTCTTGTTTCGTTGAATTCGATAAACTGGTCATTTGTACCGAGATCGGCGATTGCAACTGAAAGAGGAGCCTGTGCAGCATATACAAGGTCTGCATAACGGGCTACCATATCCTGATCGCCTTCTCTTAAATAACCTGCGGCATCAAGAACAAGCTGCATAATGTTGTTTGAGTAACCGCCAGTTGCTGAATATTCAACTGTACTATCAGCATCTCTTGCGTTTTCAACATATATTACATCTTCGCTGTTGTCAAATACAATAAGTCCGGATTCATCATTGATTTTAGGAACATTGGATGTACCGAAAGCGAGACCGGAAGAAAGAGCATCGTTAAGATTTGCAAGGCTTTCTTCGGGAGTTGCGCCGCCTGTAAATGTAACCTTTGTTCCGTTAAGGTTGAATGAGTAGTTCCGACCGGGCTGAGCAGCCGCATAATTGATGCTTTCACCTCTCAGAATTGACAGGCTGTTCGAATAATCCGATGTGTTTGAAACCTCGCATAATCCGCCGTTCTTATCAACAAACTGTCCGTCGGAGAAAATTTTAGGAGCAAATTCTCCAAACTGATCTTCAAGGGCTGCACGTATATTTGTGAGAGTAAGGTTTACGTCGTCTGCGCCTTCGAATTCTATTACTCTTGTCATACCGTTGGAGGTAACCTCTAAGGAGTAATATTCTTCGCTGGACATTTTTTCAAGATTTATTCCGCCATTTACAAGTTCTGCGTTTTTATAGGGATAAAGCTCAGTTTCTTCATAGCCTTCAAGGTTATCTATATAAAGAATCTCACCGCTTGCATCTACCTGAGGTGTAACCATGAAAGCTTCTGAAAGAGCTTCATTGATATTATTTATTGTATCCTTTACTGTGTCTCCGCCGATAAATTCAACCGTTTCTTTCTTTGCACCTACGCTTACATCCAGCTTATATGAATCGCCGGGAAGAATTCTGTCAAGATTTATCTTTACCGATCTCTGTGTAACACCACAACCTGTGCAGCCTACACCGTTGAAGGTTATGGGGAGCGCTGTCTGGTCATCGATTCTGTTTGTGGAACCGTCTACCGACATACCGATACCGATATCAAGGAAGGAAACCTCGCTGTTCGGGAAAGAAAGAGGATCTGAATCAGCGTTAACAGGAATACCGTTATAAGTCACATACTGTCTGCCGATAGAACCATGAATTTCAAATGCGGTTGTTTCATTGTTTACACCGCCGAAAATCTTTCTGTCCGCTACGTCAACGTTCATTATCTGAACCATTTCCTGTGCATACTGTTCAATTTCGGATGCGATAATATCCATATCGTTCTGGTTGTATGTACCGTGAGCGCCCTGCACCAGTTTTTCATAAGTGTTCTGGATAAGGGAGGAAACTGTAAGCAGAGAATCCTCGGCAACCTGATATATGGAATCGGCAGATTGAAGATTCTTCTGGTGAGTCTCTAAATCCGCCATGGATTTTCTTACACGCAGAGCTTTTGCCGCATTTATGGGGTTTTCACTTGCACGCTGGAACTGACGTCCTGTGGAGATTTTCTGTTCGGACTCAAATTTCGATGTGCTGTTCATTTCATAATTGCGTAAGAAATTTCTGCGGGTAGCATTGCCTGCAATTCTCATAAGCTTTTATCCTTTCTCAAAAGGGGTTATAATTATAATCCGACTCTGCCTGTGCCGTTAATAAGCTTTTCAAGACAGTCGTCAAGAGTTGTCATCATTCTGGAGCTTGCGCTGTACCAGTTCTGATAGGTCAACATATTGATACCTTCTTCATCTGCACTTACACCTGATACGGCATCACGGCTGTCAAGAAGAGCATCTGTGGTATCATAGGAAGATTCATACTGAGATTTGTTATAATCAATCTGCTGACCTAAACGGTTGTTAATAAAGAGGAGATAGTCGTAGATTGTACCCTCGAAATCTCCCTTGCTACCGAATTTCATGGAAGCAGATGTGATACTTACTGCCATCTGGTTTATGTGGTCGCCGTCAAGGCTTAATGACCAGTCACCTGTTACAGGGTCCTGAACCTCACCTACCATTGTAGCGTCATTCATCCAGGAATCTGCGATTCTGATTGTATCAGCGGTCATGTTATGTTCGCCGTAATCTTCTGCACCTTCATTGTACTTCTGAGTACAGAAAAGAAGACGTTCGGGATTCACAATCTGTCCGTGTTCATCAATTGCGCCGTTGAGCTGATTCATATAGTTTGCAAAGTCATTTGCGAACGAGTCAATTACTGATTCATAATAAGGAATGCCGTAGGTGTCGTTCTGGAAACCTGTTTTATAAACGCCGTTACCGTTAAGCACATCAAGATAAGAACGAAGCTCACCGGAAGTAGGATCAGCCTCATCGCCTGATGTCCAGCGGAGTACCGCAGCATCATAAGCAGCGTAGTCACGGAGCAGTTCAGACTCGAACTGTTCAGGATTTTCAATCTTTGTGCTGCTTCTCATGTAAATCTGCTCGTACTTTTCACCGTTGATGATTTCAACGCCGTCCATGAGGATTCTTACAGAACCGTCTGCGTTGTCATAAACGTTGATATTTCCATAATATGCAAGCTCGTCAATAAGAAGATTACGAGCGTCGAGCATTTCGTTAGGACCGTAGCTTCCGGTAACTGATTCATTAGGTCCAAGCTTACCGGTTGCCATAACGGAGTATTCATTTACTATACGCTTGTTATAATCGACAATTTCCTTGATAACGTCATTTACCTTATCCATTGTTGTTTCAAGGGATTCAAGGTTTGACTCTTTAAGCTCTTCAAGGTCTGTCTGGTAAGAGTGGAGAAGGTTTGTAATGTTGTATGCTTCATTACGAACGATACTTCCAAGTTCTTCGCTGTCAGGCTGTTCTGCATATTTTTTAAGAGCGTCTGTGAACTTATCCATCTGGAATGTAAGACCATCGCTCACGATGTTATCAAGAACGGTTTCAACTTCCGCAAGAACGTCTGCTGTTGTACTGTACTGTGCAACATAGCAAGCAGACTCACGGTAACGTTTATCGATGTAAGGATCACGTATCTGATTTACACCGTAAGCGGTAGAACCCTGTCCTGCAAGAGACATTCTGGAAAATCTTGTCTGCCAGCTTGTGTATTTATTGAGAGAAAGGGACGAAACATCAACTCTCTGACGTGTATACCCTTCTGTATGTACATTTGATAAGTTGCTTCCCGTAATATCCAGAGCCTTCTGAGCCAGCTGGATAGTACGTTTTGAAACTTCAAAACCTAAAAAAGATGAACGCATTTTCTATACCTCGCTTATAATCATACCTCGCCGAAGAATCCGCCTGAGGTGTTGTGTTTCTTTACCTTCATGCCTCTGCCAGTGTATGTTTCCATGGTTGAATGAGGCTGATTTGCAAGCTTCTCTTGTATAGAAAGCTTTCTTTCTACCATTTCAATAATATCTGCACTTGTTTTCCTTATTGCGTCTACATGTTTTTCCATTGAAGAACATTCAAGGTGGAGCTTTGAACGATAATCGCCGGGACATTCTTCAATAAGCTCCTTTGCCTTTACACCCGAGATGCCCAACTCCTCAAACAATGCGAGACGCTTTGTTTCGAGATCATTTCCTGCCATCACCAGCTTCTGTTCTCTTGTAAGAGAATCCAGAAGCCACACCAGGTCATCGGCGATAACCTTCGCCTTCTTCTCGGAAACGAATAGTTCAAGCTCCTCAAAGTGCTTATTATATTTTTCCATAAATTCAATAACCGCTCTGGCAGTTGTAACTGTCATTTCCGATACCTCCTTAGTTAATTAAACGAGAAATGATGCTGCTGTTTCCTCTGCGGAAACGGGGCAATTATCTCCTGCGTAAAGATTTCTGAGTTCTGCAAGTCTGTCTTCGCTTGCTGCTACATCAACCTTTGCTGCTGCATCAGCCTTGGCAGTGTCAAGGTATCTGCCGAAATCAAATTCAATTCTGTCAGTATTTACTGTTGCTCTCGAAACGGAACCCGCCTTTTTGGGAGTGCTGATACCCGCAGACTTCTTGTACATATTTATCATATTGCTCTGCAAATTCTTAATTTCCATAAACTCAACTCCTTTTGGTGTTTAAATACAGATATTATGATACATTTGTTATATCGGCGAAATTAATCAAAACTTTAGCTTTTTAAAAGAAAAAATCCATAAAATATCTTTTTGTAAGCGAAAAGATTACAATTTAATTACAAAAAGCCTTAATCTATTTACAAAAATTTTTACGCATGGTATTATTATATCATAAAATACATAAAAAGGAAAGCAAAACTACATAATATGAGAAAAGATTTATCACTTTTGCTTGCCGCCGCAATTTTTCTGTGCTCCTGCGGTAATAAAGCTCCGGATGCAACCACTCCCGCCGAAACAATTCCGACTGATGTGAAAAGCGGTACTGATGTAACACAAACTCAGGAATCTGAAGAAAAAACACTTCTCCTCTCCTACGACGGAGTGGAATTCTACCTCGAATACGCCGACAGTATAACTCCATACGGCAAAAATCAGTCCGTGGCAACCTATACCGGCAAAGCAAAAGGTTTTGTTTCAAAAGGAACATACTACGATAATTTTCTTAACTCCGAACTTTTCGGTTATACCGAAAAAGGTCACCCTGATTTTCTGGGTGAAGCTATGGCAAACGAGCAGGAATGGATAACAGATTTTTCCTCCGACAGCTATAACATTAAAACAAGCTGTTCTTTCAATATTCCCGAAGATAACAGTATTGCTGACGATTTTACCCCTTTTTTCTACAACGAAATAATCATAAGCGGCGATATAATTCTTTCAGGAGAGCTCTATTATTTTACCGAAGAACAGCCTTATGTCAGTGCAGGCGATATTAAATTCAAGCCCGACGGCTCATATATTGGCTTACCGCATACAGACCCCACATTATGGGCTTATTTTTCAAACGAATATCCATCACGATATACATTCGATAAGGTTGTATACTGCGACTCGCCGTTGCTTGACCTGGGAAATATCCATAAGGATTCTGAGCTTTATGAAATGGTGTCTGATATAATCGGCAACGGAGGTTCTTCTGTAAATGTTTCTGCCGAAATAAGCCTCTCAGAAATCATCATGGGATATTCGGATACAATGTGGCGCCAAACCGCTGTTGCAAAATCAATCACCGTCAAGGAATAATTTTCCATTAAAATCCTGCAACCTTTTGAAAAAATGTAAGGTGTTATATACGAAAAGCGGAAAAATAACACCTTACCCGCCTTTTCCGCAGAAAGGTAAGGACGTAGAAATGACAGAACTTTCCTTATGTACAAGGGAAAGCTTTGACGCAGTCATGCGGCATTATTCGGATATGGTATACCGTCTCGCATTGTCAAGAACAGGTAATCCGGCAGATGCCGATGATATTCTGCAAGAAGTTTTTCTGCGTTACATAAAGGCAGACAAAACATATAACGACGAAGAACACCGCAAGGCATTTCTTCTTAAAATAACCATAAACTGTACCAAATCCTTTCTAACATCAGCCTGGAACCGCCACCGCGATTTTTCCGAGGCAGATGAGAACAGAGGCGGTTATGACAAGCGTCTGACCAATATTGAGGATAAATCCGAGGTCTACGGCGCATTGCTGAAATTGCCTCAGAAGTACCGTACAGTTATTCATTTATTCTATTACGAGGATTTATCCGTATCCCAGATTGCAAAAGCAACCGGCACAGGAGAATCCGCAGTAAAATCACAACTCTCACGAGGCAGAGCAATGCTCAGGGAGTTATTGGAAGGAGTTGAGTTTGATGTTCCGTGAACAATTGAAAAGAGACCTTGACGGGATATCGCCCGACGAGGAGCTTCTTTCAAAAATTTCATCAATGATGGCTGAGGAAGTCCAAAAACCTAAACAGCCTATTTATATGAATGTTGTAAAATGGGGCAGCATGGCGGCAGCAATCTGCCTTATAGCTGTGGGCACAGTTGCATTTCTCGGAAGAAGCAAAGACAGCGTCGATGTAGCAACAGCAGATGCGACAGGTTATTCTCTGGAAAATGTTTCCGCAGATGACAGCACAGTTCCCCAAAAAGAAAAAGAGGAATACGACGCAAATCATCTTGAAGAAGCTGTTCTTCAAGATGAAAATAACGAGGATTCCACATTAAAATATTTTAACTTTGACATTGACACTACCGCTATTACACTTAACTATAACCCGGATCTGTCTAAGAAAACTATTCCTGCGGATTATAACAATGACTACCTTGAACCCCTGGAAATATCCGACCTTGTAGACAAGGATACCGACATTGTTATTGTGAAAATCCTTGACAGCAGCGAATACGCAGGAAGCAGCTTTTCAGGAGAAGCGGATATATACTCCGCTCAGGCCGAGGCGGTTGTAGACAGCGAAATGTTTTTAGCAGGAGACATAATCCCTGTCTTTGTTCCCCGTTCAAGCATAGAAGCCAACCTTAAAACCGGCAAAAGCTACCTGCTTATCATAGAGGAGTTTGAAGGCGGAATTTTCAAAATCCACTCAGGCAGAGAATCGGTTTTCGAAATAGACGGCCATACTGTTACATCACAGTCCCATCTTAAAATCCCCTCAATGCTTGATGGACTTACCGTTGAAGAAGCAGCTTCAATACTTAAATACGAACAGAATCTGAAAAAACAATATCCCAACCATATCGAAATTGCTGACGCGCACAGCTTCAGCATAAATATTTATCGAAATGGCTCGGAAATCCAGCTTACAAGCAATGAAAACGCAGAAATTCTGGACCTTGCGAAAAATTATATTGAAAAAAACAGTTATGCAATGCTCGACCTCATGCTGTCCAACCAAGAAACCGAGAAATATAGGAAAAACGGCTTGTATATCCGCATGGATATAGGTAGCGACTATACAATTATGGTGCTTATTGACGATGATTCCTCTTACATTTTCTATAAATGGGACTTCTATTCTCTGGACAATGATACAAAAGCGGCATTTCTAAAATACTTCGAATAATAACAGGCGGAACGCACTGCGTTCCGCCTGTTATTTTTTAATTTTTCACCAAAATGGTTGTCAATGACTACCCGGCATATATTTCGGCTTGCTCACAAGCTCCGCACGTTCACAGATAATGTTGAAAGGCGTTTCCGGAAGCCCGCCTGTTTTTGACAGATGATTATGAATATAGCGGTATTCAAACATGTTCTGCTTTGTATATACCGTTACATTCAGTCCGCTCAAAAACAAAAATTTTCTCTCCGATGCCGTTACGTTTATTACATCATTGTAGAAAAACACTGTCGTTCGCGGATTTTTGCCGTATTCTTGAATTTCCATATAATTTTCATTTGCCTTAAAATCGCATTTTTTACCCGTTTTAAGAAGACCAAGGGTAATAAGAAAAGCGATAATTCCAACAATTTCCAGCCATATAAGAAAAACCATGCCAATTGCAGAAAGTCCGTATTCAACAGGATTAAAACCAAAAAACTGTCTTGAACCTTTATCAATGGTAGCTGCTGCTGCATTTATATCCACAGGCGTAAACAGCATTTCATAGCAAAGCGCAAAGCTGATCACTGCTCCTATGGCAAACGCTACCAACACTATAAGGAAAATAGAAATAATTACTCTTTCACTGTCATAAGCAAGACGAAAGCTTCCGCTGGTGCTGAAACCGAAGCGCTCTTCATTAGGACTATATGATGAATAAGCCATAATTTTCTCCGAATAGATTTATTTTACTAAAAAAGGGCGGTTATCCGCCCTTTTTCTTTGTATACTTCCAAATTCAACCTTTGTGAGGATGTAAATTTTCACGACCTTTAAAAAGACGGAATCTGGTCAAGCGTCACGCTTGCTTATTGTCTTCAACCCACTTAGCAGCCATAAGAGGTGTAAGTGTGATGTTGAGTTCCTTACGGTCTGTATCGAACATTACTTCGCCGTTTGCCTTACTGTCGCCGCCTAAGATATCATATGTAATCTGAGTACGGTAACAAATGCGAGCGAACAGGAATTCCGGAGGAATTGTATCAGCCTTTGTGATTTCTTCAAGCCATCTTACAGGAGACATTCCGCCGATACTTACATCGCTGATAAGCCAGCCGCCTGCGGCAGCAGCGTCATTAGCGCATAAATAGAGGGAGAAACGGAATAACTCTTCACTTTCAGCCGTAAGAACTTCAACCTCAAAGTCTTTAAGCTCAAAGCTGTTGATAACTCTTGATTCAAATCCGCAAGCAGAACAGCTTCCGCCATAGCCGAAGAGCTTGCCGCTTACGTCCTTTGCGAAATAGTTCTTGTAAGAACGGTTTTCACGGTATTGAGCAATATCACGGCATTGCTGTCTTAAATATTCAAACTCTCTCTTTGTAATAGTCGGAAGGGGTTTGAAATAATAAGGAATCTGATCGGGAATAACCTTATTCGGCTCTTCTGCTGTAAGATAATGAGCACTGAGACGGCTTCCTGCTTCGCCTGTGATGATATATTCGGCAACATCAGCAAATTCAGGTTTTGTATAATCGCCTCTGAGAGCAACATACTTCTGTGTCTTTTCACGCCATTCGGGAGTAATTTCTGTGCCGATTTCAATAATCTTGATAATCTTGTCGTTTTCACCGATAAGCGCAACTCTGTCGATTTTAAGGTCGCAGATATACATCTTATCCGCACGATTAACAATATCTTCGTCTGTAACAGTATCCGAAACAAACATTTCAGAAAGAAGATTCTTGTCAAATGCGAAGCGGCTCTTGGTATGAGGGAAGTCAAATACTCTGCCGTCAAGCATACCGCACTTGATAAGCATACCTGCGTCGCCGATAAGATCGAGCATTTCCTGGTTGGAAACAGACGGAGGAATCATGAACTGTTTATTGTATGCGCTGAAACGGTAACGCTTGTTGATATCCAGTTGGAGAGTAATCTTACCGCCCTGCTCCTTGATTTCCTTAAGGAATGTCATAGTATCCTTGCCCTGAGTAAAGCTGTTGATAATCATGGATACTACTTCATTGTAGTTCTGGTGGGTATCAAAACGGTTCTGACGCTTCTGGATGGTGTCCATGGTATTCTTTAAGTTACCGATGTTCATCTTGGACACTTCGTAGTGCTGCTGTTCATCACCGTGTGAGATGTAGAACTGATAGTACTTCATTACGATCTTATAATCTTCGTAATAAATCTCATCATACATCGCAAGGAGCTGTTCGAGTTCAACTTCATTGTGAACTACATTATCTTTAAGGAATGCACCTGCCATCTTCTTTGCAGGTGAGCTGAATCCATAGTAAAGCTTGTTATCAGAACGGTTGGGAGAAGCCTTTGAGTCAACATAAACAACGTTTCCGTTTCTTGTAAACTCATAGAGATATTCTCTACCGCCCTGTTCACCTTCTGCCTTTTCCCATGTGTATGCAACATAAAGGGACTTGTTACCATCTTCGTCAATCTGCTCGCGAAGAGTATCAAGGGCATTGGTAATATATTCTGTATAAGCTGTGCCGTCGTTATGGCGTTCAGCGGGTACATTTTCAGCAACGGACTGGAAGCCTGTTTCCTTGATTTCTTCATAAGGAACAGGCGCAGTTTCGCCGGGGAATACTACGGAAAGGCTGTTCTGGAATGCGCCTTCAATCTTCTTACCGAACTTACTTGTCTGAATAAAGTTCTTGAAGAATTCAAATGCGTAGGACTTAGGGAACAGGAAATATCTGTCGCTTCCCTCAGAAACAGGCTGCATAGCCAGCACAAAGTACTGACGGTATGCCTTTACCATTTCGGTAAGGTCCTTTTCGATTCTTTCTGTTACCTCGTTCTCGCTGTCATGACGGATACCTGTTCTGTGAGGAGTGATATAATCATTGGGAACGCTGATAAAGAATGCGGAAAGATGCTCGTCAATAAAAGCTTCGCAGTTTTCTTTATAAAGACCTGTAAGCTCATATGTTGAGAAATAGTTGTACTTATTGCAAAGAAGCTTTACAAGTTCTGCTCTCTTTGCGTTTGCAACAGCATAAGGAATAAGGTAGGAGAAGCCGCCGTTTTCATAGCAGAGGAAGTCGATAACACTCTTGTTGTTCTGCATGAAACGGATAGTGGGATTCTTATCCCCTTCCTTGTGGTACTGCATGATTTTATAGATTGTTTTAAGTTCATCATTAACCTTAACGGCAATGTTGAATGTACGGTCTGTTGCCTCTTCGGGCTTGCCATTTCTGGTATCCATGAACTTCTTACGATTGAAGGCGAAGCAGAGTTCCATGAGGTTCATGTAATCGCCGCGCTTATCGGTAAGAGTCAGATAGTTTTCCATGATGGCGTTGAATTCGTCACCACGTACCTTGAATACAATTTCGGTACCCTTGAACTGAGAACCGAACAGGTCGAGTTCAAGAATTTTAAGATTACCGTTGTCGTTCTTGATTTTAAAGCTGAAATTGTTGGATTTCAACGATAACCATTCTACGTTAAGGAATACACTCTTTGCACCGACACCGAAACGGCCTTCTCTTGTACCGGAAGAGTCACGTTCGCCACGTCCGAAGCTCAGGTAATAGAGAATCTGCTCCATAGTAAAGCCGACTTCATTATAAGAAAGGCTAACCTGATGCTGATTTGTAGAGAAGTTCATAAGAACTTTGATATCCTTGGTTTCATAATGACAACCAAATGTGTTCTGTAAAAGTTCTCTTAAAATACTTTCCTTAGGATAGTCGTTAATACTGAGAAGTGTATTGAAGGCTGTACGGCCGCTGAACACCTCATTGAAATAGTCCTTGAACGGCTCGCTGTCAGAGTCGCCTGTAAAGAGGGCTGTCTGGATTTTTTTCAGAGCCGCATCCTGCTTTTCGCGGTCATTTGCGGCATGGCCCTCGTAGAAGTCGCCTATATATTGCTTTAACTCCTGCGCCTTGGCTTCGCGCGCTTTTGTTTCTTCATAGCCCATCTCAGATCACCCCTTCGTTATAAGCTTTAATCATTTCTTCATAAGAACCGCCTATACCCATTTCCTTATGCCAGCAACGCCAGATATTATAGATAACCGCAGCTCTCATGGAATCGGAAAGTCCTGCAAGCTCGCCTTTTATATATGCAAACTCGTTCTTTCCGCCTGCCATTTCTTTAAGCTTTTCCTTTGCACGATCGCGACCTACGAGGCAAGGATTTCCGCTTAAAAATCCTGAGAATTTCTTGTACTCATCGTTTTCTGTATAATGGCGCGGAACTGTTTTCAGCACCATGTTTTCATCAAAATATGTATAACCGTTCTTGATTTCATCGATTTTAGCTGCTACCGCAGAAACCAGAGCGTCCTTATCGATATCCTTTTCAGCTACTATATCGCGTACGCCCAGAGCATTAACGAGAAGACCAAGCTTCTTGATTGAATATTCATTGGTCTTGGCAGCAGTGGTAAGGTTACGGGCAGCAGGAATGTTGTAATCAAGCTTAAAGCGTGAGATAACGTCAAAGCTGGAACCTACCGCGCCTGTATAATCTGCAATATACTTGATATCAGCAAGCATATCGGCAAAGGCCTTATCCATGCCTCTTACTCTGAACAAAACGTTTTCACCGGCTAATTCACGGCGGAATGCCTTATAAAGATTGCCGGGGAGAACCTTGTAAAGAATACGGCTGTCGAAAATTCCGTTTTCATCAGCAAATACCACAAACTCAGGATTTTCACCGCCCATAAGTCCTCTGCGCTTGAAACGCTGTTGGAGGATTACAGGATTATCAGGAAGCTCGTAGTTTATGATATGTGTGATAGGAGTGTAAACACCGAAGTTATCATCAAGAAGATCATTTGCAAGAACAACACGGATCTTCTGCTCCTTATCCGATTCATACCATTGCTTTAAACGGCGTGTATCAAACACGTTCTTTGCAAAAACAGCAATACTGTTAACCTTATCATAATAGATAGCAGAAAGAATCTTTTCCACATAGCCGAGTGTGGCAGCAGTGTTAAAATAAATAACCGCTGTCTTATCATCAGAATTCATTACAGAATCAATAACACCCAGGAATGCTTCAAGCTTCTTATCGGCATTTTTGAGAGCTTCTGCGTCTGCTCTTGTATATGTAGGCTTTAAGTAAATCTTTCTTTCAGGAAGATTATATTCTTCAAAGACGTTACCGCCGGAGCTGTAACGCACACCTGCCTGCATTTCTTCAATATGCAGGCTCTGAGGAATAGCACTTTCGCTGAAAGAATAGTAAACAGGCTTGATTTCTGCAAAAGGACTGCTTTCATCAGGGTAATTAAGGTAAGGGTTACCCATGGAGAATTTCATAGTATCCGCATTGATAGCTGCGGATACATCAGCATCCTTGGATAAAAGAGCCTTTACTATTTCCTTGACACAATCGGGAGATTCGGTATATGATGCGGGAGTAGGAGCGAAAATCAGTACACGGTCTGCCTTCATGCCGATGTTTTCGGTATAAAGGGCAGGATTGATACCATCGATACATTCACTGGTATCAACTACCATAAGATCCCACACGATTCCGTCATTCTTCATCTGAGTGAGAACTGTGTTATTTTCAGCGTCAGCAAGAACTTCTTCGCTTACAATGAATAAGTTTGAAAGCTCCTTTGAGTAATACATTACCGCATCACGAGCGCCTGAAAGGAACTTGAAATCAATTCCGAGTCCCATAAGTAAGGAGTTGTACCAGCTGGGACATGAAGAACCGCTGCATACAATCATGATGTTGGGTTTTTCTTTGCGGTTGATTATATCAAACATGCAAAGCTGTGCCTTATGGCACTTACCTTCACCGAAGCCGCTGAAATCAGCACACCAGCCGAATGTTTCAAGCTTTTCGGAGAGGCAGATATTAAACGCATTGAGATCAATACCATTGACCGCAATCCACTTTAAATCGTTTTCATTCATTTCTAATCATCCTTTCCATCAGAATGCAATTTTTCAACTTACATTATACTACCTTTTGACGAATATTGCAACCTTTTTTTACTATTCGGTAGCGAAATTGCCAATTTGAACAAAAAAAATCATCGTTTTTCGTCAAAGCAACTACTCATAATTACATTTAGTGGTTGAAAGCTGTTTCTTAGATGAAACTAACCTTAATTTTACCATACTGTAACTTTTGTGTAACCTGCCATGTCTTAAAAACCTCCGCTGTCAAAATAGCAGCAGAGGTTTTATTATTTAAGAGATAACTATACCGAGTGCATTTGCATATGCCGTGATTCTGCCATACTCAGCGTCTATTTCACGTCTGAATCCCTTTATGCGAAGTGTTACTCCCGCATGAAGCGAGCGCATTGCGCGGAAGCTTGTATCTTCCGCAAAAGCCATAATCTTTTCTATTTCGTTTATACGCGCTGTGATAGGTTCTTTCTGTTCCAGCTTCTGTTCCTTTATACGCTTTGCCGCAACAATAAAGTCTTCATCTTCGGCAACAAGAAAACCAAGAGCTTTTTTCTGAATTTCCAGCTTAGATAGTTTTTCATCAAGCTTTTCAATATCATTATCCAATCTGGTTGCGCTTCTGATAAGGAACACTCTTTCCGCAACAAGCTCCGAGCAATCCCCTGCCACGATTTCTGTCTTTTCGCCCAGTCTCGAACCGGCGGTATTACAGGTTATTTTTCCCATGCACTCGGTTGTGCCGCCGTTTATATTGCCCTGATTTATAGTACACGATAAATCGCCGACACACTTTGTCTTGCAGTTATAAAGCGAAGCCGCTTCAAGCTGGCCTCCGCAATTTATCACACATCCTGTACAACTGGACACAGTAAGGTTTCCTTTTTCAGTAGTTATCACGGAGTCCTTTACGGGCATATCTATTATAATATTTCCCTTTGCGGTAATGGAACTTCCCTGAACTTTTCCTTTTATATATATATTCTTTTCAGAAACAATAATTGTATTGTCGCCCACATTTCCGTTAATGACAATATTTCCCGAAAATTCAATTTTTCCATGAGCCTGTGTAATATTTTCGTCTAAAATAAGTTCATCGCAAACGACATACACACCGTTCTCAAATGAAATACTTCCGCTTTCCTTTGCATAAAGATAATTTTCTTTACGGTTATAAGCGGTATTCTCTCCGAGAGGAACGGTTATAGGATGACCGGGAGTACAGTGAAGCGGTCTTCCGTAAACATCTATACCGGGTGTACCGGCGGTAGGCGGTATTACACGGCAGATTTCCGCACCTTTCTTTATAGGCGCTGAACGTTTGTCGTCAGTAAACTTGAAATGGTGGATTATTTCACCATCCTCGCCATTTTCAGAAGGCGTGCCTCTTGCAAAAACCACATCACGATTGAATTGCTGCCTTGCAACCATTCGTACTAATGCAGCACTGTCTATACCATGAACTATTTTTTTCGCATGAATCGCCCGATTTAAGTCTGCTATGGTGTATCTTCTGCGCTTTTCAGCGGTAGATACCACATTTATAGCCGCACTCATTCCATCGTCGGAAACACGCACAACAACCGTATGCACAACCTTTGCATAATCGGCATATTCGGTTTTTTCGCCATGAAGGTTACGGAAAATAGTAACCTCCTCATGTGGTTTGTCGGGATTTTCAATTTCATCAATAATACTGTCAAAAGCAGCGTCAAGTTCCTTAAAAGCAGCGTTATCGCTCATGATTATCCCTCCATTCTGTAAGCATCGCCGCACATAATCCAAGCGTATTCTACACTTGCCCTGTGCGGCGGATAAAACATTGTTTACTTATATAGTACTCTTTCCCTTTGATGCGGAATTTACTTCAAGAACTCCGCTGTCTGCGAAAAAGGTTACTGTCCGGCCGTAATTAAGGCCTGTATCAGACGCCACAATGGGTATGCGAAGCTCTGCCAGTTTTCTTTTCACCGCTTCAACATTGCGTTCGCCGATATTGAACTGCGATGATGCACTCTGGAACATAACCGCTCCACCCGCAATTTTTGCGGTAAGCGCAGAGATATTTGCACCCTTTACTCTCATCGCTTCTACCATATCCACAATAGCGGTATCCGCAAATTTTGCACGTGTTGCGGCGCCGCCTGTAATGGCAGTGCTATCGGGAAGCATGATATGCGCAAGTCCCGCAAGCTTTAAATTCTTATCATACAGACAAATACCCACGCATGAGCCCAGCGCATATGTAATCAGCGAATCAGGGCTGCCGCAGATTTTCCAGTCTGATATTCCTACTGTAAGTTTTTCGCTCATGCAATCACCCCAAGGCTTCTGAGGAGCTTATCGAGGGATTCAACCTTAGGCAGAAGCATCATCTTAGACTTTACGCTAACCTTATCAATGACCATAAGATTATCGATATAAAGGAGCTTATCGCTGAGCTCGCCCATCTGAGCAGCAGGAACACTCATGATTGCGCCCAGCATATCAACGGAAAGCATAGGAATTTCAACCTGAATCTTCATTCCTGTAAGCTCTGCAATAGCGTTTACATAGGAAGCTGCCATAATATTGCCGAGTTCGGTAAGTGCGGAAGTCATTTCAGGAGAAAGATTAAGCAGGTCTACATCAGTAGTACCGAAGAAAGTAGAAACTACCAGTTCAACGATATCGTTTTCGAGGAGGAAAAGAATCTCACCCTCAATATCATCCATAATAGGAACGATAATACCTACAACTGTCTTTTCAGGACCGCCTGCGTAATCAATAGCTTCCTGGAAGCCGAGAATCTTTACAGCGGGTACTTCGATATCAACCATCTGTCCGATCATACTGGAAAGAGCGGTCATTGCATTTCCTGCGCCTATATTACCTACTTCGGTAAGAACGTCGATTTCCATTGCGCCTAAATCTTCAAATCTTTCAATAGCCATGATGTGTTATATTCCCTTCTGTTATCTTCTTAAATTGTTTGCAATAGTCATAAGCTCATCTGAGGTTGTTACAACTCTTGAACTGAGCTGGTATGAACGCTGTGTTTCTATTAAATGCACCATCTCTGCCGCAAGATCCACGGTTGACATTTCAAGAGCCTGTCTGATAAGCTCTCTGTCACCTGAGGCTCTTGGTTCGCCTGAACGCTCGGTTATAACGAAATGGTTATCTTCGCCCTGATTAAGACCCCAGTTGTTGTCCACCTCGTAAAGACCTATCATCTCTTCAAGTGAAGCAAAATCAACCTCATTGGTCTGATATTCTTCCGTTCCTATAATGTTGCCATCGACATCACGGATTTCTCTTGTCTCGGTAAGGAATGGAATTGTAATGTGGTTGCCCTCATTGTCAAGGACAAATTCGCCACGACCTGAAACAAGCTCCCAGTGATCACCTATCTGTGTTATTTCAAATGAGCCGTCACGGGTAAGGTATCTGTCCCCTCTCTCATCAAGCACCATAAAGAAATTGTCATTGGGAATAGCAAAATCAAAAGGTTGGTCTGTTGTGTTGAAGGAACCTTGTTCCCACATAAAATCGGTTTTCATTACGTACTGGCCGTGACCTGTCTGCCATTCGGGTTCGGTCTGCCGCTGAATTGTATAGATACAATCCGCAAAGCTTGGTCTGAGCGACTTGAAGCCTACCGTGTTGACATTAGCGATGTTATGCGAGTATATATTCATGCCTTCCTGTTGAGCAATCATGCCCGAGGCACCTGTATAAAACGAAATGTTCATAACAATTATCCTTTCTCGTTCATAAAATTATGCTTTATGAATCGGAAATTTACTGAACTGCTGCAATTTCAACCGCTCTGCTGTTAATTGTATCAAGGTATTGCAGAATCTTCGAGTTTGCCTCGTATAATCTGTGTACCTCCATCATCTGTGTGACTTCCTTGTTGCCGTCAACATTGGAATGTTCCCAGCATCCCTGAATGATATCGAAAAATTCATTTTCAGGAATAGCTCCGTCACCTTCGTACAGCATAAGATTGTCGCCTATTTTTTCAACATCCGCATCAGGTGGGATGTATGTAAGGCTGAGTCTGTCCACAGGCTCATTGTTTATATAAATTATTCCGGCGTTATCAATAACAAAATCGCCTGTGCCAAGATAGATATCGCCGTTTTCTCCCTGAATACGTCCGGCGTCGCCTAAAACCAGATACCCCTGGCTGTCAAGCTCCCACTGACCGTTTCTGGTCTGGTAAACTACGTTATCCTGTCCTCTGATATTGAAGTATACGTTTCCGTATATTCCTACGTCAAAATTACTCTCTGTAAAAGTAAAATTGCTTTGTTCAAGGTTTGTTTTTGAAATATCTGCATAAGTTTGAAGGAAATGCCCCGACGTCTCGGTACGTTCATTTACAAGAATAAGCTCGTCCATGAACGTGTTCATAACGATTTCATCCTTCTTATAGCCTGCTGTATTTATATTTGAAATATTATTTCCGATTGCATCAAGCTCACGCTGTTTTACCAGCATTGCCTGAGCTGCGTTATAAAAGCCTCTTAACATATAAACCGTCCTTTCGGTATAAGGTTTAACGTGTCATATAATCCTGTAAGCTGTGTTTAAGTACCAGCATTGCCTTTGAATGAATCTGGCATACTCGTGATTCTGAAACCTGTAATACGCTTGCGATTTCAGAAAATTTAAGCTTTTCGTAATAATAAAGGGTTACAACCTGCTTTTCTTTGGGTTTCAGCGCATTTATCGATTCTGCAATTACGGTTTTCAACTCTTTTTTGTACATTTCCGAGTCTGCGCCGTCGCCACCCTCAACATTGAAGTTATCCTCATAAAGAAGCTCCTCAAAGGAAAGAGTAATTGCGCCCGCCGCCTCGGTCATTCCCTTGGCAAGCTTTTCCTTTGTAATACCCAGGTACTCAGCAATCTCGTCATTTGACGGACGGTGGTCAAGCTGGCTGTAAAGCTGGCTGTATGCCGCTTCAAGCTCCTTGCCGAACTTTCTCACCTGTCTCGGTACCCAGTCCTGTTTACGAACATAGTCAATAATTGCGCCCTTGATTTTCAGGTTTGCATAGGTTTCAAATTTTACGTTTTTATCCAGGTCGAAGGAGTCAATCGCACCCATAAGAGCGATAACGCCTTCATTTATGATGTCATCAATAGTAGCATACTTAATATAAATGTTGCGCAGGGATACAGCAATAACTCGTACAAGGTCAAGATAACGGAGAATTATATCGTTTCTGAGATTTATATTTCCCGTTTCACGATATTCTTCAATATATCGGATTACGTCAAATTCCGTTTTCAAGAGCCTCACCTCCTGCATTTTGTGCATGTTTCCGACTTGTAAGAACAACATCGCATTACGATTTGTAATATAATTATCGTTTTATACTCAAAGTTCGGGAATTTTCGACTTACATTACGATGTTTCCTACTGACTGAATCTGTGTTGTGCCGTCAATTTCGCTGTAAGAAAGAACAGTAAGTCCGGGAATAAACTGATCTATCATCTTCTTGAAATAAACTCTTACAATTGGTGATGTAAGAACAATTACCGTAGGAATTACATCTTTAATCTTATTGACTTCCTCGGTGGTCTTTGCCACAATTTTCTGTATAGTTTCAGGATCCATGGAAAGATAGCTTCCCTGGTCTGATTTTTTTACACTTGCAACTATCATATCCTCAATTCTCGGGTCTATGGTAATTACTCTGAGAGAATTCGCCTCAGCGAAACGTCTTGTGACAGTACGTTTGAGAGCCTGTCTCACATATTCCACCATGATATCAATATCCTTCATGGCGCTGCTGTGATCGCTCAGTGCTTCAAGAATTGTTTCCATATCACGAATCGGAATACCCTCTTTAAGCAGCATTGCAAGTACTTTTTGAAGATAACCGTAAGAAACCACATTGGGAATAAGGTCTTCTACCATTGTAGGATTTACCTTCTTGATATTCTCCACCATGGTCTTTACGTCCTGGCGTGTGAGAATTTCGTGGCAATGCTTTCTGATAATTTCCGAAAGATGAGTAATCATTACGGATACAGGGTCGATAAGTGTGTAACCCGCAACATCCGCCATAACCTTCTTGTCTTCGCTTATCCATCTTGCGGGAATACCAAAAGCAGGTTCTATTGTATCAATACCGTCAACGGGACTTGTAACATCGCCGTTGTCAAGAGCTAAGTAGTGGTCAACAAGGATTTCGCCTCTTGCAACCTCTTCGCCCTTGATTTTGATAACATACTGGTTAGGATTTATTTCGGGGTTATCCCTCATTCTTACTGAGGGGATAACCATGCCCATGTCAAGAGCAAACTGTTTTCTGAAAAGTACAACTCTTTCAATAAAATTACCGCCGCTTCGCTCATCAACAAGATGTAACAAGCTGTAACCGAATTCCATCTCTATCTGCTCTACGCTTAAAAGCTTGAAAACATTGTCTATATCGCGGTAGTAGTCCGCATCTCCCGAAGGAGCTGCCTGCTTTGCCTCGTCGAGCTTTTTCTTTGCCTCAGCTTCGGCAACTGCCGCTTCAACACGTGTTTTCTGACGTCTGAGATAAATACCGCCTGCAATAAGTGCTGCACCCAGTATAAACAGAATAGGCTTCGGGAAACCAGGAATAAGCATAAGTACAATCATAACCGCACCGGTAATAATGATAACGATAGGATTCTGAGTGAACTGAGCCTTAACGTCTTCGTTAAAGCTTCCGGTACTGGCTGTTCTGGTTACAACCATACCTGTTGCAACGGAAATAAGGAGAGAAGGAATCTGTGAACAAAGACCGTCACCTACGGTTGCAAGGGAATAAGTTGCGATAACGGTATTAAAGTCACCGCCGTTTATCATACCGATAACAGCACCGCCGATAAGGTTGATAAGAGCGGTAATGATAGAGATGATCGCGTCACCCTTTACGAACTTGGTAGCACCGTCCATGGCGCCGAAGAAATCGGCTTCACGCTGTACGTTTGAACGGCGGATTTTCGCCTGTTCATCGGTAATTACACCTGCATTCAGGTCAGCGTCGATAGCCATCTGTTTACCGGGCATAGCGTCGAGGGTGAATCGTGCAGCAACTTCGGATACTCGTTCAGAACCCTTGGTGATTACGAGGAAGTTTACCAAAACGATAATTATAAAGATAATGAATCCGACGATTGCGTCACCGCCCATTACGAAGTTACCGAAGGTTTCGATAACCTCGCCCGCATAACCTGTTGACAGGATACCACGGGTTGTAGAAACGTTGAGCGCAAGACGGAATACTGTTGTAATAAGTAGTATGGTAGGAAAGATTGAAAATTCGAGAGCTTCCTTTATATACATGGTAATCAGGAGGATTACCAGAGAAAGTCCGATATTCACCAGAAGGAGAAAATCCAGCAATGCGCCGCCCAGAATCGAGTTCAGAGGAATAACAAGCGCGAGGATAATAGTAATTACAAATACGGCAAAAACATTCTCAAGCATCTTCTTAATCATTGTTTAAGCCGCACCTCCTCAGGTTCTTCGTCTGGTTGCCTCCTCGGGTGCTTCAAAAGTCTTACCCTTGGCGTTATACATTTCGGAAATAATAATAGCTACGGCAGAGAAAAAGCCAGATGGAATTTCTGCGCCTATGGGCACTTTCTCATAAAGCTCTCTTGCCAGAGGTCTGTTTTCCGTTATGTAAACATCATTTGCTTCCGCAATTTCAATAATCTTCAATGCCAGTGCATCCTGCCCCTTTGCCACAACGACAGGAGCTGCGTAAGCATTTACTGAGATATCATATTTCAGCGCCACCGCAAAGTGTGTAGGGTTTCTGATAACAACGTCTGATGACGGAACCTCATCCATCATTCTACGCTGTGCCATTTCACGTTGCTTCTGCTTTATCTTACCCTTTATCTGCGGGTCACCTTCCATTTGCTTATATTCGTCCTTGATTTCCTGCTTTGACATTCTAAGATTTTTTTCAAATTGCCACCACTGGAAGAGGAAGTCCCCCGCAGCAACAAACACGAAAATAATACACATTATCATTACAATGCTGAAAATCGAATTGGCTGTATAGGCAAATGCGTATATAGGCTCCGTATCAATAAGACTGAGTATTTCAGTGAGACGGCTTTCTATCTGTCCGTAAGCAACAATAATAACCGCCGCAAGCTCAATCAGACCTTTAATAATACCCACTACCGATTGGAGCGAAAACAGCTTTCTGATTCCCGACAAGGGATTAAGCCTAGAAAATTTGAAACCGAGAGGCTTTGTTGTAAAAAGACCTCTTGTCTGAGCCATAACCGTTATTACAACAATAAAAGCAATAATAACCGCTATGGGACCGAATATCATGATTGAATCCTTTATTACATCAAGCGCAATATTATTATAAGTGCTGAGTTCATTTTCAAAAGGCTTGCCCACAGCATTTATCCCGTCAATCAGCGATTGCTTCATGGTGACGAACATATATGAACCAAGCACACCGAGAGCTGCAAACGAGCCGAGAATTGAAACAGCTGTTACAACCTCATTGCTTTGAAGGACAGAGCCTTCTTTTTCACGGGCGTCACGCCTTTTTTTCGGAGTGGCTTTCTCGGTTTTCTCTTCGCCCGGCATTGCCTGTTCATCCTTTCATCATAAGGGTTATACTAAACTATTTGCTGCTGAATAAAGGTTTTCCCACAGAATATCGAGAAGTGTCTCTATAAATTCAGCCATCGGCCTTGCCGCCACTGAAAGAATAAGAAGGCCAACTATAATTTTCAGCTGAATGTTTACAACCAGCACCTGAATAGTAGGCACCGCCTTCATAAGAAGACCGATACATATTTCTGTAATCATTTCCGTTACCATAATAGGTAAAGCAAACTTAACCGCAAGGGTCATTACCGTACCCATATACATTACGATTACGTATGTAAGGTCGATTGTATTCAGCGTAAAATCATATCCCACGGGAATAGTTTCATAAGAAACGGCAAAAAGCTCTATATAGCTAAGATGTCCGTTAATTATGAAGAAATATAATATAAAAAGATAGTAGTAAATGTTTGCAAAGATAGGCATGTTGATACCGGTTGTGGGGTCCATGGTTTTTGCCATACTCAAACCGGTCTGCATATCTATGATTTCACCCGCGTAAATAAGCACCGTTAATATAAGGTTTGTGAAAAATCCGAAAATCATGCCTATGAAAAGCTCTTTCAGAACTACCATCACAAAGCCTATGATATTTGTAACTTCGGGGACATTTGCGTTTACGGAGGGAGACATAACCATAACCACCGCCAGCACAACGCACATTGCGTTTTTCACCGTAGTCGGTACATTTGAACGGGAAAAAATCGGATTGAAAGTGAATATACCTGCCACACGGCACAAAACGAAAAGAAATCCGACGAAATTGTTAAAAACGGTTTCCCAGAATATCATTTCCGTTCAGTCCTTTCGCTTATAGGGTAATCTCCGCCATCAACTCCATTATGTAATTAAAGAAATCTATAAGACTGCTCATCATCCATGGTCCCATGGCAAGCAGCCCAAGGGCTACGACAACAGCCTTCGGCGCAAACGTAAGAGTCTGCTCATGTACCTGAGTTGCTGCCTGTAAAATAGCAATAACAAGACCTACCAACATTGCGATTATAAGAGTAGGTGCCGCAAGTTTCAGCGCTAATATAATCGCTGCTGTAAATATTTCAAGAACTAAGTCTTCACTCATTTTTTACCTCCATGGTCCGCTACATATTAAACGAGGTTACGATAGTTCCTGTAAGAAGCTGCCAGCCGTCTACCAGAACAAAAAGCATAATTTTGAACGGCATTGAAATCATCGACGGAGGAAGCATCATCATACCCATAGCCATAAGGGTAGAAGAAATAACAATATCAATAACAAGGAACGGAATAAACAGTAAAAAGCCCATCTGGAATGCTCTGGTAAGCTCGCTTATAATAAAAGCGGGAATTACCGTTTCAAGACCCAACTGGTCAGTGAAATCCGTAAGCTCCTCTTCCGTTTCGGTGAGTTTGACCTGATCTCTTCCGAGAATATCGGTGATAAATGGTTCTTCCGGAGCGGTAGTCTGTGCGGTAGTTGTTACAGCAGGTTCATTCTGCGCTTCTGCTTCATCAACCGGCTTGTAAATAGTAGCACCTGCCAGATCCACAAAGAACTGCATATTATCCTTGCTGGTATTTTTCAGCATGAAAATCTTCAACTCATCGCCTGCACGACCAGCCATTTCATCAATTGCAATCTCGCCGTTGGCATATGGCTGATAAGCGTTTTCGTTGATTGCATTAAATGTGGGCCACATAATAAAAAGCGTCAGAAACAGCGACAGCCCCGTTAATACCGAGTTTGGCGGAATTGACTGGGTCTGCATTGCATTTCTTAAAAAGCTGAATACTATGACTATTCTCGTAAAGGAGGTTACCATTACGAGAAATGATGGTGCAACAGACAGAATGGTTATAATCAGAATAATTTCAAGAGTCTGAGAACCGTCAATACCAAACACCTCATACATGAGGGATTCATCAGTAACAGCCTCAACCTCAGGATTTTCTGTTAAAATCTGAGTCTCCTGTGACGAACCCGGCTCGGCGGCACTGAGTGCGCCGACAGTCATGCACAGTACAGTAGCGAGGAAGAACGTTAAAACAAGCGAAACGAAAAAACGGAGAAATAGTTTCCCGTTTTGTTTAACCGCTTCCTTAATCATTTTTATTTTCCTTTCCGGAGTCGTTTCTCGACATTACCGAAGCAAGTACAGCAGAGAAATTGTTTCTCGTCTGCTGTGCGTCATTCTGAAGCTGCTGCATATACTCCTCTGGTGTCATATCGAGTTCACATAACATTTCAATATGCTGGGAGGTTGCACTCAAAAGCATAAGCTTTCCAGCAACGCTCACCACCATAATCATGCCATCGCGACCGATAGTGACACGGTCAAGTACACGCATCTTGCTTCCGGAAATTACGCCGACTTTCTTATTAAGCTTGTTAAGACCGTATATCAGCAGGAAAAAAAGTCCGAGAACGCCGATAAGCGAAAAAATGACCCAAATAATATCCATACCGACTTTCCTTTCCTGCTTTCCGATTAACCGAGAATCTTTGAAACTGTTGCTAAAATTCTGTCGGGTTTGAAGGGCTTAACGATAAAGTCAAGAGCGCCTAATTTAATAGCTTCAACAACCATGGCTTCCTGACCCATAGCACTACACATAACAATCTTTGCCTCAGGATGCTTACCCTTGATTTCGCCGAGAGCTTCGATACCTGTCTTAACAGGCATAGTGATGTCCATGATTACGAGGTCGGGCTTTTCAGCTTCATATGTCTGACAAGCCTGTTCACCATCAGCAGCTTCAAGAATGTTTGTGTAGCCATTCTGTGTGAGGGTGTTCTTGATGAGCATTCTCATAAATGATGCGTCGTCTACAAGTAAAATCTTCTTATCCATGGTTTGTTACTCCTTGCTTAATGTGTCAATTAATTTTGATTTTAATATTTCAGTAATTCTTACTGCGAAGTTATCGTCAATTACAACGACATCTCCCTTTGCAATCAGGTTACCGTTTACAATGATATCAACAGGCGCGCCTGCCTGACGTTCCAGTTCTATAATGGTACCTTGTGTGAATTCAAGGATATCACGAACCTTACGCTTAGCTGATCCCAGTTCAACTGAAATTCTCAGCGGAACATCCATCAGTAATTGCAGATTATCCTTCTGGCTTCCCGATAAGTTGAATTCCGCAGGCTCAAAGCTGTGAAGCTGAGCATTCTGGATATTCATGGGTTGCGGCGGCGGATAACCTCCGTAAGCAGCCGGATAACCGTATCCGTAAGGCGGATAGCCGTATGCACTCTGATCCGGAGCCATCATCGGCATCTGAGGCATTGGCTGAGCCATAGGTTGTTGCGGCATTGGCTGAGCCATAGGCTGCTGTGGCATCGGTTGAGCCGCAGGCGGTGGCTGCATCGGTTGTGCCATAGGCTGTTGCATCGGCTGTTCTGTAACAGGAGCCGGTGCAGGTGCGGGAGCTTCTACTGCCGGAGCAGGAGGAGTTTCGGGTGCAGCTTCTACCATATCACCCAATACCTTGCTTGCAATCTTCTTTGCAAGACCAACACCCATTACCGACTTGAACTCGGACTGAATAACACCGTCAATGGTCAGGTTGAAGTTAATCGCACAGACCGTTTCGTCGGGGTCAAAGTCCTGAAGCTCTGCAAGGCTTATGTGATCCATTATATAAGGAGTCGGAGTGGAAATATCCACCGAAACTCCAAGGAAATCTGAAAGTGCGGTTGCGCTGGCGCCCATCATCTGATTCATTACTTCGGACACAGCACTTACATTCAGTTCATCAAACTCAAAGTCGGGAGTTACCACAAGAGGCATGCCCATGAGCTGATTCAGAATAAGCTGAACGTCATCCTGTCTTAAAACCATCAGATTGGCACCGCTAATGCCTTTGATATATTCAATTTTAACGCACACAGCGGGCTCAAGCTTTTCAGTATGGATATTGCTTAACTGGTCAACCTCGATCTTCGGGGTTGTAATCCACACCTTCGCGCTAAGCAGCTCGGAAGCGGCAGTGGCTGCGCTTCCCATGCTTATGTTCATTATTTCGCCAAGCGCGTCCTTTTCCATTTCCGAAATTACTAAATTTTCCATCCGTTAAACCTCAATCTTGAAAACATTTTCGATTTTGACAGCCTTGTTCTGATTAAGCGTTCCAAGCTTTCCATCAAACCAGGTCTTGTCGCCGATTCTGAGTGTTACATTGCTGTTTATACTCTTATCAAGCGGAATTATATCATCAACTTGAAGGTTAAGCGCATCGGAGACATCCAGAGAAACCTCGCCGAGTACGGCAGTTATCGTAAGCGGAGACTCATTCAGCGCTTTCATAATGGTATCTCGTCTGTCCTGTTCTCTTGCTGCGTCGTAACGTCTTACGCTACGGACAGTTTTCGATACGTATTTCTGCATGACTTCGTCAAGGCTGAGTACAGGCATACAGAATGAAACGATAGTCTTTGTAGAGTTGATTGTAACCTCAAGTGCGGCAATCAGCACCGTTTCGTCATAATCTATGGCGGAGAAAACACGTGAATTTGTTTCAATATTGATAACGCTTGGAGTTACCTCAACATACGGCTCCCACGGTTCCCGTAGCAATCCTGCCATATTGTTGATGATTTTCTCCATGATACTTACTTCGATTTCTGTAAAATCTCGGTCTGTATCTTTATATTCACCTTTTCCTCCTAAAAGACGGTCAATAAGGATATATGTAAGAGAGTTTGAAAGCTGGATAATGGCTGTCGCACCTGCAATATCGTCATCTCGGATACCCAGGTCGGCAGTTCCCATCATAACGTAATCGGGGAGAGCGTTATTAAATTCAAAATATCGCTGTTCCTCGATTGAAGCAAGGCTGACCTTGCAATAAAGTCTTAAAAGACCTGTGAGGTAAGACGAAAGAAGTCTTGCGTAATTGTCAAAAATACTGTCGAGAACTTTGATTCGCTCCTTGGTGAATTTCTTAGGAGCGCGGAAGTCGTAATCCTTAACAGGAGGTCCCTTATCAGCGGTGGTTTCGACAACCCCGCCTGACATGGCACTGTTAAGAAGGGCGTCTATTTGCTCTTGCGTCAGCGTTTCTGCCAATCATGCTCACCTCTTTTCCTTTGTTTTATGATTTACTCCGCAGCCTCTTCTGTTACTGCAGGAAGAAGAATATCCTCAGGGATCGTTGTAATAGGATCCATGAATTCAGGACCTGTATAGTCTGCGGAATCGTCTGATTCAAAAGGAGATTCCGAGAAATACTTATCGTCAAGACTATCCACAATCTGCTGAATTGCATCATCGGAAAGTCCGCCCTGGCCTTCTGTACGGTCGGTAGCATCAGTTTCAACCTGATTGATACCGTAGTCGTATTTGAGAATATCCTGTATAATTGCGCTGTCTTCAACAGCAACGTCATTTCTTATAATAATAAGCTCAACTCGGCGGTTTTCATTTCTGCCTTCCTCTGTTGAGTTATCTGCAATAGGGTCGTATTGCGCTCTTCCTTCTGCAATATACTTCTCGCTGTCTATAATAACCTGGAAGTCCATGAATTTCAGTACCGAGCAGGCACGTGCTGAGGATAAATCCCAGTCATTTACGGCGGAAAGACCTTGTGCGGTATGACCCTGAACACGTATATTCTTTATGTATTCTCCTGTTGCCTTTATACCCGGCATGAATTGTCTGAGTGCTTCCTTACCCGAATCAAGCAACACGGCGCTATCGCCTGCAAACATAATTGAGTTGCTGAAACGGATATTTATACGGGATGCAGAAGTCTGCGTTACGTCAATTTTATCTGAGTAGGAGCTACTTTCAGCGGTAGCGGAAACCCATGAGAAAAGCTCATCAAAATTGTGAGGAAGACCTATGCCTTCTTCGGTACTTTCATGAGTACCTTCGCCTGTATTAGGCGGAACATCCGAGGTACCTTCTTCTTCCTCAGTCTTGTTTTCGCCGAGCTCAATTTCTTCCATAACAAACGGGTTTACAAACTTACCCTGAGAGTTGAAGGACTGGAAAATATACTGGAACTTTGTTTCATCGGGAGTGGATGAAGCGTAAAGTAATACGAAGAAACACATAAGTAGCGTTACCATATCTGAATAGGTAGCCATCCATTCGTCAACGCCCGTTTTAACTATTTTTTCCTTTTTCTTCGCCAATTTTCCGCCTCCTTCCTTGTATCAGAAAATAACTGACATATAATTATATCATACTTTTTGGAATTTTGCAAACATTTTTATACAGAATGTAAAATTTTACCGCTAAATCTTACTCTGCGGAGCCTGAATCGCCTTTTCTTTCGCCCTTGGCAAGCATAAATTCAAGTTTTTCCTGAATAAGTCTGGGGTTAGAACCGGCTGCAATGGACATAACACCTTCAACAACTATTCTCATGCAGAACATTTCAGAGGCATGAGCGTTTTTAAGAGCTGCTTCAAGTGGTGTAAATAAGATGTTTGCAAAGAATGAACCATAAAGGGTTGTAATAAGTGCAATAGCCATGGCCTGACCTAAGTTACCGCCATCCATGTTCTGAAGCATGATAATAAGACCTACAAGAGTACCCAGCATACCGAAAGCAGGACAAAGCGACGCACCCTTGGCAAAGAATTCAGCACCTTCTGCATGTCTTTCTTCCATGAAATCGAGAGAGTCTTCAAGCATAGCTCTTACCTTGCTGGAATCGTTAGCGTCAACGATAAGCATAAGGCTTTGCTTCATAAAGGGGTCCTCGCATTTATTTGCTCCGTCTTCGAGAGCAAGCAGACCCTTGCTTCGTGCAATTTTGGCATATTCAACAAGCTCTGTTATGTACTTCTGGGGATCGTATTTAGGCGGAAGCAAAGCAATCTTGAAAAGCTTAGGCACTCTTTTAAGAAAAGAAAGAGGCGAGATAGCAATAAGTACACCGAATGTACCGCCTAATGTAATCGCAAATGAAGCGGGGTCGATAAAGTACGTCAACTCACCGCCGTTGAGCATACCGAATACTACAAGTCCTATGGAAATGACTACACCGATAATAAGTGAAATATTCAAAATGGTTCCCTCCGGGTTAATTTATTTTAATTCCTGCATTTATCGGATATCCCTGTCCGATTCTCTGAGTCTCTGTTTGGAGACGCGGTTGAATGCAAGAATTTTATTCATGATTTCTTCGATAGATTCCTGAACAATATAAGTGTGACCGTTGGTCATAGTGATTACGGTATCGGGAGTCTGCGCAACTGTTTCAATATGCGTTTCATTTATCATAATATCCTTACCGTTAAGCTTAGTCAGAATTACCATAGTCCCTCCGTATCAGGAGCCTGTCGGGCGGTTACGCCCGACAGTCCCATCAGAAATTAACGTTTAAGATTTACAAGTTCCTCTAACATTGTATCGGAAACAGTGATAATACGAGAGTTAGCCTGATAACCTCTCTGTGTGATGATCATATCGGAGAATTCCTGTGCTAAGTCTACGTTTGACATTTCGAGAGCACCGGATACGATTTCGCCGGAACCATCTGTACCTGCGATCTTTACTTCGGGGTCACCGGAAGCTAAGGAGTCGCGCCAGAGAGATGTACCAACCTGGTCAAGACCAGTGGGGTTAACGAAAGTAACAATATCAATACGGCCAAGCATTAATTCGCCGTGAACGGGGTGTCTGCCATAGATAACGCCGTTTGCGTCAATTGCAACAGTTTCAAGGTCTGCGACTGTCTGCTGGCCTGCTGTACGTCCGTCTACAAGATTTACTGTACTGAGAGCAACTGCGAGGTCGGAGAAGAAGTTATCAGAACCCTGTTCAAGACCGAGTCTTTCAGTTGCGCCGTCAAGCTTTGCACCAAAGTCGAAAGTATCAAGAGCACCTTCAACTTCTTCAACAGTAATGTTCTTGTTGGGGTCGCCGCCTGCTGCGTCATTGATAGCTTCTTGAAGCACATCAAGAGTAACGCCTGTTTCGGGAATTGTGATTGTAAGAACGTCATCCTTCCACTTAGCCTTTGCATTACCGGCTTCCATTGTGCTTAATGTCTTGATGTTGATTTCATACTTATTAGCAAATTCACCTGCTGTATCAGCTGTAAATCTGAGTTGAAGGTCGATTGCTTCGGGATCTTCTGCATTATAGTATGTGAGAGTGTTGCCTGCCTGCTGTGCAAGAATATCCTCAGGCGCAGGCATGGAGTCCATTTCAAAGTTAATGGGAAGAACGCCTTCTTCCAGCTCAACGCCGCCCTTCTGGATAGCTTCGTTTACTGCTTCCTGGAATTCAAGGAGCGCAGCGTCAAAAGCAGCCTGAACTTCTTCATTTGTGGAATCCTCGGTGATATCCTCAAATGCAGCAGCACCGAAGTCCTGAGAAAGATCCATGTATATAGTAAGGTTATCGCCGCTCTTTGTAGCATATGCAACATCAGAGTCAACGATTGTGAACGCGATATTACCTTCTTCGCCGAATGTAGATGCAGAAACTGTAACACCGTAGCCGTTTACAACCTTTGTTGCGCTTGCGATATTGTTATCAACAGGGGGAACATAGAGATTGATGCGCTGGGACTGGCCTGTCTCTACATTTGTGGGGTCACCGGAAACACCAAGAACGATGTAGCCGTTTGCGTCTGTAAGGTTACCATAGCTGTCCACGGAGAAAACACCGCTTCTGGTATAGAAGATGTTACCGGCTTCGTCAATTACCTGGAAGAAGCCTTCACCTTCGATAGCACAGTCATAAACGCTGTCTGAATATGTAAAACCGGACTGTGTCATAACCTGGTTTACAGTACCGAGAGAAGAACCGTAACCGATCTGTGTGGGGTTTGTACCACCGGAAGTTGCATCACCGGAGGATGCGCCAGCCTTTGTCTGATAGTATACGTCCTTGAATGTAACTGTACTTGTCTTATAACCTGTTGTATTTACGTTAGAGACGTTATTACCGATAACGTCCATTCTCTGATTGTGAGTTTTCATTCCGGCAACACCGGAGTATAATGATTTCATCATAATGGTATGTCCTTTCCATAGCCACCGCGCTGTTCGTCAATCGGTCGGAACAGCTGAAATCTCCTTGAAGCATTCATGCTTCGCGGTCCGACTTATATAATAACGGTGGAATCAATGTTTGTGAAAATATTTCCTTTAAGGTCGTCTGCCGATACGGTTGTAATGACCTTGTTGTTTTTTACGCTTACTACAAACGCTGTGCTGTCAACGAGAATAAGACTTTCCTCGCTTCCCTTTTCCGCTGCGATTTCAACACCTTTGTTAAGGCGGTCAATCTTGTCGTTTTCAACTACATCTATCTGTCTGCTTTCCAGACGTCTGATAGCATGAGCTGAAAAATCAACCTCGCGCTTTCTTATTTCGGAATCAAGAGCTTTTGCAAAACTGTTTTCTGCATTTCCGTCGGGAATTTTTATCTGCGGGGAAATGTTACCTGTGGTAACCCCTCCGATAGCACTACGCTGAGCTAAGTATTCACTTATCAGCATTTAAAATCCTCCTACTGAAAAAGCTCTAAAAGAGAAGCTGTGTCGTCTTCTTCGGGTAAATCCTCAATATCCTTATCAGCTGTGGGGTCTGCTTCCGGTTGTGCTTCTTCGGATTCTTCAACTTCGGGAATAGCTGCAATTTCATCGGATTCTTCCTTTGCGCCTACACTTCCGAGTGCTTCAAGAAGTTCGCCGATGTTATCTGTTGCCGCTGTTGTATCAGCCACCGCAACTACATCAGTAACATTATAAGCATAACCATTTACTACAACTCTCACATTACCGTCCTGGATTTCGATAGATGACGCTGTACCGCGGTCGAATACCGACATTCCTGTTGCATCAGTTCCGCTTACGGTAACTTCCTTACCGATAAGGCTTGATGCGAAGGCTCCGTAATTGGTGATCTGTTCTGCCGCATTGGCTGCACCTTCGGTTCCGTCTGCTGCTTCGCCGTAAACAAGCTTGATGTCGTCAAGATTGTAGTTTGTGCCGTCAACGTTAACCTTTACAGTATCTCCGTATGTAACATACTTTACAGTACCTGTTATGAGCTCGGTGCCGCCGTCACTTACACCAACTACCTGGCCTACAAGAGACTTGGCATAATTCTGCTGCTGCATATCAAGGTTATCCTGCTGTGCCTGTAACGAGGTAAAGCTCGCCATCTGGGAAATGAATTCCGTATTTGACGTAGGTTCAAGAGGGTCCTGGTTCTGCATTTCCGCAACAAGAAGCTGATAGAACGAATCCATTGTAACAACATCATTCTTCTTGTCTGTGAACATGTCCTTGTACTTCTCGTAATTATCCTGTATGGTATTTACGCCGTCCATTAAATTGCCCATTCATTTACTCCTTTCTTTAAAATTTTAAAGCTGCTGTAAGATTTCAAGGAAATCTTCTTCGCCATCTTCCTGCGGCTGTTCTTCATCATCTCTGCCGTAGGGGTTTCTGCTGCTTCCGTCATAGCTTTCCTGCATGAGCATTGCTTCTTCCTGTCCGCTTACTACCTGATAGCGTTCAAGCTCAACGCCGTTGTTTCTCAGCGCCTGACCGATATTGTCGGCTCTGGATTCAAGAAGCTGTCGTGTAGAATCGTTCTCAGCTGAAATATTGACTTCAACTCTGCCTTCTGTACTTACAAGTCTTACAGTAATCTTACCGAGGTTTTCAGGATTCAGCTCCATAGTGAATTCTGTGCTTCCGCCGTTTGTAACTTCGGGCTTTGTAAGAATTTCATCAACTATCTGCTGTTCCGGTAGAGGAGCTTCTACTCTTGTCTGAGGCTCTTCTATGATAATTTCCGTCTTTACAAGGTTATTTCCTGCAAGTGCTGCGGAATTATCCTGTGATACGGGAGCTGTCTTGATTTCTGTACCGTCATCCTGGGTTTCAACCGATTCTTCACCGTTCAGTCCAAGTATCGAATTAAGCTCGCTTGTTCCGTCCTTACGGTTGAATGCAAGATTAAAAGCTGTCTGTGTAACTGCGGGCTGTGATTCTGCCTGAGGCACTTCCTGTGCTGTTACGGGAGCTTCTGCCGGCTTTGTTGTAAGCTCTGCCTTTGTGAGACCGAGTTCTTCGCGCGCTGCTGAAAGAATGTCCTGTAAAAGTCCGTTATAATCTGGTGCAGATGTGTTTTCTGCTGTCTGAACAGGTGTTGTTACCTGCTGAGGCTGTACTGTCTCTGTCGGAACTGTCTGTTCAGCTGTTACAGGAGCTATTTCTGTCTGCGCTGTAACTTCCGCTACTGTTTCAGTTTCATTCTGCATTACTTCTGCAAACTGTACTGTTTCAGCGGCCTGAATAACCTGTGCTTCTTCCTGGGAAGGTGCTGTCTGTGATTCCTCAGCAAAAGCACTCATAACATCTGTCTGATGCGCTTCCGTGGAAATTTCAGTAGAAAGAATAGCGTTTATTTCCGTAGTCTCTGTTGTCGTAACTTCGGTAACGTTCAGATTCAGGCTGAACATATCGCTTTCCTTCACTTCTCCCGTCATGGAAGCCAGAAGCTCCATAATAAGATTCATAACAGGATCTTCTTCGGAATCATCATTCATCTTTTTCAGGATATCGAGAAGTGCGCTGATTATCCGGTCATTTTCCTCTGTATTTCCGCCATTTGCCTTTGAAACAAGGGATATAACAGTGTTTTTAAGCTCTGTCATCACTGTTTCATCAATTTCAGCGGCAACCACTATCTCCTCGGACATTGATGCCTCTGCGGAGTAATCGCTTTCAGTGTTATAAGAGGGCTGTTTAACCGTATTTTCCGTAAACTGCGGTGCGGCAGCTCTTACCTCGGTAAGAACATCGGAAAAGCCTGTGTCGGAAATTTTGCTCTGCGGCTGTGACGAAGCGCCGACCATTACTGCGCTTATCGCCATTTCCATTATTTTTTCCTCCTTTCCTGCGTATTAAGCATAAGGGCGCACTAACCCTTATACTTACAATACATTATACACAAAAATGAGATAAAAGTCAATTGATTTCGCATAATATTTCATATTTTTAATAAGAAAAAAGAGAAATATATGTATAATTTTACTGATTTTTTGCCAGCTTTTTAAAAGCTCATCATCTTTATAATCAATAAATGAATTCACCACTAACAAAAAAACATGTGTATTTTTGTCATATTATACAAATTATGATTTTCCAATTGAAATTCTTACAGCAATATGTTATACTAAAAGGAGATTATTTCAAAGGAGTGAAGGGTATGCCGAAAATCATTATTGCTGACGAACAGCGCAACGCGGAAATCATATCCGGAATACTGAAAAGCCGGTTCGATACGGTTCTTGTTGCAAACGGCAGAGGCGTACAGGAAAAGCTTTATGTGGAAAAACCCGACATTCTGCTTATTTCCGCCGACACTTCCATGATAAACTATAAAGTTGTTCTTACAAACATGGTGCGCAGAAACAAAGAGTTTGCAACCATGCCTGTCGCAATTATCGCAACAAATCCTACTAACAGCGATGAATCTTCTGCAAGAGTTCTTGGCGCGGAAATTATAAAGAGACCTTTCGACCCCCTGGAATTTATCAAGAAAACCGAAGAGCTTGCCGAACAGCTTATTCCCGCAAAGGACCGTCTCGATCCTGCAACAAAACTCCACAAGCGTGAATATACCGAAGAAAAGATACAGGAGCTTTTCCCTAAAAAATCAGGAACTCTATTTCTGGTTGAGGTGGGAAAATTCAAGTTTGCTTCCCAGCCTGCCAGCGAAGAAATTGCTGCAAAAGCAGCGGAGGTTGTAGCCGAAGAGGTTAAGGCGTTCAGCGCAATACTCGGTGTTGAAAAGGACAGAAAGTTCATAGGTTACATTCCCGACATAAATGAACGTTCAATCTGTTTAAGCTGGGGCAAGAAGCTTGTTCAGAAAATACAAGAGAAATTCGGTGAAGAAAAGGTTTATGTTTCAGTAGGTTTTGCCTGCAATGACGAAAAATCCCCTACATACAAGGATTTATTCCAGCTTTGCGACCGTGCGATTTCCCTTTGCAGAGAAAAAGGCAAAAACATCGCTTCATACTATTAAAAATAAAGGACTACTTTTATGGAAACAACTGCTTTGATTATAAGTGATCAGCTTCAGGACCTGAACAGAATGAAAAACTGGTTCCCGAAAGGCATCACTGTTAAAGGAATAAATGCTTTTTCTGCCATTCCTAACGCCTTACGCAGCGAGCTCCCCTCTCTTATAATCGTGAGGGTTCGTGATTTCGGCGATTTTTTCAGTGCTTATGAAGCAATACGCACAACACCCGTAACAGAAGATGCTCCCCTTATAGCGATTGCTGATATAGCTATCGGAGATGCTCTCAAAGATAACGTTCTGCTAAAAAATACTACCCTTATGGGAAGCTCCGTAACTGATGGATATATGAAAAAAATTATCAGCGACGAAATGGGAGTACATGATCACGAATAAAAAATCCGTACCTTTGGTACGGATTTTCTTTTATATACAGCCATATGCTTGCTTTTTTCGATAGCAAAATACCCCCGCACCACGAGGGTGAGAGACAAAATGTAATGCTAAATTATCGGCGGCGGACGGGTCTTGCAGTTTTTGTCCGGCTTCGCCGTTCAAAACCTGCCTGCGCCACGGGTTCTGAGAACTCCCCCGTCTCCGATAGCAAAATACCCCCGCACCACA
>JAZNML010000035.1:0-54701 GCA_045579565.1 Ruminiclostridium sp.
TATACACAATATACAGTATAATATGCATTATTATGCATATTTTACCTTGACAAAGTGAATATTTCGTGTATAATAAGTAATTGGAAATATTATTTTATAAAAGGAGTATTTAAAATGGAAAAAGAAATCAAAAAAATCATTCTTGCATACTCAGGTGGTCTTGACACATCTATCATCATTCCCTGGCTTCATGAGAATTATCCCGGATGTGAAGTTGTTTGTGTTGCAGGAAACGTTGGTCAGGATGCAGAAATTGAAGGCCTTGAAGAAAGAGCAAAGCAGACTGGTGCTACAAAGCTCTATATTGAAGACATTCAGGACGAATTTGTAAATGACTTCATCTTCCCTACACTTAAAGCTGGTGCAAGATACGAAGGTTATCTTTTAGGAACCTCTTTCGCTCGTCCTCCTATTGCTAAGAGACTTGTTGAAATTGCTAAGAAAGAAGGCGCAGATGCAATTTGTCACGGCTGCACCGGTAAGGGTAATGACCAGGTACGTTTTGAGCTTACAATTAAGGCATTAGCTCCTGAACTTAAAATTATTGCTCCTTGGAGAATCTGGGACATTAAGTCAAGAGACCAGGAAATCGAATACGCAGAAGCACACAATGTTCCGATTAAAATTACAAGAGAAACAAACTATTCAAAGGATATGAACCTCTGGCATTTATCTCATGAAGGTCTTGATCTTGAAGATCCCGCAAATGAACCTTTATACAACAAGCCCGGATTCCTCGAACTCGGTGTTTCTCCTGAAATGGCACCTGATAAGCCTACATACGTTACAATCAGTTTCGAAAAAGGTATTCCTGTTGCCCTCAACGGCGAAAAGATGGATGGTGTAAAGCTTATTAAGACTCTTAACAAAATCGGTGGAGAAAACGGTATTGGTTTATATGATATAGTTGAAAACAGACTTGTTGGTATGAAGTCCAGAGGTGTTTATGAAACTCCCGGTGGTACAATTCTCTACCATGCACACGATGTTCTTGAAACAATCTGCCTTGATAAGGAAACACAGCATTATAAGGCTGGTCTTGCTCAGAAGTATGCTGATATTGTATATAATGGTCAGTGGTACACACCTTTAAGAGAAGCTATGGATGCTTTTGTTGATAAAACACAGGAAACATGTACTGGTGAAGTTAAGCTCAAGCTTTACAAAGGAAACATTATCAATGCCGGTGTTACATCTCCCTACACACTCTACAGTGAAGACTTTGCTTCCTTCGGTGAAGATGATGTTTACGACCACAAGGACAGTGCTGGATTTATCAACCTCTTTGGTCTCCCGATAAAAGTTAAGGCAATGCTTGACGCTGAAAGAAACAACAAGTAATTGATTAAAAGCAAAGAGCGGAGTTTTACTCCGCTCGATAGCTTTTTTTAGTTTTATGAGGAAATTACATGGAGACATATGAAATTGTTTTAGGAGTACTAGGAATTATACTTTTATCAGCTTCTATTATTTTCATCAATATTATAGGCTTTAAGTGTTTATTCAGAGTTATTCTTGTAAAGAAAAGACAAAAGGCTGTTAAGGGGATAATAATTGATTATGGTCCTAATAATTGTGCTACCATTCAGTATGATATCGGTAATAAGAGATACTCAGAAGAATGTCATATAATGTTTTTCTCATCATTCAGTCCTCTTATAATGAGCAAATCTCCTACAACATATTGCATCGATGATGAGGTTACAGTCTATTATGATTACATGAAGCCTTCGCGATGTCTTATAGATGGTTCAAGTTCATTTTATCTCACAATAAGTTTTGTTTTACTTGTAGGTTTTAATCTACTTACTTCCTTTATTGTATTTGCTATTTTGGCTTCAAATGGAATAATCTAAGGAGACACTATGACACCAGTAATAATATTTTTACTATGTATTCCCGTAATTTTCATCAATGTTGTTGCGATTAAATATATATTACGTATTGTTTTAGTCAAAAAAAGAATGATGACTGTAAAAGGCAAAGTTGTTGATTTTGATAACCGACACATGCTTACAGTTGAATACAACGTAAATGGAACAGACTACAGAGAAGAATGCGGTGTAATGTTTGTTAAACCTTTTAGTTCAGATATAATAAATGGCAAACAACTGATACAGTATTCACACGGAGATGAAGTTGATGTTTATTATGACTACAATAATCCAAAACGATTTCTTATTGACGGCGCAAGTGCGTTTTATAAATTCAGAACAGCATTAATATTCTTTTTAAATATTGCAATTATATTTTTAGCGACTATATGTACATATATAGTACATTTACAGGAAATAGGCATTTTAAAATAATTTTCAGGAGTTAGGTTTTATGGAAAAAATGTGGGCAGGCCGATTTACAAAAGAAGTTGACAGCACAGTTAATGCTTTTAATTCATCAATTTCCTTTGACGGCAGAATGTATAAAAATGATATTGAGGGCAGTATTGCTCACGCAACTATGCTTAGTGAAGCAGGAATTATCACCAAGGAAGACAGTGAAATTCTTATAAAAGGTCTAAATGAAATACTTGCAGATATTGACAACGGAAAGCTCGAGCTTGATATGACAGCTGAAGATATTCATATGTTCGTTGAAGCTGAGCTTACAAAACGTTTAGGTAGTGTCGGCAAGCGTCTTCACACTTCCCGTTCAAGAAATGATCAGGTTGCACTCGATATCAGACTTTATCTGCGAGACGAAATTGCTGAAATAAGAGCATTAGTATACAAAATCACTGATGTTCTCTGTAATATTGCCGAAAAGCACACGGAAACCATTATGCCTGGATATACTCATCTCCAACGCGCACAGCCAATCACCTTTGGTCAGCATCTTATGGCTTATGCACAAATGTTTTTACGTGATTTAGACCGCCTTGACGATGTGAACAAGCGCATGAACGAATGTCCCTTGGGAAGTGGAGCACTTGCAGGAACTACATATAATATTGATAGATTCTTAACATCTTCCCTGCTTGGATTCAATAATCCTATGGTAAATTCTCTTGATGGTGTTTCGGACAGAGATTTCTGCATAGAACTTTCAAGCGCAATTTCAATTATTATGATGCATCTTTCAAGATTTTCCGAGGAAATAATTCTTTGGTGCAGCTGGGAATTCAAGTTCATTGAACTTGATGACGCGTTTGCTACCGGTTCAAGTATAATGCCTCAGAAGAAAAATCCTGATATTGCTGAACTTGTACGCGGAAAAACAGCTCGTGTTTTTGGCGATAATATGACATTGCTTGCAATGATGAAAGGTCTTCCTCTTGCATACAACAAGGATATGCAGGAAGACAAGGAAGCTATATTTGATGCAATAGATAACGTTAAATTATGTCTTTCTACCTTTATTCCTATGCTTGAAACAATGTATGTTTATAAAGAGAATATGCGTAATGCAGCAGCACGCGGATTTATCAATGCTACCGATTGCGCAGATTATCTTGTTAAAAAAGGTATGCCGTTCCGTGATGCGTATAAAATTACAGGTGGTCTTGTAGCGGAATGCATTGAAAAACAGACAGACCTTGAACATTTATCCATTGAATGTTACAAAGAAAAGACAGATCTTTTTGCAGAAGATATTTACACGGCAATCAGCCTTGATACATGTGTAAGAGAAAGAAAATCATATGGTGGACCTTCTCCGGAAAGCGTTACAACACAAATTGAATTAACAAGGAAAAAACTTAACAAATGAACATAACATTCTCAAACGAAATTACTTTTGAAGAATACAATGCTCTTCGCCGTTCTATAAACTGGGGTGAATTGTCACGCCGTCAATTCGATATGATAAGAAAAAATTCCCTTTTCTTCGTAATTGCAAAAATTGATGGCGTATCCATTGGCACAACTCGTTGCGTGGGCGATGGCGGTTATCATTTCTTTCTCTGCGATGTTATTGTACACAGAGACTTTCAACGACTCGGTATAGGTAGTATGCTTATCAATAAATTTCTTAAATTTGTTGATGATACTGTTGAAGAGGGCGAAACCGCAATGATTACACTTGTTTCTGCAAAGGACAAAGAACCTTTTTATAAAAAATTTGGCTTTATAGAGCGACCTAATGAAGACAGAGGCGCAGGAATGTACATGTTCCACGAAAAGAAATAAATGAACAAAGGAAGATATTATTATGGCAGTTAAAGTTTATATTGATGGTCAGGAAGGCACAACAGGTCTTAAAATACTTGAACGTTTCAGCGGAAGAACAGATATTGAATTACTCAGAATTGATCCTGAAAAACGCAAGGATAACGACGAAAGAAAAAAGCTTATAAACGCTTCAGATTTCACTATTCTCTGCCTTCCGGATGCAGCTTCAATTGAAGCGGTATCCTTTATTGAAAACGAAAACACAAGGATTATAGATGCATCAACAGCTCACCGTACAAATCCTGAATGGGCTTACGGTTTCCCCGAACTTTCTGCCGAACACAGAGAAAAGATTGCAACATCAAAACGTGTAGCTGTTCCCGGTTGTTATGCAAGTGGATTTCTTTCTATGGTATACCCTCTTGTAAAAAGCGGTATTCTTCCTTCTGATTACCCTGTTACCGTTCATGCCGTTTCAGGATATAGCGGTGCGGGTAAAAAAGGTATTGCTCAATACGAAGATACCGAACGTACTAAAGAATTCGATACTCCAAGACAGTATGCACTTACACAGTCCCATAAACATCTACCTGAAATGCAGGTTATTTCAGGATTACAGTTTAAACCTATGTTTAATCCTTATGTGTGCGATTATTTTGCTGGAATGGTTGTTTCCCTTCCCCTGCATACTCGATTATTAGCAAAAAAAGTTACTCCCGCAGACGTAAAAGCTATGTTTGATGAACATTATAAGGGTTCCAACTTTATAAAGGTAAGAGATCTCAATGGTGCTGATGTTCTCACAAATGGTTTTATCGGCGCAAATGAACTTGAAGGTACCAATAATATGGAAATAATCGTTTCCGGTAATGACGATCAGATACTTGTCTGCTCACGTCTCGACAATTTAGGTAAGGGCGCAAGCGGTGCTGCTGTTCAATGCCTTAATATTATGATGGGTGCCGATGAAACAATCGGTCTTAAATAAGGAGTCAATTATGGAATTAAAAAGTACGTATAATTATAAATTTATAGATGGTGGCGTTTGTGCCGCTAAGGGTTTCAAGGCTTCAGGAATGTACTGCGGAATAAAGAAATCTATTGTTTCTGACGGCAACGAATCTCCTGTTTCAAATGTAAAAAACGACATCTGCCTTGTTGTCAGCGATAAAATATGCAATGCGGCAGCTGTTTATACACAAAACAAGGTCAAGGGAGCACCTATTCTTGTAACAAAGAAAAATCTTGAAAAAACAGGCGGTAAGGCTATTGCGATTATTGCTAATTCAAAAAATGCAAACACCTGCAACGCTGATGGTGAAGAAAAGGCTTATAGAATGTGCGAACTTGCTGCAAATGAGCTTGGCATAAAACCTGAAGAAGTAATTGTTGCTTCCACAGGTGTTATCGGTCAGATTTTGCCTATCGAACCCGTTGAAAAAGCTGTTAAGCCCCTCGCAGATACTCTTTCCTATACAGGAAATGAGGCAGCCGCAACAGCGATTATGACAACCGACACTGTTAAGAAAGAGGTTGCGGTTGAATTTACAGCAGGCGGAAAACTCTGTAGAATCGGCGGTATGGCTAAGGGTAGCGGAATGATTCATCCCAATATGGCTACAACCCTTAATTTTATTACAACAGACTGTGCAATATCATCGGATATGCTTCAAAAGGCACTTTCTGATGTTGTTGTTATAACTTATAACTGTCTCTCAGTAGATGGTGATACTTCTACAAATGATATGGTTTCAGTTATGGCAAACGGTATGGCTGGCAACTCTGAAATTACAGAAGAAAATGATGATTATACGGTTTTCAGAAATGCACTTTATGAAGTTATGATGAATATGACACGTATGCTTGCAAAAGACGGAGAAGGTGCTACAAAGCTTCTGGAATGCAACGTTTCAGGGGCAAAAGATATGCAGACAGCTATCACAGTTGCAAAAAGCGTTATCTGTTCTCCCCTCTTCAAATGTGCAATGTTCGGTGCCGATGCTAACTGGGGACGTATTCTTTGTGCTGTTGGTTATGCCAATGCGGAATTTGATATAAATAAGGTTGATGTTTCGCTTTCATCTGAAGCAGGAAAAATTGATGTATGCAAAAATGGTGCAGGAATCGAGTTTTCCGAAGATAAAGCAAAAGTTGTGCTTTCCGAGGACGAGATTGATATTAATGTTTCAATCGGTGATGGAGATTTTTCTGCTACCGCCTGGGGCTGCGACCTTACATATGATTATGTAAAAATAAACGGCGATTACAGAAGCTAATGAAAGGAAATGTGGAAATGGAAATAAATAATGATATCAGAGCTAGTATAATGAGCGAGGCTCTTCCCTACATACAAAAATATAATAATAAGGTTGTAGTTGTTAAATACGGCGGAAATGCTATGACAAACGATACACTTAAACAGGCTGTAATGTCCGACATTGTTCTTTTAAGTACAGTTGGTATGAAAATAGTGCTTGTACATGGCGGTGGTCCTGAAATTAACACAATGCTTAACCGAGTTGGCAAAGAAAGTAAGTTTGTAAACGGTCTCAGATACACTGACGAAGAAACAGTTGATATTGTTCAGATGGTTCTTTGCGGTAAAGTCAATAAAGGCCTTGTTGATATGCTTTATCAGCACAAGGGAAATGCTATTGGTCTTTGCGGTATTGACGGTCACATGATAGAAGCAAAACAGCTTAATCCCGATTTAGGTCTTGTTGGTGAAATAACACATGTAGACCCTACAATTATCAAAAATTCTCTTGATAATGGATATATTCCTGTTATTTCTACTGTTGCAATCGGCGAAGATGGTACAATTTATAATATTAATGCCGATACAGCAGCTGCAAGAATTGCTTCTGAAATGAAAGCAGAAAGCCTTATTCTTATGACTGATATTGCCGGATTGCTTGAAGATAAGGATGATGAAAGCACCCTTATCCACACTGTTGGTGTAAGCGAAGTTTCTTATCTTAAAGAAAAAGGTATCGTTTCAGGTGGAATGATTCCTAAAATTGATTGTTGCGTAGAAGCTGTAAGACGAGGCGTTAAGAAAGCAAATATTATCGATGGCAGAATTCCTCATTCAATCCTTATTGAACTTCTTACAGACGCCGGCGCAGGCACAATGATTATTTAAGGTGATTATTATGAAAACAATTGATATATTTAATAATAATGTTATGGCTACTTACGGTCGTTACCCTCTTGTAATGGAATCAGGTAAAGATGAGTGTGCTATTGATGAAAACGGAAAAAAATACATCGATTTCGGCAGCGGAATCGGTACTAATTCTCTTGGTTATTGTAACGATGAGTGGGTAGATGCAGTATGTAATCAGGTTAAAACCCTTCAACACACATCAAACTACTATTATACAAAAGTTCAGGCTGATTTTGCAGACAAACTTATTTCTGTAACAGGTATGAACAAGGTTTTTTTTGGAAATTCTGGTGCAGAAGCTAACGAATGTGCTATAAAAATTGCAAGAAAATACAGCTTTGATAAATATGGTAAAGGCAGACACAATATTATTACGCTTGTAAATTCTTTCCATGGCAGAACTATGGCAACCCTTTCCGCAACAGGTCAGGACGTTTTTCATAACTACTTCTTCCCTTTTGTAGACGGCTTTATTTATGCAGAAGCGAATAATATTGATGACCTTAAATCAAAAATTGATGACTCTGTTTGTGCAATTATGTTCGAATACATCCAGGGGGAAGGCGGAGTTCTTCAGCTTGACCAGAAATTTGTAGATGCAATTTTTGAAATTGCTGCTGAAAAAGATATTCTTACTATTTCGGATGAGGTTCAGACAGGTGTTGGAAGAACAGGTAAATTTCTTGCAGGCGAAAACTATGGTAAAAAGGCAGATATTATAACAATGGCCAAAGGTATTGCGGGTGGTTTACCTATGGGTGCTTGCCTCACCGGTGAAAAATGTTCAACAGTTCTTGTTGCCGGAACACACGGTTCAACATTCGGCGGAAATCCTGTTTGCTGTGCCGGAGGACTTGCAGTTCTCAATAAAGCATCCGATAAGGATTTTCTTACCGATATATGTAAAAAAGGTGATTATTTCAGAGAAAAACTTTCAAAAATAAATGAAGTTGCAAGCACAAGCGGTACAGGACTTATGATAGGTATTTCACTTAAAACAAAAAAAGCAAGTGATGTTGCAAAATTGGCGCTTGACAACGGTCTTCTTGTTCTTACTGCAAAAGACAAGATCAGACTTCTTCCCCCTCTTACAATTACATATGATGAAATTGATAGTGGATTAAAAATACTTGAAGATATACTTAATTCTTGAATATGAAAGGAAATAATGACATGAAACATTTACTTAAAATGCTTGACTTATCCACAGATGAGATCATTGAGATTCTCAATCTTGCCGATCAGCTCAAATATGAACAGAAAAACGGAATTCCTCACAGAAGACTTGAAGGTAAAACTCTTGGTATGATTTTCCAGAAATCTTCAACAAGAACTCGTGTTTCCTTTGAAACAGGTATGTACCAGCTTGGCGGTTACCCTTTATTCCTTTCTTCGAATGATTTACAGATTGGCAGAGGTGAACCTGTTCAGGATACAGCAAGAGTTCTTTCAAGATACCTTGATGGCATTATGATCAGAACATTTACTCAAAAGGAAGTTGAAGATTTAGCAGAATACGGCAATATTCCGATTATCAACGGCTTAACAGACTTCTCTCATCCCTGTCAGGTGCTTGCAGACTTGATGACCATCCGTGAACACAAGAATAAACTTGAAGGTCTTAACTTCTGCTATATCGGTGACGGCAACAACATGGCTAATTCCCTTACAGTCGGCTGTCTTAAAGTTGGAATGAATGTAACTCTTGCTTGTCCGGAAGGATATTATCCTGATGCAGAAGTACTTGAATTTGTAAAACAGTATCCCAATAATTTTAAAATCGTTAATGATCCTGTTGAGGCTGCAAAAAATGCAGATGTTCTTTATACAGACGTATGGGCTTCTATGGGACAGGAATCAGAAGCCGAAATGAGAAAGATTGCTTTTAAGGGTTATCAGATTAATGATGATGTTATGGCTGTTACAAATCCTGAATGCATGGTATTACATTGTCTTCCTGCTCACAGAGAAGAAGAAATTACCAATAAAGTATTTGAAGAGCATGCAAATGAAATTTTTGATGAAGCCGAAAACAGACTTCACGCTCAGAAGGCTGTCATGGTTATGGTTATGGAAAATAAATAAATATCAATCCTGTTTCGGATATTACCGAAACAGGATTTTATTAATTGCTGTTAATATCAATTATTTGACATAAATACACACAATTTTATCTTGCAATTTACATAAAAAAAGAGTATAATGTTAATATTAGAAAAATATAAAGGAATGATAATGTGGGTTTACATGGTTATAATGTCTGTCTGTTAAACGACTCCTTCCCTCCTTTGATTGATGGTGTCGCTAACGCTGTTATAAATTATGCTAATACAATTCAACATCAGCTTGGCAGAGCTACTGTCGTAACTCCAAGCTTTCCGGGATATACAGATGAATACGATTTCCCTGTTGTAAGATATTCGAGTGTAGATACACTTAAACAATTCGGTTACAGAACCGGATATCCTTTCAGTTCATCAATGCTTGAAAATCTTAAAGAAAGTAATTTTGATATAATACATAGTCATTGCCCTTTTGCTTCAACTGTTTTAGGAAGAACTTTACGTGAAAAAAGCAACGCTCCCCTCGTAATGACTTACCATACTAAATTTGACGAAGATATCAAACGAGTGATTGAAAATCCACTTCTCGTATCACAAATTACAAAATGGGTCGTTCTCAACATTTATTCATGTGATGAAGTATGGACTGTAAGTAAGGGCGCGGGCGAAAATCTAAGAAGCATTGGCTATGAAGGAAAATATATAGTAATGCCAAATGGAGTTGATTTTCCTAAGGGAAAAGCAGATGATGAAGGCACAGCCGAACTGAAAGCAGCATATGAGCTTAAAGATGATGTTCCTACATTCCTGTTTGTTGGCAGATTATTCTGGTATAAAGGCTTAAAACTGATTTTTGATTCCTTGAAAGTTCTTGCCGATAAAAATATCAATTACAAATTTATAATTGTCGGAGACGGCGGAGATAGAATCAAAATGGAAGAGTATACACAAGAACTTGGAATAGCAAATAATTGTATATTTACCGGAGCAATCAATGACCGCGAAGAGTTAAGGTATTATTATACGGCTTCCGATCTATTCTTATTCCCCTCTCTCTACGATACCAATGGCATTGTTGTTCGTGAAGCTGCCGCTTGCGGATTACCCAGTGTTCTGATTCAGGGTAGTTGTGCAGCAGAAGACTTTACACCTTATCATAATGCGATACTTACACGAAATGATGTAAAATCCTTCACGTCTGATCTTGAATTTGCTGTTGCTCATCTTCCTGAGCTTAAACAAATGGGTCTAAACGCAATGAACGAAGTTTACATTTCATGGGAAGATTCCGTTAAAAACGCTTACAATCGTTACCAGATTGTTAAAGAGAATAAGGAAAAAGGAATAACTCAGTGTAGAGAAAATAAAATCCAAGAAGCACTGTATTCATCAGTTTCTGAAATTACAAATTCTATACAAAAAGTACGTAGTATCACAGCAACAACAAAGAGCAAGGGTAAACGTTTCTCGCGAGCAATTAAACGTAAAGGAATTGTTCTTACAAACAGTATTGCTACTAATATAAAGGAACTTACTGAGAAAAAATAAACATAATAATCCGCGTATTTTATAATACGCGGATTTTATTATAAAATTATAGAAATCTATTGAAAAAAACATAATTTTGTGATATAATAAATAAGTATAATTCTACAATAAAGGACGGATAAGAATATGGCAGATTTAATGAAAGGACTTTCAAGAACTCATTATTGTGGTGAAGTCGAAGGTGTTGGTAATGAAGTTACCGTCGGTGGTTTCACACAGAGAGTGCGCGATAAAGGAAGTCTTATATTTATAGACCTTAGAGACAGAACAGGTATTGTACAGCTTGTTTTTGATGATACAACCGCAAAGGAAGTATTTGAAAAAGCAAAAACCGTAAAAAACGAATACGTTCTCATGGCTAAGGGGCTTCTCAGAAAAAGAGAAAGTGTAAATAATGACATTAAAACCGGTGATGTAGAAATTCTTGTTAGTGATTTACGTATTCTCTCCAAAGCAAATACACCTCCTTTTGAAATCACAAATGATACAAAAGTAAACGAAGAGTTACGTCTCAAACACCGCTATCTTGATCTCAGACGTGGTAAGTTGCAGGAAAATCTCATTATGCGCCATAAGATTGCAAAAGTTACGCGTGATTACTTCTATGAAAATGGTTTCTACGAAATAGAAACCCCTATGATGATGAAATCAACTCCCGAGGGCGCACGTGACTACCTTGTTCCTTCCAGAATCCACGAAGGTAAATTCTATGCACTCCCACAGTCTCCTCAAATTTACAAGCAGCTTCTTATGATTTCAGGTTTCGACCGTTATATTCAGCTCGCTCGTTGTTTCAGAGATGAAGACTTACGTGCAGATAGACAGCCTGAATTTACACAGATTGACCTTGAAATGTCATTTGTTGATGTTGATGATATTCTTGATATTGCCGAAGGATATATTCAGCGTCTTATGAAGGAAACACTTAATGTCGATATTCCTATGCCACTGCCCCGCCTCAAATATAATGATGCAATGAGCAGATACGGCTCTGATAAGCCTGATACACGTTTCGGCATGGAAATAACCGATGTTTCAGAACTTGTTAAAAATTGTGGTTTCTCAGTATTCACTTCTGCTATTGAAAACGGTGGTTCTGTACGCGGTATTGTTGCAAAAAACGCCGCTACAACACTTACACGTAAAGAAATTGATAAGCTTACAGAATACGTAAGAGGAATCGGTGCTAAGGGTCTTGCCTATGTTCGTTGGGTTGATGATGCACCTAATTGCTCATTTGCTAAATTCATGGCTGATGGCGAACTTGAAGCAATTTTAAAGGAACTTGGCTGCGAAAAGGGTGACGTTGCTCTTATTGTTGCTGACAAAAATAAAGTTACACTTCCAGTTCTCGGCGCACTTCGTTTAAAAGTAGCAAAACAGCTTGATATCATCCCCGAGGGATTCAATTTCCTTTGGATTACAGAGTTCCCCTTCTTCGAATATAATGAGGATACTCAGCACTGGGATGCTATGCATCATCCTTTTACAATGCCTCTTGATGATTGCCTCGAATATCTTGAAACAAATCCTGAAAAGGTATTTGCAAAAGCATACGACCTGGTTCTCAATGGAACAGAGCTTTGCAGCGGATCAATCAGAATTACAGATTATGAGCTCCAACAGAAAATGTTCTCTGCACTCGGACTTACAGACGAAGAGATAGTAGCTAAATTCGGTTTCCTTGTTGATGCATACAAGTATGCTGCTCCTCCTCACGGTGGTATGGGTATAGGACTTGACAGACTCACAATGCTTCTTTGCGGAGCTGAAAGCTTACGAGATGTAGTTGCATTCCCAAAAATCAAGGACGCAAGCGAACTTATGAGTGATTGTCCTTCTGTTGTTGATGAAAAACAGCTTGAAGAACTTCATATCAAAACAGTTTTATCAGAATAATAAAAAACAGCACTTTCAATTGAAAGTGCTGTTTTTATTACTGCCCTACAAAAGAATAAAGATTACCATCATCTGCGCTAAGCTTTATACCTTTAATTTCAAATAATTCAGTAAGAGTAACAAATTCATAGCCCTGTGCCTGTAATTCAGGGATAATTGTATGTAACGCTTCTACTGTCTTGCTATTGCCCTGTGCGTCATGAAGAAGAATAATGCCGCCATCCTGCGCCTGTCTGATAATTACCTTAGCTCGACGTTCAGCGGTAACCTTATCATCCCAGTCATTACAACCGAAACCAGAAATAAATGTTAAATCAATAGTATCGTACATTGTATTATTGATTGCAATATAAGGCGGGCGGAAAAACTTAGGTTCTTCTCCTGTGATCTTGACAATATATTCACTTACATAATCTATTTCAGCTTTTATTTCCTCCACTGATAAATCATTCATATAAGGATGTGACTTTGAGTGATTTCCAATATCACATCCCATATCGTACGCACGCTTAACAGCTTTTTCGCTTTCAGAATTGATATTATTACCTATAAGAAAAAAAGAACCTTTAATTCCATACTGTTCAAGAACATCAAGAACTTCATGAGTAGTTGTTGTATTCGGACCATCATCAAAAGTAAGAGCAATATACTTTTTTTCAACAGGAATCATTTCGGCTTCCTCCGTTTCAGTTGTTTCTTTTTCTGTTGTAGTAGTTGTTTTTTCTTCGGTCGAAACCGTCGTGGTAGTAGTTTCCGCTACCATCGTTGTTGTAATGGCGGTTTCTTCTGTAACAGTTGTTGTTTCTGCTTCTATTAAAGTTGTACTTTCTTCCGTTTCAACAATTGTTTTTTCTGTCATAGAGTCACTTACGGCGGATTCTGTACTTATAATTGTAGTTGTTATACTAATCTCGCTGTTTGTTGAAGTAGCGGCTGAGTTTACATCAGAAGATGTTGCTGAGCACGATGATAATAACACAAGCATTGAAATAACACTGGTTAAGATTATTTTGATTTTTTTCATTTATATTCTCCTATTTATATCTGTATAATGAAATTTTTTCAAAACCGTCAAGAAGTTCTTCGGACATTTTAAAAGCTACGGCTGTACCTAAGGCAACACATTCAAGAGGATTATCAGCAACATAACATGGAACTTTAACAATTTCAGAAATTAAATCAGCAAGTCCACCAAGTAATGCACCGCCACCTGTGAGGACAATTCCATTCTGCTTTATGTCACCGGCTAATTCGGGTGGTGTTTTTTCAAAAACTTTCTTTATACACTCAATTATTTCAAACACAAGTTCTTTAACAGCCTCAAAAACATCTGTTTCTGTTATAGTTTCGCTTACAGGTAATCCTTTTATCAAATGACGTCCCTTAATAACTATTGTTTTATTACCATCCGGGTTATAAACATTAACTAATTGCATCTTTACCTGCTCTGCTGTCTTCTCGCCAATAAGTATTTTATATTTTTGTGAAATATATCTAATAATTGCTGAGTCAAACTTATTTCCGGCAACTTTAAGGGATTCAGATGCAACAATGCCATTAAATGATACAACCGCCACATCAGCTGTACCGCCACCTATATCAACAACCATTGTACCATTAGGCTTTGATATATCAATACCTGCACCAAGTAAAGCAGCAATAGGCTCTTCAATAAGATAAACCTTTCTTGCACCGGCAGATAAAGCAGCTTCTACAACAGCACGACTTTCTACATCAGTTACAGAAGTAGGAACGCAAATAACAATTCGTGGTTTCAATAACATACTTTTGCTTACTTTTTTAATAAAAGCACATATCATTTCCTCAGTTATTTCGTTATCTGAAATTACACCATCTTTAAGAGGTTTTACTGCAACAATGTATTCAGGGGTGCGTCCTAACATTCTATATGCTTCGGAACCAACTGCTAAAACGCAATTCTTCTTTTTGTCAAATGCAACAACACTGGGCTCATTCATTACAATGCCTTTTCCGCCAACAGTGATTATTGTATTTGCTGTTCCTAAATCGAGCCCGATATCAACAGAACTCAATTATAACCATCTCCTATCTTTTTTTGCTTCTTCAATAAGTTCTGAATAATTATTAGAACAATATCCATCAATTACCTTTTCCAGCAACTTCTGTAGGATATCCCCAACCGTTTTTCCTTTATAACCAAGTGAAATTATATCATTACCATTTACAGCCAACGTTTTAAGAGAAAAGCATTCTTTATTATCTACAATCCGCTTTGTTGTTTCAATAACCTCTTCGTAAACGGTAATACGTTCCTGGTGTTCAGGCGCCTTTCCTTTATCATCTGCAATATGAACAGCAACTATATCAAGAAACCGTTCTACACCAAACCTATTCAGATAACGTTTTATCTGCTTCTTATCATTAATAATAGTAATATCATGATTTGAAACCAGTTCTACAACAGCATTTATCGTATCATTATCATATTTATATTCTTTAAGGAATTTCTCTGCAATTTTTTTGCTTCCAGCGGGATGTCCTTTAAAATGCCCTTTTCCTTTTGAATCAAGTACAAAATACTCAGGCTTTCCCATATCGTGAAAAAACATAGCTAAGCGCAAATGTTTCACCGGAGCAATTGCTGTAACAGTTGAAATGATATGTTCATACACATCTTTATTATGATATTTTGTATGTTGTTCAAAACCAACACAAGCTTTTATCTCAGGAATAAGCAATGAAAAAACATCATTGTACTCCCGGAGTATCTGTTCACAGTTTCCACAAAGCAACTTATTAAGCTCAACGGCAATACGTTCATGGGCTATATTACTAAGTAAATGAACCATACCATGAATTGCATCGGAAGTATTTTTTTCAATCTGATAATTATACACAGATGCAAAGCGAAGAGCTCTCATAATACGAAGGCCATCTTCTTTGAAGCGATCCACAGGATTACCGATAGCTCGAATTATTCCATTCGCTAAATCCTTCCGGCCGCCAAATAAATCAACAAAACCTGTTTTATGGTTATATGCCATAGCATTAATGGTTAAATCTCGTCTTTTAAGGTCCTCTGAAAGTAAAGAAGTAAATTCAACATTTTCAGGGCGTCGATTATCATTATATTTACCATCAATTCGATAAGTAGTTATTTCAAGAGGATGGCCATTCGAAATAACAGTTACAGTTCCGAATTCTATTCCTGTATCAATAGCCTTATATTCATAAAGACATGATTTAATCTCTTCCGGCTTTGCACTTGTTGTTATGTCATAATCCTTTGGGGTTTTTCCTAAAAGTAAATCCCTGATGCAACCGCCAACAGCAAATGCTTCATAACCACAATTATTCAGTTTATCTATAACCGTGCTTACATATGACGGTAGCTGCATTTATAATCACTTCATTTCATTAATTATTTCATTAGCCTTTTTGTAAATTAATTCAGGAGAATCACCTATAAAGAATTCCCCGGACTCATACAGAATTTTTCCGTTGATAACTGTTCGTTTTACATTCTGCTTACTTCCGGCATAAACAACATTTTTAGCAATATTGTTAAGCGGTTGCATATTAGGTTGATTGAGATCAATTTCAATGAAATCAGCTTTTTTACCAACCGCAAGAACATCACAATCATAAAGTCTCATGGATTTTGCGCCATTAACAGTAGCCATTTTAAGCACTTCGAGTGCATCACAGGCTGCCGCATCTTCTCTGGCTACCTTCTGCAAACCAGTAACAAGGAACATTTCTCTGAACATATCCAGACAATTATTGCTTGCAGGTCCATCCGTACCAATGGCAACAGGGATTTCGCGTTCAAGATAATTACAAATCGGAGCGATACCGCTTGCAAGTTTCAGGTTAGATGCAGGGTTAGTAACTGCATATAAACCCCTGTTTTTAAATATATCAAAGTCTTTATCACTCATATATACACAATGGTATCCGCCACCGCCGTAATTATATATACCGAGATCGTCAAGAAGCTCAGTAGGTGTCTTTCCGTAACGTTCTTTACAACCTTCAACTTCTGATTTTGTTTCTGAATTATGAACAAAAACAGGTAATTTTCTGCGATTCGCAAGTTGTGAAAGCTGTTTCATGATTTCTAAACTAGTGGTGTATTCAGCATGAAATCCAAGATGGTACGAAATTAAAGGATTAATGCTACTAAACTTATCATAGTCCTTTTCCATTTGTTCTACGGTTCCGCCGAAATTGTTTATCGAATCACATAAAACCGTTCTGAATCCACAATCAATACTTGCATCAGCAATAGCATCGGTTTTCATATACATATCAAAATTAGCTGTAATTCCACTTGTAAGATACTCCATGATTGCAAGTTTTGAAAGCCAATAAACACGCTCGGGAGTAAGTTTTGCCTCCATAGGAAAAACCCTGTCATAAAGCCATTCCTGTAAAGGAAGATCATCTGCAAATGATCTTAAAAATGTCATAGCAGAATGTGTATGAGCGTTTTTAAATCCGGGCATCAGAAGATTATTATTGATATTAATTTCTCTATCAAATTCACCGGTTTCGGTTTTTTCTCCGATATAAACAATTCTTTCATTTTCAGTGTGAAGCTCACCTTCAATTATGGAACACGCATCATCATCCATAGTCATTATCTTGGCATTGTAATATCTGATTTTCATATTATTCCTCACTATTTAAAAATTTACTCGCTAATGATTCAGTATAAGGAGCACGGCAAATACCCTTTTCGGTTATAATAGCCGTAATAAGTTCATTATCTGTTACATCAAAAGCAGGGTTATAGCACTTTACATCAGGTAAAGCCACAGGTTCGCTAAAAAATTTAGTGCTTATCTCAGTAGGATTTCTTTCTTCTATTTTTATATCAGCACCCGTTTTACAATTAAAATCAATTGTAGATGAAGGGCAAAAAACATAAAAAGGAATACCATAATGTTTTGCTAGAATTGCAACACCACTCGTACCAATTTTATTGGCAGTATCTCCGTTGGCCGCCACTCTGTCACATCCCACGAAACATGCCTGTATTTTTCCTTCTTTCATTACAATACTTGCCATATTATCGCAAATAAGAGTAACATCAATACCAGCTTTATGTAATTCATAAGAAGTTAAACGTGCGCCTTGTAAAAGAGGCCTTGTTTCATCACTATAAACATGGAATTTATATCCTTTTTCAGCTCCAAGAAATAAAGTTCCAAGACCTGTACCGTAACGTGAAGTTGCAAGAGGACCTGCGTTACAATGAGTAAGAATCCCATCACCATCTTTTACCAGAGTAAGTCCATATTCAGAAATAGATTTGCACATAGTCATATCTTCTTCATGAATACTTATACTTTCTTTCTCCATGGCTGATAGCATGGACTCAACACCTTGTCCTTTTAATGCAATTGCAGAATTCTCTACCCTATTCAGTGCATGACTAAGATTTACAGCAGTAGGTCTTGATGAATTAAGATATTCCTTGATTTCATTAACTTTATCAAGAAATAACTTTTCTTCCGTTAATTTCAAAGACTTTGAAAGCACATAAAGTCCATATCCGGCGCAGATACCAATCGCAGGTGCTCCTCGAACTTTAAGCTCGTAAATCGCTTCAAAAAAATCTTCTTTTGTTTTAAGTTCAATGTACTCCTCAATGTTTGGTAGCTTTGTCTGGTCTATAATAATTACACTATCGTGATTTTCAGAAAGACGTACATTATCTATATGAATTATTTTATCTATACTCATTATATCCTCTTATAAACTTTTATGAATATTTACAACAGATGCACGAATAAGCTTTTTGAATAAAGGCGCAGCTTTATCAGCTGCTTCCATTACTTCCTTATGAGTTAACGGATTTTCTGTTAGGCCGCAACCAAGGTTAGCTACGCATGAAATACCGCAAATTTTCATTCCTGCATGGTTAGCAGCAATTGTTTCACAGGCTGTACTCATGCCAACAGCATCTGCTCCTAAGGTTCTGCACATTCTTACTTCGGCAGGACTTTCAAAATTGGGACCTGTAAGCTGAATATAGACACCCTGTTGAAGTTTTATATCAAGCGAAGCAGCTGTATCAATAACAATTTTTCTTAAATCCTTATCATAAATTTCACTCATATCAGGGAATCTTGTTCCTAATTCTTCAAAATTGCTTCCAATGAGAGGGCTGGGAACAAAATTCGCGATCTGATCAGTTATCAGCATAAAATCTCCAGCTGAGAAAGATGGATTTACACCACCGCTTGCATTTGTAACGAACAATACTTTTGCACCCATCATCTTCATAAGTCGTGTTGGCAATACAACATCCTGCATAGAATATCCTTCGTAATAATGTACTCTTCCCTGCATAATTACAACAGGTACACCATCCATATATCCAAAAACAAATCTTCCCTTATGGCCAGGTACAGTTGATTGCGGAAATCCTTCAATATCTGCATAATCAAGAATGGCCGAAACGTCTATTTCATCAGCAAGAGCCCCAAGACCCGAACCCAGAATAATTGCAATTTCAGGTGTAAAATCTATTTTTGACTTAAAACTATCATAACACTTCTGTAATTTTTCCTTTGCACTAATCATTTTAATAACCATCCTTATTATTATTTCGTAAATAAGCACTGTCACAATATTCACGGTATTTAATTATACCATATTTTGCTCAAAATATCAAGCTGTAAAACAACAAATAAAAATACTGCCTCAAATTATGAGGCAGTATTCTGATTAACCAAACATCCAGCTTTCAAAATTTTTCTTCTCTTCATCAAGCCGTTTTTTATGCATCAAATTATCGTACAAATTATTTCCCTGAACATACTCAGAGAATATTTGACTTCTGAAATCAAAGGACATATTTGAGTTTGAAAATATATGATTATATTCTGTATCGCTTAATTGAAATTTTGTTTTAGTCATCTCAGTATTGCAAAAACGACATGTATATACATCGCATTCTTCAAATGCCACGGAACGGATTATATTTCCACAACATTTACAAACAAAAACGGGCATCTTTTCTTCAATCATCTTACTTCTGCCTCGGCAGCGTTGCGAGCGTATCTGGCCTTTAATTCACGTTTATGGTTATACATACGCTCATCTGCAAGCTTATGAACTTCCTTTAAAGACTGGAACTGGTGAGAATTGTTTTGATAATAAGCAACGCCATAGGCTACTCTAAGTGTAAAAGGCTTATCCGGGTTATTATTAAACTGCGAAATAAGACTCTCAAATTTATTGATAGCATCTTCACAAACGAGAGGAGCATGATTATATGTAGTAATAGCAACAAATTCATCACCGCCAACACGATAACAGCTGCCGATAGATCCAAAAGATTTATCAATCATTTCAGCTGCCGTTTTGATAAGTAAGTCGCCGGCTTCATGTCCAAGTGAATCATTAATAATTTTAAGATTATTAACGTCAAACTGAATTATTCCAATGTAACTGTAATTGTTTTTTGTGCTGTCAAGCTGATGGAACTTCTTTTTGAAAGCAGCAGGATTTCCAAGTCCTGTATTCGCATCCGTATAAGCAATTTTTCCTATTTTTCCGGCTTCAATAGCGATTTTTAATAAAGCAATTACATCAGTCGAAATAACAGCGATAGCGGTAACCATAAGAATAAACATACCAAAGCGCGTCATAAGAGACGCATCACCGTCGTTACCTTGATAGAATCTTCCTATATCGAAAAGACTAAAAAAGACAAAGAAAGTAACGCCAATATTAAAAATACGCGATTCTCCCTTATTATTATTGATCTTGGAAAGATAAGAGATCATCTCAACCAATGTTGTAATACCGCATGTCAGAATGTATAAATTAATAAAATGGATTGTATAACCATAATCAACTAAATCGGTTATATCGAAAACAAATAGAACAACAAAAAGAACAAAGCCTATCAATGTAAGTGCGCGATAAAAATTCTTATGATAAATATTGAAATAATCATAAACATACATCATAAGACATGGAATAGCGGCAGATAAGAAAATAGCTGATGAAACCTCAATAACTGCAATATTGCAAATTAAATTGTAAAACCATAATGTGTCCGAAAGAAACCAGCCGCTTATAAAAAATGAAAATAAACCTAAGAAAATAAGCCCATAGTTATGTTCATAAGTTTTTCTTGAAATAATTCCCATAATAACAAAAAGGAACGCTGCAACAATAACTATAAAAGAAGTTACCATAATTGAAGTATCGCTCGCATGCACGGCGTACAGCACATTTCCGGAATTACCAAATGCAAAATTATCAATGCAATATCCGTTAGAAATAGGAGTTTTAAAAATTTCAAGTCTGATTGATTTACCTATGTCACTCTCGGTAAAATTCAGATAGCAATACGAAGAAAATGAGGAAAGATCATTGTAATATCCATTTTCATTAACGAAATGAATGCATTTATCATCAAGATAAACATTAACAACAAGATTGTTTGTTCTGAAAAACAGGGCAACCTCACCCTTAAATTCAGGGACCGTTTTATATAGATTCAATGCCTTTTCGCAATCAAAATCAGCTTTAAGGACAGAAAAAGTAGAAACATTATAGGAAAGGCCATGCTGATTCATCCAGCCTGTTTCGAATGACGAATAAGAAGAGCTGAACATAGGAGAAGTCTTTTCACTATTTGTATTTAATACATGAAAAAAAGCAAAAACTGCAATGAGAGAAATTACAATTGCAGAAATTAACATAATAAAATTAAAATTAATTTTACTTTTCACATATATCACCTACTTGTTTATAGTTTAACATTAATTTTAACATATTTTTCAGAAAATTGCAATACTTTTAAAAATATTTATACAAAATCGACATTAATTATTTAATATACATTCAAGCAAATCAATGCAGTTATTACAAATTATTTCTGCACCACAATTTAAAAGTTCGTCTTTTGTTCTGAATCCCCATGTAACACCACAAGAAAACAAACCGGCATTTCTCGCAGTTCCCATATCAACTCCGCTATCCCCTACATAGATTATATTTTCTCTATCAATTCCATAGTCATTAATTGCCTTATTCACCCAATAAGGATCAGGTTTCTTAGGATACCCTTCAATGCTTCCATATGTTGAATCAATTAAATTACCAAAATAATTACGTACAATTAAATCGGCGAACTCTGCCGATTTATTGGTTACAACAACTGTGATAATATTATTCTTTTTTAGTTTATTCAACATTTCAATAATATCATCATAGGGATGTGTTTTGTCGTTCATATGCAGATTATAATATGAACTAAATATAGCGTGTGCTTTCTTATGCGAAATAGCCTTATGCTCTTCCGGGAGGATCCGTTTAATAAGTTTTGGTATTCCATTACCTACAAAGTACTTATATTTTTCTGTATCGTGAATTGGAAAGCCTAATTGACTGAGCGCATAATTCCCCGCATCTGCAAGGTCTTCAAGTGTATTCAGAAGAGTGCCATCAAGATCAAATATTGCCATTTTGTACATTTTATCACCTCAAAAAACTATGTTACATTTGACATAAACTTTGTTTTATCGTATAATATCTAAAAAAACAAAAGAGGATTACCAATATGAATTACTTTATATGTCCTATATGCAAAGAAGAATTTAAATTTGAAAATAACAGTTGTATCTGTTCTAATAAACATTGCTTTGATATTTCAAAAAAAGGTACCGTTAACCTTCTTCGTTCTCAAAAATCATCACACGGCGATGATAAAACAATGGTAAAAGCAAGGAGAGATTTTCTGAATAAAGGATATTATCAGCCCTTACTTTCTAATCTTTGTGAGCAGATATTATCTGTTGCCAAAAACAATGACACCATAATAGATTGTGGTTGTGGTGAGTGCTGGTATACCGCAGGAATCTATGAGTATCTCGAAAATAACGGTATTAAAACAAATTTCATGGGCTTCGATGTTTCAAAAGAAGCCATATTAGCCGGAGCTGGAAGAAATAAAGCGATAAAACTGGCTGTTGCAACTGTTTTTGATATACCTGTAAAAGATGAAAGTTGTAATATTGCTATTTCTTTATTTGCACCTTTTTCTCTGAAAGAATACACCAGAATTATCAACGAAAAAGGCTTCTTCATAACTGCATTCCCTATGGAAGAACACCTTTGGGAACTTAAAAAAGCAGTATATGAAAAGCCTTACAAAAACGAAGTAGCCGACATGGAAATAGAGGGCTTTGAATTAGTTGAAAAAAGAATAATCCACGAAAATATAGAGCTTTCTTCAAACGAGGATATCATTTCTCTTTTTTCAATGACACCTTACTACTACAAAACATCTGTTTCAGATAAGGCAAAACTTGAAAAACTGAACAGTCTTAAAACGCAAATCCATTTTTGTTCAGCTGTATACCGCAAAATCACCTGATTATTGCGATATTTACATCAACTTCACCTTCGATTCCATCTACTTGTCCGGTACCATACTGCCAGATATCAAAATCATAATAGTAATCAAGCTCTGTGTTATAATACGCAAGCCATACAGGATAATCTCTGAGCTGGCGAAGATCATATTTGATAGTCGCCAACTTTTTATTTGTATATATCATTGCATCGTAACCTGCATCTTTAATCGTCTCACAAAACGCAATAGCGCTGAGTGTAAGAGTCTGGGGCATAACATCATCTGTTCTTGGTATATCCTCAGGATCTCCTGTATAAATGTTTTCCCAGTCAAAAACTATCGGATATTCAAGAGTTCTGTTTTCAAGGAGCGAAAGAACATATTCCGCTTCCTCTGTTGCCTCTGCAACGGATGTAGCCTGAGAGAAAAAGTAAACACCAAGGTCTATTCCGGCATCATGAGCTGCTTCATAATTCTGTTTAAAAAATTCATCAGGACAAAGCTTACCTTCTTCACCATAACCACGGTAACCTATTCTCAGAAAAGCAAACTCCACCCCGTCTTCTTTGACAAGCTGCCAATCAATATCACCCTGATAAGAAGATACATCTATACCGAAATAAGAAGAAACTTCTTCATCAACAGTATATGACATTCTGAAACGGTCATCAACTGTAAAATTATCTTTATTATATGTATTTTTTTCAATCCCGGAAATAACAGGAATCCACGAATAACCTACGGATGAATCATAAAGGAGTATTTTACTGCGTTCAATATCAGTTTCAACAATTTCAGAAGTAACTTCCGACTGCTTTTCGATAACATTCATTGCTTCGATATATTCAGCTTCAAGATTATTATTTTTTTCTTCAAGCTGAGTGATTTCAGCACTTTGTTCATTGATTTCATTTTTCAACGAATCAATGTAATTTTTCCCGAAATATATACCTAAGCCAAGTGCACCAAGTGTAACAACTGAAATAACCGCATTGAAAACACTCACTCCACGAACAAATTTATCTGTTTTCTTAGTCTCTAAAATACGTTCGTCAACAGAAAAAATCTCTTTTTCATATTTCGTCTCATTATGAACAATATTATTTTGTTCTTGCTCATATGAAACATTATATGCATCATTTTTAGTTTCTTCTGTTAATTCGTCATCGAAAGATTCAGATTTATCATCCGCAGAATCATCTGACTCTTCATTGCACTCATCCAGTCCTTCAAAATCAATATCATCGTCAAATTCAAGAGTGTCACTGATTTTATTTTCACTCATAGATTATCCTTTCGTCTTATGCGGCGAGAAGCGCTGGCTGAATTAAAAGATATGCAAAATAAATAGCATATGAACAAAGCATTATAATGCCGCCGGCTTTGTTAAGCTTTTTATTCTTATAGATAAGTATCCAGAGAAGAACTACTGAAACGATAGCTACAATACCGTCAATTGTAAAGGAACTTTCAAACTTTATAGGATTAGGAGAACAAATACCGGCAAGTCCTATTACAAAGAGAATATTGAATATATTACTTCCTACAACATTTCCGATTGCTATATCAGCCTGATGTTTTCTGGCTGCTGTAACAGAAGTTACAAGTTCGGGAAGAGATGTTCCGAATGCAACAATAGTAAGACCGATTATTCTGTCATCGACATTAAGTGCTTCTGCGATAGCAGTAGCGCCAGTTACAGTAAAGTCGCTTCCTAATACGATAGCAACAAGTCCAACAATAATAAATAAAATCATTTTAGGCACTGTGTCTTTGTCAGTAAGTGCCGGAACATCATCATCTGCGGTACTGTCCCCTTTTTTCGATAAAAGTATAAGATATACAAAAAAAGCAACAAAAATGATGAGGAAAATAACAGAGTCTAATTTACCGATATTACTGTCTAAAGCACCAAGGATAAGAAGAATTATAGAAATAACAATTACAAATGGTATTTCATATTTAAAAGTAGATTTTTTTACAGGTACAGCAGTAAATAAAGCAGATATACCAAGAATAAGTAAAATATTTAAAATATTACTTCCGATTACATTTCCCACAGCAATACCGGCGTTATCATGAAAAGCAGAATTAATGCTGATTGCAGCTTCAGGCGCACTTGTACCAAAAGCAACAATTGTAAGACCGATAACAATAAGCGGTACCTTTAATTTAGCAGCAATTTTAGATGCACCGTCAACGAACATATCGGCACCTTTGATCAGCATTACAAAGCCTGCAACGAGAGAAATTACTGAAACAATCATCATAATTACAGTATTATTCCCTGTTGCTGAGTTAATTAAATCAAATAATTTTTGTGAAACTTCCATATTATTATTTCCATTCTTTTATAAATATTTAATACTTATTATATAACTTATTTCTTTTTTTGTCAATAATTTTAGTTTTAAACATTTTTAAATTATATCAAGAAAAGACTTGATTATTTTTATATTTTAATGTATAATAATCAGATAAGGCTTTATTATTTCAGAAAGGAGCAATTATGACAAAGCTGGCCAAGTTCTTTACCAGCAGGCTTTTTATCATCAGTATGTTGATTCTTATTCAGATATTACTGATAATATTGCCTATGGTTTTTCTTTCTGCTGTATTTATTCCTCTGTTCTTTTTATTTGTTCTTTTCAGCTTTATAATTGCAATTGTTATTATTAATAGAAATAATAATCCAAGTTTTAAAATTGCATGGCTTATACCTGTCCTCTGCTTCCCTATCGGCGGTGCTTTATTCTATATCCTTTTTGGCAGGACTCATCTTAATAAAAAAAATACAGCACGACTTAAAAACGCTATTTCGAGCTCCGAAGGAATTATTAAACCAGACAATGAACTCCTTGACATGATTGGAAAAAAGAATGCTCACTTAAAAAGAGAAGCAAGTTACCTTATAAATAATTCCAGGACTAATATTTATGCTTTCACAGAAACAATGTTCCTTAATCCCGGCTCATTATTTTTTGAAGAGCTTATCAAGGAAATGGAAAATGCTGAAAAATATATTTTCTTGGAATACTTTATAATAGGCTACGGAGAAATGTGGCAAAAAACCCTTGATGTTCTTATTCGAAAAGCCAAAGAAGGTGTTGAAGTAAGAATACTTTATGACGATATAGGTACAATAAACCTTCTCCCCGCCGATTTCCCTGAAAGAATGAGTAGCTTTAATATTAAAACCGCTGTCTTTAATCCATATAAACCTTCATTAGATAAATTCCTTAATTACCGCGACCACAGAAAATTCGCTATTATTGATGGCAAGGTAGCTTTCACAGGCGGAATAAATATTGCTGATGAATACATCAATAAAAAAGAACGATTCGGATATTGGGAAGATTCATCTGTAAAGCTGAAAGGCGATGCGGTAAGAAAGGTCACTGTATTGTTCTTGGAAATGTGGTATTTCACAACAAATGAAGAATCAGATTTCAGTAAATACATTATAGATTATCAAGGCAGGAATGACGGCTTTGTAATTCCCTTTTCAGATGAACCTCTATTTCAGGAGCTTGTCCATGAAAATGCATATATGAATGTTATAGAAAACGCTAAAGAAAGCGTTTATATCTGTACACCATATCTTATCCTTGACAACAATATGGAAAACAGTCTTATCAGAGCAGCTAAAAGCGGTATTGATGTAAAGATTATCACTCCTCATCACCCTGATAAGAAAACTGTTTTTGAAATGACACGATCAAATTATGAAAGTCTTGTCAAAAATGGTGTCGAAATATATGAATTTACTCCCGGATTTATGCACACCAAAATGATAATAAGTGATAATTCTACTGCCATTGTCGGAACCTGTAACTTCGATTTCAGAAGTTTCTATCTTCATTTTGAAAACGGTGTATGGATGTACAAAAGCAAAGCTGTTTCTCAGGCGACTGAATCATTTTTTAAAGCCTTGGAAGTCTCTGAAAAAATTACTCCTGAATTTTTCGAAAATGTTTCATTCCGCAGACAATTGCTTCGTTCAATATTAAAAATATTCTCCCCCCTACTGTAAATATATAGTAAAGGCAGATTAATATGACCAAAAAACAAAAGGCTGATAAAGTAATTACAGCCCTGAAAAAAGAGTATCCAGAGGTTAAATGTGCTTTAACATATCAAAAACCTCATGAACTATTAATTGCAACAAGATTATCGGCGCAATGTACAGATAAACGAGTCAATCTTGTCACACCTGCTCTTTTTGAACGTTTCCCTGAAATTTCAGATTATGCCAGAGCCTCTGTGCAAGAAGTGGAATCTCTCATAAAAAGCTGTGGATTGTACAAAACAAAAGCTAATGATATTGTTGAAATGTGCCGTATACTCCATAATGAGTACAATGACACAGTTCCTGATACGATTGAACACCTTACAAAACTTCCCGGCATCGGAAGAAAGACAGCAAATCTTATTTGCGGTGACCTTTACGGTAAACCCGCTTATGTGTGCGACACACATGTTATACGTCTTTCAGGAAGAATAGGTTTTACAGATAAAAAGGATGCCTTATCTGTTGAAAGGCATCTTATTGAACTTATTCCCCCTGAGGAAAGCCTCAATTTCTGTCATCGTCTTGTCTGGCACGGCCGACTTGTATGTAATGCCAGAAGTCCTAAATGCGAATCCTGTTGCATTTCAGAATTTTGTAATTATTCTAAAACACAAACGATTACGGTCTGAACCGTATTATAAGGAGGATAAACATGAAATACGATATCAAAGAAGTTTCATCACGTCTCAAAGCAACTCGCGAAAGCCTTGATTACACCGTTGAAGATATGGCGAAAGCTACAAAAATCACTGTTGAAGAATACATTGCGTATGAAAATGGAGAAAAAGATATTTCTCTCTCTATTCTTGATGAATGTGCAGAAGCACTTGGTATTGAAATGATTGAATTACTTACCGGTAATTCTCCTACACTTAAAAAATACTCACTCGTTAGAAGAGGCGAAGGTCTTCCTATTGAACGAAGAATTGGTTTTACATATCAGCACATGGCTTATCTTTTCAAAAATAAGAAAATTGAGCCGCTTCTTGTTAATATCCCTTATGAACCCGATCTTACAAAACCCATTCACCTTTCCGTTCATGAAGGACAGGAAATGAACTATATACTTAAAGGTAAAATAAAGTTTATAGTAGGTAATTCTACAGAATATCTTAATGAAGGCGATTGCATTTATTTCGACAGCAGCAACCCTCACGGTATGATTGCAATAGATGGGGATTGCGAACTTCTTGCAATCCTTATATAATTAATTGGTTTGAACACGAAAGGAATACTCATTTAATGGAACAGGTTAAAAATTATTATAAGAAATTCGTTACCGAAGGATTTGATGAAAACGGTATACTAAATAAATTTGAGATTAACTGTCCTGAGAATTATAACTTCGGTTATGATATAATCGACAAATATGGCGAACTCGAACCTGACAGACAAGCATTATGGCATGTTGATTTACAGGAAAACGAGCATAAATTCACTTATAAGCAGCTTTCTGAACTTTCAACACAAGCTGCAAACCTTTTTATTGCCAAAGGCATAAAAAAAGGCGATAAGGTAATGCTTGTACTCAAACGAAACTATCAATTCTGGATTTCTATTATCGCACTCATTAAAATAGGTGCCATTGCCATCCCTGCTACACATTTACTTACAACACATGACTTTACATACAGATTTGAAAGTGCAAATGTAAAGGCAATTGTATGTACAGGATATAATCCCGATATTGAAACATATGTAGATGAAGCAGAAACAGAAATGGGTATTTCTCTTATTAAGTTTATCGCAAACGGAAAAAAAGATGGATGGATTCCCTTCGATGACGAAATCAGTAAAATGCCTGTTACAATGGAACGTGTTCCTACTAATTGTCGTGATATAATGCTTCTTTACTTCACATCAGGAACAACTGGTTATCCTAAAATGGTAGTTCATAACCACAGATACAGCCTTTGTCACATTATTACTGCTGCACATTGGCAGAATGTTGATCCTGATGGCGTTCATCTTACTATTTCTGATACAGGTTGGGCAAAAGCGGCATGGGGAAAAATTTATGGTCAGATGGCAATAGGATCTTGCGTCTTTGTATACGACTTTGATAAATTTGTACCTGCGGATATGCTCAGAATAATGCAAAATTATAAGATCACCTCCTTCTGTGCACCTCCTACTATGTATAGATTCTTCATTAAAGAAGGCTTAGGCGATTATGATTTATCCAGCCTTAAATATAGTTGTATTGCCGGTGAGGCACTTAATCCCGAAGTTTACAACAAGTGGTTTGAATTTACAGGTCTGAAACTTATGGAAGCGTTCGGACAAACTGAATCTACTCCAATACTCGCTAATCTTGTTGGCATGGAACCAAAACCCGGTTCGATGGGTAAGCCTTCTCCCCTTTACAATGTCGATATTGTTGATGAAAATGACAAATCTGTTCATAATGGTGAAGTCGGTGAAATTGTTATCAGAGCAGAAATCGGTACTGATGGTCTTTTCGGCGGTTACTACAAAAACGAAGAAAAAACAAACGAAGCCTGGTGCAATGGCGTTTATCATACAGGTGACACCGCATGGAAGGATGAAGACGGTTATTTCTGGTACGTAGGCCGAAATGATGATGTTATCAAAGCCAGCGGTTACAGAATCGGACCATTTGAAATTGAAAGTGTTCTTATCCAGCATCCATCTGTACTTGAATGCGCAGTAACAGGTGCGCCTGATCCAATCAGAGGCATTGTTGTTAAAGCAACTGTTGTTCTTGCCAAGGGGTATACAGCAAGCGATGAACTTGTAAAAGAACTTCAAACCTATGTAAAAAAGAATACTGCTCCATACAAGTATCCGAGAATTATTGAATTTGTTAATGAGCTTCCAAAAACAATAAGCGGAAAAATCAGAAGACTTCAAATACGTGAAGAGGATTCACAGAAAAAATAAATATTCAAACCGATGCTTATAAATTTAAGCATCGGTTTTTATATAAAAATTAATATTTTTTGAATATTTTACTTGATATTTTTTTTATTATGTGATATTATATTTACATTAAAATATTTATACTCATAGATATACCTAGTTTTTATATGAGTTGTAATGTGTAAAAGAAAGGTATTAAACACAATGCCTTAGTTTTAGGAGGATGACTATGGATACAAACAAAAGACCAGAAACAATGGCACGTATTCAGACAAAAGAACAGGCAGATGAATTCATCAACCAGCAGGTTGCCGAAGTAAGAGCACAGGTTGGTGACAGAAAGGTGCTTTTAGCTCTTTCCGGCGGTGTTGACAGTTCAGTTGTTGCCGCACTTCTTATTAAAGCAATCGGCAAACAACTCGTCTGTGTTCACGTTAATCACGGTTTAATGAGAAAAGGTGAAAGCGAAGAAGTAGTAGAAGTATTCCAGAATCAGCTTGATGCAAACCTTATTTATATTGATGCTACCGATCGTTTCCTTGACTTACTTAAAGATGTTGCAGAGCCTGAAAAAAAGCGTAAAATAATCGGCGGCGAATTTATAAAAGTATTTGATGAAGAAGCTCGTAAGCTTGAAGGTATAGATTTCCTTGCACAAGGCACAATTTATCCTGATATCATCGAAAGTGACGGAGTAAAAGCTCATCACAACGTAGGTGGTTTACCGGAAGATATGCAGTTTGAACTCGTTGAACCTGTAAAGCTTCTTTATAAAGATGAAGTTCGTGTCGTAGGTAAAGCACTTGGTCTTCCTTCTTCAATGGTTGAGCGTCAGCCCTTCCCCGGACCCGGTCTTGGTGTTCGTTGCCTTGGTGCAATTACACGTGACAGACTTAATGCTCTTCGTGAAGCTGATGCAATTCTCAGAGAAGAGTTTGACAATGCTGGACTTAATAAGACTGTATGGCAGTATTTTATTGCTGTCCCCGATATGAAGAGCGTAGGCGTTAAGGATGGTAAGCGTTATGAAGGCTGGCCTGCAATCATTCGCGCAGTTAATACAACAGATGCAATGAGCGCTACAATAGAAGAAATTCCCTATTCTCTTTTACACAAGATAACAGATCGTATTACATCAGAAGTAGACGGAATCAACCGTGTGCTTTATGACCTCACACCAAAGCCTATCGGCACAATTGAGTGGGAATAATTAATACAAATAAACTAAAAGGCATTACCTCATCGGTAATGCCTTTTAGTTTTAAAAATCATAATCGTCACTTGAATTATCCACTTTTTGTTCCTTATCAGCTGTTGAACTACTCTGAGATGAATCATCAGGAACATCAATTGTTGTTGACAAACCGTTAATTACAACATTAGGATCATCAATATCAATAACAAGACATCTCCTACCACCGATTAAAGAGGTTCTGACCTTATCAGTTGCATCTTTGCTGATATTTACAGTAATATCAGGTAAAGCTATAACAGTTTTTGGAGTAACTAAATTAGTTGCCGTTAATGGTTTACCGCCTGTTGTAGCATTAAAAACCTTCTGAACTTTTTCAAGCTTAGTTTCTTCAACACCCACTTCGGTAAGGATTTCTTTAAGCTTAGAATCATCAATTGAAACAGGCTTTTCATCAAAACGATGCTCTTTGATTTCTTCTTCTATTTTTTCATTGACCTGAGTTATAATTGTATAATCAAGATCCTTCCCTACAACATCATTAAGAACCTTACAAAATACAGCTCTCTCGCCAACAGCTGTAAAACTGGTTTCACAACCAAGAACCTTCTCTGCAAGAGACCTGTTAGGTTCCTTAGGTTTTGATGTATAGCAAAGAACAGAATGTATATCAGGATCTCCTCCTGTAAGAATAGGAAAAAGAAATGCATCTGTCGGAACACGGCTTATACTTCTGCACTTTTCAGGTATAAGGCAAATATTATTATCTTTTTCATCAAATATAAGAACATCCTCGCCTAATTCCACAGGACATAAAACTGTTATTATGAAATTATAGTCGTTACTCTCCTCTGTTTGTTCATCATTCTTATCATTTCTGAACAATGTGTATGTGCAATGTGCAGAAAAAATAGCAAAAGTAGATGTATACTCTATGTTAGAAGTAATGTTATTCAAGAACTTATCAATATCATTTTCATCCTGAAATTTCGATTTAAGGGCTTTATAAAGTACATCCTGGGCACCATCTTCAAGATATTCACTATCCGGAAAGGAGTATTGAATAAGATTCTTACCAAGTGTACCGCTTAATCCCTTTCGTAATGTCTCTACTATGAGTTCCTGTTCTTCTGAGGGTAAGGTACCTAAAAGACCGTGGCGTTTACAAATAATATTTTTTTGAGAATCAACAAATGCACGGATAACCTGATTGAATGTGAAATAATTACACTTATCAGAAAAATTCTTTTTAAGATTATTGAGCTCTTTTTTATTCATTTTTTATTTCCTTTCGCTTTATTTCAGAAATTATAACATAAATTAATTTTTTTTGCAACTTTGCTGTTCCTTTTATAAACTAAGATTTGACAAATTATTATTTATTTTTTTAAAAATCACTTGAATTATTTTTAAAAATGTTGTATAATATATTTGATTTTGCGGTTTTAAAAATTACCGCTTTTTAGTACATTCAAAAGTAAAAATAAGGAGTTGAACACATTGATTAATTTAATGTCGTTATCCGCCGAGGCTACCGAGGTTGTATCTGACCGAGTAAATGTAGCTGGCAACTGGGGATTAATAGGATCAACAGTAGTTACTGGTGTGGTTATTGTTTTTCTCATCCTCGCCATCCTCATTTTCTTTCTTTGGGCGATGGGAAAAATTTTCCAAAGTATCGAAAATTCCAAGAACAAGAAAAAAGAACAGAAGGTTGTTAAGCCTGTTGCTCCTGTTCCCGCAGCTCAGCCTGTAGTCGAAGAAATTTATGAAGATGAAGACGATGATGAAATTATTGCAGTCATCTCTGCTGCTATTGCTGCTTATAGCGAATCTGATGGAAAGCAGTATAGAATTTGCGGTATAAAAAAGCGCGAAAAATCTCAGCGCTCTGCTTGGAATGCTGCTGGCATTTCAGAAAATATGCGTGGATTCTAAAAATAACGAAAGGACAAAAACAATATGTTTCAGATATTTCTAAACACATTAGCACAACTTTGGGAAGAATCTGCCTTCTGCAACATTACATGGCAGCAAGGTCTTATGCTTCTTATCTCCTTCTTCCTCATGTATCTCGCTATTGTAAAACAATATGAGCCTATGCTCATGCTTCCCATTGCATTCGGTATGGCGCTTACAAATATTCCCGGTGCAGAAATGTATCACCCTGAATTCTTCCTTTCCGGCGATGTTGATTACGGCCAGGTTCTCCACGACGGAGGATTACTTGATGTTATTTACCTTGGTGTAAAGCTTCAACTCTTCCCCCCTCTCATCTTCCTTGGCATTGGTTGTATGACCGACTTTGGTCCCCTCATTGCTAACCCGAAGAGCTTCCTTCTCGGTGCTGCTGCACAGGGTGGTATCTTCCTTACTTTCCTCGGCGCTTGCGCTCTTACAGCAACTGGTATTGTAGACTTCACATTACCTCAGGCTGCCTCTATCGGTATTATCGGCGGTGCTGACGGTCCTACCGCTATTTATCTTACATCCAAATTAGCTCCCGAACTTTTAGGTTCGATTGCGGTAGCCGCATACTCGTACATGGCTCTTGTACCTGTAATCCAGCCTCCGATTATGAAGCTTCTTACTACAAAGAAAGAACGTTCTATTAAAATGGGTCAGCTCAGACCTGTTTCTAAGACAGAAAAAATTGTATTCCCTATCGCTGTTACGGTTATTGTATCATTCATAGTTCCTTCTGCTGCTCCCCTTGTTGGTATGCTCATGCTTGGTAACCTCTTCAAAGAAAGCGGAGTTGTAGAAAGACTTGTAAAAACTGCTTCAAACGAGCTTATGAACATTATCACCATCATGCTTGGTACAGTTGTTGGCGCTACCGCAACTGCTGCAAACTTCCTTTCTATCAGAACAATTCTTATAATTGTTCTTGGACTTGTCGCTTTCAGTATGGGTACTGCTTGCGGTCTTCTCCTTGCAAAGCTTATGAATAAGCTTTCGGGCGGCACTCTTAATCCGCTTATCGGTTCTGCAGGCGTATCTGCCGTTCCTATGGCAGCCCGTGTATCCCAGAAGGTTGGTCAGGAAGAAAACCCCTCCAACTTCCTCCTTATGCATGCTATGGGTCCTAACGTTGCAGGTGTTATCGGTTCTGCTGTTGCAGCTGGTGTACTCCTTGCAATCTTTGGTTAATAACAAAAAACACGGTATCGAAAGATACCGTGTTTTTTTATTGTTCAAAGTATTCTTTTGAAAACTTCGGAGGAGACAAAAATCCTCCTTGTACAACATTCAATCCATATTTCTTTGCCGCTTCAAGCTGAGGCTGATATTCAATATTTTTAACAATTATTTCAACATTCCTGCTACCAGCAAGATATACAGTAGTCTTAACCAGCTCCTCATCAAAGCTATCCCCCGAATTTGTAATGAAACTACTGCTTACCTTAATAATATCAATATAAGAAAATTTAAGTGTATTAAGCGGCAGATATTCATTGCCAAAACTATCAATACAGATGAGTATCCCCAGGCGTTTAAGTTTACCAAGTGTAGCAGATGTTTCATTGTATGCAAGAAGATGAGCGCTTTCAGGTATTTCAACAATAAATGATGAAGGAGAAAGTCCTGAATCATTCAATGCATTCTGAACAACGGTAGAAACTGATCCGCCCTGTAAATCATGAACTGTAAGATTGACACTTACTCGTATATCGTTACCATATATCTCCTGCATCCGCTTACAAAACCTGCAAGCTTTTGGTATAACCCAGAAATCTATCGCTGTATCAAGGCCTACTTTTTCCATAAGTCGCATAAAGACACGGGGAGAAATATAACCAGAATTATCACTCTTCCAACGAAGAAGAGCTTCATAATGATGTATCGAACCATCTCCGGAAAAAACCGGCTGATATGTAAGTTCAAAATTCTTCATTCCATCAGCAATGCATCGTCTTAATTCCTGTTCAAGATTATATACATCTCCGGATGACCTACGGAATTCCTGATTAAAAAACGCAAAAGAATTTCTTCCGTATTCGTTCGCTCTATAAAGCGACAAGGTTACGGCTCGATATAAATCTTCACACTGACTGATAGACTCATCAAAAACTGCTACACCAATTGCCACCTCAGCATATTGCTCAACGTTTTCAATTATAAACGGATGTTCAAATCTGTCAAGTATTTTCTGAGCTGTTATCTGAGCTTCATCCGGGCGACAATCATTAAGTATAACAAGCATGATACTACCAGAATAACGATATACATACTCGCCGCCAACATCTTCACTTTCCAGATACTTAGCAATCATTTTCAAAAGCTTATCAGTATATCCCTGACCGAATACTTCGTTCAATGAACGCGTATTTACGATATGAACCGCCATAACAATACCCTTTTTCTTGGCATCAAGTATTGAAGTCATATCAATATCAAGCTTAGATCTGTTCTTTATATCAAGAATATTATCAAAAAACGCAAGACGGAATAACTGTTCGTTCTTATCCCTGATTTTCCTGTCCATTTCACATCTGTGCATAATATTAGACACGGATTGAGATATGCTACGAATTATCCTTTTGTCTTCATAACTCCATTTCTTTGATTTATCATACGATTCATAAAACAGCAAAGCTTTTTGTTCATTAAAACCATAAATCTCAGAAACAGCAAACGCTCCTAATGAAAGTTCCGTAATCTGAGTTTCGATTCCTCTGGAAAAATAATTCTCCGTACCTTCAAGAATTTCACAAATCATGCCATAATTATTTCGTATGTATTGAGCCGATATTTCGGATTTCATATTCTCCGATTTCCAACAGGAAACAACATATGGACTATTTGTATCAGAATCAAAACAATAAACGGATACACAATCAAGCTTCAAATAATTACCAACCGTTTCCAATACACGATTAAGTGCAGCTTCAGCCTGTGTTTCCTCCATAACTACGGAATGAATACTATTCAAAAGCATCTGCTGTTCCACATTTGAACCAAGCTGCCTGTTTATTGATTTGGAATTCTGTTTTTCATTGTATAGCATAATGAAGGAATCTGTCATTTTGGATAAGTTATCGCACATTGCGGAAAGAAAACCACTAAAAACTTCAAATTCCTGTTCATCATTTGTGCCAATAATCCAATTCCCGCCAATTTTATGATTATATCTTATTGGCTCGCTTTTAGTATATTTATATTTTTCAACGACAAATTGAGAATCTTCACGGGTTACACAAGCAATAAGCTTATTGTTTTCATCATAAATTGCGGAATCAATATTACCTGAAAATGAAAAAGGCACCTGAATTCTTTTTAAATAATCTATGCCATAAATTTCTTCCAGAGAAGCGCCATTCTTATTGATTTCGGATATCTTTTTACTTTGACGAAGTTCAAATTCTGTGATCACATTATCGTTCGGAATGCAATCCATATATTCATATACATCAAGAAGAACTCCATCGAAAGTAATATTATCATCCGCTTTCTCACAACACAAATAAGCCCAATGAAGCTCTTTCTCAAATTCCATGCGAAAATGGGTATTTAACCGCTTTTTTCTGCTTGATGCGAAATCATTGAAAGTGTTCATGAGCGAAGGGATATCATTGATATATACAAATTCAGAAAACGGGAATGTTCTTTCAGGTTCCTCTTCGTCATAGTTCCCCTTTACGTTGAGGACAAAACCGCCGTTTGTATCAATTTGTATAGGTATACAATTATATTTTTTCAGCAATTCCGAAAGGTTTTTCATTTTTGAACCCCTTAATGCTTATTATAAATATACTATACCATAACAAATCAAAAAAATCAATAACTTTTGGTTAATTTCCTCAAATTTAACATAAAAGGTTGAAAATATTATACACAGTTAACAATTAAATATTTCCCAATAAAAGCAAAATCATTTCAACACACAGAAATATACTTACTATCACTCCAAGTATGCAACAAAGTACAGCATTGCTATCAAAACAACACTTTCTATTTTCATTAAAAAACAGCTTAACTTCTTTATCCTCGCGGTATATCTTGCTTTGAAACAAAACCTCTAAGGGAAATAAATTTTTGTATTCTTTATCATCAATCAGGTACACTGCAAATGGAATTTTGTTTTTTTCACCAATTTCTGTGCGTATATATCTTCCCTTTGCTTTCTTGCTGGTTATAAAAACTACTGTCGAATAAATGAATACAATAGTCATAAATACGACAAATATACCTATAATTCCAAGAGCAATAGTTGCAAGAACGCCTAAATTAGCACCCATACATAAAAGTAATATAAAAATAACTATTAATCCGATAATAATTTCCATTTTATACTCTCCTGATTATTTTTCCTTAATTTTATCATATCGGTATTACATTGTCAATTATTCTTCATACCTTGCTCCTAAAATATGGATAAAATCGGCTTTTGAATAATTATAGGTTGATAATCTTCTGTCACGTGCATCATATGAATGAGCACAAATAAAAATGTTATCTACTGTAACAGGCTGTTTAACATAAGAAACAAACACACTATGATATAATACACCATTTTTATTCCTCAGTTGAACTACATCACCGGGCTTCATTTGTTCAACAGATGATTCTTCACCAAAAACTCCGGTGCCTTTATTTGTTAATAGAAAACGTCTCAGATACTGAACACCAGTCCAGGAAGCAGAACGGTCATTTCCATTTATATAGTACCACCCGTTTTCAAACCCAGAGTAATTCATAATTCCACACCCTGCATAAAGACATTGTGAAACAAAATTTGTACAGTCACCGCCAAGATCTTCGAAATCATAAAACCGAGGATTTCTTGCATATGCCCATTTAAGAGCATACTCAACCGCACTGTAACGGTCATAATCAATTTCTCTTAACATATAAATCACCTCATTACACTATATGATTCTTCTGTCAATAATGTTAAAAAATAAGAGCTTATATGTCGATGATTTTAAAATAAGCATTGACGTAAGTTTTTATATATGATATAATAATTAAGAATATAACTGTTATTCATAACATTAAAATAAAGGAATGGTATTTAATATGGCAAGCGAAATCCGTAACATTGACCTTTGGGAAGAAGGCAAACGCAAAATTGACTGGGTAGAAAAGAACATGCCCCTTTTAAGAAGCTACAAAGCAGAATTTGAACAGGAGAAGCCATTTGCCGGATTAAAAATTGCTCTTTCAGTTCATCTTGAAGCAAAAACCGCATATCTTTGTAAAACACTTGCTGCCGGTGGTGCTGAAATGTACATCACAGGTAGTAACCCCCTTTCAACTCAGGATGACGTTGCTGCGGCACTTGTTCACGACGGTCTCAATGTATTTGCATGGTATGACGCTACCGATGAGGAATATCACAGACATATATCAAAAGTTATTGAAGTAGGTCCTAATATTATCATTGATGACGGCGGTGACCTTGTAAACCTTATTCACAACGAATATCCTCACCTTATCCCTAATGTTATCGGCGGTTGCGAAGAAACAACCACAGGCATCATCCGTCTCATCTCCATGAATAAGGAAGGTAAGCTCAAATTCCCCATGATGCTTGTAAATGATGCAGATTGTAAGCATCTTTTTGATAACCGTTACGGCACCGGCCAGTCTGTATGGGATGGTATAAACCGCACTACAAACCTTATCGTTGCCGGAAAAACTGTTGTTGTAGCAGGTTACGGATGGTGCGGTAAAGGTGTTGCTATGCGCGCCAAGGGACTCGGAGCAAAAGTCATCGTTACTGAAATTGACTCCATTCGCGCTATGGAAGCCGTTATGGATGGATTCGATGTCATGCCTATGGTAAAGGCAGCTGAAATAGGCGATTTCTTTGTTACCGTTACAGGTTGCCGTGATGTAATCACAGAAGAATCCTTCTACAAGATGCACGATGGAGCAATCTGCTGTAATGCAGGTCATTTTGATGTAGAAGTTGATGTGGCAAAGCTCCGTGAAATTGCTGTTGAAGCAAAGCTTGCGCGTAACAACATTATGGGCTACAAACTTAACAACGGTAATACCATCTACGTTATTGCCGAAGGAAGACTTGTAAACCTTGCTGCCGGAGATGGCCACCCCGCTGAAATAATGGATATGAGTTTTGCTATCCAGGCTCAGTCCGCTCTTTACCTTGTTAAAAACAAGGGCAAACTTGACAGCATGGTAGTAAATGTCCCTAAGGAAGTAGACCGTGCTGTTGCTGAGCGCAAAATCAAGTTCTGGGGCTTTGAAATTGATAAACTTACAGATGTTCAGGAAAAGTATCTCAGTAGCTGGAATGCTGAATAATTTTATAGGCAGGACTGTATAAGTCCTGCCTTTTTAAAAGGAGAATCGGATGCAAATCATAAAAGCTGATGCAATTCATTTAAACACAGTTTACGATATAGTTCAGACAACTATCGATAAAATATACCCTCATTATTATCCAGAAGGTGCTGTGAAATTTTTTAAGGAACATCATTGTAAAAAGAATATAATTACAGATATATCAAATGGTTATGTATACATTCTCGTAACCGAGAGTTCTGTCGCAGCCGGGACTGTTACCGTAAAAAACAATGAATTAAACAGATTATTTGTTTCACCGGAGTTTCAAGGCAAAGGATTTGGCAAAGCATTATTGAATTTTGCAGAGGATAAAATTTTCACCAGTTATGATGAAATTATTATTTCAGCTTCCCTTCCCTCAAAAAATATTTATATTAATCGTAATTACATTGAAACAAGCTATAACCAGATAGCAACAGATTGCGGAGACTATCTGTGTTATGATGAAATGAGAAAATATAAAAAGGACAACTAATTATGGAAACGGCATCACAAGCTGTGCTTCAACAAACTATAATAATGTTTATTATAGTATTTATCGGAGCATTATGTTATAAATGTAAATTAATAACAGAAGCAGGAAAAAAACAACTTTCAAACCTTGTTATGTACATAGTTAATCCTCTTCTGATTTTTCTTGCGTATCAGACCGAATTCAGAATGGACTTGCTGAAAGGACTTGCATGGACATCGGTAATGGCTATTGCAACGTATATTGTTTTTATTTTGCTTTCTACACTCATAATCAAAAACAAGGATGGTAGAGAAACAGCAATAGAACGTTTTTCAATTATATATTCAAATTGCGGTTTTATGGGCACACCTCTTATTTTAGGCGTTTTCGGCACAGAAGGTGTTGTATTGCAGAATGGATTTATCACTGTATTCAACATATGCGTCTGGTCCCACGGTATAATGACAATAAAAGGCGAACATGACAAAAAAGCAATTTTAAGGGTATTCAAAACCCCCGCAATAATTGCAGTTTTTCTCGGTCTTATATCATTTTTTCTCCAAATCAGATTACCCGAAATACCACTGACAGCTTTAAATCATGTTGCTGAAATGACAACTCCATTAGCAATGCTTGTTGCAGGAGCTTCAATTGCTGGATCAAACATATTAAAATCTCTTAAAAATCCAAGAATATATCTTATAACGTTTTTAAAACTTATCATATTCCCTCTTATTGGCTTATTAATCATATTCTTTATACCCGCACCAGAAACTGCGAAGCTTATAACGTTAATTGAAATAGCTTGTCCAACAGCAACAATAGGTATGATGTTTGCAGTTACATTCGGAAAAAACTCCGAATATTGCTCTCAAATATTCGCTGTAACAACTCTTTTATCAATGGTTACTCTCCCACTGATTGTTAAAATCGGTACTTTGTTATTATAAAGAAAGGGATGTTCATAATTATGAAAAATTATGATATTGCTATAATAGGCGGCGGTGCTTCCGGACTCGCTGCGGCAATTTGTGCTGCTAACACTAACCCGTCTCTTGACATAATTATTCTTGAACGATTATCAAGGGTTGGCAAAAAAATTCTTGCAACAGGAAACGGTCGTTGTAATTTCACAAACAAGTATATTGATAAATCCTGTTACTATGGCTCGTGTAAGGAATTATGTAACATAAGCCAGGTGTATAATGTTGAAGATTTCTTTTTCTCCCTCGGTATATACAGCTATTCTGATGACGAAGGAAGAACTTATCCCCTCAGCAATACCGCATCATCTGTATTAGACGGATTAAGAATTAAAATAGCATCATATGAAAACATAGAAATTAAATGCGATTTCAATGTTAAAGAAATAAAAAAAGAAAAATTATTTAAAGTTCTATCCGATAATGATTTTGTACTTGCCAGGAAAGTGATTGTTGCAGGTGGCGGAATGTCTCAGGCTCCTCTGGGAAGTGACGGATCCATTCTGCGTATTCTTAAATCAATGAATCTATCTATTTCTCAATTATCCCCTGCTTTAACATCATTTAAAGTAAGCCCTGATTCAGTACGGGCATTAAAAGGAATAAGAGCAAATGGAAAAGTCACCATATTCTCCGATGGTAAACCATTAGGACATGAAACAGGTGAAATCCAATTCGCCGATGGGGTTATTTCCGGAATATGTATCTTTAATCTTTCTTGCCTTTGCAACGGACAAAAGAATCTCTCTTTAAATATTGATTTATTACCTAATAATAGTAATGATGAAATAGTTGATACACTTACAGAATTACGTTCAATACGTTCCTCAGCTCCAATAGAAGATTATTTAAGCGGATTATTCCACAAAAGAATCTGCATATCAATACTAAAAGAATGCGTTGATATACCGCTTACAGAAAAAACAAATATGGTTACTGATAAACAAATAAAAAAAATTGCTGAAAAAATCAAGAATTGGAATTTCAAAATCAACAGCTTATCCGGTTTTGAAAAGTCACAGGTTACTTCCGGAGGCGTAGTTATGAACGAAATAGATAACAGTCTACGTGTTAAGAAAATTAATGGCATGTATTTATGTGGGGAGTTGCTTGATATAAACGGTAAATGCGGCGGATATAACCTTGATTTTGCATTTTCCAGCGGATTGCTCGCTGGTAAAACTTGTGCGGAGGATCTGAAATGATAAGGATTAATGATATTTCCCTTCCACTTGATTATGATGAAATAATTCTTAAAGAACGCACTGCAAAACAAATCAATTGTTCGGTTGAAGATATTTCAGAAATAAAACTTATTAAACGTTCTGTCGATGCAAGAAAAAAAGACAATGTTCATTTTATTGCCTGTGTAGAAATTAAATCATCAAAAGAAAACACAATTCTTAAAAAAAATAATTCCACAAAGGTTTCAGTCATAAAAAAACAAAATTATACAACTCCAAAAGCTAAACAAACTACAAAAAAACCTGTTATTGTAGGTTTTGGTCCGGCAGGAATGTTTGCAGCTCTCATACTGGCTCGCAGCGGTAATAAACCTATTGTACTCGAACGAGGTTATGACTGTGACAGCAGGATAAAAGCAATAAATACATTCCATAATGACAGAATTCTTGACGAAAATTGTAATGTTCAATTCGGCGAAGGCGGTGCCGGTACTTTTTCAGACGGAAAACTCACCACTGGAACAAAAGATATACGAATAAAATACGTATTTGAAACATTTGTTGAATTTGGCGCACCATCGGAAATTCTATATCTTGCAAAGCCTCATATTGGTACTGATATACTCCGAAATGTAATTAAAAATATACGAAACGAAATTATCAAGCTTGGTGGAGAAGTGATATTCGGTGCAAAATTTGTAGATTACGGCATTACAAATTATCATATCAGTTCTGCTATATATGAAAAGAACGGTCAGAAATATGAAATTGATACCGAAAATATCATTTTAGCCATTGGTCATAGTGCAAGAGATACTTTTGAAATGCTTAACAATAAGAATGTTGATATGTCACAGAAAAGTTTCGCCATGGGCGTTCGTATAGAACATCTTCAAACCGAAGTGAATAAATCACTATATGGAGATTTTTACAATCACCCTTCCCTTTCGGCTGCTGATTACAAATATGTAATTCATTTACCAAACGGACGTTCGCTTTATACTTTTTGTATGTGCCCCGGCGGATATGTAGTAGGTTCCGCTTCTGAAAAAAATAGCATTGTTACTAATGGTATGAGTTATTTTGCACGTAATAACACAAATGCAAATTCAGCCTTATTAGTTAATACAACACCTGAGGATTTTGGAAGCGACTATGTTCTTGCCGGTATGGAATTACAAAGAAAGATTGAAAAATCAGCATTCATGGCCGGAGGAAGCAATTACAATGCTCCTATTTCACTTGTTGGTGATTTTATCAAAGGGAATAAATCAACTAACCTTGGTAATGTAATTCCAACTTATAAACCGGGAGTGACTTTTGCAAAACCAGAAGAATATTTACCGGATTATATATGCAACACCTTACGCGAAGGAATACCGCTTATAGCTAAAAAAGCAAGTTTCTTTAACAGCGAAGAAGCAATTTTAACAGGACCTGAAACCCGAAGTTCTTCACCTGTGCGAATAAATAGAAATGAAAAGCTTATGTCAATTTCAGTTAAAGGTCTATATCCTTGCGGTGAAGGAGCGGGTTATGCAGGCGGAATTGTATCAGCAGCAGTTGACGGTATAAAGTGCAGCGAGGCGGTGATTGAAAATGGCTAATACCCCATGTGAACAATGTTCTTACTATGTTTACAACGAATTCCTTGAATGTTACGAGTGTACAGTTAATATGGATGAAGATGATTTATACAGATTTCTTTCGTCTTCTGATTATAACTGTCCTTATTACAGACCCGAGGATGATTATTTCTTAGCAAGAAAACAATAAAAAATGATTTCATAATATATCAAAAACATTAAATAATTAACAAAAATAAGAAATAAATTTTCTATTAAATATTGAAAAATATTGTATAATATGTTATCATAGAAATGTTAAAGTAAATTTCAGGAAAACATTGTAAACGATTAAAAGGTTTTCCACGGCGAAAGGACAATTCTCAATGAAAATCAGAAAAATCGCAGCACTTTCAGCTGCTGCTTTGCTCACCTTATCGGCTTCCGGATGCTACTTCTTCCCTGCCGAAGAAGAACTTCTTGACCCGCCGACAATTGCCCCTGATGAAGTTACATACTCCACATATACCGCTAAACTGAAAACAATAGAAAATACTGTTTCTGTTACAGGATACCTGAAATCAGAAACAGAAAAAGAATGTTACTTTACTGATTACACAGGACAAGTAAAAAACATCTATGTGAAAGCCGGTGATGTGGTTGAAGAAGGAGATCTTATTGCTGAGATGAACACAGGCGCACTTGAATACGAGCTTGAAATTCAACGCCTTAAAGTACAGAAGGCTCGCTTGATTTATAATTCTACCGGCTCACAGGCAGATAAACTCCAACTTGAAATTGAACAAAATACACTTGATATGTATCAGGCTGAATACGATGGAGCTAAGATTCTTGCACCAATGAGCGGTCAGGTTTCATACGTTTATGACCTTGAACCAGGCACTGAGATGGATCCTTATAAAGTTTTAGCTCGTATTGCCGATCCGACAATGCTTTATGTGGACGCTGAATATCCTGAATCAATCACCTTTAAAAAAGGAGATAAGGTCAAAATTATTGTTGCTGATACTGAATACTCAGGCACAATTTCATACAGCCCCACAGAAGCCCGTGAGGCCGGCGATGAAAACGGCAATGCCCTTCACGCTTCATTCGATAATGATAAGCCTGCCTTTGCATATTTAGGTTCTTTGGCAGATATCAAAAAAGTTAAAGCATATTCAGAAAATGCTGTTGTTATACCAAAACATCTTGTTAAATCCGACGGAGAGCGTCAGTATGTACAGATTTATTCCGACGGAGAAAAAATAGAAGTTGATGTTGTAACAGGTATTTCTAATGCAACTGAAATTGAAATTGTAAGCGGACTTAAAGAAGGCGATCAAGTAATCGTAAAGTAAGGAGCATATTTTGTTTACATTATTATTAAGAAAAATGGCGAAAACCAAATGGATGGTTCTGTGTCTGTTCATTGGCTTTCTTATGGCAGCAGGCATGATGAGTGCTGTGCCTATTTATATGGATGCCTCCTTACAACGTTTGCTTATTAAGGACATGGAGGCTTATCAACTTGCATCGGGTAATTATCCCGGTATTTATTCAGTTACAGAAACCATATCAGCCAATATGGGAACGGCTGAACAAATTAATCTGATAAATGAATTACCAGGTATTGTTGAAGAACAGATATCTTCTATTAAAATACCAGTTGATTCATCTAAAACAATTGTGTATGACAACATGCAATATCTCTCTGTCGGGACAACCGCCGGCGAATCAACCACTGTACGCACAAAACTCACAGCTATGACAGGATTTAAAGAGCATGTCGTTATAAAAAGCGGTCGCATGTACTGCGACGGTGCTGTTGCCGAAGACGGTGTTTATGAAGTTGTTGTAAATGATTCTGCATTAAAATCTCTCGGAATTGTTCTTAACGGAGAATATGAGCTTCGTTCAATTGATACAAGCCGTACCCCTGTACGAGTAAGAGTAGTAGGTATTTTCGAGCAATCTGATCCTAATGATGTGTATTGGTCTGAAACCCTTACTCCATATCTTAGTTCAATAATCACTGATTTTGACTGCTTTAAGAATATGCTTTCAACAGTCGGTATAGCTCAACTTACTGAAATATCAACCAGATATTCGCTTTCATATCAGTCAATGGATATGAACGATTTAGCTTCTATTACCTATGAAATTGAAGATGACTTCAATTTTTATCCACAGCTTGGCTATGAATTCACAATGGATATATATGATATCCTTCAAGAATACTCAGTAGAAGCTTCAAAGCTCACAAATATCCTGTGGATACTACAAATTCCTACAATGGTAATGCTAGCATTCTATCTTTTCATGGTATCGCAGCTTAATGTAGAGCAGGAAAAGAATGAAATTGCTATTTTCAAAAGCCGAGGCGCAAGCTCAAAACAAATTTTCTTTATCTATGCCGCCGAAGCAGGATTTTTAGGATTACTTACACTTTTTACCGCTCCTTTCATCGGCTTGTTACTTTGCCGATTCTTAGGCGTATCAAACGGCTTCCTTGAATTTGTCAACAGAACAGGTATTGCTGCTAAAATTACAGGAACTGCTGTACTTTATGCGTTACTTGCGATTGTTGTATTTTTCCTTACAACAATGATTCCGATTATACCAGCATCAAAGCTTTCAATTGTTGAATATAAAGCAAGTAAAACAAAAGTTGTTAAAGTCGCCTTATGGGAAAAATGCTGTGTTGATATCATACTTATTGCAGCATCAGTAGTATTCTACATGATTTATACAGCAAACGAAGTAATTTCTGCTGAATCAACAGGCGAAATAAATCCTTTATTCTTTATTTTCTCTACCAGTCTTGTTTTAGGACTCGGACTTTTGTTTATCAGGATTTATCCTTACTTACTTCGTGCCATTTATACGATTTTCAAGCCTTTGTGGTCCCCAGCTCAATATATGGCTATAACATCTGTATCCAGAGGACAAGGCGGAAAAGTCAACTTCCTTATGTTGTTCCTTATTGTTACATTTTCCCTTGGTATTTTCTCTGCTAATACAGCAAGAACCATAAATACACAAAAGGAAGATCGAATTTATTATTCAACCGGTGCTGATATCAGATTAAAAGAATACTGGCAGGAAACTACTACTTCCGATGAAAGTATGACTACAACAGGTTATGTGGAAAAGGATTTTGAACGTTTTGAAGAACTTACCGGAGTTAAAACGGCAACAAGAGTTCTGATTAATGAAAAAGCTAAGCTTACTTTTGATAAATCCACCGAAAGCAACATAACATTAATGGCAATTGAACCATATAAATTTGCTACAACAGCATGGTTCAGAAATGACCTCCTCCCTGTCCACTGGTGGAACTACACTAATGCACTTCAAAATTACCCTTCAGGCATCATTATTTCAAGAGCATTAGCTAATGCATTTGAGCTTGAACTTGGTGATGCTGTACAGACAAAATGGTCTGGAAATGATAACGTTAATGCAACAGTTGTTGCTATTGTAGATTACTGGCCCGGAATAAATCCTAACAAATCCCAGAAAACTTCTTTATCTCCTCGTGAGGAGCGCGAACTTGAAAAGGCAGAAGAAGAAGGGCTTATTTCCGAAGAAACCCCTTCATATGCGACAAAATACTTTATGATTATGAATTACAGCTATATTTATAATCTTACTGATATTGAGCCTTATGAAGTGTGGATTGATTTAGACGATAATGCAACAAGTGAAGCACTTTACAATGATATTTCCGAACAGCGTATTCCTATTGAATTTATAACAGATTCATCGCAACTACTTATCCAGGAAAAAAATAAACCACAGCTTCAAGGTATGAATGGTGCACTAACTATGAGTTTTGTGATTATCATGATAATGACAATCATCGGTTTCCTTATTTACTGGATTCTTTCCATAAGAAGCAGACACCTTCAATTCGGTATTCTCAGAGCAATGGGTGTAACATTCCGCGAAATAATCGGAATGATAGGCTATGAGCAGATACTTGTATCAGGTGTATCAATTGCTATGGCCTTTATTATTGGCGGAATCGCAAGTGATTTATTCGTGCCCCTGTTCCGCTCTATGTATAACCCAATAGATCAGGTACCTCCATTCCGTGTTGCTGCACTCCAAAGCGATTACATAAAAATTTATGTAATTATCGTATTAATGCTTGGCGGAGGATTTGCAATACTCGGTAATCTTATCAAAAAACTTGACATTAATAAAGCACTCAAGCTTGGCGAAGACTAAAAATAAAACACCGCATTTCCTTAGAAATGCGGTGTTTTTTACATCTGTTTTGTTCTGTCTCCTCTTTTGAATAGTAATGCAACAAGTAAACCGGCAATAACAGCCGCAGTAATACCACCCGCAGTTGTTTGTAATCCCCCGGTAAAAGCCCCTAATAATCCATCTTCCGATACAGCCTGGCAAACTCCTTTTGAAAGTAAATACCCAAAACCAGTAAGAGGAACTGTAGCACCGGCGCCAGCAAAATCAATAAGAGGTTTATACCATCCAATCCCCCCAAGAACTACACCGAACACCACATATGCCACCAGAATTCTTGCAGGAGTAAGTTTTGTAAAATCTATTAAAAGCTGGCCAATAAGACAGAACACTCCCCCGACAAGAAAAGTTTTAAGATAATCAATAACTATATCCATTATTTATCTCCGTTCTTTAATTGTTGCTGATATGAACAGCGTGTGAAATTCCAGGAATGCTTTCCCCTTGTTGTACAACTGTTGTTGACATAAGCGCTCCGGTCGCGGCAAAAAGCACATTACTTATTTCGCCTTTTCGTACTTTATCGAGAATAAATCCGCATAATACTGATGCGCTACAGCCACACCCGGAACCTCCCGAATGAACATCCTGCTTTTGTCGATCGTATATCATAAGACCGCAGTCATTGTGAACATTTGAAATATTCACACCATCACGTCTGAACAAGTCATATAATATTTCTGTACCAACAAATCCCAGATCACCTGTAAGTATTAAATCAAAATCATTCACAGATAACTTTCGGGTTTTTAGGTGTGATTTAATTGTTTCATATGCAGCAGGAGCCATTGCAGCTCCCATATTATTTGCATCCTTTATCCCCAAATCTGTAACTTTTCCAACAGTTACTGCCTTTACATATGGTGGTTTGTTATGTTTACCTACGATTGCACACCCACTTGCAGTAGCTGTCCATTGCGCAGTTGGAGTTCTCTGTCCTCCATAGGTTTCCGGAAAACGAAATTGTCTTTCTGCTGAACAAAAATGAGAAGATGTCATTGCTGCACAATATTCTCCAATATTATTATCAGCAAAAATGCTCGCTAACGATAAACTCTCTGCCATAGTTGAGCACGCACCATATAGTCCTAAAAAAGGTATACCTGTTTCACGAATACTATAAGCAGATCCTGTACATTGATTAAGAAGATCACCTGCAAATAAAAAACTTATATCACCTTCTGATATATTTCCTTTGGAAAGTGCTTTTTCAAATGCGTGTTGTTGTAATCTGCTCTCAGCTTTTTCCCATGAACTTTCTCCGAAACTTGAATCTTCATTCAGATAATCAAAGCTATAACCAAGAGGTCCTTCTCCTTCCATCTTTCCCCCAGCCGAAGCTGATGATATAATTGAAGGAAATGTTTCCATCTCAATTGTACCTTCATACATATATTTACTCATAGCTTCTCCTTTACTAATCCGCTGTGTTTAGATAAACTCTGTAATTCTCCTCAGAATATTTGCGTTATATAAAGAATTACACCATAAATAACCGAAGCAGCTAATCCGTATACAATTACCGGACCTGCTATAATAAATAATTTAGCCCCTACCCCTAAAATATAACCCTCTGTTTTAAATTCCAATGCAGGCGATACAACCGCATTAGCAAATCCAGTTATCGGAACAAGGGTACCTGCTCCTCCTATTTTAGCTATTCTCCCATAAATACCTACTCCTGTAAAAAGCGCGCTGAAAAATATCAAAGTTATTGAAGTTAATACTCCCGCTCTTGTTTCATCAATACCCAGATATTTGTATATATCATTGAACGCCTGTCCTATGCAACATATCAATCCCCCAATTAAAAAAGACATTGGAAGAGTTTTATAATACTTTGTATCAGGCGAACACTTTTCAGCTATATATTCATATTCTTTATTTGTTAACTTCATAATCTACTCCTTATATTCATTTACTATATTTCTCATTTTTTACAAAAATAACGTTATTATACTATCAAAAACGTATAAAAATTATTCCATTACTTGAAAATTCTTGACGTTTTATCTAAAAAATGGTATAATATAGTATCGTAATTTTTGAAAGGATTATTTAAATGGCAAACCGAAAATATAGTTATAAACAACCTGTTGCAAGAGCGAAACCAATCATAATTACAGCATTTTCTGCTATTGCTGTTCTTGGTGTAACACTTGGTTATATTGCATATAAAACAAGTTCCGATAACCAGATTGCTTCTTTAAAGTATAAATTTAATCAGGATTATCCTCGCACATTCAATTCGTCTGAAATAATTGACTCGGATAGCGACTATGATAAAGATACACTAACAAATTCCATTGAGCTTTCAATGAGTACAAATGGTAGTGTAGCAGATTCCGATTCTGATGGAATTATTGATGGCGATGAAGAACGTTATGGTACTGATCCATTGAACCACGACAGCGATAAAGATGGCATTACAGATGGTGCTGAAATTTTAGCAAATCTCAATCCTGTTGTTGCAAATACCAGCGGAAAATCAGATGGAGAACTTGTTGTAAACCATAAGATTGATTTTAACGAAGGTTATGTCGTTATTAAGGGTAACGCAAATGTATATGAAGCTAATGTTGAAAAGCTTTCACTTTACTCAGTAGAGGCTAATGCAGGAGCTTTCTCTGCACCATATGAATTTTATTGCGAATCAGAATTTGATGAGGCAAAAATTACATTTAATTACAGCGATGGTCTGCTAAATGCTGCAGGTCTTACACCTGATGACCTGAATGTTTATAAATTTAACCCTCGTACAAAAGAATTTTCAGATATGGGCGGAACACCTGATGCAGATAACAATACAATTTCATGCGGTATTTCTGAGAATGGTGTTTATCTTGTAGGTGCTGATCATATCATACATACAGTAATCGATGAAAATACAAACATAAATATTCACCTTCTTATTGATAACTCAGGATCAATGTATCCTTCCAGTGCAAATTACAAATCAGAGGAAAACGACGTTAATTTCAAAAGACTTTCATTTGCAACAAATCTTGTCACTAAGCTTTCAGATAACACAGATGTTGCAATCACCGCATTCACCTTTTCATTCAACACACTTACAGACTTTACCAATAACAAGTCCGACATAATGAAATCTATAAACGATATCCGTAGCATTGGTCCGGGTTATGACGGAACAAGTGTTGAGCGTGCACTGATGCTTGCGCTTGAAAGCTTTGGAGAAGACACTCAGGAAGAAAGAAATTTGATTATTATGCTTACTGACGGTATTTCTACTGATACTGCCGGATATAAGCTGGAAAATATCCTTAATAATGCAAACGCTAAAAATGTCACTATCATGACTATAAGCCTCGGCAATGATATTGACAGAGAATTACTCCAAGCTATTGCAGATGGAACCGGCGGAAACTACTTCCCTATATCAGATGCTAACGCTCTTGAAGGTCTTTACTCCACACTTATTGCTACAATGGAAAACGATATAGTAGACGAAGATATGGATGGTACCCCTGATAGCTATTCACTCTATGATACCGGCTTCCGTGCTGATGAAAACGGATTCAAATTCAACAACTTCAAGTCTGCGGATTTTGAAACAATGGATTTCGGCATGGCTGCTCTTGCTCGCGACTGGTTTAAAGGAAAAGTTGTTACTGTTGCAGCTCAGAATGATGACGAAGTGGCATACGATTTCAGTAAAACAACTCTTGATGTTACACAACCTTTAAACAAAGTTATTCTACCCTCTATGACATCAAAATATATTAATCCTGATTATTATCTTGACTTTTTGAGTGAAGGTGATACTCTTAAAGTAAATACTGACATTTTCAAAGATGCCAAGGAATTAGGTTGGATCATTAAGACAGTCAAATATCCTGGAAATTCCGATACATGGGCAAAGGTTGAATACCTTGTTCCAAACTATGCAATGGGTAAAATCCGCGTTAAATACGGTGATAATGATAATGCCCTTCTTCGTGCAATCCATTACTATAATACATTCCGTGAAAAATCCGAAGGCTTTGTTCTAAGCGACGAAAGTGACCTTAATAAAATCAAGAAAACTCTCGGTTCTGGTACACCTATGGTAATGAAGATGACCTGGGAAGAAAACGGAGAATATTATAACCGTTTTGTTAATCTCATCGCTTTACGTCGCGATATGGATAATCCTAATCTTTTCAATTTAAAAATTTATGATACCAACGCAGATCCCGTAGATACAATCACACTTAACCGAACAATTAAAATTGAAGGCGACAGAAGTTTTCACGGTAATTATACATACAGTGCAACCTGGGACGGAAAACAGGTATCAGTAACCTTTTACGACACAGAAATTAAATAAAAACAAGCCAGTCACAAAAGTGACTGGCTTGCTTGTTACTCAATTATTTTCGTTGAGCCACCAATTGTAACCGAACTTATTTTATCAGGTTCAGTTTGTTGATTCAGATGAATAAATCATTTTCTATATAAAAACAAACAAATGTTTCAATTTAAGATAAATTTTAACATTTTATATAAATTTATTAAATTATTAAAAAATCTTAAAAAAACACTTGACATTATCATTAAAATAATTTATAATATCACCATGTTAGCGTGCGATTGCGCTAAATCATTTGGAAAGATTAGAGCCTTTCCAAGCAATTATAAGGACCACCCTTATGGGTTAAGGCCATACGGACAGCCGGGTCCACTGCCGATCGGCGGATTACACCGCCTTATTGATTGAGTTAAAAGCTCAAATTTTATAAGTTGGTTACTTCATAACCGAAATATGCCTTGTGCAGACTTGTGAAACGGTCAATAAGAGTAGTAAAAGTGATTGCTATATAGACTCTGATAATTCCGAATCCTTACTGAATTATTTCCCTTTGGGTGTTATAATGCTCTGTTGAGTTTTTCAGTGAATGTGATTAACAAGCTGTACTATTGTGCAGCTTGTTTTTATTTTAAGGAGAAAAAGATGAATCGTACCCCACTTGATCAGAACAAAGCCCCAATACATGCAGCACTTGAACAATTCAGACAAATGCGTGTTGTCCCCTTTGACGTTCCCGGACATAAGCGAGGACGCGGTAATGCAGAATTAACAGAATTTTTAGGACAACAATGCGTTTCAGTTGACGTAAACAGCATGAAACCTCTGGATAATCTTTGTCATCCTGTTTCAGTTATACGAGAAGCCGAGATGCTCGCCGCAGAAGCTTTTGGAGCAGCAGAGGCTTTCCTTATGGTAGGAGGTACAACCAGTTCAGTTCAAAGCATGGTGCTTACCGCCTGCAAACGCGGTGATAAAATTATCCTTCCCAGAAATGTTCATAGAAGCGTAATTAATGCACTTATCCTTTGCGGTGCTGTTCCTGTTTATGTAAACCCGGAAGTTGACCACAGACTCGGCATTTCTCTTGGTATGAAGCGTGAACAAGTACAGAAAGCTATTGATGAACACCCTGATGCCGTTGCAATACTTGTGAATAATCCAACATATTATGGTGTATGTTCAGATTTAAGAGAAATAGTAAAAATGGCACATGAACACGGCATGCTTTGTCTTGCCGATGAAGCACATGGTACACATTTTTACTTTGGTAAGGATTTACCGGTTTCAGCAATGGCAGCAGGCGCTGATATGGCTTCTGTTTCAATGCATAAAAGCGGCGGTAGTCTTACACAATCGAGCTTTCTCCTTGCCGGACCTAATGTTAATGCAGGATATATACGACAGATTATAAACCTCACTCAGACTACTTCCGGAAGCTATCTTCTGATGAGTAGTCTTGATATATCAAGACGAAATCTTGCTCTCAGAGGAGAGGAAATCTTCGGTCATGTCCGCAGAATTGCAGAATATGCCCGAGGCGAGATAAACGCAATAGGAGGCTATTATGCATTCGGTCCGGAAATGATAAACGGAAATTCAATTTATGATTTCGACCCTATCAAACTAAGTGTACATACTTTGGATATAGGTCTTGCTGGTATCGAAGTCTATGATCTCCTTAGAGATGATTACGATATTCAGATAGAATTTGGTGATATCGGTAACATACTTGCCTATCTTTCTATCGGAGACAGAATTCAGGAAGTTGAAAGACTTGTTAGCGCCCTTGCAGAAATAAGAAGATTATATCAAAGAGATAAAACCGGTATGTTAACTCAGGAATATATTGCACCTCAGGTCGTTGCTAGTCCACAGGAATCTTTCTATGCTGAAAAAATCAGCATGCCCATTATGGAAACCGAAGGAAGGGTATGTAGCGAATTTGTAATGTGCTATCCTCCCGGAATACCGATCTTAGCTCCTGGAGAGTGTATAACTAAGGATATTCTTGATTATATAGCGTATGCAAAAGAAAAAGGATGCAGCATGACCGGTCCTGAGGATCCGGAAATAGAATATCTTAATGTGCTTAAATAAAGAAAGGAACACACAAGATGGATTTATGGTTCAGCGAAAAACATACTCCTGATGTAAAACTAAGCCTAAGAATAGAAAAGCAACTTTTCTCAAAAACCAGCGACTATCAGAGAATCGATATTTTTGATAGCTGTGAATTCGGCAGAGTACTTTCATTAGACGGAAATATTATGCTAACAGAACGTGATGCTTTTATCTATAATGAAATGATTGTTCA
>JAZNML010000036.1:0-5949 GCA_045579565.1 Ruminiclostridium sp.
TGCCCCTGAATTCTACCCCAGCTTCTACATCCAGAACAGATTCACACCTATGGATGAATGGCTTGATAAAGATTCTCCCATGTGGTCTGATATGAAGGGAATTATCGAACAGTTCGGCTATAACGGTCAGCATTTCTATTATCCTTACGCACTGACAACTACCCAGTACGGCGTTACATATAACTCTTTGGAGCTTGAAGAAATCGGTGCTCCCGACCCTATGGAATTATACTTTGAGGGCAACTGGACATGGGATTCCCTTGAAGAAATCTGCCTTATGTGGAAAGCAAGCAATCCTGAAAAATATCCTATTTCATGGCCGGGAAGCTTCGGCGTGCAGCTTGCGGCAACAACCGGTACACCTGTACTTGAATTTACAGGCACTGAAATCAAGAATAATATGAAGGACCCCAACGTTATGAGAACAATGGATTTCATTGAAAAGCTCAAGCGCGAGGAATGCTTCTGGGAAGGCTGGCACGGTCCCGACGGACTTGATTCATGGCTTGGAACATTATTCTTTATTATGCCTCTTGACTGGGCACATCCCTGTGGACAGGAAATTTTCTTCAAGAACCAGCTTGAAGGTGAAATCAAGACAGTTCCCATGCCCCGTGACCCCAACTCCGATACTTATTATATGAGCGGTGCAACTTCAGGTTATGTTGTACCCGCAGGCTCCGATAACGTTCAGGGCGCAGCAGCATTTATTCTCGCTTCCAGAATCTGGGCAACCGATCCTGACGTTGTAAACGCAGAGCGTGAAGAAAAGCTTTACGACGGCGGTTATTTCTATATCAAGTGTCCCGAATGCAAGTACAAGTTTGAAAGCGAACGCGATGACATTGACGCTGTATGTCCTGAATGCAACACACCCAGAAAAACAAAGCATAAGATGACATACACCGAAGATCAGATGCAGATTTTTGACGATGTTCTCAATCCCGAAAAGTTCACTTATGTATTTGACTGTCATCGTGGTTTCGGTGATGATATGGTTCAGTATATGATTGACGTTATGGACGGACCTATCAGCACAGGAGAAAGTTACAGTTACCTGCTTGATTCTTACTACAATACTATTGAAGCTTCTCTTGATGAATACCGTAATGATATAGCGGCAGGCTGATTATCACAATCCACTTCGATTTTTTTGCAAAAATCTTTATTAACGAACAACGGACGGCAAATTTGCCGTCCGTTGTTCTTATATGAGGATAGCTATATCCGTTCTCTCATCTGAGTGGGAGTCACACCGTAATAAAGCTTGAACCGCTTCATAAATCCGTATTCGTTGGTGTAACCGCACCTGAGTGCAACATCCTTTATGCTGAGATTTGTGGCGATGAGCAGCTCTTTTGCTGTTTTCATCCTGCCGTTTATTATATCCGTCATTACGCTGACGCCGAAGGTCTTTTTATACAGATGCTGAAAGCCTGAACGACTCATACCCATAAACGAAGCAAGGTTATCAACATCTCCTACCCAGTCGGGCACGCCATAAATCATATTTCTCAAAGCCATCAGCCTTGTATGCTTATCGGTTACTGCGTCGTGACCGAGACTTCCGTTTTTAATCATTCTTCCCAAACGTATCAGAAGTATCTCGAAATAATGCTGCTCTATAAGCTCGTGTCCTTCTTCGTTTGAATAATGCTCAAAAGCGATATGCTTTACTGTCTGTGAAAGCTCGTCAATATTTCCGAGACAGACTATTTCGTCTGCGGGTATTCCCAGCTGAGAAAATATCTTTTCGTCGCCATCTTCCATGCCGAGAAAAATCCAGTCGTCTGCATATACCTTGTTCTTAGCACGGTAACTGTGTGGGGTGTGAGGTGAAAAAAGCACAAAGGAGTTTTTCTTCACTTCGGTTTCAACTCCGTTTATTGTAAACAGGGCAGGCTCCTTTATGAGAAGCATAAAATAACAGCCGCCGCCCTGGGGCTTATCCATTACAAAGCCTTCCTCGTGGCGGTAATTGTAGCCTACTGCTCCTACGTGCATGAACATCCGCTCCTTTCGCAGCATACTGTCTGTAAAATAATTCTACATCTTTTAAGAATGTTTGTCAATAGCGAAGATTGGGCGGAAATGCACAATATGACAGTAGTTTCAGCGTTATTAACCATTGCTGATATCTGAAAACAGTGATAAAATTAAATCAGAATAAGTAAAGCATTTAAAGGAGTGATACTATGAAAAAAACAGCATTGGCACTTTTACTTGCAGCGGCACTTTTTTCCTCCTGCACTTCGCAGGCAGAACTGAATATTGAAGAAAAAATAAAAGAAGGGTATATTGAAACGATGGAAGATGTAACAAAAATAAACGGCGTCAGCGATACATATGCCAAAAAGCCCGAAAACGGCAATCCTATTTCCAGCGAATTCTACTGTGCTGACCCCACTGCGGTTGAATACAATGGCAGACTCTATGTCTATGGCACAAACGACCACCAGCAATATGAAGCGGTAGGCGATGACGGCAGCAACACATATGGCGCAATCAAATCCCTTCATGTTTTCTCCACTGACGATATGATAAACTGGAGCCATCACGGCACTATTGATGTAGAAACGGTTGCTCCCTGGATTATGAATTCATGGGCGCCTTCGATTGTATCGAGAGTCGAAGAAGACGGACTTACACATTTCTATCTTTATTTCTCCAATAACGGCTGCGGTGTCGGCGTAATTACCTCCACCGACCCCTTAGGACCATGGTATGACCCGCTGGGAAAGCCTCTTATCAATTATGATACTGAAGGTCTTGACGGTTGTCCCAACCCCTTTGACCCGGGCGTCTGCATTGATGATAACGGCGACGGATGGATAGCATTCGGCGGTGGGAAGAAGCGTGGCGGAACAGATTATATGCCCGGTGTTGCACGTATTGCAAAGCTTGGTAAGGATATGATTTCTTTTGACAGTGATTTTGTGGAAATCAAAGCTCCCTATTTCTTTGAAGCAAGCGAGCTGAATTTCATAAACGGCACTTACGTATATACCTACAACAACAGCTGGGAACAGCGTCTTGAATGGGAAATTGAGGGTGCATCCCGTCCCGGTGCCTGCAGCATGGCATATATGACAACAAAAACTCCTCTCGATACCGACAGTTGGGTTTATCGTGACGACTATTTCTGCAACCCGGGCGAAAGCGGTCTTGGCTACAGCAACAACCACTCCCATCTGCACAAATACATGGGTAAATATTATATATTCCATCATACAATGCTCCGTCAGACAGGAGCCGGTACTACTACGGGCGGTTTCAGAAGTCTCTGCGTTGTCGAAATACCCGTAAATGAGGAAACTCTTGAAATCACCCCTGTGGGCAGCAGTTCAAAGGGCGTGTCCCAGATAAAATACGTTGACCCATATGCTGAAAACAATGGTGAAACCTTCTTTACGACAACAGGTGTTGACTTTGAATATGACGGAACAGCAATAACCGCTGTGAAAAGCACTGAAAAGGGTACAGTCATCTGTATAAAGGGCGTTGATTTCGGCGAAGAGGGTGCTTCCGCTTTTACGGCAAAGGTGAAAGGTAAGGGCAGAATAGAAATCCGCCTCGACAACCCCGAAAACGGATATGTGAATGCGGTTGAATCAGACAGTACTGATTATCAGGGATATCTTGACAGAACAGAAGAAAAAATCACAGGTATTCATGATGTATATATTGTTTTTTCAGACAAGGATATAGTTCTTGACAGCTGGCAGTTTATTTAAGCAAAAGAAATGCCGCCGTTGACTTAAAAGTCAACGGCGGCATTTGCTGTTATGATTAAAAAACATTGTTTTCCGTTCAGCGACAAGCCCCACGAAACAAGGCATACCTTTATAACAAGAGCAAAAGAGGCGGGCGTTGATGAATACTGTCTGAAACTCATTGTCGGACATCAGATAGGCGATGTGACCGAGCGAGTTTATACTCACCGTACAGTAGAAAGTCTTGCGGCTGAAATTGAGAAAATAGGATAAAAAGTATAACCTGTGAGATGCGCTCACAGGTTATTCATATATTTTTTCTGAAACAAATAATGCGATTCACTTCATCAAAACCCGCCGACAAATGAAATTTAAGGCTGTTTTCATTTGTTAATTCACAATCACTTGCAAATTCAGAGCACCCCATATCCTTTGCCCATTTCTCACAAGTTAGAAGAAGTTCTTTCGCATATCCTTTATTACGATACTCTTCTTTAACAAATACTCCCTCTAAATATCCGACAGGCGAACTGTCCGTGCCTTCAACGTAATCATTTCTTAAACTGCACTGAGCAAAACCTGTCGGTATATCCTCAGAAAACTTAATAAAACATACCGCATTCTCGCTGTCTGCAATTTCAGCAAAATCTGCTTCTAATTCACCGAGTAAAGCACTATCCCACATCTGAATTGCTAATTCCGCTAAAATTCTATTGTCCGAAGAGGTTGCCCGTTTTATCACAAAATCACCTACTGTATAATTGATATTAATTAATTATACCAAGTTATAATGCAAAAGTCAACGAAAAGGCGGTCACTATACAGCGACCGCCTCAATATTTGTGTATTGTGAGTGTGTATTGCTTGTGTATTGTTTGTGTATTACAAAGCAAATCACACCCATTTTTAAGCTGTTTTTATAAGCTCAAAACCGCATTTTGGCGTTCAGAGATTACTTCATAGCCTCCTCTACAGCAACTGCGCAAGCTACTGTCATACCAACCATGGGGTTGTTACCAGCGCCGATGAGACCCATCATTTCTACGTGAGCAGGTACAGAGGAAGAACCAGCAAACTGAGCATCGGAGTGCATACGGCCCATTGTATCTGTCATACCGTAGGAAGCAGGACCTGCTGCCATGTTGTCGGGGTGGAGTGTACGTCCTGTACCGCCGCCGGAAGCAACAGAGAAGTACTTCTTGCCCTTTTCGGTGCATTCCTTCTTATATGTGCCTGCAACAGGGTGCTGGAAACGTGTGGGGTTAGTGGAGTTGCCTGTGATAGAAACGTCAACGTTTTCCTTCCACATGATAGCAACGCCTTCTGTTACGTCGTTAGCGCCGTAGCAGTTAACCTTTGCACGAAGACCATCGGAGTAAGCCTTGCGGAATACTTCCTTAACTTCGCCTGTATAGTAATCCATTTCAGTTTCAACATATGTGAAGCCGTTGATACGAGCGATAATCTGAGCAGCGTCCTTACCGAGACCGTTGAGAATAACGCGGAGGGGCTTTTTACGTACCTTGTTAGCCTTTTCAGCGATACCGATAGCACCCTCAGCAGCTGCGAAAGATTCGTGACCTGCTAAGAAAGCGAAACATTCTGTTTCGTCTTCGAGAAGCATCTTACCGAGGTTACCGTGGCCGAGACCAACCTTACGCTGATCAGCAACAGAACCGGGGATGCAGAAAGCCTGTAAGCCTTCGCCGATAGCAGCAGCAGCATCAGCAGCTCTTGTGCAGCCCTTCTTGATAGCGATAGCACAACCTACTGTGTAAGCCCACTTTGCGTTTTCAAAGCAGATAGGCTGAATGCTTTCAACGAGCTTATAAATATCAAGACCCTTAGCCTTGCAGATTTCAGCACATTCTTCGATAGAAGCAATGCCGTATTCCTTGAGAACTGCGAGAATCTGCGGTTCTCTTCTGTCATAAGATTCAAATAAAGCCATTATATTCTACCTCCTTACTGCTTTCTGGGGTCGATAATCTTAACAGCGTCTGCTACACGGCCGTACTGACCCTGAGCCTTTTCAAATGCTGTGTTAGCATCGTCGCCAGCCTTGATGAAGTCCATCATCTTGCCGAAGTTTACGAACTGATACCCGATGATTTCATCATCCTCGTTAAGAGCGAGGCCTGTAACGTAACCGTCTGTCATTTCGAGGTAACGTGGACCCTTAGCAAGTGTACCATACATTGTACCAACCTGTGAACGAAGTCCCTTACCGAGGTCT
>JAZNML010000037.1:0-11493 GCA_045579565.1 Ruminiclostridium sp.
CTCTTCACAGGTTGTGTAGTAATCCTCGTAACAGTCATCACATAAAGGCCTTTCTGAATTACCAGCATTATCATCATTCCATATACGCTTTCCGCAATGGTCACATAAGCAGGTTGTGTCGTCCAGACAATCCTGGCAATAAAAGTCTTCATCAAACCAAAAGCCTGTGTCTTCGGTTAATTCACAATGACAGCAGGCACAGATAATCTCACTCATCAGTATTCCTCCCCTAAAAGCATAGTTGTGTGTGTTCCGTCATCAATGACAAACACAGTTTCGGTTACAGGCTTTGTATCAAGCAGATATTCCTTGCAATACTCAGGTTGTTCTTGCTTGTGAACAATCTTTTGTCTGCCGTTTTCCTCGGTTAAATAGAAAAATTGAGCGTAGTCTTTTTCTACGCTCATATTTTCTATTAGATTCCATAAGAACAGCTGGGTTATGAGAGGTATTCTCTCATTAACTCCTTTGGTTAAGTAGGGTTGGTTTGTAAACATTTTTAACTCCTTTCACTAATAAAAAATGCCCAGGCATTACGCCTGAGCAAAATTTTATGTTCCTTTAAAATGGTAGCGAGCATATCTCGCTCATTTTTATAGTATGTAAGTGAAAGGATTTAATTTTACACAAATAGCTTTTTGTCACTTAAAAATTCCACTGAATTTCAATTTTATCTTCCCATAAAAGAATTTTGCTTATAAACTGCGAGGCGATAACACGCTTACTTTCCACAGGCATATCATCAAACTCATTAAGCAAGGGTATAATCTCACTATATGCGATTTTAGCCGAGCTTTTACGGTTGTGCTCCTCAATTTCCGCTTCGATAGACATCTGTTCTTTCACCAGCTTCTCAATCTCCGCTTCTATCATAGCTGAGACAATTTTTGATGTCTGCCCCAGATGGTTCATGAAATTCTGGATTTTCTGATTGATTTCTTCAAGAGATATTTTCAGCATATTTACTTTCGGATCAGCAGGTGCACGGTTCTCTTCAATAATAACCTCTTTCATCTCTTCAAACCTTGAAACAAGCTGGCTTTTTACAGCTTCCTCAACCTCTGTGATAACAGGGTGCTGTTCAAAGCCGTCGCAAAGGCTGTGGTTGGATTTTCCTGAACAGTAGAAATAATCCCTCTGATAAACCTTCAAAGCATATCCGCACTTACCGCATTTTATAAGTCCTGTAAGCCATGAATGTGAGCCTGTCTTACCGCGTTTAAGCTGTTCATTACCGTCAAGCTTACGCTGAACAGCAAGCCATAATTCAGGAGCAATCACGCCGTTATGCAGTCCTAAGGTCAGATAATGGTCTTTAACATTAGCATACTTTCGCTCGTTCCCTGGGCGCTTGCCGTAAACAAAGCAGCCCCTTTCACCTGTGAACTCATCAATAGGTGATGTTATTTTACAACCCTTGTTCTTGAAATAATGGTAGACATCAACATCAGCCATAACATATGTAGGACTGCGCAAGAGACGACTGATTTTACAGCTGTCCCAGGGGGTATTGTTAGGCGATGTAATACCCTTGGAGTTAAGCTCACGGACTATATCACCAAGAGATGTGTTGCCGTCTGAATAGGTCTGATACATATATCGAACAATCTCCATTTTCTCGTTGGGAACGAGCACAGATGTTTTTACGCCGTCGATATTTGTAGGCACTTTATCAAAGCCGTAAATAGGCGGACCGCCAAGAAACATACCTTTCTTGCCGCGTGCATAGTAGTTGTCCTTAACACGCATAAGAATATTCTCACGTTCAAGCTGGGCGAAAACCATAATTATTCCAAGCATGGCTCTACCCATAGGGGTTGAGGTGTCGAAGGTTTCAACTGTTGAAACGAATTCCACATTATGCTTTTCAAACTCTTCCACAAGCCCTGCGAAGTCGTAAAGGGAACGGCTTATACGGTCAAGCTTGTATACAACTATTTTAGTTATTGTTCCGTTTTTCAGATCCATTAAAAGCTGTGCAAACTGAGGACGGTCTATATTTTTACCAGACCATCCCTTGTCCGAATAGACTTTATATTCTTCACTACTTGAAACAAGCTTTTTACAGCACTCAATCTGAGTTTCAATTGAGATAGAGTCTTTCTTATCGATACTTTGCCTTGCGTATATAGCAACCATATTTTCACCCCTTTATGCTGTTTTGCGAGCGTTGGCACGCTTAATAGTTATGTAGCGGATAAGTTCGCCGTAAATAACAACGGACGCACTACGTTTCATATTGTTTCGTTCTTCTGCATTTGTTGTTATAACTTTGTTTTTAATGATATACATAGTTATTCCTCCTTAAACTAAATTACTTAAAGGTTAGGTGAATTGTAATTTACTACATTCAGAAGAATAATATGTAACTAAAACATAGTTTGCTTTCAAGATTATAGCACTAATGGGATGCAAATTATGGGGAAACAGGGCATAAATATATCCGAAGCGTAATGCGCCTCGGATATAGTCTTATGTGTTGCAGGTAAGCTCAGATTTCTCCTCCAATAACCGCACCAGTTCCTTATATATTACCCTTGCAGCATAAATTCTGACATCATTAACTGCTGTTTCATCTTTTTTCGGATATGTATTTATAATTTCAAACATAGGTTGTCCTCCGTATATGTAATCTTCGGTACCGTTGTTCGATTATATTATTAAGGGCAGAGGAATATGAATAAAGTTCAATAAATATTTTTTTCATTATATTTATCAATAACATGTTTTACATAATCCTGCAAATAAAAATAATCCTCATAACCTTCGGCATATTTTTTGCCATTGAGGAAGCTGACTGTATTCATTGCAAAATGGATATGTATATTTTCAGTATCTTCATGCACACCAAAAATTATTTGATAGTACGAGGCATAGTATTCGCTGATTCTCCATCCGATATAATAGCAATCAACAAATGTGTAACAAAACTGTTTAGGAAAGCTTACCCAGAAATGCCTTATCATCCTGCCGCCTGTTTTATTATAATATTCCTTGACAAGCATCATCTGTTCAAACGCCTTGTCAAGTTCCACATTGGGACTCCCAACAAATGGAAGCAGTCTCTTTGTTTTCTTATCAGATATCACATAATCAATGATTCTTCTCATGGAGGTGTTTCCGTAATAGCCGTGAGGAGCTATTTCAAAATAATGCTGCATATATCGTTTATCTCCTTTTTGAGTTTTTCGTTATAATTTATGGGTTGAAGCTCAGGTTCGTTGAGATAATTTCTTATTGCAATAAGCTTACACATTATTGCAGGGTTCATACCAAGATTATTGTTGTGAGCAATTTTTACAAGATATGTACCTATACTCATATTGCTTTCTTTTGCTTTGGATTTTATAAATTCATATTCATCATCAGTCATTCTAATAGACTTAATACTATTCTTCATATATAACATCTTCCTTTCTATACTATTAAAATATATAATGATAAAAGACAATCAGAGCAGGATAATGAAATTGTCATACATTATCCTTACCCTCATGTTAGTTAAGGATTAAAATAATAAGCAAAGAAAAACCACAGCGAAACTTAATGTTCGCTGTGGTTTTATTGGAAATGTTGCAAAAATTTAAAAAAATATAGGTAAAAACACGTGTTTTCGGCACTTTTTGAGGATTATTTTTCGAAAATTGCAATTTTTATAGATTAGTTACAAAAATGGAAATAAAATCCATGGAGTCTGAATTAGTATTTTTAACATTAATTTCAATAAAACCAACACCCTACACCCTCCCCACAACAAACCCCATCCCATCCATATCCATTGGTGACAGCATAGACTGGGAAGATCCGGATTCATACACCATTTACGAACGGATTACCTCTAAAACTGAATCGGGATCAATTTTGCTTTTCCATAATGATCTGGAAAATACAACTGAAGCGCTTCCTGAAATATTGACAGAACTTTTACAACAAGGGTTTGAGTTTGTAGCTGTTGAGGATATGATATATCTTGAAGATTATTATATTGATAGTAACGGCAAACAGATTTATCAGCCAAAAACCTCTGCTGTTACTCCCATAGTAATTTATGCAGATGACCCCTACGCAAATTCCGCCTTTGAAAAAATGCGTCTTAATCTCACCCTCGAAGAAATTTACAATCTTTCCGTGTATGGAAAGCTTAAACTTGACGTAATCGAAAAGAATCAGACATATCTTACAAAAGCGGAAATTGCTGCATTGTATGAAATGAGCTATGAGGAGCTGTATGCGGCGTATATTGCACTTGTTTATGCAGCGGAAACCTATGGCGCGGCAGGCGGAGAAACAACAGGCACGACCACTTCAACTCCCACAGAGACTACACCTGTGGAAACAACCGAGACAACTACTGTTGCAGATAAAACAGACATTATTTATGATAAAACTGATGTAACAACTATCGGAGATAAAACAGATGTAGTAACCGAAGCTGAAAAGACAGAACCGGTAACACAAGTTGCAACAGGTGATAAAACGGATGTGGTTACAACAACTATAACTTATCCTGATAAAACAGAAAATTCTCAGACTACAACAATAGTTGAAACAAGCACAACTACAACCACACCTCCTGTAACTACAATTACAGGCACGGGCACAGTAGACGGAGCAGTCCTGCCGGATAGAACCGAACCGAAATAACAATCAGAAACCGGGGAAATTCCCCGGTTTTTCTATTGCAATTATGAAGGTAGTGTGTTATAATACTGGTAATATCATTTTCATTTTATTTGAAAATAAATGTCATACCAGTTTGAAGTCGGGAGTGGTGTTATGAAACGCAGCAAAACCCTTTATGAAGAGGTTTATGAAGAAATTAAGAGCAACATACTTTCGGGGAAGCTCAAAAAAGGCGAGCGGCTCGTATCAAAGAGAAGTATCGCCGAGCAATTCGGAGTAAGCGTTGTTACAGCCGAAAACGCCATAGCTCAGCTTATAGCCGAAGGGTATATAACGGCTGTTCAGCGAAGCGGTTATTTTATTCAGTACAGCGGTGGCGGAGAAACCGAAAAACTTTCTGAGCCTTTGAGGTATACGCATGTAAAACAGGACAATACGCTCTTGTCGGGAGCGGCAGCCTTATTCCCCTTTTCAGTGTGGGCAAGACTTATGAGAACGGTTATTGCTGAACAGGACACACGGCTTCTGAAACATGTGGGAAGTGAAGGTGTATATGACCTTCGTTCTGCTATTTCTGACTATCTCTACCGTTGCCGTAATATGCGTGTTTCTCCTGAAAATATAGTAATAGGTGCCGGCTCTGAGTATCTGTATAATCTTATAATCCAGCTTTTAGGAAGAAATCTCAGGTATGCGGTGGAAAATCCCTGTTATGACAAGCCTGTGAAAATATACAAATTAAATGATGTTAATATTTGCGGAATAGATATGGACGAATATGGTATCTCGGCAGAAAAGTTGAGAGAAAGCGGAGCTGACGTGGCTCATATTTCCCCTGCTCACCATTTCCCTTCGGGTGCGGTTATGCCTATATCGAGACGAAGTGAAATTATGAAGTGGGCTGAGGATAAAGAAGGGCATTATATAATTGAAGATGATTATGACAGCGAATTTCGACGCACAGGACTTCCTGTTCCTGCTATTTTCAGCATGGAAACAACAGGCAGGGTAATTTATATCAATACCTTTTCTCAGACTATTGCGCCTTCTGTGAGAATAAGCTACATGTGTCTCTCGGATGAGCTTATGAAACTTTGGCGGGAGAAAATGAGCTTTTATAGTTGTCCCGTTCCTGCTTTTGAACAGTACACTCTTGCGAAATTTATCAGTGAAGGGTATTTCGAGCGTCATATCAACCGCACGAAGAAATATGTATATAAGAATCTCGAAACAGTAATTTCTGCTATTGCTTCTGAGAATATAAAGATACACGAGGTAGGCGACGGGCTTCATTTCACGGTTACGGTAAACGAAAATGCAAATGAGTTTATCAGTAAGGCTGAAAGCTGCGGCATGAAAATACGAAGGCTCAGCGACTATTATTCAAGCGGAAGTGAAAAATATCAGAACGACTATGTGGTAAGCTACGCAAACGCAGATGAAGATAAAATTTCCGAAATCTTCGGAGGAAAGTGAGTATAGATTATGAGCGATTTTAAAGCACGTGCAAAAGAAATGGTTAGTAAAATGACAATTGAAGAAAAGTGCAGCCAGCTTCGTTTCGATTCTCCGGCAATCGAAAGACTGGGCATCCCCGCATATAACTGGTGGAATGAGGGGCTTCACGGTCTTGCAAGAGCGGGTACGGCAACAATGTTCCCACAGGCTATCGGTATTGCGGCGGCATTTGATACTGAGCTTACAGAAAGAATTGCTGAAATAATCGCAATTGAAGCAAGAGCAAAATACAACGCATACTCTTCCCACGGTGACAGGGATATTTATAAGGGTCTTACTATCTGGTCCCCGAATATCAATATTTTCCGCGATGCGCGTTGGGGAAGAGGTCACGAAACCTTCGGTGAGGACCCCTATTTAACAGCACTTATGGGCGTTGCTTATGTTAAGGGTTTACAGGGTGACGGCGAATATATGACAGCTGCCGCATGTGCCAAGCATTTTGCTGTCCATAGCGGTCCTGAGGATTTGCGACACGAATTTGACGCAGAGGTAGGCGACGAGGATCTGTACGAAACCTATCTTTATGCCTTTGAAAAGCTGGTAAAAGCAGGGGTTCAGGGCGTAATGGGAGCTTATAACCGTGTAAACGGTGAACCAGCTTGTGCAAATACCGAGCTTATGCGTATTTTACGTGATGAATGGGGATTTGATGGCTATTTTGTTTCAGATTGCTGGGCAATCCAGGATTTCCACATGCATCATAAGGTTACGTCAAACTTTATTGAATCAGCAGCACTTGCGCTTACAAAGGGATGTGATGTAAACTGTGGCTGCTCATACGCATATATTTTACAGGCCTACAATGAAGGAATGGTTACCGAAGCCGAAATTAACCGTTCGGTAGAAAAGCTCTTTGAAACAAGACTCAAACTGGGACTTTTTGATAAAACCTATCTTGATAACATTCCTTATGACGTTGTTGATTGCGAAGAACACAATGCTGTTTCTCTTGAAGCGGCGGAAAAATCCATGGTACTTCTTAAAAATGACGGAATACTTCCCCTTGATAAAAGCAGCATAGATTCAATTGCTGTTATCGGTTGCAGCGCAGACAGCAGAGAAGCATTAAAGGGTAATTACTACGGAACCGCCTCCTCTTATACAACATTTTTACAGGGCATAAAGGAAGCCTGTGGCAAGGAAATCCGTGTTCATTATTCAGAAGGCTGCGATTTTATAAAGGATAAATGCGAAGGACTTGCGCAGCCAGATGACCGTATTTCCGAGGCAATAATCTGCGCAGAGCAGAGTGATGTTACCATTCTTTGCGTGGGTCTTAACGAGCATATTGAGGGTGAAGAGGGTGACACAGGAAATGAATATGCATCGGGCGACAAACAGTCTCTCCTGCTCCCTGAATCACAGCGCAGACTCATAAAGGCGGTTCTTGACACAGGAAAGCCTGTTATAATCGTACTTGCGGCGGGTAGCTCCGTTACTCTCGGTGATGACCGTGAAAATGCCCTTATCTGTACCTGGTATGCGGGAGCTCACGGCGGAACCGCTCTTGCGGAAATTATTTTCGGGGAAATATCACCCAGCGGAAAGCTCCCTGTAACCTTCTATAAGGATACCGACAAGCTTCCTGAATTTACTGATTACTCCATGAAAAACCGTACATATCGTTATATTGAAAATGATGACAATGTGCTTTATCCATTTGGCTACGGTCTTACCTATTCTGAGTTTGAATGCCGAATTATTTCTGTTGACGGGGATGTTGTTACCGTTGAAGCGGAGAATACGGGTAGCTTTGACAGCGGCGAGGTAATACAGCTTTATAAAGACGTAACAAAGGGCAATCCAAAGCTTTGCGGTATAAAGAGAATATTCCTTACAGCAGGAGAGTGCGCAAAGTTTGAAATAAAGGCTGAAATCAGTGACGGCGATAAGCTTTATTGCGGTTTCGGTCAGCCTGAAAAGGACTAAACTATGAAAAAAATACTGATTATAACTACCGGTGGAACAATAGCCTGTGAAACTACAGAAAACGGGCGCACGCCTGCGCGGAGCGGAGAACAGCTTACAGCGGGAATAACAGGCTGCGAAATCGACATATGTGATCTTTTCTCCTGTGACAGCACTGATATTACTCCTGTATACTGGAAAAAGCTTTATGACAGGATAAGAGAATCGACGGATTATGACGGAATTGTTATCCTTCACGGTACAGATACTCTCGAATATACAGCGGCAATGCTTTATTTTACAGCTTCGGATATAGGTATTCCTGTAATAATTACGGGAGCAATGATTCCTATGAGTGAAAAGAACAGCGACGGAGAAAAAAATATACTTGATTCTGTAACAGCCGCATGTAGCCCTGAGCTTTCAGGCGTTTATGTGGTATTTTCAGGAAGAATAATCAGCGCCGGAAACGTAATTAAACGTTACAGCACCAAAACAGATGCTTTCAGAGCCTTCTGCGGCGAGGATAACGGCAAGGTGATTGGCGGAGCTGTTGCAGATTTTCATAAGGCAGAGGGTCCTGAAAAAAAGACAATGCCAATATCGGATAAAAAAATATCCGTAATAAAGCTCTCGCCTTTTACGGATAATTTATGGGTACCTGATGATTGCGCAGGTGTAGTAATTGAAAGCTATGGGGCGGGCGGAATCCCTGCCCATCTTTCAGATTCTCTTGTTGCTTTATGCTCGCGAATGCCTGTCGTAATAACAACAGCATGCGGCGGCGGTGCAAATCTTTATGAATATGAGGTTGGACAGCGTGCACTTTCCCTGGGAGCAAAAGGCGGCGGAAAAATGTCAACCTCCTGTGCGGCTGTAAAGCTATGGCTAGAATAAAAAAGACCTTGGAAGAAACATCTTCCAAGGTCTTTCAATTTGCTTACTTTTTCTTTTTTGAGATTATGCCGAGCACAACGCAAGCGGCAATGAGGATTATTGCAACAACGGCAATAACTATCATTACAGGGCTGATTGAAACGCCTGTGGCAACTGCGGCAGAAAGTAATGTGTTCATAAAAAATCCTCCGTGGATTAGTGTTTCTTTTTAAGTGCGATTAAAATAAATGCTACAATAACGGCAACGATGATAACGCCGGCAATAATTGCGAAGATAATGAGCTGGCTGTTTCTGGAAGCAAAGTTATCGGATGCAACCGCCTGTTCAACTGCTGCGGTAGTGGTTGCAGGTGCTCCTGTTGTTGTAGCAGCAATAGTGGTTTCTGCTGTTGTTTCGGCAGCTGTTGTGGTGGTTGTTGTAGTGGTTGTAGTAGTTTCAGCGACAGTAGTTGTTTCCTCTGCCTCTTCTACCGTTGTTTCCTCAGGTGTAGTTGTTGTTTCTTCTGTAGTAGTGGTTGTAGTTGTTGTGGCTTCTGTGGTTGTAGTAGTGGTTGTAGTTGTAGTAGCCGTTGTTGTAGTAGTTGTTGTGGTGGTTTCTTCTACGGGAGCTTCTGTTACTGTGGTGGTTACAGCAGGAGGCTCAACAGTAGCATAACCGGAACCGTTATAGGTTAATACAGCAGAACCATCTGTTCCGATAACGGAGATAGAATCAACGCGGAGTACATAATCGGGAGAAACATTTCCCCATGCTGCGAAGGTAACACTACATCTGCCTGTAATTGCGGCAGCCTGTGAAGCGGAAAGATAACCTGTAATTGCATACTTGCCGTTTCCGAGAGATGTAACGGAAGCGTTTGTACCACCGCCTGTGCTGTCATCTAAGCTGTCAAAACCGAATGCCAACCATTCAGCAGATGAGCCGAAAGCGATATTACCGGAAAAGTCTGTGAAAGCGGTTTCACCGTCGCTGTAAAAGGTAGATTCCTTATCAGCCGCATACTGTTCAGGGTCTGTAAGTGTAAGTGTAGCCTGAACTGCGTTTACCTGAGAATAATTAATATCGTACGAAGAGCTGATCATCATACTCCATGATTCAGAATTAGAAGTGAGAAGGGAAGATTTATCCGACGGAACATCGAGATATGCCGATGCGGAAAATGCAAGAGATGCAGCAGCTATTATGCCTGAAAGAGATGCTGCAATAAGTTTGCTTAATTTCATGTATGTATTTTCTCCTTATATTAATAAAATTATCAATGTCATAATATCACATTTTATCCGTTTATGTCAATGTTTTAAGCAAGTTTCTTTGATTTAACGGATATTTTCTAAAATTATGTTAATTTGAGGAGAAAAAAAGGGTGCTATTATGGTAAAAAGTAAACGTTTTCTCTGAAATAGTTTCAGAGAAAACGTCTTGTTTAATGTTCTCTTTCATACATTATACGTTCATCCGGTGACATTCCGTCAATCTCTTCTTGCGAAGGGGGAGTAAAAGGTACATCTGTATGTTTCATAAGTGTGGTGTTGAAATGAGGATAACCGTCAAGGGCGCTCATTTTTTTATCTTCTGCAATAAGCCCTTTCGCCCATAAGGTAAAGGGAATGCCTATAAGTGCAAGTATAAAATAGGTAAGCACAGGGATATAGCCTGAAACTAAAAGCAAGATAAGGAATAAACCTGCCAGAGCCGCATATAAAACAACGCCTTTTTTAACCATAAAATCCGCTTCTAAGAACACTATGCCTATACCAATAGCGGCAAGTGCAGCACAGCAGACAAGGTCAAGTATATATAAGAACGATGTTCCCACAACCTCATAGCCGTAAAGACCTGCGCCTGTTGCTAAAATAGCAGCTTCTCCCACCATCGACATTAAAATATCGACGACGGTTGATGCAAAAATCAAAAGGGGCGGAATAACAAGTACTGCCCTGATAACCGCTATTTTTTTGTCTATGCTTTTTTTCCGCATACGGCAGTTATAATACATTTCTTCGCGTTTTTTATCTATCAGCATTGTTTTCTCTCCTTAATCTCACAATACCGCCGTGGGTTACACGGCGGTATATGTATTTATGTATAGATTATGCCTTTGTTACAGGTGCTTCGGGAACAACAGGAGCGTCTGCGTTTACAACGGGAGCTTCAATTTCCTTACCTAAGTATTCGGGCATATTGAGTCCTGCCTGCTTGAATAATTCATTCATAGGGGGAATGGACTTCATAAGACCGCTTACGAAATCAGCTGTGGAATTCTTGCCGTCTGCACCTGAGCCGCTGTCCCAAACAGTGATCTTATCAATCTTGATATTCTTGATAGCGTCAACCTGAATACGCATGAGTTCTTCCATCTTGTCAGCCATGAGGAGCTTAACAGCATCGTCAGCAGAGCCTGCGGAGTTAACGAGGGACTGCATACCTTCTGCCTGCTTCTGGAGGATTTCACGAGCACCGTTAGCCTGAGCTTCTAATTTTGCGAAGATAGCGTCAGCTTCACCCTTTGCCTTGCGGCGGAGAACTTCAGCTTCAGCTTCAGC
>JAZNML010000038.1:0-145309 GCA_045579565.1 Ruminiclostridium sp.
CTGTGCACTTTTTGTGCTGAACGCTAGCAATATTTTATATTGCCATTCTCTTAGTTCATCCAGAATTATTTACTTGAAATTTTTTCAAGGGTTTGTTAATTCGTACTTAGATTGTTCAATTTTCAAGGTACTCTTTTTGCCGCCCCTCGCGAGACAGCTTATACATTATATCACACTCTTTAACCTTTGTCAATACCTTTTTCAAAATATTTTTTCAAAAAGTTTTTCGTAGTGTCGCTTCCCTTCGGGGTAGCTTGTTTATTATATCATGCTTGTCCCTTTTTGTCAAGCGTGTTTTTCGATTTTTTTATCTTTGTTTAAATTGTCCTTAAAATTTTTACTTTTTTGTCGGATTTTGTATATTTTCAATTAATGATTGACATTTCAGCCTTTGTATAGTATAATAGTATAAAATAAAAAAGGAGAGTACTTATGAGTAATATGCCTTCAAAAGAACGTTCTTCGGGATTTCTTATTCCCATTCTCGGTGCAGTTGCCCTTATTATCGGCTGTGCTCTTTATATAGTATATAAGATCGCTGAGCGCGAGGCTGCGGATAAGTGGTCTGATTACGACGAATGCGGTTGGTCCTGATATGAACAGAAGATTTCAAACCATGCTGACAACACTGATTGTGCTAACTATTACCGCAATCGTGATTGTCGGCTTTATTCTTGCCTGGGATGTTTTTGATTTCAAGGGCAAGCTTGACGAATTATTCAACTGGAACCCATATTCCGTTGAAGAACCTCTCTGCCGTTCGGACACAATAGTCAATCTTTCCACTTCTAACGGCGATGCTCTTCCCGATGGCGAGCTTGCTGTAATCGAAAACTATTTCACTTGTTATTATGCCTCACTGGGCAGCTTTTATCACGAAAATATCTCACGTTTCTTTTCTTTTCAGACGGTTGATGAACATATAGATGGTCTCACCCTTGATTTTGAAATCAAGGCTGCTAAAAATTCTCCTGTTGATTGTTCATTTGACAGTTGTACGATATACCTTTATATAATAAACCGCAGCCGCAATGAAAACGGCGAAATGGAGATAACAGTACGTGTGAGTTCTGAAATGCAATACGGCTTTTCCTCTGCTGTTACCAAAAACTCAGAAGAGATACACACATTTGTTATGACAGAGGAGGACGGCGAAACTCTTATCAGTCATCATTCTACTGAACGTACCGCACGCAGATTTGCTGAATATGTATTTGACGTTGCCGCTGCAACAGACGGTTTTACACGTGAAGACCTTTCCTATACATATTATTATGATTATGTGGAAAAGTCTCTTGATTTCTTCGATTTAAGCCGCGAAGAATTTTATGAGACAATTTCCGCTTCGCTTACAGAGGAGTATATCCCCTCTTTTGAAGCAGAATACCCGTACAACAGCGAAAATGCTTGTGTTTACGCGGTTAATTCCTCGGGGCATTCCCAGATTTACGGCACTTATGATGAAAATGATGCAAACTTCTGCTCTCAGTGTGTTGCTGCGGGGGGTATTCCCATGGATGACCAGGGTAATTCTCTCACTCAATGGAAATGGTATGACTATGAAATAAACAATGCCCGAACCAAAGAGGGCTGCACGCTTACCTGGTACAACCGCAACAAGTTCTGGGTGTATGCGGTCGAAAACACCGGCTTCGGCATGGTTGCCGAGTGTTCAGATAAGGTAAGAACCGGGGATGTGGTTCAGCTTATGAAACAGGATGAGCCTGTTTTATCCTGTATTATTACCGACATCATTTATGACAACAGCGGAAATCCCGTAGATTTTATCGTCTGCACCGATAAGCTTAAAAACAAGCCCGTAAGCCTTATGTGGAACGGTGATTTAAGATTTATCAATATTATAGGATATAACACAGCGAATATATAAAAGGCTGACATCGTAAGATGTCAGCCTTTTTCCTCTTGCCCTGCCTTTTTGTACCACTTACAGCCAAAACTATTGCAATGCTGAAATAAAGAATATATAATAATCACAGGAGGTGCGTTATGAATATCCGGATAATTGAAAATTTTGAAGATGCCTTACAGGTTATAATAAAATGTAAAAAAGCTGATGATGAAGTCATAAAGCTTATAAATCATATTGAACTTTTTGAAAACAAGCTTCAAGCCAGACTGGGTGACAGGACTTTTCTTATAAATCTATCCGATGTGCTTTATTTTGAATCGGTTGACGATCATACCTTCTTATATACAGAGGACAATGTTTATGAAATAAAGCACAGACTTTACGAGCTTGAAGCCGCTCTTTCGGACAAGGATTTTTTAAGAACCTCGAAATCCCAGATTGTAAACGTAAACTGTATAAAGACTCTTATGCCTGAGCTTAACCGTTCCATTACCGCAACTCTTACAAACGGTGAAATGCTGAACATTTCTCGTCGTTATACAAAAGCGCTCAAAACATTACTTAGTATTTAGGAGATTGTCTATGAATATAAAAAAAGAACTTGCAAGGTTTTTTACATGGCTTCGCAACGGAATATGCTTTGCTTTTACATGGTTTGTCATTTTATGGCTAACAGCTTCCTGGGTAACCGGTGCTGAAACCTTATCAGTAGTACAGATAACTGATACGCTCCTGTGGACAGCAGGCGGAGTATTGCTTTTCTGTATTGCTTTTACAAGGCTTATAATAAGAAAAGCAGGTTTTACCGCAAGGCTTACATCTTTCATGTTGCTACTTACAATTTATGAAATCGGATTTTTCTATTATGAGGGTTTGTTCAAGGATTTCACTCGTATATATGAATGGGTTCTGTTTGCACTGATAGTGATTCTGCTGTATATCATATGTCTTGCAATATACGGATTTTACAGAAAGAAAAAAGGTGCACTTTACACCGAGGCCTTGCAGAGATACCAGCAGGAAAGGAAGGCTATAAATGAATAACATTATTGACAAGCTTCGAAATGACTGTTCAGTAAAACAGAAAAAAGGCTTACATTTTATTCTTGCATCTGTTTTTATATGGACAACAGTACTATTGATTCATCTTTCTTCACTTCCCATAGAAACCAAGAATCTGTTTACTTTCTGCTGTTCTGCACCACTTATGCCTGTTGCGTATATGATTTCAAAAATAATAGGAGTAGATTTTCAGAATAAAGAAAATCCACTTACAAATCTCGGCATTATCTTTTCCATAGGACAGATACCATATCTTCTGATAGCTATGTGGATTTTTTCGACAAGTCCCCAAAACATGCTCATGGTGTACGCAATGATTTTCGGCGCCCATCTTCTTCCTTACGGCTGGCTGTACAAATCAAAAACCTATTATGTTCTGTCTGCGCTGATACCTGTTGCTGTTCTGATAACAGGAAACAATGCCTCCTCTTCCGCGGTAGCAATGCTGATGCTTTGCACAGAGATTATTTTCTGTGTATGTCTTACAATCGAAAACAAGAAAACGGTAACCGAATAAGGTTACCGTTTTTGTTATTCAAGATATTTCAAAGGCACGTTGTACCCCTGCTCCGCAAGTAAACGGGCGTAATTCTTATCAGAAAGACGGTTGGCTGATTCAAGGCGGAGTTTTTCCAGCTTTTTTGCCTTTGAGCCTGTCTTTATACGTAGAAAATCAATAATTCCCCAGCCTACTAAGACAGTTCCTATAAAAGCAAAGGCAACCGCACCTGTATGATAATGCCCGGACAGATAAATCTCACCTGCTATAAAAAGCACGCCGATTATCACAGCAATTAAACCCATAAGGATTGCAAATCCCGATCTTTTTGCGGAAAGTGCATCAGGCTCAAATCCCTCAATCTCGATTTCATGATAACGCTTGTCAAGATAAGTGAACCCGCATTTTTTACATTGCTTTACAGGAGAGCCATAATTCCATTGCCGCTCCATATATTCTATAAAAGCTTCTTTTCCGCAGTTCATACATTTTCCTTTATATACAGGCAGATTCATTTATACCTCTCCGATTTCTTCCAGCCTTTCGCTTGCTTCCGCCCATTCGTCCGTCTGTGCGTCAAGCTCTGCCTGGCATTGTCCCAACTTTTCCGAAAGCCCGGCAATTCTTTCATAATCCGCAGAGATTTCAGGAGAAGCCATTTCTTCGTTAATTGCCGCTATTTCCTCTTCAAGCTGAGAAATCCGCTCTTCCGCACGGGAAATACGGGTATTCAGCTTTCTGATTTCGCTTTGAAGCTCTTTTCTTTTCAGATAATCTATTTTATTTGCGCTGTCGCTTGTCTCCTTTTTCACAGGAGCAAGCTTCTGCTCTTCAGCCTCTGTAATAGTCTCCTCTATTTCATCAGTAACTTCATCCATGCCGTTTTCAGTAAGCTTATACACTCTTGTTGCTGTCTGGCGGATAAGATAACGGTCATGAGAAACGATAAGCGCAGTTCCGTCAAAGCTTTCGATTGCTGATTCAAGCGCCTCACGGGATGTTATGTCAAGGTGGTTGGTAGGTTCGTCAAGTAAAAGCAGGTTGCATCCGCTTAGCATAAGCTTCAAAATTGCAACTCTTGCTTTCTCGCCGCCGCTTAAGGTTCCGATTTTCTTGAAAACATCCTCGCCGCTGAATAAAAAGCTTCCCAGTGCCGTTCGCACCTGTGTCTGGTCCATTTTGGGATATGCGTCCCAGATTTCGTCCATAACAGTCTTTTTATCGGAAAGTCCCGTCATAAGCTGGTCATAATAACCCACCTTTACTCCCGGCCCGTATGTTATGCTTCCGCTGTCACCTGTGTATTCCTTTATAAGCATTTTGAAAAGTGTGGTTTTGCCGCAGCCGTTACCACCCATTATGAATACACGTTCCTTTTTGCGCACGTCAAAGCTTACATTCTTGAACAATGTCTCACCGTCGAAGGAAATGGACAGATTCTTAGCGGTCATTATTTCCTCGGTAATAGGCTCGTTACAATGGAATTTAAAGCGAAGCTTTTTGGGTAATGTCTGAGGCTTTATCAGGTCTTCTTCGAGTCGTTCAATCTGCTTTTCCTTGCTGGCAATTGTAATATAGTTATGCGCCTGATTAAATCGTTTCTGCTGTTCGATAATGCCTTTTATACGGTTGATTTCTTCAAGCTGATGTTCGTAATGCTTCCATGCAATTTCCAGATCTTCTTCCTTTTTCTTGCGGTAAGCGGTATACCCGCCCTTGTATGCGGTAAGGCGCTTGTTTTCAAGCTCGAAGGTACGAGTTGTTACCTTATCCAGAAAATATCGGTCATGGGAAATTACAATATATGCACCCTTGTATTCAAGAAGAAATTTTTCAAGCCAGGAAAGTGCTGATAAATCCAGATGGTTGGTAGGTTCGTCGAGTAAAAGCAGATTTGCTCCTGATAAAAGGAGCTTTGCCAACTGAACCTTTGCCTTTTCACCGCCGCTGAGTACAGAAACGGGTTTTTCCTGTTCCTCCTGGGTAAAGCCGAGACCTAAAAGACTGCTCATGGCTCTTGCCCTGAAAGTAAGTCCACCCTCTGCCTCAAACTTTTCCTGTAATCTCATCTGTTTTTCAAGACGGTCATTGTCTGTAAGTCCGCTGTCTATCTCTTCATGGAGCTTTTCTATTTCCTGTTCCAGCTCAATAAGTGGCTGAAAAACGGATAATACCTCATCATACATACTTACGGAGCTGTCACGGACAACATGCTGTTCCATATAGCCGAGAACAGTATCCTGAGATTTTACAAATTCTCCCCCGTCGGTAAGCATTTCGCCTCTCATAAGCTTGAAAAGGGTTGTCTTACCGCACCCGTTTACGCCTACAAGACCGATTTTATCAACCTTATCTACTTCAAAGGTTATATTTTTAAAAAGGAGTTCAGCTCCGAAATAAAGCTCAACATCCTTAGCGTTATATATAATCATGGTTTTGCCTTTCTATTACGGATTATCGCCTTACTTTGTGATAAAACAGATTCTCGCAACCTTCCGTTTTGCTTTTCTCGTAAAAGAACAGCTTTGCAAAAGGCAGGAATTGCCCAAGGCGGCTCGACTTTAATTATACTATCACGGTCAGGTTTTGTCAAGAACGGCACGCCGCACTACTCCCTATATATATTATAAAGGTATATAGCAGATTTCAGCTTTTCGTTTCAAAAAACAGAAATCGTTTACAGATTTTTGAAACTTTTTGGAAAAACCCCTTGACTTATAAATAAGATTGTGATATTATCACCTATGCATGCCGTTTAGGTATATGCAAATCAAAAGAAAGGATAGTGATTCTGATGTTTATCTTACGCTGGCTGTGGAAAAACATGAAGGGCGACCGCGCACTTTACATATTTGCTCTTTTCCTTACAATTGTTTCCCAGTCCATGTATATCATCACCCCTTATTTCACCCAGCAGATTGTGGATACATTCTTAGTTGGCGAACAGGCTGCCGAAAATCTGAAAAACGGCACAGACCTGCTTCTTAAAATGATATTCTCAATGGTTGGCTTTACCCTGCTCCGCTGTATAATCCAGTACAGTGCAAATATGTCCTATGAAAAGACATCTCAGGGCCTAATCTACCGCATAAGAAAAGTATTGTTCGATAAAATAGAAGCTCAGGACGCTTCCTTCTACAACCGCTATCGCACTGGTGATATTATGACCCGTGTCACAAGCGACCTTGATATGATACGCCACTCAGTAGCGTGGATTATCAAGACAACTCTCGAATGTGTGGTACTTTTCTCCGTTTCAGCAATCTACTTCTTCTCAATAGACTGGCTTATGGCTATATGCATGCTGATTCTTACACCTCTTATTCTGATAATAACCAAGAAATTCAAGAATGTTGTGGGACCCTTCTATGTTGACCTTCGTGAAAAATTCTCAGACCTCAACACCTGTGCAGAGGAAAATATTTCAGGTAACCGTGTTGTAAAGGCATTCGCAAGAGAAGAATTTGAAATCAAGAAGTTTGACGAAAAGAATAAAGCGTACAATAATGCAAATAAAAAATCCGCTTTTACCTGGTTGAACTTCTTCCCCTATCTTGAAATCACAGCTCAATCCTTAGCCGTTGTTTGTCTTATCTGCGGTGGTCTTTTTGTAATTTCAGGAAGAATTTCCCTTGGCGAATACGCAGCCTTTGCAGGTCTCATCTGGACTATCTCCAACCCCATGCGTACCCTCGGTAACATCGTAAACGACTATCAGCGTTTCACTGCTTCCGCAAATAAGATTATCGAGCTTTACTACGCACACCCCTCTATTATCGACCGCGCAGATGCAATTGAAGTTGGCGGGCGAGTAAAGGGTAAGATTGAATTTCAGAATGTTTCCTTCGCTTACGGTAAGAATGAAATTCTGAAAGATATAAGCTTTACTGTAAATCCCGGCGAAAAGGTTGCAATTATGGGTGCTACCGGTTCCGGTAAAACAACACTCATTAACCTTATTCCCAGAATATATGATGTTTCGGCAGGTAAAATCCTTGTTGACGATATCGATGTAAGAATGATGAAGCTTAAAGAGCTCAGAGGTAGTATCGGTATTGCAACACAGGACGTTCTCCTATATTCCGATACGATTGACGGAAATATCTGCTTCGGTAACGTTGAGCTTCCCGAAGAGGAAGTACAGAAATACGCCAAGGCGGCAGATGCGCATAACTTTATTCTGAAAACCTCTGATGGCTACGATACTATTATCGGTGAACGCGGCGTTGGTCTTTCGGGCGGACAGAAACAACGTATCTCTCTGGCAAGAGCTCTTGCTGTAAAGCCTTCTATCCTGATTCTTGACGATACAACCTCAGCTGTTGACCTTGAAACCGAGCGTAATATCCAGGAAGCTCTCGCTAATCTGGATTTCCCCTGTACAAAAATCATTATTGCCCAGCGTATTTCTTCTGCTAAGGATGCCGACCGTATTATTATCCTTAAAGACGGTAAAATTGCAGAAATGGGAACACATGACGAGCTTATAAAAACAGGCGGATATTACAGCGAAGTTTATGAATTACAGAAGTAAAGGAGGGATACTGAATGGCAAGAAATAAATTTGATATTGACGAAACCCTTGAAACCCCATTTGACATACGTCATTTAAAACGTGCTCTTATTTATGCAGGAAAATATAAAGGAAGAATTGCAAAAGCTCTCCTTCTGAGTGCCGTTGCGGTAATAATCGGTCTTATCTCTCCTCTTATTACCCAGTATGCTATTGATAACTGTATGAGAAGCTCTGCCGATATACCTATGCTTATTGTTTGCGCAGCTGCTTTTCTGCTCTGTATTGTTCTCAGCGTTATTTTTACAAAAATACGTGCAAAAATGATGACTCAGGTAGGCCAGGACATTATCTATGATATCAGAACTGACCTTTTCAAGCATATGCAGGATCTCCCCTTTGAATATTATGACAGCAGACCTCACGGAAAAATTCTTGTACGAATTGTAAACTACATAAACTCCATTTCCGACCTTATGACTAATGGTATCATTAACTTCGTGCTGGAAATTTTCAACCTTCTGTTTATTATAATATTCATGTTCTTTGTGTGCTGGCAGTTGGCATTGGTAGTACTTGCCGGTCTTCCCGTTTACGCAGCTGTAATTTTTGCTATAAAGAACAGACAGCGTAAGGCATGGCAGGCCGTGTCAAACAAAAGCTCAAATCTTAACGCATATCTTCATGAAAGCATTGTCGGCGTTCAGATTTCACAGATTTTTACCCGTGAAGATATAAATGCGGAAATTAATGATAAGCTTTCAAAAGCATATCGAAAAGCATGGATGAAAGCGGTAGCCTGCAACAACCTTATATGGCCCTCCACAGATACGGTATCTATTATTACAAGAGGCGCAATATACGGCGTTGGATTATTAGGAATGCCCGGATTATCCCTCGGTACAATCTTAGCAATGGGTGACTATTGCGCACGATTCTGGCAGCCTTTAATGAACCTTTCAAACCTTATGAATACCTTCATTAACGCGGTTGCCTACCTTGAACGTATCTTTGAAATGCTTGATGAACCTGTAACAGTCTGCAATAAGCTGGATGCAGCCGAGCTTCCTAAAATCAAGGGTGATGTTCACTTTAAGAATGTTACTTTCAGATATGAAGAAGGTATTGATATTTTAAAGGACGTAAGCTTTGATGTTAAGGCAGGCGAAAGTATTGCTCTCGTAGGTCCCACCGGTGCCGGTAAGACTACTATCGTGAGCCTTCTCTCCCGTTTCTACAATATAAACGGCGGTGAAATTCTTATCGATGACAGCAACATTGCTGATGTAACTCTTCATTCTCTCAGAAGCCAGATGGGTATAATGCTCCAGGACAGCTTTATTTTCAGCGGAACAATTCTCGACAACCTCCGCTATGGCAGACTTGATGCAACTCTTGAAGAAGCACAGAATGCCTGCAAGGTTGTTGGTGTCCATGACTATATCATGACCCTTAAAGACGGATATAACACTGTTGTTAGCGAACGCGGTGCAGGACTTTCACAGGGACAGAAACAGCTTATCGCTCTGGCAAGAACAATCCTTTCTGACCCTAAGATTCTTGTACTGGATGAGGCTACCTCCTCCATTGATGCCAAGACAGAAAGATACTTACAGAACGGTATCAATCACCTGCTCAAAGGCAGAACGTCATTTATCATTGCCCACAGACTTTCTACAATCAGAAGCTGTGACAAGATAATGTATATCAACAATAAGGGTATCACCGAAGCCGGCTCACATGATGAGCTTATGGCGAAGAAGGGTGATTATTACAAGCTCTACACTGCTCAGGCAGTATAAAACATTACCCCGCCGTCAGATGATGGCGGGGATAATAATGCAGAACGGCGGTTACCGAAATGGTAACCGCCGTTAAACTTTTTATTATGATTCACCGACCTTTAAAAAGGTGGTTATGCCTGCCGACGCTGTCGGCTTAGCCTACGATACCTGAACGTTCAACACCTTCGATGAAGTTCTTCTGAAGGAAGATGTACATAATCAGAATCGGGAGAATTGAGAGTAAGCATCCGCTTTCGATCCATACTAACCAGTCGGAAGGAATACCGGTAGGTGTACCGCCGTTGAAGTAGGACGAAATTGTTGTATAAAGGTTACTTACTTGGAGTGCGATTGTGTTGGACTTTGTAAAGAACATACCTGATACGTAAGAGTCGTTCCAGTACCATACTACTGAGAAGATAAATACGGTTAAGAAGGAGTTGCTTGCGTTAGGTACCATTACCTTTACGAAAGTTTCGAATGGTCCGCAACCGTCAAGATAAGCAGCATCTTCAAGTTCCTTAGGAAGTCCACGGAAGAACTGACGGAATAAGAAGATGAACAGACCTGCACGGATACCGTTACAGAAGAATGCCTGTAAGTAAAGTGCCCAGGGAGAGTCTGCGAGGTTCAGCGCTTCACCGGAGATAAGAGAAATAAGTCCGAAGGGATCGAAGTATCTGAACTGCATAAACTGAGGGATTAAGATAACCTGTGTAGGTACGATAATCTGCATGATTACGATTGCGAAGCAAAGGCCCTTGCCCTTGAACTTGAATCTTGCGAAGCCGTAACCTGCGATTGAACAGGTAAGTACCTGAATCAGCGAGCAGACTACGTTAACGCTTACTGTATCCCATACAAGCTTAGGGTAATCGATAGCCATCCATGTTTCAACAAGGTTGTCAATCATTACTGTCTTAGGAATCCAGAGAATAGACGGGTCAGTCATTTCTGCCTGAGGTCTGATTGAACAGGATACCATATAAAGCATAGGATAAAGAATTACGAATGCAAGACCGAAGAGAATGAGGAAGCGGAATACAGGCCATACTCTTTCGGAAACTCGTCTGCCGAGGATTCCCCTGTAATGCGCCTTTTCGCCCTCGTTATAAGTGCGGTAATTCTTGATAATTTCCCAGCTGCTGATGTGGAACTGGCTTAAACGCTTCTTTTCTTCCTTTTTCAGCTGACGCTTGGATTTTTTCTTACCGTTTTCGTCGTAAAGCTCAATCTTATGAGCCTTAGGCTTTTCTTCTGCTGCCTTTGCAAGTGCAGCAGGTTCGCTTTCAACTGCGGAAATTACTTCTTCCGCAGCCTCAGCTGTTTCGGTTGTATCAGGAGTAACATCTTCGCCTGATACAACTGTTTCTTTTTCAAATTCGTTGTTATCCACTAGAAGTTCCTCCTTGATTAGTCTACCTGATAGAAAATAAATTTAGATACAATTGCGGAGATAATACCGAGGATTACCGCTACAATTGCGAAGTATGCCCATGCCATTGCGGATGAGAAGCCGTATTCCCAAGCTCTCGCATAGCTCATAACCTGCTGCATTACAGGGTTGTCGGCCTTTACGAAGGCGTCGATAACTGTATAGATAAGGTTTACGAAGATCATAGGAGAGATTGTAGGGAATGTTATCTTCCAGAAGAATTCCCAACCGGTAGCACCTTCCATGGAAGCTGCTTCCTTAGCGGAAACAGGAATCTGCTGTAAAGCAGAAATGAAGATAAGGATCTGAATACCGGAATCCCAGATAAGATTCAGGATTGTTTCAGTAATTGTTGTAATAGCATCTGTAAATGACTGGCTGATGTTTGTAAGTCCCATGAATTTAAGGAACTCGTCAACGAAGTCTGCCTTAAAGAGAGAGCTGAACTGTGCGGCTTCACCTACACCCTGTGCCAACATGTCACCGTTGATAACCTGAAGTACAGGACCGGTAGCAATAAGTACCGGCAGGAAGAATACTGCACGGGCAAAGCCTCTGCCCTTGAAGTTGTCATTTAAGAGAAGAGCTACGAAGAGGGAGAAAACAAGTACCAACGGAACTGTATATGCTGTCTCAGCAAGTGAGTCAACTAAGTTCTGGGGGTAGTCTGCGTTTTCTGTAAATGCCTTCTTATAGTTACCGAAATTATTCCATTCGGTATAGATGCCGGGGCCATCCATTCCGTACTGTTCAATAACAGCGGGCTGGCTGACAAGCTCTGTGTAGCTGAGTGAGTACCAGAGTGACTGTACCAGCGGAATAAGGAACATGTAAATTACGCCGACAATCCAGAGGGCGATAAAGCCGTAGCCGTAAAGACCCTTTTTACGTTCATAGGAAATCTTGCTTTCCTTGATCTTCTTTTCTTCGCGAGGTCTTCTGCGTCTGATGTCAACCTCGCCTGCGGCATTGAGTGCTGCGGCGGATGCTGTCATATGACCTGCATACTGTCTTTTGGGTGCTTCTTCCACAGGGGTTTCTTCTGCGGTTTCTGCTGTTTCGGCAGCTTCGGGAGCTTCCGATTCAGATGTAACAGTCACGAGTTCTTCTGTTTCCAGCTCTTCGTTTCTGTCTTTTTCAAAATCGCTCATTATTCACTAACCCCCAATCCGTAAGTCGACAGATCGTAAGAAGTACCATTAACCTTAACTTCTTCTGTGTCGATATTTACATAAATTGTTGTACCGTTCTCAAATGTTGACTGGTACTCATTTTCATTGATTCTCTCGAAGTCTGTCATATAAGAATCAGAAACCTTTGCAACGATATCGTTAAACAGCTTATATTCGCCTGCTGCAATATCTGTCCAGCCCACATAGTTGGTGTAGTAGAGATCATCGTAGCCGCTGTCTGCAAACTTGTTGGGATTCTTATACATCATTTCGTAATGAATAGGTGTTCCTGTTACAAGAGAGAGAAGTCTGAGTTCATCAGCATCAGCGCTCTTATTTACAGCCTTTGAAGAGAAAGGCACGAGTCCGTGAAGCACCATCTGTGCGAAAGGAATATCATAGTCGAAAATGTCGTAGTTAGAGGAGTAGAGCGGTACATCCTTGATGTAATCAGCGTATTTAAGTACATACTGGTTAGCATTTTCGGTCATGATTGTAAGACCGCTGTCTATAAGCTTCTGATATCCTTCTCCAATGATGTTCTTAGCATCTGTTCTTGTGAAGTAAGGTCTGCCGTCTGCATTTGTACGGCTGAAATCACTGTAAAGTGTCCAGGATGCCTGATTAAGAGAGATACCTGTTGCGCCTTCCTTCTTGAAGGAATCGGAAAGCTTTGTGAAAATGTCTGTGTAATAGAAGGGGGAGAGAATTGTCCAGCTGTCCTTTGTTTCATGAGGTAAGCCGAATGCAAGCTCAAAAGGAGTCTGTGTTGCGTAGGAGTTTGTAATCTGCTTGGAAGCGTTCAGCATGAAGCTGTAACCGTTACCGCTGTTTTCAAATTCCATAATGTCACAGCTGGGGAAAAGTTCATAGCCCATTTCTTCAACATGTGCTGCAAGCTTTTCGTAATCACCCTTACCGCCGAGCTTTGAGGAGTACTCAAATGTAGCGGAAACCTTACCCTTGATACCTGCTGTGTTGAAATCCTCGTAAATAATCTTGATATTGCTGATACCGCGGGATTCCAGTTCACCAAGAATTGTAAGAGCTTCTTTGTAGGTTGTAGCTGTTGTCTGAATTTCAACAGGGAAACCGAGAATAGACTGTTCCTTTACAGTACCGCCGTAAAGTGTGAGGTAGAAAGGAGCGTCATTTGCCTTTGTGATTTTTTCAACACCGATATCATCAATAAGATAATTTCTGTATGTTTCTGCAACATCAACGTATGTAAGTTCTGCACCGTTTACAGGATAGTAGGATACGCAGACATCACCTGTCTTGATACCTTTGTTTTCGTAAACAACCAGCGGGTCGTTACTGCTTCCCATGAAGTACTTATCCTGTGTACGAAGTGTGAATTCAAACCATGCGTTGTTGAGGTTTGTTACGTTCTGACCTGTTACCATTGCGTGAATGCTTGCGAATTCTTCGCCTCTTGAAGCAATAGCAACAAGTGCGTTATCTTCGGCGCCTTCTGTAATGCGTCCGAATACAGGCATTGATACATGCTCTGTAACTGCGGGAGCCTGGAGAATACCTACCGCTAAATCTCTGCCGTAAACCTTACCCTCGTAAGTATTTACATCACCGGCAGCTGCGTTGTTGTTGTAGTTGATTACTGCGCCTGAACCATCGGGAACGATAATTATACCTTCATCATCTGTAAATGTAGCACCGAGGTTTTCAAGTACATTTACGCCAAGAATCTGATAACCTGTAAGACCGTCTGCTGTGTTCTGAGGACGGTTTTCAACGATTTCATCACCGGGAACTGTTGCTATGAAATGATCGTCTTCGAGTGTAATTTCAAGAGGAACGATAATTTCATACTTGTTGAAGTTGAAAGTAATCTTAAAACCGTTATCGATTTTTTCAAGCTTTTTCTTTACGTTGCTGTCATAAGCTCTGGCTGTTTCAATAGCCTTACTTTCTGTACCAACAACTTCGATAGTCATCAGCGTATTTCTTCTGCTGAGCTGCACCTTTTCCTTGGCAACTGTGTCATAATAGCTGGACCACCACATATATCCGTTAGCCTTGTTCTCTACTGCGAAAGTATAATCTTCTTCGTTTACGTAGAGAGCAAGCTTATCGGTTTCTGCCATAAGTGTCATTGCTGCAAAAGCTTCTTCCTTTGTAGCAATATCTACTTCCTCTTCTTCTGCAACCTCGGTTGCTTCTGTGGAAGCTTCCTCAGTTGTAGCAGCGGGTTCTTCTTCGGACCATGCAGGTACCTGAGCAGCAGAAACGGCGATAGCAGCTGCCAAAGCAGCGGATAATAACTTTTTCCTGAATTTTATCATTTTTACACCACCAATTTTCTAAGTTTAAACTGCACTAAATACTGAATCTGTACAGAAGCTCTGTGTAGATTGAGTATCCGAATACGAACACCTGCTGGAACAGGGTAAGTAATAACACTGCGAGGAAGAGAATAATTGCCATAGCAACTACTGTAAAGAACATTGCCGCAAGAGTCTTGGGAACAGAGTACTGATGAACGGTTTTCATAGCTGAAATCATAAGGATTACAGACCATGCAAGACCTAAATATTCGAAGAAGAACATAAAGCCTGATTCTGTTCTGAGTAAGAAGTTACTTGCGATAATGCAGATAACCTGTGTAATCAGATAAGGTACGAGGGCGTAGGCTGAAACGCAGAAGATATTCTTTACGGTACCTTCGCCGTCGAATAATGTACACAAGGACCAGTTACCTATTACCCATGTGAGAAAGAGGATAACTGAGGAGGAGAAATAAGGAACAACGTTAAATACCTTAACGTATGTTTCGTTGAAAAGGAAGCCGGTAAGCTGTGCGTCTGCAACACTGATGATGAAGAACGCAATTACTATAACCCATGCAACCTTCATGCTGTAAGCTTTTTTCCATCTGAGGTCATCGAAACCTTCAAAGGGATGTTTTGCTACATAAAAAGGCCATTTCCATGCAGGCATATCCAAATCAAAATTCATTAATCCGTACCTCCTGTCTTAGTCTTGCCTTTTTTCTTAGCCATGCGTTTTCTTACATAGCTGAAAATAATCATTGCAATGATGAGTACAATAACTGCCGTCATTACCCATGTAAAGTTTGCTCTGATAACTTCGATTCTGTAACTCTTGAATGCTCTGTTATAGCCTGCTCTTGAATTGCGGTAGAAGTAATCGAGAGCTGTTTCATAATCGCCCTGGTTAAGATATGCGTTACCAAGACCGATGTATGCCAGCCAGTAGTTAGCGTCACGGCGGAGTACTTCTTCCCAAGGACCCTTAGCTTCATCGTAAAGACCTTCGTTGAAGAGGTAGATAGCATTCTGAACAATGCCGCCGAATTCTGTCTGACCAAAGATTGTTATGTTGTTCTTACGGGAATCAAGTACATAAACCTTTCCGTTGTAGGATTCAACCGCTGCAACAGATGTGAATGTACCCTTCTGTGTGCCCTTGCCGCCGAAGATGAACAGCAGGTCACATTCGTTTGTGTACTGGAAAACTCTGCCTGTTGCGAAGTCGAGGAGGTAGATGTTACCTTCTTCGTCTACGTCAACGTCACAGATTGCGTTTGCATAATTCTTACCCTTGTAGTAACGTGTGGTCTTGTCACCGTAGGTATACTGGTCGTAACCTAAGTTGGTGAAGATGTTTGTACCTGCGGGGTTAAGCTTCTTTAAAATATCAGTTTCAGATGTTCTTGTTTCTGTTACTGTATAGATAAAGCCTTCCTTATCGATATCAACGTTGGAGATTTCGATAGAAACGTTACGGCGCATTGCGATAATCTGCTCACGTGTATAGATTAACTTCCAGAACTGCTGAGCAATTACTTCTGCGGTAGCGTTTACTCGGTTTGCACCGTAGTAACCGTTGAATGTACCGTCTGCGGAGAACTGAACTGTACCCTGTGTGATGGAGGGAATTACAACGTAAACGTTGAAAGCGGAGTCAACAATAACCTTATTGGGATTGTATGTAACCTGTGCGTCATAAACGTCGCTGGAAGGTCTCACATATTCCATTTCAATTTCAAGGTCTTCGTTGAAAGCAACTACTCTTTCATTAGCGGAGTCAGCAACATAGATAAGAGTATGACCGTCTTTATCGGTTCTTACATAAACGCCCATTGGTACGTTAAATGTTGTTTTCTTTATCTTACTGTCTGCTTCGGAGAAAATATCACCGTATGTAAGTGTGTCGATAATCTGGATATTATCGGGATTGAAGCTTTCATCTGTAATAAGGAGTCTGTTGTTCTTTGTATCTACAATGTAGAACTTTCCTGTTTCGTTATGAATGAATAAGTCATTAGGCTCGGAAAGTGCACCGGATCCGATTTCAAGGCCGGTAACAACATCTTCAACTACGAAGCCGGTCTGTGAGGGGATGGGATCATCCCACCAGTCATAGTTATAACCGATATAAGGCTCATCAGCCGACGCATTCACAACAAGAGAGGAAGCTGCGACTGCCGCAACACAGATAAAAGCGGTAAGTTTTTTAATAAACCGCATTAAAATCATTCCTTTCTTAATTAGATTAGTCTTTAAGACCGCTGGATGCCATTGTTTCAACTACTGAACTCTGGCAGAGTACGAACAGTACCATAGGCGGTATCATAAGGATTACAACTGCTGCCGCGGCAACACCCGCACGGGCAATACCGGAAGCTGTAATCTGCTGTAAAACAGTAGGAATAGGTTTTAATGCTTCATTATAAATGAATGAGTAACCTGTAATCTGCCATGCACCGTTGAATGCGAAGATCATAAGTGTGAGCCATGCAGGCTTTACATTAGGCATTACGATCTGCCAGCAGATTCTTATATGACCTGCACCGTCGAGGTGAGCGGCTTCAATCATAGCGTCGGGAATCTGACCCATAAACTGACGCATAAGGAACAGACCCATAGGAGTTGCAATAAAGGGGAGTGTGATTGCAAGATATGTATCGATAAGACCAACTGTTGCCATTACCATGTACTGCATGATAAATGTTACTGTACTTGTAAACAGGAGGGCAATTTCGATAATCTTGTTAAGAGCCTTCTTTCCGGGGAAATTAACCTTTGCAAGTGCGTAAGCTGCGGAAGAAGCAAAGATTAACTGAGTTGCTGTAACAACTACTGCTACGAAAACAGAGTTGAAAATGTAACGGGAGAAAGGCACCCACATGTTAGAAGCTGTATTGATAAGGTCTACAAAGTTCTGATTTGTAGGCGACATAGCGTAAAGCTTCGGAGGGAAAAGGAAGAGTTCTTCCGGGGGTTTGATGGACTGAACAATTGAAAGATAAATCGGGAAAAGCATGAACAGTCCTATAACAGTTAAAAGTATAAATATAGCAATATCGCCGCCAAGGCTTCCGCCATATTTTTTTCTGGATTTTTTAATCCTCATGACTACCGTCCTTTCAGAAATTTATTTTAATAGAATTAAGTATCAAGGTACTTACCGAGTATCTTCTTGATGCCCCAGTTAGCTATAAGCATTACTGCGAATAATACGAAGCATATTGCGGAAGAATAACCCATTTCGTATCTGATGGAACCGTAGTCGAATGCGTGGGTCATAATTGTATGACCGGCATAGTCGGTTGTAGGGAATGCTGTTAAGAATCTACCGATATCACCGGCTGTAAAGGAGCTTGTGATCTGCATTACGGCAGCGAATAAGAGCTGGGGTCCCATAGCGGGAATTGTAACGTAGATAAGTTCCTGAGCTCTGTTCTTGATACCTTCGATAGCACCTGCTTCGTAACGGTCACGGGGAATACCCTGTAAACCTGCACGGATAGCAAGGAAGCCTGCACCAAGAGCCATCCAGAGCTGAACTACGATAAGAACGCCCATGATGTAGTTAGCGTCTGTGAGCCACTGAATTGCACCGTTTGTAATACCGAGGTCAATAAGGTAAGCGTTTGCAATACCGTATGTATCACCGGAGAAAATTAACTGCCATGTTGTATAGATGTTACCTGCAAGTGTAGGTGCGTAGAAAACGAATGTGAACACTGTTTTCAGCGGACCGGGAAGCTCATTGATAAGCCATGCAAGTATAAAGCAGAGGAAGTAACTTAAAGGACCTGTTACTACTGCGAAAACAAGAGTGTTTTCGATAGCTGTTAAGAATACTTCGTCTTCAAGGAACAGGGAGTAGAAGTTGCTTAAACCTACCCACTGAGGAAACTGTGCCATGTTAAAGTTCGTAAATCCCATAGGGAGCGCCATTACTACGGGAATTATGGTAAAAAAGGCAAACAGTATAAAGTACGGAGCGATAAGACCATAAACTCCGACATTCTTTTTCATCTGGAGCATTGTATATTTGAATTTATTATCTTCAAGATACAATGTCTGCTCATTATTAGCCAAAACTCGATTCCTCCTAATTATTTTTCAGACCTTTTACTTGCCGAAAGTTGCAAGGTCCTGATTCTTTCTTTCGATTTCCGAATTGATGTCTCTGTTGTAAGAAGAGAGAGCATATCTCGGATTCCATGTGTCGTTAACAACTGCACGGAAAGCATTCTTTACGTGACGTGTTGTAGCGTAGGAAGCAGGGATTACCGGAATTTCGACTGTCTGGTTCATCTGTGTGGAAATCTTTTCATATTCGGAGTTGGACCAGGGGAGCTGCGCGAGAGCGTTTACGTTAGCTGTATCGAAACGTCCCATCTGACCCATCTGACCTTCAATTGTACGTCCGTACTGAACCTGGATTTCATCAGATGTAAACCACTTGATGAATTCCCATGCTGCGTTTACATCAGCACATTTTGTAAAGATAACTGCGCCGGCACTACCGGAGTTAGCAGCGTGGTTGATTTCACCTGTCTTGTTACCGTTTTCGTCGAGAACAGGAGTACCGGGTACTAATGTGAAGTCCCAGAGACCCTTGATTTCAGGAGCGGAAACTGTAAGCTGGTTAAAGAAAGTATAGTTCTGGATTACGATAGGCATTTCACCTGTTCTGAATCTGGAGAATGCGTCGTATGTCTGTTCGAAGTCGTAGATTGTATAGAAGTCTGTCCACTGCTTGAATGCGTCTACTACAATCTTCTGGTCAAAGGTTGTCTTTGCAAGCTCATCGTTGTACATGTTGTTACCGGTTTGGAGTACAAGCATTGAGAATGTATCGCCGGATTCAAAGATTGAGCTGGAAAGGTTGGATGCAGGAGATAAGAGACCTACTGTGAGGTAAGAACGCTGTAATACAGGGATAATGTGGATAAGCTCTTCCCATGTTTCAGGGATTTCCTTAACACCGAGTTCTTCTAAGATGTCTGTACGATAGAACATCATGGGGAAGGACTGTGATACAGGTAAACCGTAAACACCGTCTCTGTACTTATAGAGTGTTGTGATGCTGTCTGTAAATCTCTGGCTTACAACATCCTCATAATCATTGAATGTGGAAACGTCAACGAGAAGGTCACGTGCCGCACACTGAATCGGGAAGTCACCGCCGAGGAATAATGCAACGTCGGGACCCTTGCCGGCGAGGGTAGCTTCTAAGATACCGCCTTGTACAAGGTTGATAGAAACGTTGATACCGCTGTTATTCTGGTTGAAATCGTTATCTACGAGGTCCTTAACTACAGTAGCCTGGTCACGACCAAGAGCAACCCATGTGTTGATGGACTTTTCACCTGTGTCGGAAAGCTGTGTGTAGTCTTCAAAGAAGGAGCCGATAAATGCCTGGAAGCCGAATGCAAAGTCTTCGAAGAAATTACCCTTTGCGGAGCTTGCCTTTTCATTTACTGTGCGTACTTCAATATAGTCAAGTTCAAGAGGCTGGTCACGATAGTCTCTCATCCATGCGGATACAGAGGAGATGTAGTCCTTTAAGGTACCTACCATCTGAGGAATTTCATCTCTTTCTTCGCAGCAGCGTTCAAGAATAACTGCTAAGGATTCAAGAGAGGAAGCTTCTGAACCCTGACCGAGCTTTTCGATGTTAGCCTTTTCTGCATAAAGTGTATCGATTGCCTTTTCGAATGTGGGAATAAGTTCAGGAATCTGGATATCAACAAGGTAGTCGTTGTATTCATCAGGGTCAGGACCTGTAATCATAAGTATACGTCTGTAATAGTAGTTGAGTTCGTATACAAGATCATCAAGTCTTCTCATGATTTCACCGATAGAACCGGGAACAACTTCCATTGTGATTGTATGCTCACCTGCTGTAAGATAAATAAACATATCTCTTCCTTCGCCGTCCTTTAAGTTCTGAACGTACCAGTTAGGATCATAGGGGAAGGAAACAATATCCATAAGTTTGTTTGGAACTACGCCATCAATGTAGATACGGCGGTTGGAATAGAAACCTCTCATGGTATTCTGTCTTGCCTTGAAAGCAAAGTTGTAATAACCATCAGCGGGAACTGTGAATGTCCAGGTTACAGCCTGTGTGGCCTGATCCCATGTACCGCTTCCGAGAGTGTTATATCTCTGCTTTGTGGGGTGAGAAGGATTTGTTAAATAGGAAGTTCTGTCATATGTAGCATAGAGAGTAGAGGAAGTTTTCTCTAAGGGAGTTTCTGCCTGAATCAGAATTGTCTTTGATCCGATATCGTTCTCATTTGTGAGAGCGGGAGTATTAGAAATATCTGCGTCAGAAGCCTTTACATATGCGGGTAAATCTTCATAATTCTTAAAGGTAATGCTTTTAAGAGCAATATTTGTACGGATACCTTCAAGTGTAAGAGTATGGTCACCTGCTTCGAGGTAGAAGATATAGGGGTCATTGAAAAGACCTTCCTTATCCTTTACTGTGTAGGTTACCCACTTGTCCTTTTCAATCTGTGTAGGTTTAAGCTCGTTATCCTTACTGTCCTTACGGATAGCGGAAGCGTCCTTCCAGTAACGGTCAAGTGAAATGTCCTTACAAGCTGTGAAGGGATAATCATCATCAATCTTTATACCCACGTCAATTGTAGTGCTGGCACCGGAAATTGTGTGGTAGTATAATTCCATGTTGTAGATACCTGATTCTTCAACGGTAAAGTTATATGTTACCGTACCTCTGTTGTTTGTCCAGATAAAACAGTTTTCTACCTTTTCGTACTCTTCGATTGTGTATTCGGGAACTTCACCTTCAATGTCCTCCCCTGTTACACCTGTCGAAGCGTCAATTACTATTTCCTTTTTAGGTGCAGTCTTGCTGCTATACCTGTCGTAATAAGAAGTATAAGCATTTTCTCTGTCACCTGTACTCATGATGTTGGTGATTGTGGAAACTTCTTCACCTTCATCATCAGATGTTGAAACAGTAGTTTCGTTACTGCCGGCTGTATCTGTCGCTTCTTCCTCTGCATAAACGACAGGCTGCATAGTAAGTATCATCGCAGCCGAAAGAACAGCAGCCAGTATTCTTTTCTTGTTGTTGCCCAAAATAAGCTCCACCTTTCTCATTGAATAAATAATTCAAAAAAAGCATTACTGCTTATAAATAGAAATCTTATCGTCTTCAAGTTCAACACGTACCTTGTCGCCGCCCTTAATACCGAGGGCTTCAAGATATTCTCTCGGAATTTGAAGTCTGCCTGCACGGTCAAGAACAGTGAGTTCTTCATGTCCCTGATTTTCCTGCATTGCCTTGATTTCAGATTTTTGTTTCTCGCTGAGTTCCGCAAAAGAGATGTTCTCATAGAGAGCAAGTTTTTTACGGATAAGCTCACTCGAAGTTTTGCCGTCGCGGATAGCAACGACTCTGTCGATGGATTTCGAGAGATTAGTATCATGTGTTACAATAATGATAGTAACTCCCGTTTCTTTATTTAAACGTTTGAAAACGTCTAAAACATTGTTAGCGGTCTTTGTGTCTACCGCACCCGTAGGCTCGTCTGCAAGCAGAAGCTTCGGATTATTTGCGAGAGCAATAGCGATTGCACATCTTTGCTGCTCACCGCCGGACATCTGACCGAGCATGGAATGTTTTCTCTGGGAAAGACCTACCATATCAAGAAGTTCCAGTGCTCTTTCTCTACGGTTATTGTAACCGCTGAGAAGCATAGGCATTTCCACATTTTCCAGTGCTGTAAGATAAGGAATAAGGTTTCGCGCATTTTTCTGCCATACAAAGCCGACAGTTTTACGCTTATAATCGATAAGCTCTTTATCACCCAGCTTCAACATGTCCTTTCCGTCAATAAAAAGGCTGCCTGCTGATGGCTTATCAAGTCCGCCGAGCATATTGAGAAGAGTGGATTTACCTGAACCGGAGGCTCCGACAATCCCCATGATTTCTCCACGCTCAACGGTGAGGTCAAGACCTTGAAGAGCCATAACCTCAACATCTGTGGTTTTATAGATTTTTACTAAGTTATCACACCGCACCATAACGTTTTCCGGAGGTGCAAGCAAAACTTTCTGCGGCATAAATCCTCCTGAACGCTGTGCCTGTTACATACTATATATATTATAATGGTATATTTCAGTCTATTTCATTTTTTGTTACGTCTGAAATTTTACCGTCATCGAGCGTGTAAACGATATCTGCGAGTTCCATCATCATTTCATCGTGAGTAGTCATTACCACGGTAATACCATCATCACGTACAAGCTCTCTGAATAACCTTACTACTGCAATACCCGTCTGTGTATCAAGTGCTGCGGTAGGTTCGTCTGCAAAAATGATTTTCGGCTTATGTGCAACTGCTCTTGCGATAGCTACTCTCTGTTGTTCACCGCCGGAAAGTTCGCCGGGTCTGTGAGTCATTCGCTTTTCAAGACCAACTCTTGCCAAACATTCTTTTGCTCTTTTTTTGCGGTCTTTTAAAGGATAACCTGCAAGTCTCAGAGCAAATTCCACATTTTCATATGCTGTCATTGTAGAAATGAGAGCAACCGACTGAAAAACGAAAGCAAGCTGTTTTCTTCTCAGACTGTCTCTTTCGGTATCGGACATTTTTCCGATATCCTTTCCCAAGAAGAACACATCACCGCCTGTCTGACGATCGAGTGCACCAAGAATATTTATAAGCGTTGTCTTACCTGAGCCGGAACGTCCGCGTAAACATACGAGTTGTCCCTCACCAACTTCAAGATTTATATCGGTAAGCGCATTTACTACACTTCCGTCGCCTATTTTAAAGTCTCGGGAAATGTGTTCTGCCTTTAATATTGTTTCCATAAAAGTAACCCTGATAAAATAATTTGATTGATTAAATACTTTTTATTTGTCCGCAATACATCTATCGGCACAGATATATTATAACAAATTGTAACTCTTTTGTCAATAATTATTAAAAGATTTTACTGTTTTCATGCGGAATATAACGTTTTCACCAAACTGCACTTTTAATGTTATCCAAAGATAAATTTCAGCTTTTTTTCAAATATATAGATACATATTTTTTTATAAACACAATATATAGTTTAGCTTTTTAGGTAACATAAAGTAAAAAATAAGAAAATGCAATTTAAAAAATTTATTGTTAAATTCTGATAACATTTTTAACAGAAAAAATTGACTAAAAAAAATTATTGTGATAAAATGTTCAATATAAAAATATTAAGGAGAGAAAAAATTTGAAAACAGGTATTGTTTTTGAAGGAGGGGCAAGCCGCACAGCTTACTCATGCGGAGTAATGGATACTCTTCTGGACAACAAAATATATATAGAATACGTTATAGGCGTATCTGCGGGAATAGCTTTCGGTATATCCTATTCATCCCGCCAGATCGGAAGAAATAAGCGTATCTTTGCAGAATTTATGCATGACCCAAGATATATGGGTATCAAACATTTTTTGGGAAAGAAAAAATCCTACTATAATTTTGATTTTGCTTTCGGTGAAATGCCGGAACAATATCTTCCATTCGACTGGGAAGGATATAAAAGTTACGGAGAAAACGCAAATGCTGTTATAACAAATATAGAGACAGGTCTGCCTGAATATTACCCTGTAACCTGCGAAGACAGAACCTGGCAGCTGCTCCGTGCTTCCTCTTCCCTTCCTATACTTTTTCCGCCTGTTGAAATAAATGGAAAAAAATATATGGATGGCGGAATCACCGATTCTATTCCTTTTGAAAAAGCATTTGAAGACGGCTGCGATAAGGTAATTGTTGTACTCACAAGAGAAAGAGGTTTTGTAAAGAAAAAGGAAAGCCTGTTGCCTCTGATAAAACTTACTTATAAAAAATATCCGAATCTTATAAAGGCTCTGGAAAACCGCCACATCATGTATAATAATCAGCTTGAAAAACTATACCAGCTTGAAAAAGAAGGTAAAGTAATGATTATTGCACCGAAGGATACCCATGGAATAAGCAGAACTGAAAGAAAGCCTGAAATTCTGATCCCTTATTTTGAGGAAGGATATAAGGATACGGAAAAGATAATAGATAAAATAAGAGAATTTATAAAATAAAAATGCACCCATATGGGTGCATTTTTTAATCTCTGTACTTTTTATAACCGGGATGTCTGATAGGAAATGCCTTTGCAATTTCACAACATTCATCAATCTTGTTTCTTTCAAGCTCAACCGCACCGCCAAGCTGATGTGCAACTAAGCTTACCTTTGCAAAATGTTCAAGAGTTTCCATTCTGTAATACGCCTGTGTAATATCAACACCAACTGTTACAGCGCCATGATTCATAAGTAAGATAGTATCGTGATTAGGTAAGTAAGGTACAAGACTTTCAGGAACTTCATCTGTACCGGGTGTTCCGTAAGGAGCAATCGGAACAGAACCTAAGAAAATAATAGCCTCAGGCATTGTATATTCATCCAGAGGAATTCTTGCAATAGCAAAGCCTGTTGCTGTGGGAGGATGAGCGTGAACCACCGCATTTATATCAGGTCTTTCCTTATAACATCTTAAATGCATTTTGAATTCGGAAGAGGGTCTGTATCCTTCGGGACAGTAGATTACTTCATTTTTGCTGTTCATTGTAATAAGCATTTCAGGAGTAAGAATACGCTTACTTGTACCTGTGGGAGTAGTAATAAATGTATCCTCATCAACCTTTACGGAAATATTTCCATCATTTGCAGCAACAAAGCCAAGCTGCCAGAGGTTGTGGCCTACTTCACAAATCTGCTCTTTTATTTTGTAGATTTCTGCTTCTGTCATAACTTTTTTCCTTTCGTGTAATCGTTTTTATAATACCATTTATATAATATCACCATTTGTTTTATTTGTCCAGTATTTTTTAAAAATTTGTCCTTGAATGCCCTTAAAATATACCTTATTATATAATAGTAATCATATTTTTTATTGACAACATTCTTTTTCTCATATATAATAAAGGTGTAATAACTTCAAAAAACAGTTTTACAGAAAGGAAGTTAATATATGATTAAAAGTATGACAGGTTTCGGCAGAGACCGCAGAGTTATCGGAGAAAGAGAAATTCTTGTTGAAATCCGCTCAGTGAACAGCAGATATTTTGAATTCAATTCAAAGCTCCCCCGCTCTTTCCAGTTTTTAGAGGATAAAATCAAAGGTATCCTCAAAGAAAAAATCAGCAGAGGTAAGGTTGAATACTCCCTTACAGTCTACAACATTCAGGGTAAAGAAACCGCAGTTACCGTAAATTCCTTGGTAGTAGAAAATTATGTAATTGCTCTTCGTGAAACAGGTGAAAAGCTCGGATTAAAGGATGATTTATCCCTTAACAGTATATTCAGTATGGCAGACGCTTTTAATATTGTAAGACCTGATGTTGACGAAGAGGAACTCTGGAATTCTGTAAAAACGGTAACAGAAGCTGCGCTTGATAACTTTATTGCAATGCGCGAAACAGAAGGCGAAAAAATGAAGGCTGATGTTCTTGAAAAGCTTTCAAATATTGAAGAAATGATTGAAAAGGTATGTGAATATTCTCCTGAAACTGTAAAGGCGTACCGTGAAAGACTTATAGAAAAAATGAATGAACTTTTAGAGGACAAGCAGATTTCTGAACAGCGTATTCTTCTTGAAGCAGGTATTTTTGCAGAAAAGACAGCAATTGATGAAGAAACAGTAAGACTCAAAAGCCATTTTTCACAGCTTCGTTCAATGCTTGAAACTGATGACCCCACAGGTAGAAAATTAGATTTCTTAGTGCAGGAAATTAATCGTGAAATCAATACTATAGGTTCTAAAGCTCAGGACCTCAGAATTACAAGTATTGTGGTAGATGCCAAGAGCGAAGTAGAAAAAATCAGAGAACAGATTCAGAATATCGAATAATGTATTATAAAAGTAACCTCACAGTAATAAGTGAGGTTACTTTTTATATATTACACAAATAATGCACTTAAATTTTATAACCTTTATACTTGCAAAATCGACCTTTTTGTGATAAAATTAAATATGATTGCAAATAATTTTAAAATTCAGGAAGGAATGACTTAAATGACCTCTTTCAACGATATTTTTGAGCTTATGAAAAACAGCCTAGAATTATCGGATACCGCAAGAAGTATATGGATTGACCCTATTAAACCTGTAAAACTCAATAATAATAAGGTAGTTCTTTATATTGCCGACAGTTATATCAAAAAAGTTGTAGAAGAAAATTACAGCGATATTTTCAAAAAACAATTCAAGGAAATTTTAGGCTTTGATGTTGAGCTTGAATTTATTACTGATAACGAAACAGAAACCGTTTCTATAACAACAGAAGAAAAGCTTAAATTAAGTGAACCTATACCCGAACTTCAGGATGACCCTTATATTGTAAATAAGCTCCAGGAATCTGAAAATAACAGTAACTATAAATATACTTTCGATACATTTATTGTAGGTGAAAACAATAAGCTTGCCTGTGCCGCATGTAAGTCTATTGCAAACGGTGACAGAAGCTTTAATCCTCTTTATATTTACAGTGAACCCGGTCTTGGAAAAACTCACCTTTTATGCGCTGTAAAAAATGAAGTAAAGTTACGTCACCCCGAATATAATATAGTATTCGTTTCCGCTGAAACATTTATCAATGAATTTGTAAACAGCGTCAAGACAAATACAACCGAAGTTTTCAAGCAGAAATATCGTACAGCGGACATGCTCCTTGTAGACGACGTTCAGTTCTTCTCCGGTAAAAAAGAATCACAGAATGAGCTTTTCCATACATTCAACGATCTTCATACCGCAGGAAAGCAGATTATTCTTACATCTGACCGTCCTCCTAAGGAAATCAATGATATTGAAGAAAGACTCAGTTCACGTTTTGAATGGGGTCTTACCGCTGATATCTCATCACCTGAATTTGAAACAAGACTTGCTATTATCAAGAGAAAAGCTGAGCTTCTCAATATGCGTATTCCTAATAATGTTATGGAATATATGGCAGATAAAATCAAGAACAATATCCGCCAGATTGAAGGCGCAATCATTAAAATGAACGCAATGTCCATGCTTACTGAATCCACTCCTACAATGATGATGGCTCAGAATATTGTACGTGATGTAATGACCGAACAACAGCCTGTTCCTGTAACAGTTGAAAAGGTTATTACCGAGGTTTCTCATATTTTCAATGTTACACCTGAGGAAATCCGTTCTCAGAACAGAAATTCACAGGTATCCACAGCCCGCCAGGTTGCTATTTACGTAATCAGTAAGGTGACAGGACTTTCCTACACCTCTATCGGTAAGGAATTCGGAGGCCGTGATCATTCTACTATTGTCTATGCTACAAATAAAGTTAAAACAGTAATGCAGAAGGATTCCGCATACAGAGCAACAGTAGAAGATCTTATTAAAAATATCGGAAATATGTAATTTTCCGTAGTGAAAAGATTCCACGACTTTTCAACTTTCAACTCCACATTTTTCCCTCCACAGTTTAAAGTTGAAAAAAGTTGAAAATGTTTAAATTATTTCCTCGATTTGTGAACATAATTTTACATACTCTTTTTACTTTAACTAAACGGAAAATAAAGGTTTTCCACAATTTCCCGCCCCCTACTACTAATACTAAAATAATTAATAATTTTCCTTTAATTTTATTTTTATTTTTGATTTCAGAAATAAAATGATTGTTAAAAAATAAAGTACAAAATTTATGTTCTGTTTTACAGAACTTCCTCTACATGAAAGGAATGATTTTAATATGAAATTCAAAATCGAACGTAATATTCTTTCAGATGCACTTGTAAATGCTTCTAAGGCAAGTTCTTCAAGATCTTCTCTTCCTGCACTTGAAGGTGTACTTATTAATCTTAAAAATGATATAATTACTGTTACCGGTTATGATCTTGAAATGGGTATCAAATGTAAAATTAAGCCTGCCGAAGCTATTGAAGAGGGCGAAGTGGTTGTTAATGCAAAGATATTCGGTGAGATGATCAGAAAGATGCCTTCCGGTCTTGTAGAGATTTATACTGAAAATGATGTAAATGTAACTCTTAAATCAGGAAACATCATGTATAATGTTGTAGGTATTTCCGGTAACAACTATCCTAATATTCCTGAGCTTCGTAATGATATTACATTCTACGTTGATGAAAGCACATTAAAGAGTATGATACGCCAGACTTTTCATGCTATTTCAACAAATGACTTAAAGCCTGTACATATGGGTAGTAAATTCCATATCAAAGATAATGTCATGAGTGTTGTATCTATCGACGGTGCAAGAATGGCAAAAAGAGTTGAGCCTGTTGAATACAATGATATTGATTTCGTTGTTCCCAGTAAAACACTCGGTGAGCTTTTAAGAATGTTATCTGATGAATCAAATGAAAAGAAGGTTGCTATCTGTATTGACCGCAGCCAGATCTGTTTCTCAAAAGAGGATTACATGATTATTTCAAGAATCCTTGAAGGTAATTTCATTGATTATGACAGAATCATGAATTTTGAAGCAACCTCCTCTGCTGTTGTAAATGCAAGAGAATTTGCAACTGCTCTTGAAAGAACATTACTTCTTAATACAGACAGATATAAGAGCCCTGTTATCTGTGTACTTGAAAATGACCAGATAAGCATTGATATTAAGACAACCTTAGGACAAATGAGCGATACTTTACCTGTAAAGTACAGCGGTTCTAAGTTTGAAATTGCATTCAATGCAAAGTATATGGTTGATTCTTTGAAGAATAGTGAGTGTGATGAGGTTATGATTGAATTTGTAGGTCCTTTAACTCCTATCAGAATCAAGCCTCTGGGTGATGAAAGCTATATCGGTATAGTTCTCCCTGTAAGAAATCAGTAAAGGTAATAAATTATGGAAAAAATAAAAGTAGCACCTCCTTTTATAAAGCTTGAACAATTTTTAAAGTTTGCCAATATCGCCGAAACAGGCGGTATGGCAAAGCTTATGATAAACGACGGCATTGTGACAGTAAACGGAGAAGTCTGCATGATGCGTGGAAAAAAGCTTTACAATAATGACGTAGTTGCAGTTAATTTTGAAGAGGAAACAGAAGAATTTATCTGTATTATTGAACAATGATTCTAAAAAGTTTGAAGCTTCGTAATTTCAGAAATATCGCCTCGGCGGATTTTGAATTTCACCCGAAAGTTAATATTTTCTTAGGAAATAATGCTCAGGGTAAGACAAATCTGTGCGAGGCTGTTTCAATTTGTCTTGGAAAGAATTTTCGTAATCCTAAGATAAATGAGATTGTTCCATTTGGAGCAGATGAAAATATTGAAACAGTTATTGAGCTTGTTTTTTCATTTGATAATATAGAAAAGGATAATACTATTCTGTATGTTCAGAAAAACGGAAATTTCAAGCTTACTTTCAATGAAATTGAAATGAAAAGTGCTGAAAAATTATACGGTGCGTTAAGATACGTTTCATTTATACCGGAAGATTTATATATTGTTAAAGGAAACCCAGAAAAAAGACGCGATTACATTGATTATGTATCAAATATGATCAATCGTGTTCATAATTCTAAGCTCTATGAATATAATAAGGCTCTGAGACAGAAGAATAATCTTCTTATGAAACTTGAAGGATATAATGCTGAGGCTGCTTCGGTAATGCTTGAAAGCTGGAACGATACTCTTTCAAAGCTTGGTGTAAATGTAATGTGCGGTAGACTCAGATATTTTGATTTTATTGAAAAATACTCTTCTGAATATTACAAAATGTTAAATCAAAATAATGAAATACTTACTGTAAAGTATGATAGTAGTATTATGGAGGATATTCCCTACACAGTTGATGATGTAAAGCTCATGTATGACACATATATGAACAGGCTTAAAGAAACCGCTGAGAAGGAACTGCGAATGAAATACACTGTTGCAGGCGCTCACAGAGATGATATTTCTTTCTTTATAAATAACATGCCTGCTAAGGAGTTTGCATCCCAGGGACAGATAAGAAGTATTGCTATTGCTCTTAAACTTGCAGAAGCAAGGATGATTCACGAAAAGAGTGATGACTATCCTATTATGATTCTTGATGACATTCTGAGTGAGCTGGATAGTTTCAGAAGAGGCTTTATAATTAATCATATTGAAAAATTACAGACATTTATTACTTCCTGTAATATTTCAGATGCAATTGATAATAATCTTACAGACGGACATATCTGGAATGTAAGAGATGGAAAATATGAGGTAATGAGCTGATGTATCTTTATCTTGGAAGTGATGTTGTCGTTGATGACAGTGATATACTTGGTATCTTTGATATTGAAAAGGTAACAGTAGACAGATATATGAAGGATTATCTGAACTACTGGCAGAAGAACGGGCAGATATACTATGTTTCACTGGATATGCCCAAAAGTATAATTGTGGCACATGATATGGTTTATATCAGTAATGTCAGTTGTGATACTCTTAAAAAAAGAACCTTGCAGCAAACATTATAAGCAATGTTATTCCTGCACCAAAAATAAAACTGAGAAATGTGGTTTTAAAGCTGCATTTCTTTTTTTTCTGTTTATCTTCTTTTATCCTGTTTAATAAATTATCTGCTCCGTTTGATATTTCATGCTGGGGCTTTTCTATACATGCAGGTTTAAGAAAAAGCAATGCTTTTTCAAAATATTCATCATCAGGTTTTATTTCCATTACTAACTTATTAATACCCTTCATTTTTATCCTTTCTGTTATAATATGAACGTTTGAAATGTGGTTGTGAACAGATTTATGAACGTAATTATGAACAATATAATTACAATTTGTATTATTGTCACCGTACTGTAACCTAATCATTAGGGTATTGTTTTCAACAGGTTTTACAGTTGAAAGTGTGGAAAAATGATGATTTTAAGGGGTTAAGATAATCAATTCTGTTGAAAACTTTGTGGAATCGGTTAAAAAACCCTTATTTTCAGGCTTTTTTGAATTTTTGAATTGGTTGAATTGATTTAAATTTTCATGAAAATCTATTTCATATTGGATTAGTAAAAATATACAAAAACAGGTGTATTGAAATGTACTTTTTCTATACCTTTATTTTCCGCTTTAACAATAGGTTTTGCGAGTTTTGACAAAAAAGAAAATATGAATTTAATTTTACAGTTTGTTAAATTTTTGCTAAAAACCGGATTTTACAGTTTGTAAAACCTACTTTTCAACAGATTTTACTGTTGAAAGTGTGGAAAACTATGATTTTTTGCTTGATTTTTACTTCAAGACGGTTGAAAACTCCGTGGAAAATGTTAAAAATGGCTTTATAATAGGCTTTTATACGGTTGAAAAAAATATGATTATTTCTCTTGAACTTTTGCCTTTTATATGATATTATTTAAATAACAAATTATTAAGAAAAGGTACTAATAATGTCAGTTTTATATATAGTCGGAACTCCTATCGGTAATTTATCTGATTTTAGTCCCAGGGCTGTTGAAACATTACAAAATGTTGATTTTATTGCTGCCGAGGATACAAGAGTATCCTTGAAGCTCCTTACTCATTTCGGTATTCAGAAGCCACTTATAAGTTATCACGAACATAACCTGAGAGAACGTGGCGAATATATTATCAGCAGAATTGAAAACGGTGAAAGCTGCGCAATAGTTACCGATGCAGGTATGCCTTGTATTTCTGATCCCGGCGAGGACCTTGTAAGGCTTTGTGCTGAAAGAGGTATAGAAATGCATGTAGTCCCCTCCCCCACTGCTGCAATGTCGGCTCTTGCTATTTCGGGACTTCCTACCTCACGTTTCAGCTTTGAGGGTTTTCTCAGTGTTACCAAAAAACAACGACAGGCTCATCTTGATGAGGTAAAATATTTTAAACGCACACTTATTTTTTATGAGGCACCGCATAAGCTTACTTATACTTTAAGTGATATGCTTACAGCATTCGGAGACAGAAGGATTGCTCTCTGTCGTGAGCTTACAAAAATACATGAAGAAGTTATCCGCGGTACAATTTCTGAAATGATAGAATATTATAAGGAAAAAACTCCTAAGGGAGAATATGTACTTGTGATAGAAGGCGCAAAGGAAGAAGAACAGGAAGAAATTACAATAGAAAAAGCCTGCGAAATGGCTGAAAGCCTTATTGCTGATGGTAAGAAAACATCAGATGCCTGTAAAGAAATTGCAAAACTTACCGGCTTTTCAAAAAGTGAAATTTATAATATAATTTCAAAAAAGTAACCACCTGATTAACACGAAAGGAATGGTCATTATATGAAAATAACTGTAACGGCTGTTCCTAAGCTGTTAACTAAACTGTTCCCTAATACCTGGGCAATAGCTGATGATAATGAATGTTTAAGCTATGTTGAAAAAATGAAGGAATTCATTTTCGGCAGAGAAACACTTAAAATAGCATATGACATGGGACTGGATATTTTTACACTTGCTTTTATAAAAGACGCTCCTTTTAATGAGATTTATTATAAAAAAGTGGAAATGCTTCCCGAAAATAAAAAAGAACCTGTATTACTGGGTCTTCTTGTGAATGCAATGTACAGGGGTAAACCTGTTCGTCTTGTAAATCTTTACAGACAATGCGGACAGATAAAGGTTTCAGAACCTCAGCTTATAAGACTTAATATTATTGATACTGATATTGATTATGGATATATAAATAAGAAGCTTACAAAGATGTCCGAGAAAAACGGTTCACATGAATGGAAGCTTAATGATTCCGCTAATCATTATATGGATGTCATAAGTATGGGTCTTGTAAAAGACTATATCAAAAAGGCAATCAATGAAAAGGAATTTCTTGATAAAGTCAATCTGAAACGTTTCAGTAAAGAACTCCGTATAAATAACAGACCTGCAACTCTCAGGGATATAAATATTCTTTTACAGAAAAGAAAAAATGTTACACTTATAGATTTGTCTGATCCTTCTTCAAGAATGTATCTTTCTGCACTTTATGCAATTACCTTCAAGAATGTCGAAATGAAGGATATTTTTGATGTTGAAAAGGTATTTCTGCCTGATTCAGAGGAAGAAAAAATCTGTTCAGAAGCAGCTACTGAGTTTATTAACATTATTTATAATGGCAATGGTATAGAAATATGTGATATCCTCGTTAAAATGGCTGAGGTATTCTCAAAAATGGAGATGCCTTCTTTACAGGAAGGTAAGCTTGGTGACATTTTTAATAACTATACTATGATTTATGCTGCTGCTGCTCTTTCTCATCGTTTTGATAAGGCATTCAGTCGTCATGAACATCTGAAACTTGCAATGCGCAGACAAATGATAGATCGTTTCTGGGGAGTTTATTGCAATATTCTTCTTTATAAGAAATACGGTGATATTGTTTCTTTCTGTCATCAGGTTGCAAATATGGATTTAAAGAGATATCGTGATGACCGTGAATATGAAAACAGTATTGTAAGGAGTTTTGAATCTGCTGAACGAGCAGTAAGAGATATCAATGAAGAACGAAAATCTTTGTAATAATTGTCCCCGTATGTGCGGTATTGACAGAACTGTTGATAAAGGATTCTGCGGATGCGCTGATGATATAAAAATTGCAAAAATCATGAAGCATTTTGGTGAAGAGCCTGTTATTACCGGTACAAACGGAAGCGGTACTATTTTTTTCTCAGGGTGCGTTTTAAAATGTCCTTTCTGCCAGAATTATCCTATAAGTCATGGGTTAAAGGGTGAAAATTACACTGCTGAACAATTGGAATACGCTATATATGATTTAGAACAACAGGGAGTACACAATATAAATCTTGTATCACCTACTCAGTTTCTTCATAAGCTTATTCCTGTTCTTGAAAAGTGTAAAAATAAACTTAGTATTCCCATAGTTTATAATACAGGTGGTTATGAAAATCCTGATATGATTAAAAGACTTTCAGGACTTATAGATATATATCTTCCTGATTTAAAATATTTCGATAATTCGTATGGTTTGAAATACAGTAAGGCTAATAATTATTTTAGTTCTGCATCAGAATCTGTTTTAGAAATGCTCCGTCAACAACCGGAATGTATTATTGAAAATGGAATTATGAAGAAAGGTGTTATTATCCGTCATCTTGTTCTTCCCTCTTTATATAAGGACAGTATCAAGCTTATGGAATGGATTGCTACTCTTGAATATAAGCCCCTGGTTAGTGTTATGAGACAATACACACCTTGTTATGATGCAGATAAATATAAGGAGCTTAGCCGAAGAATTACTACATTTGAATATGAAAAAGTAACAGACAGATGTGCTGAACTTGGTCTTGATGGATTTACCCAGCTTAAAGGCTGCGAGACTCTTGATATGACCCCTGATTTCTGAAATAAAAAAAGGTTGAGAATTTTCTCAACCTTTTTTATTTATCTACCGAGATAGTCTACCTCATTATCAAAATCAGGTACTTCCCCCAGAATATCGATATCATATGCTTCTGATAATTCATCATCAGCTGTTATTGTGTTATCCAGCTTCCAGATTATTATTATTCCTATAAGTGAAATCAGAAGTCCAGCAAGTGCACCGCCCATTATGAATATATCTTCATCGGGGAATACGGGTTTTGATGGTTCAACAGGGCTTCTCATAACAGTAAAGCTTGCTGCCTCTCCATAGTTTTTGATAACTACGGGAATTACTCTCAGGATTATTTCACTAAGCTTATATGATGCAGCAGAGTTGTTGCAGTCAACAGTTATACGCAGCATTCGTGTGTTGTTAACCTGTTCAACTGTTATCATCTTATCATATTCAGCGTATGTGAAGCCTTGTTCTAGCTGTAAATTGAGGGTATTATACATCTGAGGACTGGTAAACAGAAGCTGACAGGTTGCAGCCTTTTGTGCGTCGGTTTCTGTATCTTCACTTTTTATATAAAGCTCAGTAATTGTATGATAATGCTTGTTAAGTCCGTAGTTTGCAAGCAGATATCCTGAAATTGTGGTAAGAACAATTACTACAAAGAATATCTTCCAGTTTCGTTGTATTGTCTTTATGAGTTTTTTGTAACTACCTGTCAGAAAACTCCCTCCTTTCACATTATATTGTATTTTATTCTACTACTATACACTATATGTTGTGGTTATAGTGGTCTTTTTGATATTACTCCGCTTGCTCTGGGATAGTTTGCTGGTGTTTCTTTTATCTTTCTTATGATAACCAGATTACGATTATCACCGCAAGGAAGATTGTATTTTATTACTTTTTCAATTTTACCGCCGAGTTTTTCAATTGCCTTTTCAGCAATCTCACATTCATCATCAGCACCTTTGAGAGCAACAAATACCCCGCCCTTTTTTACATAAGCAAGGCAATATTCACAAAGTATATTAAGAGCAGCAACCGCTCTCGCTGTAACGAATCCGAACTTTTCACGTAGCTCAGGTTTTTTTGCAGCTTCTTCGCTTCTTGCATGAATTGTTTTACAGCTTAGACCTGTTTTTTCACAAGCCTGGTCAAGATATGTTATTCTTTTTCCAAGGCTGTCAATCAGTGTGAATTTTAGATCAGGTCTGTAAATATTCATAGGAAGTGAAGGAAAACCTGCACCCGTACCTATATCAGCACACAATGTTCCACGTGGAACATCAACCATAGTAAGTGGTAAAATACTGTCAATATAGTGTTTTTCAATTATTTCGTCATACTCAGTTATTCGTGTAAGATTTACGTTTTTATTGTATTCCAACATAAATTCAGTGAGTATCGAAAGCTGGTTTTCCTGTTTTTCAGTAATTGTTATACCGGCTTCTTTGAATTTATCAATCATTGTTATTACCTTTCGCTGCAAGCCATATTAACAGAACAGAAACATCCGCTGGATTTACGCCTGAAATACGTCCTGCCTGTCCGATATTCATTGGTTTGTGCTTGTTCAGTTTTTCCTGTGCTTCAAGACGAAGACCGCTTATAGTCTTGTAGTCAATATCAGTAGGAAGAAGCTTATTTTCAAGTCTGCGCATTTCTTTAATCTGAGCTTGCTGAGTCTTGATATAGCCTTCGTATTTTACATTAATTTCGATTTTATTAATTATATCTGCTGAAAGCTCAGGAGCAAATTTATCAAACGGTTTTATATCATTATAGCTTATCTGTGGTCTTTTTAGTAGTTCGATAAACTTGATACCGTGTGTAAGGGGAGATGTTCCCTTTTCTTCAAGTAATTTATTCAGCTCCTCTGATACATGAATTGTTGTTCTTGTGATTCGAGCTGTCTCATCAGTTACTTTTTGCATCATCTGGGTGAACTTGCTATATCTTTCCTCGCTTATAAGACCAATTTCTCTGCCATAATCCATGAGTCGTTCCGGCGCATTATCCTGTCTGAGAATAAGACGATACTCGCTTCGACTTGTCATCATACGATATGGCTCAACACAACCTTTTGTCACAAGATCATCAATCAGAGTTCCGATATATGAACTTGCTCTGTCGAGAATAAATGGTTCTTTTCCTTCAATTCCACGGACAGCGTTTACACCGGCAATTAATCCCTGAGCAGCAGCTTCTTCGTATCCTGAGGTACAGTTGAACTGTCCTGCACCAAACAAACCTTTGATTTTTTTGAATTCAAGAGAAGCATAAAGTTCAAGAGGGTTACAACAATCATATTCAATTGCATACGCGGGACGCATAATCTCTACGTTTTCAAGTCCCTTTATTGTACGTAAGAACTTAATCTGGACATCCTCGGGCAATGATGTTGACATACCCTGGAGATAATATTCATCTGTATCAAGACCCATAGGCTCTACAAAAAGCTGGTGTCTTTCCTTATCGCTGAAACGTACGATTTTATCCTCAATACTTGGACAGTATCTTGGACCTACACCATGGATTCTTCCTGAATATAAGGGTGAACGGTCAAGATTATCGAGAATAACCTTATGTGTTTCTGAGTTTGTGTAAGTTACATAGCATTTTACTTTGTTTTCAAGCGGAAGCTCGTTATCAAAAGCAAAAGGCATTATCTCATCATCACCGCATTGTTCTTCCATAACGGAAAAATCGATAGATCTTTTATGAACACGTGCAGGTGTACCTGTTTTAAAGCGCCGTATATCAAGACCGAGCTTTTTAAGACTTTCATTTAGTGGAATTGCCGCCGCAACATTATCAGGTCCACAGGAATAACTGAGTTCTCCTATATGGATTTCGCCGTTAAGGTATGTTCCAGTGGTGATAATTACAGCCTTTGCGCCATAAAATGCGCCGAGTCGGGTCATAATTCCTGTTACCTGCCCGTTTTCAACGCACACCTCGGTAACTTCACCCTGTTTTACATCGAGATTTGGTTCACGTTCAAGAACAGATTTCATATAACTGTGATATTTCATTCTGTCGGATTGTACACGCAATGAATGAACAGCAGGTCCTTTTCCTCTGTTTAATATTCTTGACTGTAAAAAAGTAGCATCTGCGGCCTTACCCATTTCACCGCCAAGTGAATCAATTTCACACACAAGCTGTCCTTTTGCAGAACCGCCGATGCATGGATTACAAGGCATATTTGCAATTGTATCAAGAGAAAGTACGAAAACCGCGGTTTTCTTTCCAAGGCGTGCTGATGCAAGAGCAGCCTCACAACCTGCGTGACCTGCCCCTACAACAATTACATCATAATCGCTGATATTATAAATAATAATCCCTCCGGATCCAAGAGTTAGTTTTTATTGTCAACAGGCTTACTATAAAGACGCCATGTGCAAGTATAATCGGGGTTTTTAATTTGAAGTCCGTTTGATTGAAGAGTATATGTACCCTTCTTTGCGGGGAGATAATGTTCGGGGAAAGGTGGAAGTGCCTCTAAATCACTTACACCGTGGCGTCTGATGATTACACCGTCTTTTGTATCAGCCTTTATAACTGTTCCAAAGTACTGTGAACGGCCTAAAAGCTTATCATTTTTATCTACATGAGCAATACCGACCAGTACGGTTTTGCCGATAAGTTCGTCTAAGGTATTTGCCATTTTCTTGTCCTTTCTTTAAAAGTTCCACGTGGAACTTTTAAAACGAATTGTATATTATCTAATAAACTTAACAATATGTATAATCAGCAAATTCGACGGAAAAATAATATTCCGTCGAATTCTGTGATTTTATTCTTCGTTTTCGTCTTCTGTGGAATCCTCTTCGTCATCATCAGGCTCGATGTCTTCATCAGTTTCATCATCAATAATATCATCATCAATGATTTCTTCTTCTGTTGACTTTTCGATTTCCTCAGTTTGTTCGGATTCGTCATGCTCAGTACGAGTGAAAGCAACTACTCTGTCCTCTTCACCTGCAATACGCATAACCTTTACGCCCATACCGGGACGGTTGCGCAGAGGAATGTCGTTTGCACGGATACGGATAACAATACCATCAGAGCTGATAAGGATAATATCATCATCAGGACCTAATGCACGGATACCGACAACAGCACCCTTGCCCTTTTCCAGGTCATAGTTCTTGATACCCATACCGCCGCGGTTCTTGACAGGATAGTTATATTCGAACTCGCCGTTTTCCTTTGTTTTTCTTTCGCCGTTTTCATTAATGCGGAACAAGGGAGTTCTTCTGCCGTAACCCTTTTCAGTAACGGTAAGAATAGTCATATCCTCGTTATAGATCTTTGTAGCGCCAACAACATAGTCGTCATCAAGAAGCTTGATAGCTCTTACGCCCGCAGCGGTTCTGCCCATACTTCTAACCTTATTTTCCATGAAGCAGAGAGCTTTACCGTTATGTGTGGCAATAAGCACACCGCTGTCACCTTCTGAAAGATGAGCTGCTGCGATTTCGTCACCGTCAATCAGGTTGATGCAACGCAGACCATGTCTACGGATATTTTTGAATGCAGAAAGGGGTGTTCTCTTGATCTTACCGGACTTTGTAACGCAGATAAAGAACTTGTTTTCTGCAAAGTCTGCAGTCTTGATCATAGATGTTACACGTTCACCCTCACCAAGCTGCAACAGATTAACAATATTTGTTCCTCTGCTCTGCTTTGAGCCTTCGGGGATTTCGTAACATTTAAGCTTATACATATTACCCAGGTTGGTAACAAACAGAATATTGTCATGTGAGGAGGAGATAAATACATTTTCAACAAAGTCCTCATCACGCTGCTTGATACCGGATACACCACGACCGCCTCTGCGTTGGAGATTATATACTTCCATAGGCTGACGCTTTACGTAACCAAGGTTAGTGTAGGTAATAACAGATTCCTCAACAGGAATAAGGTCCTCAATATCCACTTCACCGCTTACAGCCTCAATACTTGTACGTCTGTCATCGCCGTACTTCTTCTTGATAACTTCAAGCTCGTCACGGATAATCTCAAAAGCCTTGTTCTTATCTGCGAGAATTTCCATATACTCACGGATTTTGTCCATAAGCTCTGCAAGTTCAGACTCAATCTTTTCCTTTTCGAGACCTGTGAGCTGGCCGAGACGCATCTGTACGATAGCATCAGCCTGCTGCTCGGAAAGACCGATAGTATGTTCAAATTCAAGGTCTGCATATTTCTCGCCCATTGCACGTGTAAGGAGCTGAGAAAGATCAGATTCCTTAAAGCGTTCCATGAGACGTTCCTTACCTTCTGGAATTGTCTTACTGGAACGGAGAATTGCAATAACCTCGTCGATATTATCAATAGCAAGCATAAAGCCCTGTAAAAGATGAGCTCTGTTTCTTGCCTTTTCGAGATCGTAACGTGTACGGCGCTCAATAACTTCCTTCTGGAAATCGAGGTAGTGGGTGAGCATATCTTTCAGGTTAAGAGTCTTAGGCTCGCCGTTTACAATAGCAATCATAATTACGCCGACTGTATCTTGAAGCTGAGTAAAGGAGTAAAGTTTATTGAGAACAACGTTTGCATTTGCTTCACGTTTAAGTTCAATAACGATCTTCATACCTGTTCTGTCAGATTCGTCACGGAGAGTAGAGATACCGTCGATACGCTTGTCGCGCATGAGCGCACCGATACTTTCAAGAAGCTTTGTCTTGTTCACCATGTAAGGAATTTCGGTGATAACAATACGTGTATGAGTCTTTTCTTCAACGATTTCGGCTCTGCCACGGAGGGTAATCTTACCTCTGCCGGTGTAATAAGCGGAGCGGATACCGGAATGACCCATTATGATACCGCCTGTTGGGAAGTCAGGACCTTTTATACAGTCCATAAGACGTTCAACAGGAGCATCCTGGTCTTCTATAAGAACATTGATAGCGTCAATAACCTCTCTTAAATTGTGAGGAGGAATATTTGTAGCCATACCTACGGCAATACCTGTACTACCGTTTACCAGAAGATTCGGGAAACGGGAAGGAAGAACAGTAGGTTCTTTTAATTTATCGTCATAGTTTGTGGTAAAATCAACGGTATCCTTTTCGATATCACGCATCATCTCCCCTGCCATTTTGGCAAGGCGGGCTTCGGTGTATCGGTAAGCAGCAGGCGGGTCGCCGTCAATGGAACCGAAGTTACCGTGGCCGTCAACCATGGGGTAACGAAGTGAGAAATCCTGAGCGAGACGAACCATAGCGTCATAAACGGAAGCGTCACCGTGGGGGTGGTACTTACCGAGCACTTCACCTACGGTGTAGGCGCACTTACGGTATGCTTTGTCTGAGGTATTTCCTGCCTCATCCATAGTATAGATGATACGGCGGTGAACAGGCTTTAAACCGTCACGTACATCGGGTAATGCACGGGAAACGATAACGGACATAGAGTATTGAAGGAATGATTTTCTCATTACATTTTCAATATCTACACCGTAAAGCTTTTCGCCGGGGTGAATACTGTCGAGTATTTCCATGTTTTCCATTTTTGTCTTTTTTCCTTTTACTTTAAGTATTATGTTTTATTTTAAATATTCGTTTATAATTTCTTTGATTTGTGAAATTGTATATTCTTTAATATAAATCCTTTTCTTCAAAGTAATTTCTTACCTTCTGCTGTTCTTCATCTGTAAGACATCTTACAGGAATTGTCTGTATCAGTGAGCGGTTAAAAAAGACCATAAAAAGTCCATTCTTTTCCTCAAAACAGATTTCGGTTTCAGAAAGGTTATACACGCTTTTCTGAATTTCTTCATCCTTTACGGGATTTTCTTTAAGTTCTTTTTCTGCTTCGCTTCCCTCTTCTACCGCATATACACCGGTGGAAGTAATAGCAACTGTTTCAGTTTCAGCGGATTTATCAATAATTGTTTCAACTTCGAGCTTTGTATCATAAAAACTCATAACATAAGTTTCGTCACCAAGCTCAGACAAGGTTTTCATAAGTCTTTTCTTTATGGTGACAGGCTTTATCCAGTTGAAAAGCAGGATACCTGCTGCAAGTCCCGTTGCAATATATCCGGGAGGAGATGTGGGATTTTTGATTATAAGGTCAACGCCGAGAATAACAACGATAAGATATACAACAGTGTATATTATCTTTTTGCGAAGAGTATATTTGTTCTGAAAGGCTGTATAAGCCTCAGCAATCTCCTCGGTTGTTGCGTCGAAATTAATTGAAAAGAGTTTTGCCATGTTAAAAATTCCTTTAATGCATATCTTTTACAAGTAACAATATTGCCAGCGCAATGCAGGCAACTGCTACAATTGCAGAAATAATAGCGTCTGAAAGCTTTTCTTTTTTGAGAAATTTAGTTATATTCAGACCGCAGAAAAGGCCAAGGGAGAAAAGCATTCCGCAGACAAGAACAGTAAATTCCACTCCTGCGGCAATACCAACAAGGCTGAATCCCCACATGAGAATCATCAACCACTTGGCAATCTTGCGGGGAAAAGTGCAGATATCCTCTTCTTCCTCCGCTTCGATTTTATCCATTACGGATTCGTGCTTTTCTGTATCCTGATAAACCTTTTCCATACGTGCGAGTTTATCTATCTGCTTCTGATTGTTATCTTCAAAATTCATAAATCAATACCAAAATAAAATATTGCAAATATCAGATATCAAGATCCTGTGCGTAACGTGCGTTTGTTTCAATGAATTCTCTTCTGGGTTCAACCTTATCGCCCATGAGAATGGAGAATATCATATCAGCCTTCATTGCGTCTTCAAGACTTACTTTAAGCATTGTACGGGTTTCAGGATTCATAGTTGTTTCCCAGAGCTGATCGGGGTCCATTTCACCAAGACCTTTGTAACGTTGTACTTCAACCTTAGCGTTATTTTCTCCCGCAAGCTCAGCAATATAAGCGTCACGCTCATTATCTGAGAAAGCGTATCTTACCTGCTTGCCTCTGAATACCTTGAACAGCGGAGGCTGTGCAAGATAAACATGTCCGTGCTCAATGAGAGGTCTCATAAAGCGGAAGAAGAAGGTAAGCAGAAGAGTTCTGATATGTTCACCGTCAACGTCGGCATCGGCCATGATAATAACTCTGCCGTAACGGAGCTTAGTAATATCGAAATCTTCGCCTACGCCTGTACCGAGAGCCTTAACGACAGGTACAAGCTTTTCGTTATTATAAACCTTGTCTACACGTGCCTTTTCAACGTTGAGCATCTTACCCCAGAGGGCAAGGATAGCCTGGAAAGCACTGTTTCTGCCCTGCTTTGCAGAGCCGCCCGCAGAGTCACCCTCGACGATGTAGATTTCGGTTTTTGTTGTATCCTTTTCATAGCAGTCTGCAAGCTTACCGGGGAGGCCTGCACCGTCTGCAACGGACTTACGCTTTGCTTCCATAGCGCGCTTTGCGGCGTCACGGGCAGCCTGAGCATTGATTGCTTTTGTAACAACTATATTTGCTGTTTCGGGATGTTCTTCAAAGTAATATGTGAGCTTTTCGGTTACAATTTTGTAAACAATTGGAGTAACCTCAGGATTACCGAGCTTGCCCTTTGTCTGTCCTTCAAATTCACATTCGGGAAGCTTTACGGAAATAACAGCATTGATAGCTTCACGGATAGCTTCTCCGGATAAAGCAACAAATTCCTTCTTTTCTTCTTCGCCCTTCTTGGACTTTTTGCTTTTCTTGGAGGGATTTGCTTCCTGATAAGCCTTTGCAAAGTCGTTTACAACCTTGTTTAATGCTCTCTTGAAGGAAACCTCATGTGTACCGCCGTCGATAGTATGGATATTGTTTGCGAATGAACGGAAGGATTCGCTGTTGAAATCGGTGTTGTACTGGAAAGCTACTTCTACGGTAACGTCATCAATAAGACCTTCCAGATAAATTACATCGGGGTGGAGAACCTCTGCACCGCGCATTTTTTGAAGCCATTCAACATAGCTTATGATACCGCCTTCGTATCTGAGGCTTTCGCCCTTTATTTCATTCTCATCACGTGTATCGGTAATGTTGATAAGAATACCGCCGTTTAAGAATGCCTGTTCACGAAGTCTGTCGAGAAGGATATTGTAGTCGTAGTTAGTATCGTGGAAGATTTCACCGTCAGCCTTGAAACGTACCTTTGTACCGGTTTTTGAGGTCTGTCCGATAACCTTCATCTGTTCATCGTAATGGCCTCTTTCAAAGCGCTGGAAGTGGATGTTTGTTCCGTCATAAACTTCAAGTTCGAGCCATTCGGAAAGAGCGTTTACAACAGACGCACCTACACCGTGGAGACCGCCGGAAACCTTATATCCGCCGCCGCCGAACTTACCGCCTGCGTGAAGAATGGTATAAACAACAGTAGCGGCAGAGATACCTTCCTTGGGGTGAATGCCCGTAGGGATACCACGGCCGTTATCTGTAACTTCTATTACGTTATCGGGTAAAATCCTTACATTGATTTCCGAACAGTAGCCCGCAAGAGCTTCGTCGATAGCGTTATCCACGATTTCGTAAACCAGGTGGTGCAGACCGCTGGGTCCTGTGGAACCGATATACATACCGGGACGCTTTCTTACAGCTTCAAGTCCCTCTAAAATCTGAATATCGTCGGCGCCGTATTCATGGTTTACTACCTTTGTATTTTCATCCATTTCTGTAACCAATCCTTAATTTGTAATATATTCTGAATAAAATAATATATATATTTTTAAATAGTATAAACCATTATAGCATATTTTGATATGAATTTCAAGTAATTTTTATGGAATTTACTTAAAAATAAAAATAAAAATTGACAAAAAAAGCCTTATATGTTATATTAATTATGATTTATGGCAATAATGCTGTAATCAGTAAAATTAACGGGGAAACAGAAAGGAAATTAGTATGATGAAAAAACGAATCAAAAAGGCTGTCTGCATACTTGCAACAGCGGTAATGATGCTTGCATTAAGCTCATGTATGGCAATGGAAACAGGTCTTATCTTAAACGAAGACGGCACAGTAAGATTATTCTGTGATACAACAGTTGAAGAAGAAATGCTCACCTCTATGGAAATGACTAAGGAAGACTTCCTTAATTCCATTAACGAAAGTGAATCTTCTGAGGAATACGAAGGCTTCAATTCCGAAACAATTGAAACAGAGGTTGACGGAAAGTCTCATGTAGGCCAGCGTTATTACAAGGATATGTCTATTGACGAGCTCAACAATTACGAACAGAGCGCTGATGATGGTATAAACATCAAGTATTCCGCAGTTAAGGAAGGCGGAAACCTTGTTTTAACAATCACATACACAAACAATACTGATGCTTCCGCTGAGGAACAGAGTGAGCTGGGCGAATATATGGCTCAGGGCATGATGACAACAAAGCAGTCTGTAATTGCACCTTATGAAATCGTTGAAACAAACGGTGTGGTAAATACAGATACAAAGAAGATTACATGGGATACACTTGATGTAATGATGGGTACAACAAAGGAAGCTGTGTTCACAGTTACATATGCACTTCCCTCCACATTCCCTATCGGAATTGTTATCGCAATTGCTGCTGTGGTTGTAGTTGCAATCGTAGTTGTTGTAATTGTTATCTTAACAAAAGGCAATAAGAATAACCAGTTAAAGCAGGTAGCTCCTATTTCTTACAACGAGCCTGTAACAACACCTGCTCCTGTGGAAGAAGCTCCCGTTCAGGAAACAGCACCTGCTCAGACAGAAACAGCTGAAACACCTGTTGCAGAAGCAAAGAAGTTCTGCGAGCTCTGTGGTACAAAGCTTGATGCTGATGCAAAGTTCTGCCACGGCTGTGGAGAAAAGGTTGAATAATCTCAGATAAAACCGAATAAAAAAAAACGCAACGTCTATGACGTTGCGTTTTTTTATGTCTGCGATTATGACAAATTTTTTAAATATACTGTGCTATAATCGGCATAAAGAAAAGGAAAATAATGCAAAGGAGTGAAAAAATGTCTGTAAAGATGCATAACAGCGGTGACAGGCTGATAATTTTTTTAAGCGGTGAGATTGACCACCACAGCGCAGCGGAAATGCGGTTTTTTATTGACGGTGAGCTGGAAAGGTCTACTCCGCCCGTGGTCGTTTTCGATTTTTCGGGTGTGGAATTTATGGACAGCTCGGGTATTGGTCTTGTAATGGGAAGACTTCGTGTGATTTCAGGCTGGGGAGCAAAGGCGGTAATTGAAAATCCGCGGCCGGCTATCAGAAAAATGCTGAAACTTGCGGGACTTGAAAAGCTTATAGGATAAGGAGACAAAATGAAGGATATTACAAACTACATGAAGATGACAATAGCGGGTTATTCAAGGAATGAGGGGCTTGCGCGAATGTGCGTATCAGCCTTTGTATCACAGCTTGACCCGACAATTGAAGAAATAAACGACATAAAGGCTGCTGTTTCTGAGGCTGTTACAAACTGTATAGTCCATGGCTATAAGGATAGAATCGGGGATATCAGCATGGAGCTTAAAATTATAGAAAATCAGACTCTTTACATAAGAATAAAGGACAAGGGCTGCGGAATACCTGATGTAAAAAAGGCTATGGAACCGCTTTTTACCACTTCTCCCGAGACTGAGCGTTCAGGACTGGGCTTTTCGGTAATGGAGAGCTTTATGGATAAGCTTAAAGTAAAAAGCACCGTGGGAAAGGGTACTTCTGTAACCATGACAAAAAGGCTTGTGAAGAGAAATGAACAGATTGACAGATGAATTTATAGGTGAAAACTTAGGGCTGGTACATTCCCTCGCCAACCGTTTCAGAGGCAGAGGCATCGAGTATGAGGAATTGTATTCCGCCGGGTGCATGGGGCTTGTGAAAGCGGCAAAGGGCTTTGACGAAAGCAGAGGATTAAAATTCTCAACCTATGCGGTACCTGTTATTTTAGGCGAAATAAAAAGGCTGTTCCGTGACGGCGGAACAGTAAGAGTCAGCCGTAGCTTAAAGGAGCTTTCCCTGAAAATTGCAAGACGGAGAGAAGAGTGTTCAAAAACAGGACATGAACCTACAATTGTAGAGCTTGCGGAATATTTTGAGGTTTCTACGGAACAGATAACCGAAGCAATTTCCGCCTCACAGCCTACCCTTTCACTTACAGGAAGCGATGAAAACGGCAGTGAATATGATTTGCCCGTAGAACCTCCTCAGGCTAAGGCAACAGAAATCATTGCATTAGGTCAATGCCTCGGTACCCTTGAAGCAGACGACAGGCGGTTGATTTTTCTGCGGTACTGGAAGGGCCTTACCCAGAGTGAAACGGGCAAACAGCTGGGAATGACACAGGTACAGGTTTCACGACGGGAAAAGAGGATTCTTGACGGATTAAAGGAAATGCTGGTATAAAAACAGGCGGTTCATACGAACCGCCTTAGCTTGTCTGGTAGATTATAGTGGTAAGGTTGCCATTGCGTTGAGGCTGCCGTCTGCGGTGTTGCCTGCAAGGTATTCAAAATACGCCTGGCTTCCTATCATTGCCGCATTGTCTCCGCAGAGATTAATGGGTGGGATATAAAGCTTTATGCCCTTCTTTTCACAGCGTTCGGTAAGCATATTGCGAAGAGCGGAGTTTGCCGCTACACCGCCTGCAAGTGCCGCTGTTTTGTAGCCGAAATCCTCTGCCGCCTGCACAAAACGGGAAGAAAGAATATCCGCCACGGTATACTGGAAGGATGCAGCAAGGCTGTCAATGTCGATTTCCTCGCCTTTCTGACTTGCATTATGGACAAGGTTTATAACATTTGTTTTAAGTCCCGAAAAGCTGAAATCGTAAGGATTCTGAGTCTTGGGGCGGGGCAATTTGTATTTTTTGGGGTCTCCGTTCTTTGCGGCTTTGTCGATGTGGACACCGCCGGGATAGGAAAATCCCATTGCTCTTGCGGCCTTGTCAAAGGCTTCTCCCGCCGCGTCGTCAAGTGTACGGCCGATTGTTTCAAAAGTGGTATAGTCGCTGACTCTCATTATATGTGAGTGACCGCCCGAAGCGGCAAGGCACAGATAAGGGGGTTCAAGCTCAGCATGAGCGATATAGTTAGCGGCAATATGCCCTTTTATGTGATGAACGGGAATAAGAGGTTTTCCCGATGCAATAGCCAGTCCCTTTGCATAGTTCACCCCTACCAGCAATGCGCCGATAAGCCCGGGGGCGAAGGTAACTGCAATTGCGTCAACGTCTGCAAGCTTCATTTCAGCCTGTTCCAATGCTTCGTTTACAACAGCCACAATGCTTTCACAATGTCTGCGGCTGGCGATTTCGGGAACAACTCCACCGTAAAGCTTATGTTCTTCGATTTGGGTTGCAACAATATTGGATAATATTTTTCTGCCGTCCTCCACAACCGCAGCTGCGGTTTCGTCACAGGAGGTTTCAATAGCAAGTATTTTCATAGTCATAGTCTCCGCATTCAGAATGATTTATACATCTATTATACAGTATATTAAACAATTTTGCAATACAAAAAAAGAAAGCCCGCAGGAACGGGCTTAAAAAATACAATATGGATTATGTATTGATTATATAATAAAACTTTTGAAAAATCAAGTGTTTTTGCTAAAAATTATGACAGAAAATGCATTTTTGTGTAAAGTATATATTTTTTATGATATTTTTTTGTCATTCTCGCCGATGATAACTAATGTATATTATGCATTAAAAAGCGAATAATTTGTCAAAAAGCTCTTCGAGGCATTTTTCGTAATCCAGTGCTTCAATCTCTTCTGCGGCAACAATTCTCGCAGAACCGATTATGGTATCCCCTGATACCATTGTTACAAACCCCAGAACCTGCCCTTGCTTGACAGGGGCGGAGATTTTTTCGGTTCTGCTGTAATGGAAATCAATATCAGAGCTTTTGCCTTTTGGAAGAACTGCGTCTGAGGTGCCTGAAAAACGGGTATCAACCGTTTTTTTCACACCGCCGTCTACCATAATTTCCGTAAGCTCTGCGGTATCAGGTCTCAGCACTATCTTTTCAAAGCTGTCAAAACCGTAGTCAAGGAGCTTTTCTGCTTCCGAAAACCGCTTTTCGTCACTGTCGCACCCGAGAACAACCGCAATAAGAGACATATTCCCCCGTTTTGCCGTTGCACAAAGACAGCACCCTGCGTTATCGGTAGTACCTGTTTTAAGTCCGGTGATTCCGTTATATGAGGTAATAAGCTTATTGGTATTGAGAAGCTGGGTTTCTGTTTTTGTTCCGGTCCGCACACTGTCAAGGCGGGTAAGGAGAAATTCATCAAAATAACTGTATTTTCTCAGCTCCCCTGCCATAACCGAAATGTCACGTGCCGAGGAAAAGTGGTTTTCATGGTCATATCCCACGCAGTTTACGAAATTGGTGTTGGTCATTTTCAGCTCGGCGGCGGTTTTGTTCATTCGTTCCACAAAAGCCTCTTCGCTACCTTCAATATGCTCTGCCAACATTACACAGGCATCGTTTGCGGAAGCAATAACCACCGATTTTATAAGGTCGCCAACGGACATCTCCTCCCCTTCCGTAAGCCAGATAACCGAACCGTCCATACTTCCCGCATGGGCGGAGCAAACCGCTGTTTCATCAAAGCGCAGCCTTCCTTCGCTGATTTCCTCTGCCGCAATCAGCAGAGTCATTATCTTTGTAACAGAGGCAATGGGGAGTCTTGCATCTGCATTATACTCAAAAAGCACCTGCCCTGTTTCCCGTTCAGTGAGAATTGCCGCTTTGCTGCTTTCAAGAACGGGGATTTCCGCAGCAGATACTGTAAGATTGTTTACAGATATGAGCACCGACAAGGCTGTGCAAATAAGTTTCCTTAACATTTATTTTCCTCCTTAATACTTTTCAGAACATTATATGTATATTTTTTACGGTAAATGCAAACAATGATGGTACATTTCTGATTACCGGGGAGGTCGTAATTTGAGGAATAAAGGGTTTTTATCGGAGCTTTTCAGACAGCTGGTTATTTTTATGTCAGGAGGGTTCATATACGGTGCCGTTGAGATTATGTACCGCGGCCATACCCACCCGTCAATGTTCATAACGGGAGGCTTATGTCTTGTATGGGTGGGCGGACTCAACAGCTTTTTTAAAAGGGATATACCCGTACCCTTACAGATGGTTATAGGTGCGGTTATAATAACAACCGCCGAATTTATCTGCGGAGTTATTGTGAATATCGGGTTCGGAATGCAGGTCTGGGATTACAGCGATTTGCCGTTTAATATAATGGGACAGGTTTGCCTGCTGTTTTTATGTATTTGGTTTTTATTTTCATTGCCGGCAATTCTTATCGAGGATTTTATCCGCAGCGGAATGTTCGGAGAAGCAAAGAAAAAGTATATATGGAGATATTAAAAAATGCGCAGGGCGTTATGTCCTGCGCATTTTATCTGTAAAAACCTCGCCAAAGAACTCAGCGCCTGTGATAAAGCCTCTGTAAAACATTTCTCTGCCGTATTCAAATTCCATTATAAGACGGTTATCTGTAATTTTTTTAATTGCTTCATATTGTTCGGGGGTGAGGTATTGCTTTAATTCAGCCCATAAGTCCTCGAACTGTGTGAAAGCCGTGTCGTATACAGCATTTTCAAAGGGCTGCTCTGAGGGCTTTATTTCCTGGCTGTATAATTTTCTGATTATGTCCATGGATTCTCCTTGACGATATTTTCGGATTATGGTATAATAATTAATTAGGATAAAGCTGGGCATTGCTCAGCTTTTGGTGTTTATTTGATTATATCACGTTTACGTGTAAATATCAATAGAAAAAGCTGACAAAAAATATAATGTTTACGTGTATGTTTTATACAAATTTGATGATGAGGTACTGTTATGGCTATGACCGATGCTCAGAGAAGAGCAAACCGTAAATACGACAAAGCGCATTATAAAACCATAGCGTGCAAATGTAAGCTCGACGATTATGAAGAATATAAAAATTATGCAGAAAAGCAGGAGCTTGGAACAATGAGCAATCTGCTTAATAAATGTGTAAAATATTGCATAGAAAACGATATAAACTTAAAAGGCGAATGAGAAAGACCGGTGCATAGCACCGGCCTTTTTTATTCATTCACAAATGCAATAGGGTCTGTCCAGCTGTCATTTACAGTAATTCCGAAATGGAGATGTGAATCGAGCTTACATTCGATTTCTGCGGTATTGCCTACCTGACCGATAATTTCGCCCATTTTCACTTCCTGGCCTGCCTTTACGTTAAGGGTCTCCGCAAGTCCGTAGTAATGCCCCTTTACGCCGTCGCCGTGGTCAATAATCACACATACGCCCCAGAGAGGATCGTCCTTGATTTCGGTTACTGTACCCTTCATACAGGAGGCTACGGCACTTCCCTTCTCAGCGGCAATATCAACTCCGTCATGGGTTTTCCACACGTCGAGAGTCTCGCTTTTCACAAGCTCGCCGTTGCTGTACGGGTTGATGACTTCGCCGTCGGAAATGGGCATTGTCTTTGGATTTGAGAAGAAAAGACCTGTTTCGCTGTCATCTGCGGATGTGGTTGTTTCTTCGGGAATCTCCTTGGGGATTCCCGTCTGTTCAATCCCTACATCCTCTGTTTCGTAAAGGAAAACATTGTCCTGGTCGTTGTCTGTTTCCTCGGGCACCTGGTTAATAGTACCCGTATAGGCTGCATAGGTTGAAATACCCACCGCCGCAATACTAAGCACAAGAGCTGCGGCAAAGCCCTTGCCCTGTAAGCCGTTTCTGAATTTTACCTTTTTCATATAATCCGTTCCTTTCATTGTCAGAAAAATAAGGTTGTGTCTTTATATTGCCACCTTTCAGGAGAAATATACATCTTATTTTTCATAAATTTGTAATCTTCGCAGTTCAAAATTAAAGATATTTTAGACTTTTCACCGATAATTGATAATTTTCTTTATAGTTATTGCATTTTTAGTTATTTCGTGATATAATAAGCCTGATTTGAATTTTTTAATGCTAAGCAATTTATATTGCGGAAAGGATTATTTATGGATACAAATAAGCTTTATGAACTCTGGCTTGAAAAGGCAACAGAGGATCCCGATTTAAAGGCTGAACTTGAAAGCGTAAAGGGAAATGAGGAAGAAATTTCCGATCGTTTTTACCGTGAGCTTGAATTCGGTACAGGCGGACTCCGCGGTGTTATCGGCGCAGGTACAAACCGCATGAATTACTATACAGTATGTAAGGCTACACAGGGTCTTGCTGCTTACTTAAAGCAGGTTAAGCCCGAAGGTGCTGCGGTTGCTGTTTCTTACGACAGCCGAATCAAGTCTGATTATTTTGCAAAGTCTGTTGCAGAAGTTCTTTCCGCAAACGGCGTAAAGGTATATATCTACACAGAGCTTATGCCTACTCCCATGCTTTCATGGGCTGTCAGAGCATGCAAGTGTGACGCCGGCGTTATGGTAACAGCTTCCCACAACCCTGCAAAGTACAACGGCTACAAGGTTTACGGCTCTGACGGCTGCCAGCTTACAATTGACGCAGCAGACAGAGTACTTGCTGAAATCAACAAGATAGATGTATTTGAAGGTGTAAAGACTGCAAAGTTTGAGGACAGCCTCAAAGCAGGTATGATTCAGTACATAGGCGATGATATTATCGACGCATATATGGCTGAGGTTAAAAAGCAGTCCCTCCACCCTGATGTATGTGCAACAGCAGGCTTAAAGGTGGTATACACTCCCCTTAACGGTACCGGTAACAAGCCTGTACGCCGTATCTTAGACGAAATCGGTATCAAGGATGTTGTAATTGTTCCCGAACAGGAAATGCCTGACGGAAACTTCACAACCTGCCCTTATCCGAACCCTGAAATCAAGGAAGCATTACAGCTTGGTTTAGAGCTTTGCCGCAAGGAAAAGCCTGACCTTCTTCTTGCAACTGACCCCGACTGCGACCGTGTTGGTATTGCTGTTCCCGATGGCGATGACTACGCATTATTCACAGGTAACGAGGTTGGCGCAATGCTTCTCGAATATGTGGCAAAGGAAAGAATTGCCCTTGGTACAATGCCTAAGAATCCTATTGCTGTAAAGACAATTGTTACAACAGACATCACAAGAGCAATCGCAAAGAAATACGGCGTTGAGCTTATCGAAGTATTAACAGGCTTCAAGTTTATCGGCGAACAGATCGGTTTCCTCGAAGAAAAGGGCGAAGAAGACCGTTATATCTTCGGTTTTGAAGAAAGCTACGGCTACCTCGCAGGCGGTTATGTAAGAGATAAGGATGCGGTAGTTGCTTCCATGCTTATCTGCGAAATGGCTGCATTCTATCGTGCTCAGGGTATTTCTCTTATTGAAGCAAGAAAGAAGATGTACGAAGAATACGGTTCTTACTGCAACACTCTTGACACCTTCGCATTTGAAGGCGCAAGCGGTATGGCAAAGATGAAGGAAATCATGAACAACATGCGTACTGATTACCCCAAGGAAATCGCAGGCGCAAAGGTTGTTGCAATGGCAGACTATGAAGCTTCCAAGAAGGTTGATATCGTAACAGGCGAAGAAACAGTAATTGATCTCCCCAAGTCCAATGTTATCACACTTTATCTTGAAGGCGGCGCAAGTCTTGTAATCCGTCCTTCCGGTACAGAACCCAAGATCAAGATTTACTACACAACTGTTGGCGCAACCAACGAAGAAGCTGCCGCACTTCAGAAGAAGTATGCAGAAGCTTTCACAAAGATTGTAAATGGATAAACAAAACAGGCGGTTCGTATGAACCGCCTGTTTTTGAAATTATTTTGTCCCATTTGTCTTGGTTTAATCGTTATATGTAATGAAAGATATTTTTAAAAAGGAGTGCTGAAATTATGAAAAAAATATTTTTATCGGTTCTTTCAGCTGTGCTTTTATTATCATCCTGTAAGTCTGAGCCTGCTGTTACAGAGGAAACAACAACCGCTGCGGAAACCGAAGCGCCTGTTTATCACGAATTTGTGTATATAACTGAATATCCTGACGGCACATTCTTTGAAAGCTATGACGGGAAAACCTGGTACCAAAAAACCTTCGACGGCGAGAACTGGCATATTAAAAGCGAGCCTGTCGAGGAACCGCTTATCTATATCCATGCCTTTTCAGATAATGTATATAACCTTGAAAATGCAGATGTTATGATATCTGTTTATAATAAGGGTGTTGAGGAATCTATCGGTACAAGCAGCTGCGGAGGTATACTCTACTACTGTTATGACGGCGAGTGGGACAGAGCGCCATACAAGGAAAATGTAGCCTGGACATCGGATTTCAACAGCTTGTGGAAGGGCGCGCATAAAAGCTTCAATGCGTTTCCCGCACATTCTCTTGAAACGGTGAACAAAGGGCGGTATCGTTATGAAGTGGAATATCTGGTTTCAGGCCGTGAAAGAAAGTATTACACCTGCACATTTGAATATGATATAACCTAAAACAGAAAGGCGGTTCGTATGAACCGCCTGTTTTATTAATTATCAGTTTCAAAAAAGCTTTCAACAGGTTTTCCAAGCACTTTTGAAAGACCAAAAAGCTCTATATCGGTAACTGTTCTTGTACCGCCTTCGATTCTTGCAATAGAACCGCGGCATATATAAACGGCTAAGGTTTCGAGCTTTGCTGAAAGAGTCTCCTGGCTCATTTTCTGCTCAATTCTGAATTTGCGGACATTTTCGCCCACCATATTCATTTTTTCTCCATCAATAATTCTTGCCATAAAATACCTCACAACATGTCTTGACATAGGACAATTATTATGATATCCTATAAATGAGAAAATAATGTCTTATGACAGGACGATGATAAGAAAAGCATATATAAAGAGCGGTTAACCCCGCTCTTTTTTATTATTTATCAAAAAAACAACTTATGAAAAATCAAAATTCTGTTATTTTAATAATTGCAACAAAAGACGGGTAATGATATAATGATATGGACTGTTAAAATATAATCAAAGGGAGAATGTTTATGGAAATAAAAGAAATACTGAAAGAACTTTGCTCCGCTGTTGGTGTTTCAGGCGCAGAAGATAATGCTTGTAAGGTTGCGCTGAAATATCTGAGAAAATTTTCAGCAAATGCAAAGGCAGACAAATTCGGTAATGTTACCGCCTTTATAGGTGACAAGAACAACGGCAAAAAAACACTTCTTTTGGAAGCTCACATTGATGAAATCGGCTTTATTGTGTCATATATCGATGACAAGGGCTTTGTTAAGGTGGGTGAATGCGGAGGAACTGACCGCAGACTTTACGCTGCGCAGACTGTTACAATTCACGGAGATACATCTGTCCGTGGTGTTATTGCTACCCTTCCGCCCCATGTGAACAGCGATACAAAGAAGGCTATGAAGTCGAAAGATATTCTTATTGATACGGGATATTCCAAGGAAAGTCTTACAAAGATGATTTCCCTTGGCGACAGAGTTACAATCGACAGTAAGTTCTCTGAACTCGACGGCACCCGAGTAAGCGGTAAGGCTATTGATGACAGAAGCGGTGTCATGGCGGTTTTATATGCTCTTTCTCTTTTACAGGGCAAGGAAACAGACTATAACATTGCTGTTCTTTTTGCATCTCAGGAAGAAACAGGAAGCCGCGGTGCAAAAATCGGCGCATTTGATATTGATGCGGATTTCTGTCTTGCAACAGATGTAAGCTTTGCATACACTCCCGGCTGTAAAAAGGAAAAGTGCGGCGAAATGGGTAAGGGTGCAATGATAGGTATATCCCCTGTTCTTGACCGTCAGGTTACAGATAAACTCAAAAAGCTTGCAACAGAAAAGGAAATCCCCGTTCAGTATGAAATTATGGGCGGAGAGACAGGCACAGACGCAGATGAAATAAGTACCGCAAAGAACGGTGTACGTACAGGCCTTATTTCTATTCCTCTTAAATACATGCACACACCTGTTGAAGTTATAGATACCGAAGACATTAAGGCGGTGGGCAGACTTATGGCTGAGTTTGCTATGGGAGGTGCTTTATAATGAACTTATCTCTTCTTGAAAGACTTACAACAATAAACGGCACCAGCGGTAATGAACAGGCTGTCCGTGATTTTATAATTTCAAAGCTTCCCGAAAGCTGTGAAAAGACAGTTGATAATATGGGAAACCTGATTGTTACCAAAAAAGGTGCAAAAACTCCTGAAAATAAGGTAATGATCTGCGCTCACATGGATGAGGTAGGCTTTATAATCACAAGCATCACAGATGACGGCTATCTGAAATTCACAACCGTTGGCGGAATCGTTCCCTCTGCTGTTTTCGGCAGAAAGGTGACCTTCGGCGAATTTACGGGTGTAATTGCAGAACGCCCCGTTCATATGGTAAAGGGCGACGACAAGGATAAACAGCCCCAGGTTGACGAGCTTGTAATTGATATCGGCGTTACATCAAAGGAAGAAGCACAGAAGCTTGTAGCTCTGGGAGATTATTGTTATTTTGAAAATGACTTTTTTCTTTTCGGCGACAACAGACTTCACGCAAAGGCTCTTGATGACAGACTCGGCTGTATGATGATGATAGAAATGCTGAATGCTGAGCAGGAATATGACTTAACCTGCGTATTCACAGTTCAGGAGGAAATCGGTACAAGAGGCGCCGGCTGTGCGGCATTTACCGTAAATCCCGACTACGCAATTGTTCTCGAATCCACAACAGCCTGTGATATTTCAGGCTCCGATGATGAAAACAAGGTCTGCTGTTTTGGTGAAGGCGCAGTTGTTTCCTTTATGGACAAGAGTACAATCTATGACCGTGAACTTTACAAGCTTGCGTTCAAGACAGCCGAAGAAATCGGTGTAAAGTGCCAGACCAAGACAAAGGTTGCAGGCGGAAATGACAGCGGCGCAATCCATAAGGCAGCAGGCGGGGTTCGGACAACGGCTATTTCAGTCCCCACACGCTATCTGCATACAGCATCCTGTGTGGTGGATTTATCTGATGTTACAGCAACAGAAAAGCTTGCGCAGGCTATGTATAACAAGCTCTGCCGGTTATGATAACACGAATTTTTACGGAAGAAGAGCTGAAAGCGGCACTATCCCCTTTTGCGCCTGATGTATTCACGGGAAAAATAAAGGCACTCTGCGAGGCTTACGGCTTTTCTTATCCCTTTCTTAAATTTTTCAGAGGCGAAAAGACGGTAATTGCCTTTTATTACGCTTCTGCGGTAATCTGCGGTCCGATGGATGACGAGCTTTCGGAATTCTGTCACAGTTCGGGGATTATCGACTTACTTATAAGTCACGAAGGTTCACGTGACGGCATACTTTATATAATGGAATACAAGGGAGAAGGGAAAAGCTCTCCCCTGAGCATGGATACCTCTTATGAAAAGGTATTTGATATTCTTAAAGACGGATTTCACATTGAGTTTGACAACTGGTACACCGATACTTGCCACAATGTCCGTCACGGAATCTCCGAAATATATACCCTTGATGAAAAAGCAACCGCAGCAAAAATGTTCAGTATAGACGGTATTGCGCTGATATCACTGGTTGCGGTGAAAAATGAATACAGAAATAAAAATTACGGCAGAAGAATTGTTGAAGCGGTTTCGGAGAAATTACGCACTGAAAACAGAGTGTTTGTAATCTGCGAAAAGGAGCTTGTGCCGTTTTATAAAAAGTGCGGTTATGAAATTACCGCAGAATGCTATAACAAATATGAAAGCAGGAACAACTGATGAGCTGTTATTTTAACATTGACAAAAGATTAGAGGAAATCGCTATTAATGCGGAGAATATTGCCGCTGAGGCATTTGCAAGAATTGACCACACCGCTCGCTGCAACAGTGAAAAGGTGTTGAAGGCATTTATCGACAATCGTGTAGGCGAGCTTCACCTTAAAGGTACAACAGGCTACGGCTACGGTGATGACGGAAGAGATAAGCTTGACGCTGTATTTGCTCAGGTGCTTGGAGCTGAGGATGCACTTGTGCGCCATACCTTCGTAAATGGCACACATGCTATATCAACAGCGCTTTTCGGAGTGCTCCGCCCCGGCGATTTAATGGTTTCTCTCACAGGAAAGCCCTATGATACTCTCGAAGAAGTAATCTTCGGTGAAAAGGGCGGTTCTCTTACAGAATTCGGAGTAAAATATGATCAGATAGACCTCCTTCCCGACGGAACAGTGAACTTCGGTCTTATCAGCGAGCGTGCAAAGGCTTGTAAGGTTGCATACATCCAGCGTTCAAGAGGTTACAGCCTCCGCCCTTCTCTTACAATTTCCGAAATCAGCGAAATGGTAGACGCAGTACGTCTTGTAAACCCTGATGCAATTATCATGGTTGACAACTGTTACGGCGAACTTGTTGAGCGTGTTGAACCCTGCGAGGTGGGTGCTGACCTTATTATTGGCTCTCTTATCAAGAACTTAGGCGGCGGTATTGCTGAAACAGGCGGATATATCGCAGGTAAAAAGGAACTTGTTGAGCTTTGCTCCTACCGTCTTACAACCGTAGGTACAGGTAAAGAGGTAGGCTGTTCTCTGAATCAGAACAGAGGAATGTTCATGGGTCTCTTTAACGCTCCCTCTGTTGTTGCAAACGCAGTAAAGACAGCAACCTTCGCATCTGCTTTCTTCTCCCTCCTGGGTTATGAGGCATATCCTGCCTTTAACGAATACAGAACAGATATAATTACAGCCTTGAAATTAGGTTCAAGAAAGGCGCTTATTGCTTTCTGCGAAGGTATCCAGTCCGGAAGTCCCGTTGACAGCTTTGTAAGTCCTGAGCCCTGGGATATGCCCGGTTATGACAGCCAGGTTATTATGGCTGCCGGCGCATTTACAATGGGTGCTTCTATCGAGCTTTCCGCCGATGCACCGCTGAGAGAACCTTATGCTGTATGGCTTCAAGGCGGAATTACCTACGATACAGGCAGAATGGGTGTGCTTTTGGCGGCACAGAGAATGCTGGACAAGGGTATAATTGTTTTAGATACAGAAGAATAAGTATTTACATACTGAAAACCGAAAGGAATAATCATGGCAAAAAAGACTTTTTCTGTTCTTGGTACGGTTGTAGATGTTACCGTAGACCGTCCCATAGGTTCTGCACATCCCGAACATCCTGATATGATATATCCTGTAAATTACGGCTATGTTGAGGGGGTAATTGCTCCTGACGGCGAAGAACAGGATGCATATATTCTAGGTGTTGATACTCCCGTGGAAAAATTCACAGGCATGGTTGTGGGTGTCATATGCCGCCAGGATGACGTTGAGGAAAAGTGGGTGGTTGTTCCCGAAAACCTGGCAGGAACAGAAATCTGCTGGGAATGTAATATCATGCACGCTGTTGATTTTACAGAAAAATATTTTAAATCAAAGCTTTACCCCAAGTACGAAAAGACAAGCGGAGCTGTTTTATACACTGAAAAGAACGGCGAACGCCGTTATCTGCTGGTGAGAACAAAAAGCGGACATATCGGCTTTCCCAAGGGTCATGTGGAATACGGCGAGACCGAAACAGAAAGCGCGTTACGTGAAGTTCTTGAAGAGACAGGTATTACCGCACAGCTGAGAGATGATTTCCGCATGGAGTACACCTTTACAACCTTGGAAAACACTGAAAAAACAGGTGCATTTTATCTTGCATATTATAATTATAAGGAAGCACAGCGCCAGGAATCAGAAATTGACGAGGATTATCTTTTACTCTATGATGATGCTCTTGAAAAGTTAAACTGGGAGCAGGACAAGGAGATACTCAGAGCAGCTGAAAAGCTTTTAAACTCTTGACATAAGATTTTTACTATGATATTATAAGGAAAATAACTGAAAGGATTGATAAATATGGCATTTTGTCCAAGCTGCGGCAGCAAGCTTGATGACGGCACAAAGTTCTGTCCGTCATGCGGAGCTGCTCAGACAGAAAACGCAAATACATACACAAATAATACAAATACTCAGGCAGGAGCTCAGGGTATAAATATTGTAGACAGCACAAGCTCTTTCGATAAGAACGATATTGAAAAGAATAAGGTTCTCTGCGCTGTTTCTTATATAAGCATCCTGTTTTTCTTACCCCTGGTAGCTTGTCCCGAATCACGCTTCGGAAAGTTTCACGCAAATCAGGCTCTTATTCTTCTTATCGCCTCGGCAATAATCGGTGCCGCAGGTGGTACAATAACACAGATCTGGTGGGCACTTCCCTTCCTTCCGGATTTCATCAAGACAATTGTAGGTTCTGCACTCAACTTTGTTTTCTGGGCAGTCCCGGTAGCCGGAATGGTGTTCGGAATTGTAAATGCAGCACAGGGTAAGGCAAAGGAATTGCCTCTTATCGGCAAATTCAATCTCGTTAATAAGTAAAAAGCAGGCGGTCTATCGACCGCCTGTTCTTAATTTCGTAGTGGTTTCATAAACCCGTCAAGCCTGGTGCTCGCTATATCAGCGGCAACTATCTTATCATCACATACTATTATATGTATCTGCACATCAGGATCTGTGTTTCCGTTCTGGTCCTTATAGCCGATTACACCGAAGGTGTAGGAAACAGCGCTTTTGCCCTTGTGCCTTGAAAGGTCAAAGCCCTGCTCTTTTTGTAAGGAGTTGTAGTTTTCATAAACCTCGCTGAATGTATCGGGAATGGTTATCTGCTTTGTTATGGGCGAAGAGACGGTATAGCCGCACCCGGAGATAAAAGCGGTAATTTTTTCGGGAGTGCTTCCGTCGGGTTCATCGGCGGATACGGTACAGACCAATGCGGTGATTGCTGTAACTATAATCACAACAGCAAGAAGTATGCGTGTGAATTTGTTTCTGGTCATCAGAGTTGCTCCTTTCGGCAAAATAGTACAAATTTCAAGTGTGTTTTTTAGCCTTTAATGAATTATATGAGATAAAATCAACAAAAATTATTCCCCTCAGTAAGCAAAGTAAACAAAATTTTATTTATGTAAATTCTGAAACGGCTTAAAAACCTCGAAAAGTCATGTTTTTTTGTTTATAATTACCACAAAAAAGGGTGTAATTTATAGCTGTTTTATAAGTCTTAGTGATTTTACATAAAGCACTCAAAGGATTTTTAGTCAATTAGGTACTTACATTTTTTTTGAAATTTTGTTATTATAAATCATGTAATAATATTTCCACAGGAGGTCACTCAAAATGGCAAGTTTATCACTCAGAGGCATATATAAGAGATACCCCGGCGGCGTTGTAGCTGTTTCCGATTTCTCTATGAACATCAAGGATAAGGAATTTATCATCTTCGTAGGTCCTTCCGGTTGCGGTAAGTCCACAACTCTCCGTATGATCGCTGGTCTCGAAGAAATTTCCGAAGGTGAATTATTCATCGGCGACAGACTCGTAAACGACGTTGCTCCTAAGGACAGAGATATCGCAATGGTATTCCAGAACTATGCTCTCTATCCTCATATGACAGTATTTGAAAACATGGCTTTCGGCTTAAAGCTCAGAAAGGTTCCGAAGGATGAAATCAAGAAGCTCGTTGAAGAAGCTGCTAAGATTCTCGACATCGCTCACCTCCTCGACAGAAAGCCTAAGGCTTTATCCGGTGGTCAGAGACAGCGTGTAGCTTTAGGTCGTGCTATCGTTCGTGATCCTCAGGTATTCTTACTTGACGAACCTCTTTCCAACCTCGACGCTAAGCTCCGTGCACAGATGAGAACAGAGCTCTCCAAGCTCCACAAGAAGCTCGGTACAACATTTATCTACGTAACACATGACCAGATCGAAGCTATGACAATGGGTGACAGAATCGTAGTTATGAAGGACGGTTACATCCAGCAGATTGACTCTCCTCTCAACCTTTACGAAAACCCTGTTAATAAGTTCGTTGCTGGCTTTATCGGCACACCTCAGATGAACTTCATCAACGCTAAGCTCCTCATGATCAACGGCAAGTACACTGTTGAATTCGGCTCCGAAGATACCAAGACATCCAGAGGCAGAAAGTTCTATGTTGAACTTCCTCAGGCTAAGGTTGACGCAGAAGCTCTCAACTACTACGTTGATAAGGAAGTTATCCTTGGTGTACGTCCTGAAAGCATCCACGATGAAGAAATGTTTATCTCCGCTGCTTCCACAGGCGTTATCGAAGCTAACGTTGACGTTACAGAAATGCTCGGTGCTGAAACATACCTCTACCTCACATGTGAAGGTATCCCGCTTTCTGCAAGAGTATCTCCTCGTTGCACAGCTCGTCCTCAGGATGTTGTTAAGCTCGCTATCGATCCTAACAAGATTCACCTCTTCGACGCTAACGACGAACACTCTATCCTTTCTTAATCTAAGAAACATGATGCCGCACTCATATGGGTGCGGCATTTTTGATGAAGAAAACTCTATTTTAATGTTTTAGAAAGGCTATAAAATGAATGGAATTTTTTATTTCTCAGGCACAGGCAACAGTTTGTGGCTCGCAAAACAGATAAAAACACGATTAGAGGGAGAAATCCGGTATATTCCTGAATGGAAGGGCGATATTTCATCCTATGATAAGCTTATAATTGTCTGTCCTGTATATTCTTTCGGTCTGCCAATACCTGTTTTCGATTTTATGAAGGAGATTAAGACATATGCGCCTTTATGGATTGTTCTGAATTACGGCGGTGCGGCAGGCGGGGCTGCAAAATTTACATATAACCATGCTAAGGGCTGTGGTCTGAACATAAAACAGGTTTATACAATGAAAATGCCTGAAAACTTTACAGCTGTTTTCTCAACTCCCCTGATTAAACCGTATAACAAAGGGCTGCTTAAAAAAGCACCGAAGAATATTGAGAAAATTATTTCTTCTATTGAAAAAGCCGAAGAAAAAATTCTTCCTGCCGATAAACCGGAAAAGCATAAGCTTTATAACGAAAATAAAAGCAACTGGGGAAAAATGGGTGAACGTTTTTCAGTTTCTTTCGCTTGTACTCTCTGTGGAAAATGTGTTAAGAACTGTCCGGCGGAAAACATTGAAATCAAAGACGGAAAAATTACTTTCGGAAACAAATGTATAGTATGCCAGGCCTGTTATCACCGCTGTCCCAATCAGGCTGTAATGTACCAGAATAAAATCAATAAAATGCCCTATTTTAATCCCAATGTTCCTGAAAAAGAAATGGGAACAGATATTTTATAAAGGAGTACTACTATGGTTGATGTTGAAGCTGTAAAGGCTGAATTTACTGAAATCTATAAAGCGAATATTACCCGTGACGGAGCAGATAAGCTTCTCGATTACCTCACAAACAGGTGCGATTTTTTCGTTGCCCCTGCCAGCACACGTTTTCACGGCAGTTTTGAGGGCGGACTTGCCCAGCACTCTATAAATGTTTACAAATGTCTTAAAGATTATCTTGAACGCCCCCGTGTAAAAGAGCTTTATAATCTCAGCTATACTGATGAGCAGATAGCTTTGGTTGCTCTTCTCCATGACATGTGCAAAATCGACTGTTATAAGACCGAAATGCGCAACGTCAAAAACGACCAGGGTCAATGGGAAAAGGTGCCGTTCTACAAGTTCGATGATGATCTTCCCTACGGCCACGGGGAAAAGTCTGTCTATATGATCAGCGGTTTTATGCGTCTCTCCCGCGAGGAAGCAATGGCTATCCGCTGGCACATGGGCTTCTCGGGAACAGAGGATAACGGTACTGTGGGTAAGGCGTTGGAGAAATTCCCTCTTGCCTTCGCCCTTGCAACAGCGGATATGGAAGCCTCCTATTTCCTTGAATGATATTACTTGACAAAGCATGATATTTACTATATAATAACGGTAGAAATTGAGAAAGGAAATTAAAAATCATGGTAAAACAGGACAGAAACTATCTTACAATTGTTCTTTTATCTATTGTAACCTGCGGTATTTATTGGATGTATTACATATACGAGGTAGCAAGAGATACAAACCAGGTATGCCAGGGTGACGGTGAAGAAACACCAGGTTTAGCGGCATATTTCTTCTTATCCATTGTTACGTGCGGTATCTATGCTTATTACTGGTTTTATAAGCTTGGTGACAGAATGCACAAGAATGGTCCCCGTTACAACATCAACATTTCCGAAACAGGTAGCACTATTCTTTTATATCTTCTTATCAACCTGATTTCAGGCGGTGTGGGAACAATTCTTGCAGGTTATTTTATTACAAGAAACCTCAACGAATTATCCACAGCATATAACAGCTGGATGACAGGCGGCTACGGTTCTCAGTACGGACAGATCAACGGTTAATAAACAAAACCCCTTGCAAAAGCAAGGGGTTTAATTTATTTCAAATTTGCGGTAATTAAGTCTATGGCTCTGGCGAAAACACTGTTCTGGGGAGCAAATGCCACAATATCGCTGCCTGAAAGCATACGTACAAGCCAGACTATTATAAAAAGTGCGCATATTATTGCAACACAGACATCATAGGACTTTTTGGGGAGCTTTTTCATTTCGCGCAGAATATAAAGTACAGGGAAAAGCGGCACAACCCAGAAAAGCGGATGGAAATAAAAAGCGGATTCAAAATCAAGCGCCAATGCCCACAGCCATGCCCTTGTCATGCCGCAGCCGGGACAAGAAATGCCGGATACGAATTTTATGGGACAGCCGATACCTACCAGGTGAAATACAAAATATATTGCCGCAATCATTGAAAGCGGAATAAGAAGCTTTACATATTTTTTCATTGAATATACCTTTAAATAACAAATTTGCTGTAATAAGTATAACAGCCATATCAAAGTTTGTCAATCACAAAACAATCGTTGACAAGGGAATATAAAATCAGTATAATATACTTAACAATTCAAAAGAAAACAAAGGAAGATTGTTATGAATATAAGAGAATTACAGGATAAAATACTTGAACTTAAAAAAGAAAAGGATTTCTGCATTCTGGCTCATGTTTATGAAAACCGAGAGATAGTGGAAATTGCTGATTATATAGGCGACTCCTTCGGGCTTAGCCAACAGGCTGCGAAGGCACCTCAGAAGAATGTCATTATGTGCGGCGTTCGTTTTATGGCTGAAACCGTAAAGCTTCTCTCCCCTGATAAGCATGTATATCTCAGCAGCTCCGACGCAGGCTGTCCCATGGCTGAACAGCTTGACGTAAAATCGCTGAAAGAACTCAAAAAGCAGAACCCCGACCATACAGTAGTAGCTTATATCAATACCACATCCGAGCTTAAAACAGAGTGTGATGTGTGTGTTACATCTGCTTCCGCTCTGGATATTCTGAAAAAGATTGATAATGATAAGATTCTGTTTATACCTGATATAAACTTAGGCTCATATGTGAAATCCCAGCTTCCTGAAAAAGAATTCAAGCTTTTCAAGGGCGGCTGCCCTGTCCATGCGGCAATGACCCGTGAAGATGTGGAAAAGGCAAAGAAGCTGCACCCGGATGCGTTATTCCTGGTTCATCCCGAATGTCCTGCGGAAGTAACAGAAATGGCAGATTATGTGGGAAGTACAACGGGAATAATGAATTTTGCAAAAAATTCCGAAGCCAAGGAATTTATCATAGGAACTGAAAACAGTATAGTGGCTCACCTCCAGTACGACTGTCCTGAAAAGAAGTTCTATCCCTTGTCTAAAAAGCTTATCTGTACTGATATGAAAGTGACAACCTTACCTGATGTTCTTGCATGTCTCAACGGCGAAGGCGAGGAAATTTTCCTCAGTGATGAGATTATGGAAAAGGCAAAAGGATGTATTGATGAAATGTTAAGACTCGGCTAAAAACACCCCGCATGAAGTAAGTTTCGTGCGGGGGTTGATTTTGCTATAAAATCAATCAAAAAACTATGTGCAAATCTGCTAACCGTGTTAAAAATTTTTAGTCAGAATTAAACAAAGCACATTACAAAATATTGACAGAATAAGGAAATTGATATATACTATTTATAAGTGTTAAATAATAATCAGGAGGACACGGGAAATGTATGAAAATACTTTAAGCTGCAAAATCTGCGGCGGAGATATTCAGGCTGACGCAGAAAATATCGGCAGCGTTTGCCTTGGTTGTGGAGTTGAATCTATGCTCCCAAAAACAGATGTAAAAAAGATAAACAGAATTACATATCTGAGAAATACAATGAACTTTGCAGCAGCTGAAAAGATTGCTGACGAACTTATTCTCACAGATCCTGAGGACAGCGAAACACATTGGCAGAAGCTTCTCTGCGAATACGGAATCCAGTACGTATTAAAGGGTGGAAAGCGCTTCCCCGTTTGCAGAAAGGATGTTACATCCCTTCCCGCAATTGTTGAAAGCGAAAGCTATAAGCGTGCTCTTCACTATGCAACACAGGAAATGCAGGCTGCATATATCGGCATGACTGATGCTCTTACAGAAGCGGTTACTGTTTCTAAGAATGTATTTGCACAGGATAAGAAGTATGATATTTTCGTTCTCACACGTGAAGATGCTACAAATGACAGCGACCTTGACGGTGACCGTCTTAACCTTCGTTTCACAGAGAATTTAGGATTTGATGTTTTCTATATTCCTGAATCCTTAAAGGGTATGGACGAAATCGAAAAGGCTGCGCAGATTGCATATGCTGTTAAGAATACTCGCATTATGCTTGCCGGCTTCAAGAATATTGCTGATTGCTGCGATGGTTACCTTAATTACATTGTTAACGGCTTTGCGGAAGAGCTTAAAGACGAAGAAAAGCAGATGTTCGCTATTTTCAACGGCGATAACCTCATTTTCCAGCAGCTCCCCGAAGCACTTGTATGGCTTGATACCGCATTTGACAGCACAGACAGTGAATTTATGAGAGAAATCTCTGAAACAGTTGAAAAGATTCTCAAACCCGAAGAAGCAGCAGTGGTTCCCGACGCTATCGTTACAGCTACCGCAGCTAATAAGGAAAACCTCATCAAGAGAGCATATATGTTCCTTGAAGACGGCGAATTTGAAACAGCTGATACATATTTTGATAAGATTCTTGATATTGATATTGAAGAATCCAGAGCTTATATCGGTAAGCTTCTTGCTGAATGTAAGCTTAAAAGCGAGGATGAAATCCCCGATCTTCCCCAGACAATCACAGACGATAAGAACTATATCAAGGCTCTCCGTTTTGCAACTCCCGAACAGAAGGCTCGTTACGAAGCTCTCAACGGTGCAATCGTAGACCGTATTGAAGGCGAAAAGAAGCGTATTTCTGCAGAAAGAGAACGTCTTGCTGCTGAAAGAGCTGAGAAGGAAGCTGCTGAAAGCGCACGTCGTGCACGTCAGGAAAAGGAAGAACGTAAGGCACAGTACAAGCGTCGTAAAGAACCCCTTAAAAGAACTCTTGACGAAGTACGTTCCGAACTCAATAAGACATTCATCACTCCCAAGCGTAAGGCAGAGCTTAAAGAACAGGAAGCTGTTCTTGAAAAGAACATCAAGGAACTTGATATGCTCTTCCCTGATATCTGGGACTAATCAAATAAAAGTACGACGGTATCGCAATTGCGATACCGCCGTTTTTTTACATTTCCTTTAAAACGCTTCTGTAATCCCAGACATAAATCACGCCTGAAATAACTGTAAGTGCTGTGCAGATATACATTAATATATCGCTGATAAGTTGGGTATATGCAAATCCAATACCAAAATCCCCTAATGCGTGAAGAATCAGAATAACGCAGATAGCAACCATAGTGGAAGCGGTTTTGAGCTTACCCCAGATATTAGCCGCAATTACGATTTTTTCCTTACTTCCTGCGGCTACGAGACGGATACCTGATACCATAAATTCTCTTGCTACAATTACCCATACCAGCCATGCTGCTGTGTAGTGAAGCTCAACCATGCAGATAAGCGCGCCTATAACCAGTACCTTATCAGCCAACGGGTCAAGAAATTTGCCGAAATCGGTAATCATATTGTACTTTCGGGCAATCTTTCCGTCAAGCATGTCTGTAAGGCTTGCAATTGCAAAGATTATCAGGGCAATAAGATGCTGAGAAAATGCCATTGCCAGAACGAAAAAGGGTACCAGTACTATACGGAACATTGTAAGTTTATTTGCCAGATTCATAAATTCATGCCTTTCTGTTATTTAATATATGTTTCAGGAAATAACCTCACCCAACAAATTATTATCAAGATTATCTGTAATTTTAACTTTTACAAAATCTCCCAGTCCAAGCTTCTTCTCGCTTGTAAAGTACATCATACCGTCAATTTCGGGAGCATAGGAAGCATCTCTGCCGAAGAACATTTCTGAATATCTGTCATAGCCTTCAACAACAGCCTCTGTTTCTGTTCCGATTTTACTGTTGCAATAGTCGCCTACGCGTACGTCCTGCTGTTCCATAATAATTTCGGAACGGTGTTCTTTTTCCGCGTCAGCAACCTGATTGGGAAAATCTGCCGCAGGAGTTCCGTCTTCCTGAGAATATGCAAAACAGCCGAGACGTTCAAATTTAACCTCATGGGCAAATTCCGCAAGAGAGGTGAACTGTGCCTCTGTTTCCCCGGGGAAGCCTGTGATAAAGGTTGTTCTGAGGGTGATACCCGGAACTTTATCGCGGATTTTCTTTATAAGGTCTGTAAGCCACTGTCTGTCGCCGGTGCGGTTCATGTCTTTAAGGATTTCGCCGTCGCAGTGCTGTAAAGGAAGGTCCATATACTTACAGATTTTATCCTGCTTTGCCATTGTATCAAGAAGCTCATCTGTTACTCTTTCGGGGTAACAGTAGAGGAGTCTTATCCATTTTACATCAAGTTCACAAAGCTTGTCAAGGAGTTCGGGAAGCATTAATTTGCCGTAAAGATCCTCGCCGTAGCGTGTGGTATCCTGTGCCACTAGAACAAGCTCCTTAACGCCGTTTTTAACAAGTCCCTCCGCTTCTGCGACAATATTTTCAATTGTACGGCTTCTGAATCTGCCTCTTATCTGAGGGATAGCGCAGTAGGTACAGCAGTTATCACAACCGTCTGCAATTCTGAGGTATGCATAATGAGGAAGAGTAGATTGGAGTCTGTCTCCGTCCATTGTGTGATTTTCGATTTCACCGAAATCAATAACACGTTCATCCTTTAAAACACGCTCAATTGCTTCAATAATATCCTGGTTCTTACCCAGACCCAGAACACCGTCGATTTCAGGGAATTCCTCGTCCATCTGCTGCTGATAGCGTTGTGCAAGACAGCCGGTAACGATAATCTTCTTATTGATGCCGTCATTCTTACGGCTGATAGCTTCGAAGATTTCCTCGATTGCTTCTTCCTTTGCAGTCTGGATAAAACCGCAGGTGTTGATAACTACAACATCGGCAAGTCCCGCTTCTTCCACGATTTTATAGCCTGCCTTATGAATTTTTGCAAGCATCATTTCGGCATCGCACTGATTTTTGGGGCAGCCGAGAGAAACCACGCCTACCTTGATTTTTTCTGCCATAAAATAGCTCCTTTTATTTAAAATTATTCATAATCCGAATCATCATAATCTTCAAAATAATCTGCATCGCATACAGAGTCAATGGCGGTTTTGATGTATCTGTATTCAAAACCTCTGCGCATAAGCGCAGCCATGACCTTTTGTTTTTCTTTGTGTCTCTCCGGGCCTTCGACAAGGAGACGGTCCATATATTTTTTCTCTATTATAGCTGAGATTTCATCAACAATATCCTGTTCAGAATACTGCGAAAGAGCTTCTTCCGCAAGTGCGGAATCAAGCCCCTTCGCAATCATCATCATTTTAGCACGGCTTTTGCCGTATTTTCTTACTTCAATGTATTTTTTTGCAAGCTTAAAAGCATATTTCCTATCGTCAAGATAACCGTACTCTACCATTTGAAGAACGGCTTCTTCACAAACCTCTCTGCTGTAATTTCTTAAAAGCTTATCCAATAGCTCCTTGCGGCTGTAATCCTTACCGCCCAGCAGATAGAGGGCTCTTTTTTTTGCGGTTTCCAGTTCGCTCATTGGTTAATCAACCCATTTCATCAATTGAAAATTCTTCAAAGTCATCATCGGCATCAACAATAACACTCTTCTTTGCCTTTGACTTCTTGGGAGCGGGAGCAGACTCGGTCTTTTCTTCCTTTACGAGAGCTGTTTCCACAGGCTCTGCGGAATCATCAGACGAATCCCCAGCCATATCGTTTTCAATCTTCTGGGAGTTAGCCATAATCTTTTCTTCGATTTCAAGGCGGATATCTTCGTTTTCTTCAAGGAATTTCTTGGTATTGTCTCTGCCCTGTCCGATACGCATATCATTGTAGCTGAACCAAGCACCTGATTTTTTGATGATATCAAGCTCAACCGCATAGTCAACCAGTTCTCCCATTCTTGAAATGCCGTGGCCGAAAATCATATCGAATTCACATGTCTTGAAAGGCGGAGCAACCTTATTCTTGATAACCTTACACTTTGTTCGTGCGCCTACTGTTTCGCCGTCTTCCTTGATAGCCTCGCCCTTTCTTACTTCGATTCTTACAGAGGAGTAGAATTTGAGAGCACGGCCGCCGGGAGTTGTTTCGGGGTTACCGAACATGATACCGATTTTTTCACGGATCTGGTTAATGAAAATAGCAACAGTGTTGGACTTTGCGATAACCGCTGTAAGCTTCTTCATTGCGGAAGACATAAGACGTGCCTGCACACCTACAAAGCTGTCACCCATGTCACCGTCGATTTCTGCCTTTGTTACCATAGCGGCAACCGAGTCGAGAACGATAATGTCAATAGCACCTGAACGAACGAGAGCCTCCATGATATCCAGAGCTTCTTCGCCTGTATCAGGCTGAGAAACAATAAGCTGGTCAATATCTACACCCAGAGCCTTTGCATATACAGGGTCGAGAGCATGCTCAACGTCAACGAAAGCGGCAATACCGCCTCTTTTCTGAGCTTCGGCAATTGCGTGGAGAGTAACAGTTGTCTTACCGCCGGATTCAGGCCCGAAGATTTCGATAATTCTTCCCTTGGGGAGACCGCCGATACCTAATGCCATATCCAGACCGATGGAGCCTGTGGGCAATGCTTCTACATCGAGAGTAGTCTTTTCGCCCATTCTCATAACGCTTCCTGCACCGAACTGTTTTTCAATCTGGGCAAGTGCGGCGTCAAGAGCTTTTCTTTTCTCTTCGTTTGTAACAGGTCTTTCGAGTGTTTTCTTTGATGAAGGTTTTGCCATTGTTTCAAGATCCTTTCTTATGTATTTTACAACTGTATTTTACCGTATTTTGTGTCCGAAAATCAGGACTGATATGATTGCTTTGTTGATTTTAAAGGTTTTCCTTGATTTTTTCTATGAGTAAGGCAGATATTTCAGCTGCCTGTTCAAAGTTGAAATCATTGACACAGGCTGTTATATCGGTAATCATAGTGTTGATGCTCTTGCTGTAATTCTTTGTGCTGATAGTTCCTAAAATCCCGGCACAGAGACTATAATCCATTTCCTCAGCGGCAGCATGCACCTTTTCAATTTCGGGAAGGAGAGCGGAGATATCACCCTTTTCCCCTGTCTTTATATCCTGTGCTTCGGTTATTTCGGTTATCACCTTAGCAAAGCTGTCAAAGGCGGCAATAAACTCATTATTGTGGGCGAGAATAAATTCTTCATCCTCACGCTTACCTGCCATTTCAAGCTCATACGCCTGTTGTCCGAGACTTTCGGCACCGATATTGCGCAACGCACCTTTAAGACCGTGGACATAAATTGTATAGTTGCGCCAGTCCTTAGCAGCAAAGGCGTTATCCAGCTTTGCACGGGAAGGTGAAGCAATTGTGGAAATAAGAATATCTCTTATAAAATCTGAACGCTCGCCGCATTGTGAGATTAAAAAGTCGGTGTTAAGCTCTTTAACTTCTCTGAGTTTCAGAATCATCTGTGACGGCTCCTGTTTTGCAGGCTTTTCCTCTGCATTTTCGGGAAGTCTCTTTTCTTCGGGGATAAAGCGGGTGAGAACGCGGTTAAGCTCGCTCATTTCGATAGGCTTTCCGAGGAAGTCGTCAAGTCCTGATTCTCTGAACATTTCCGCCGCACCGCTGATAACATTGGCTGTGAGGGCAACGATAACCAGCTTGCTGTACTTTCCGCCAAGGCTTCGTATTGCCTGTGTGGTTTCTATGCCGTCAAGCTCCGGCATCATATGGTCCATAAACACAATATCATAATCGTTCTGCTGAACCATTTTGAGAGCCATGATACCACTGTCTGCGGTATCAGTCTGTGTATTGTAAAGAGAGATAAGCCTCTGAGCTACCAGAAGGTTTGCTCTGTTGTCATCGACGATAAGGATTTTTGCATCAGGAGCAGAGAAACGCTTGATACGGCTGTGAAGCTGTGATTCTGTGGGAATTTCATGAGAACCGAAGAGAACCAGCAGAGAAATAATCGTTACAGGTCTGTAAATTCTGCGGATATCACGGTCGTTTTCTATTCTTGCGCCGGGGTCGGCAATAACTGTGATTTTGTCTTTATATGGAGCAAGACGCTCGGCAGCGCCGATGTATTCTTCGCAGTCTATGATAATATCGGTACAGCTTTCCAGGTCTTTTGTTGCCAGAAGCTCGTGGTTTGTAGTGCTTTTGTAGTTGATACCAAGGGACTTGATTTCAGTACAGACAGCTTTAAGCTGCTCCCTGTTCTGAACACAGACAAGGATATTTTTATTCTCGCCGTTTTCTATACTGATACAGCTTTCAGCGTCCTTGACTCTCTGGGGGATTTCCACTGTAAAGATACTACCTGCACCATAAACGCTGCTGACTTTTATTGTACCGCCCATCATTTCTGTAAGAGATTTGCAGATTGCAAGTCCGAGGCCGGTGCCTTCGATGTTGCGGTTACGCTTGGTGTCTGCTCTTTCAAATTCGTTGAAAAGGCGGTTGATATCTGCCTGTTTAATACCGATTCCTGTGTCCTTTACGCTGAAACTCAGATTCACCATATCGGAAGAGGTTTTTACGGCGGATACAGAAATAGTGATACTACCGTGGCGGGTGTATTTGATTGCGTTACCCACAAGATTAAGTACAATCTGCTTGATACGGCGTTCGTCACCAACCATAACGGTGGGAACGGAAGGGTCAATGCAGGTTATGAACTGGACAGCCTCGCTGTTAATACGAACGGAAATAATGTTACATATATCGTTCATAACCGACAGCATGTTATAATCTGTGAGGTTAAGCTCGGTTTTGCCTGATTCAATTTTGGAGAAGTCAAGAATATCGTTAATGATATTGAGCAGGTTGGTACCTGCGTCACGGATATTACCCAGGTAATTTCTTACCTGCGGGGAAACATCTTCTCTCAGGGCAAGCTCGGTCATACCCATAATCGAGTTCATAGGGGTACGTATTTCGTGGCTGGTATTTGCAAGGAACTCTGTTTTTACCTTTGCGGCTGCCTCAGCCTCGCTTCGCTTTGCTTCTACGATTTGAAGAAGAGTGGAGTTGTTACGGTTTTTCTGCTGTGAAAACAAGAACAGCTTTTTATCACGCGCAACAAGGCTGGTAAGAGCGAAATGAGTTGAAAGGATACAAGCCGGAATAAGCAGGAGTTCAGATATTGATTCCACAGCCATAGCCAGAGCGGGACTGTCAAGATTTACGAAATAGCAGACTGATGAAAGGGAAATACCGAGAATTGTATCAATCAGAATAAGCCTTTCATTTCTGAACATCGCCGTGAGACAGTGGGTTGTTATGTAAATCAGCAGAGGAATTGTAAATGTATCCGAGCATATGGAAAACAGCGCGCATAAAGCCGCAGAAGAGAAAACGAACCAATACTGGTAAACAACACGGGGTATCTTCTTGCTGAAAAAGAGAATGGAGCCGATAACAAAAACTCCCGGATAGCAAAGAGATGCCCACATGGGAAATTTAATTACTCTTGTCATAAAGAACATAAAAACAAGATATACCACGGATAACAGGTAGGTACTTCGTTCTGCATGGTGGCGTACTCTGGCAGTGTCCTTGTCGGAGTCGTAAACGCTTTGTTTTTTATTTTCCATACTTGTATTCCTCACTAACACTTGACTTTAATCTAAGTTTTTGGTAAGCTATATATAGTGATAAAATCGCTTAAATAATTATACCATATTATAATAAAAAAAACAACCGTTTTTAAAATTTTAACTGTTGGGAGGCTACGATGAAACATATTTTTATAATAAATCCCGTAGCAGGAATTAAGGACCGATCAGAAGAAATCCGTATTGAAGCAGAAAAGCTCAGCGAAAAGCTTGGTTTTGAAGCGTTCTTTTTTATTGTAGAGCATGAGGGATATGAGGCGCAGATAACCGAAAAGGTATGTGATGCCTTCCGAGGCGAAAAAATACGCCTTTATGCCTGCGGAGGTTCCGGCACTTTCCAGCGAGTAATGGAAGCGTCAAGACGGTTCAAGGATGTTGAGCTTGCGGTTTATCCCTGTGGGTTTACCAACGATATACTCAAATGCTTCAAGGACAGCGAGCCTTTTTATAAACTGGAAAACATTGTCACAGGTGAGCCGTTGGCAATTGATGTGGCAGATTTTGACGGGGTACGTTTCTGTAATGCCCTTTCTATCGGTATGACTGCGCGTGTAATCGGCGATATTGACAGCTATTCGTTTATCACCAGATTCCACCGTAATTTTCCTTACTGGTTTTCGTCAATTGTTGACGTTCTTACAAAACACGCCATTGAGTATGAGATAGATATAGACGGCAAGGATTACAGCGGTAAATATCTTTTAGTAAGTGCTTTTAACGGCTGTGTATATGGCGGTAATATTTCGCCTGCAAAAAACGCAAAGCCAAATGACGGTCTTCTCGATTTCGTAATGTTCAAAAAGGTAGGCGCTTTTGAGGCAACAACCTGTATCGGAGCTTTCTGCGAAGGCGATACGGAAAAGCTGGGCGACAGAATGATTGTAGTCCGCGGACATAAAATGAAAATAACCCAGGTAAATGCAAAGGAAATGACCTGCAACATTGACGGTGAATTTTATAAAACCTCGGGTACAACCCAGATTTCCGTCAAGAAAAACGGCCTTAAAATAATTGTTCCCAAAGGAACGGAATTCAAATAAAAAATCCCGCTGAAAAGCGGGATTTTTGTTTTATTAAAGAGTAAATGTACCGATATTCTGAGCCTTGCGCCAGTCGATATATTCTTCATAAGTACCGAGCTTATCGAAGCAGCCGTGTTCGTTGATTTCGATAATACGGTTTGCAACAGTCTGAACGATTTCGTGGTCGTGGGAAGCGAAAAGAACATTTCCCTTGAAGTCTCTGAGACCGTTGTTTACAGCAGTAATGCTTTCGAGGTCCAGGTGGTTTGTAGGTCTGTCAAGTACGAGACAGTTGGACTGGAACAGCATCATTCTTGAAAACATACATCTTACCTTCTCGCCGCCGGAGAGTACATTTACAGGCTTGAAGATATCGTCGCCTGAGAAAAGCATTCTACCGAGGAAGCCTCTTAAATATGTTTCCGTAACGTCTGTCGAGTACTGTCTTATCCAGTCAAGAATGGACATTGTGCAGCCAACGAAGAAGTGGTCGGAGTCGATGGGGAAATAGCTTGTAGTAATGGTGCTGCCCCACTTGTATGAACCTGCATCCGGCTCCATTTCGCCCATAATAATCTTGAAGAGAGTTGTGATAGCGATTTCGCTTTCGCCGAGGAATGCAATCTTATCGCCCTTACCTACTGTAAAGGAAACATCATCAAGTACCTTTACGCCGTCAACGGTTTTGGTAAGGCCTGTAACCTGTAAAATATCCTTGCCTGCTTCTCTTTCCATATCAAAGCCGATAAATGGATAACGGCGGCTTGATGCGGGCATTTCTTCAACAGTGAGCTTATCCAGGAGCTTACGTCTTGATGTAGCCTGCTTGGACTTGGATTTATTAGCGGAAAATCGCTGAATAAACATTTGGAGTTCTTTGATTTTTTCTTCGTTCTTCTTGTTCTGCTGCTTGATCATGCGCTGAATAAGCTGAGAGGATTCATACCAGAACTCATAGTTACCAACATACATCTTGATTTTGTTGTAGTCGATATCAACGATATGGGTACATACATTATTGAGGAAGTGACGGTCATGGGAAACAACGATAACCGAACCGAAATATTCAGCGAGGAAATCTTCGAGCCATGCGATAGCGTCAATATCAAGGTGGTTTGTAGGCTCGTCCATGAGGATAATGTCGGGGTTACCGAAAAGAGCCTGCGCTAAAAGAACCTTAACCTTTTCGTTACCGGAAAGGCTGGACATGGAGCTGTACATAATGCTTTCGTCAAGACCGAGACCCTGAATGAGCTTTGCAGCGTCACTTTCAGCTTCCCAACCGTTGAGTTCGGCAAATTCAGCTTCAAGCTCACTTGCCTTATTACCGTCTTCTTCGGTGAAGTCTTCCTTTGCGTAAAGGGCTTCCTTCTCCTGCATTACTTCGTAAAGACGCTTGTTGCCCATGATAACTGTTTCCTGAACAGTGTATTCGTCAAATTCAAAGTGGTCCTGCTTTAAAACAGACATTCTTAAATCCTTGGGGATTGTAACACTACCTGTTGTAGGTTCAAGCTCGCCGCTTAAAATCTTCAAGAAGGTGGACTTACCTGCACCGTTTGCACCGATGACACCGTAGCAATTGCCGGGTGTGAATAAAAGGTCAACATCCTTGAAAAGTGTTGAGCCGCCGAACTGTAAGCTTAAATTCGAAACTGTAATCATAAAAATAATCCTTTCCTATGTTTTTCACAATCACTAAATAGTATACCATAATAACCAGTATAAATCAAACGATTTATTACACAAAACCGCCGTCATTATGCGGATTTATCTTGTTTATTATGCCCTTTATTGAGGGTAAATCCATTTTACTGATTTCACAAATTTATACCGAATCACCATAGTAAATTGTAAAAATGTAAAAAATATTTACTTTTCTAAGAAAAAGTATTGACATATAGAAAAAGCGGTAGTATAATGTTACCTGTGACAGTAAATAATTTTTACTTTTAATGTAAGGAAAGGAAATTTTTATGGTACAGATAAAGAATTTGCAGAAAAGCTATAAAAAGTTCAAGGTACTTGACGGGCTGGATATGACCATCAATAAAGGCGATGTATACGGCTTTCTTGGTAAAAACGGTTGCGGCAAATCCACAACAATGAACATAATCTGCAACATTATTCCAAAAGACGACGGTGAAATCATCTTAGGGGAGAACGGTGAAAAGATAAAAATTGGTTATCTCCCTGAAACCCCTGCCCTTTTCGGATATATGAACGGCTATGAATATCTCGAATATATTGCCGCTTGTGCCGGATACAAGGGTGATGTAAAGGCGAGAATAAACGAGGTTCTTGAAATTACAGGCATGACCGAAGGTGGAAAGCGCAGAATCAAGGGCTATTCCCGAGGTATGAATCAGAGGATGGGAATTGCCGCTACTATCTTCAATAGCCCTGACCTTATTATTCTTGACGAACCTACATCGGCGCTTGACCCGGAGGGCAGAGCCGAGGTAATGAACATTATAAACAATCTCACAGGTACAGGCGCAACCATTCTTCTCTGTACTCACATTCTCTCAGACGTTGAGCGAGTTGCAAACCGTATCGGTATTATGAAAAACGGTAAGCTTGCAATTGAAGACAGCATTATAAATGTGAAGAACCGCTTTATGCACAACAGCATAGAGATTTCATTGGGTGAAATAAGCGAGGAAAAGCTGGATATAATAAGAAATGCCGATTTTGCAAGCAATTTTCAGTTCTTCTCACAGTCCGGTCTTGCAGTTATGGATGTGGAAAACAGTGATGAGGGTATGATAAAGACAATGAAGCTGCTTTCTGATAACGGCATTGCCGCTTCGAAGATTCAGACTACATCACCCACACTTGAACAGATATACATCCAGACCGTATCTGACGGCACAAACGGAAGGGGGAATTTATAATGAAATTTTCAAGTGCATTAAAGAAAGAATTCATGTACTTTTCCAGAACATTCAGACTGTTCGGGGTTGTTTTTTCGATTATGATTTTTGCCCTTGCTGACCCGATTATGATTAAGGGTGTGGGCTGGATGATGAACTCAGTTATTGAAACAGTTGAAGATTCACCCGCAGGCGAAGAGGTATTTACAGAGGAAGATGTTGCGGCATTATCCACTTTCACCGACATGGACGCTTCCACAATGATGGCTATGTCAATCGGTGATTTCACCAGTACAGCGGTACTTATCGTACTTCTTATAATGATGGGCCCGTCAGGAAGTGAACAGAAAAAGCGTTCGATAATTATTCCGAGATGCGCGGGACTTTCGCCCAACATGTATGTAACCCCTAAATTTATACTTTATCCGATTACCGGATTTTTATCAGGCTTCTTAGGTTTATTCCTTTGCGCAGGTGTAACCTCCCTTGTTTTCGAGGGCGCAATCGATATGGGCATGCTTGCACTTTCAGCAGTATCCGTAGGTCTTTACATTGCGTTTGTAATGATTCTTGAACTCACACTTGGCATCTGCTCCGAAAGACCCGGCGTATCGGTAATTACAGTACTTGCGGCTACAAGTGTAATCCCCACTCTTCTTACATCGTTCAGAATTGATAAGTTCAATCCCTTTGCACTTCCCTCTATTGCTCAGAATGCATTTCTCTCCCAGACAGAATATATGGGTTCGTCCGTAGCTGAGCTTGATATGACAAATGTAATTGTGAGCTTAGTGGTGACAGTGATTTTATCCCTTATACTTTATTTTACAACATTATTTGTGCTTACAGCACGACAGATAGAAAACGAAGGAAACGAGGCAGTATTATGAAAAAAAGAATAACAGCATTAATCATTGCAGCAGGTCTTCTCTGCTCCTGCGGTACAAAGACCGAACAGCAGACAACTACCACCGCAGCTACAACAACCACAGCTGCAACAACTACCACGGAGACCACCACAGCTACTGTTGATGAAGCGGTTACAACCGAAGCAACAGAGGAGTCAAAGCCGGCGGCAAATATTACAAACCATGTGGTTGAAGGTAATTCTGAGGGACTCACTCCTGCTGTGTGGGAAGTTACAGACTCTGAAAGCGGCAACAGTATTAAAATGATGGGTACAATCCATATTATCCCCGAGGAAACATCAGTGATTCCCCAGTATGTAATGGACATCTATAACGAAAGCGATGGAGTTGCTGTCGAATACGATATAAGCAAGATACAGACAGATATGGTAGTACAGATTTTATATCTTTCTTATTTCATGCTTACAGACGGCACTCTTATTACCGACCATCTTTCTCCTGAAACCTATGAAGCGGCAAAGACACACCTTACTGAAATGGGCTTATATAACGAAGCTTTTGACGCTTACAGCCCGGCCTACTGGGAAAGCCTTATAAGTTCAGGTATGATTATGAACATCGAAGGTATGAAGGAGAGCGGCGTAGACAGCTATTTCATTGAGCTTGCCAAGGCAGATGGTAAGGAAGTACGCAGCATTGAGTCTCTTGAAACACAGATGGAAGCTATTACTTTTATGACTGATGAGCTTTGTGAGTATAACATCAACGATATGCTTTCTTATAGTGCAGAGGAAATGGAAGCTACCTTTATGGAGCTTTATGATATGTGGGCATCAGGCGATGTTGACGGTATTGCGGAAATGGATTCAGAAGCTGTGACAGATTATCCCCCGGAAATTGCCGAAGATTACGAAGCGTATAATCAGAAGCTTCTCTATGATAGAAACGTGGGCATGGCTGATGCGGCTGAGGAATATATAAAGAACGGCGACAACATCTTCTATATGGTAGGCTTTGCTCATTATGCGGGCGAAGGCAGTGTAATTGACCTTCTTGAAGAACGTGGGTATACAGTAGAAAAAATATACTGATAAAGGACATAATCATGGAAAGTGCGTTAGAAAGATTTGAGATGATATTTAGCATAGGCTCCCTGATTATAGGGGTTCTCGCCTATGTGGGTCTGGCAATAGCCTGTTTTGTAATCAGCTCAAAGAAGAAATACAAAAATCCTGCTGATTCAAAAACATGGAAAACGCTGGGAATAATTCTTGTTGCGGTAGCGGGATTTTGCTTAGTTGCAATGTTAATCATGATTCCCTTAACTATATATATGGTTGAAGCGCAGCAATCCGCAATATTCATAATGTAAAAAATCTCCCTTACGATTTTTACGTAAGGGAGATTCTGTTTTAGCTTCTGTTTTTTGCAATTTTTGCGGGGATTCTTGCTAAAATTGTCAATATCTGGAAAACAAGGAATCCCATAAATGTATAAACGGCAAACATTAAAGTATCCTCAAAGGAATTGAACAAAGTTGATGATATGCTGGAATCTGCCAACACAAACATTATGCCGCATCCAAGTGATGTAAGATTCATATACACATTAACGTATCCGACCTTGCAGATAGCAGCGGCAATTCCAAGTACAAAGGTGAAGATTGCGGGAGAAAGGAACACGAAACCAAGTGCGGTAGGTTCAAGATCACCCAGTGCCGCTTCAAAATGCTGTTGCACTATAATATAATAGAATACAAGGAAGGCAATAAAAGCGGCAAAGAACACGAAACCGATAATTCTTCTGCCTGCCTTATAACGTTTGTAAGCGTCGGCAATTGCCTTATTATAGGCAAAAACAAGACCCTTCCACTTTTCGTATGTAGCTTCACATTCCTTCTTTTTATCATCGGGAATGTGCTTCATAGCGGTTGTGTAGTAATGTTCGGCAGTCTGGAAAGTATTGCTGTCCACATTCACAAGCAGGAAATTCTGGGTTCTGCTTCTGAGCATTCCCCACCATACACGCCAGTCGGCGCCGTGGTTCTGCATAAGTGAGTAGTATGTGTTGAATGCTTTGTCGTAATATCCGCTTTCGATAAGCGCTTCGGTATTTGTAAGCTGATATTCAAGCTCTGTGGCGAAATCTCTGGCAATATGGCTGAAAGTATGCCTGTTGTCAAGAGAGGTGGTGCCGCAGTATTCACATTTGAGATTGCCGTTTTCATCAGCCTCTTTTAAAGGGGCGCCGCAAGACGGACACACCGCCGAGGTAATAACTTCGTTTTCCATTTTAATAATCCTTTTTACTATTATTCTTGGATTTTAACACGTAAATTTTGGTCGCAGAGTTGACTGACATTTATGTCAAAACGCCCGTCATAGCAGCAAGCCCCGAAATTATCGTAAAACTCCTTACCAGATTCAAATGCGTCGTTAGCCTTATCAAGTAGGTCATTGGTTTTGAGCTCGGCAACGCTGATTGTGTCTGTTAAATCAAGATAGCCGGTTTCAAAGGACTTTTTAACACAAGCGTGATAATCGTTGACGGAAAGGTTTGAAATGCTAATCCAGTTGTTACCTGCGGCATTGATACCAAGATAGGTGCCTGTATGAGGGTTTGTACATTCAAAAGTCTCAACGTTATCCATAATAACTACATATCTGTTTTTGTCTAATGCGTAAATTCTCATAGCTTTTCCTTTCAACTTATTTGTTTAAATCTTTCCACTCCTTGTCATTGTCAAAAACAATTGCGGCATCATAGCCCTGCTGTTCGAGCTGGCCGAACTGTTTGCCGATTTTCTTCTTTGCAATAACAAGTGTTACATCATATTCGTCGTGTAAGGTTTTTGCATAGCTGTAAGCAGCTGCAAAGCTGCCTTCGTTGTAAAGCACAGCAGCTCTTTTTCTGCCGTCTGTCTTTGCGCCTCTGTCGGAAAGCACGGAGAAGATACGTTCAAAGCCGATAGAGAAGCCAACGGCGGGCACATCCTTACCTGAGAAACGGCCGATAAGACCATCGTATCTTCCGCCGCCTGCAACTGTTCCGCCGAACTCGTCACAGGAGATTTCAAATACTGTGCCTGTATAGTAGCCCTGTCCTCTTACAAGGGTGATATCAAAAACAATGTCATATTTTCCGCCTGCAATCTCTCTTGCTGCGTCAATAACGCCGAAAAGCTCCTTTGCAGGCTCTTCTGCGCCGTATTCAACAAGGTCTGCAAGAGTGATTTCCTTTGAGCCGAGAAGGGTCATCAGCTTTTCAGTAGCATCAGCGGAAAACTCCTTGGAAAGAAGCTCTGCCTTTACTCCGTCAGTGCCGATTTTATCCAGCTTGTCAATGGTGATACAAACGGAATTTACCTGTTCTTCTGTGAATCCGCAGTGGAGAATAACTGCGCGGATAACAGCTCTGTGGTTTACGATGATTTTAAAGGAGTTGATACCGATATTCTGTAAAGCTTCAGCGGTTACAGACATAAGCTCAGCTTCGCAGTCAACACTTTCGCTGCCTAAGATGTCGATATCGCACTGGATAAACTCTCTCATTCTGCCCTTCTGGGGACGCTCTGCACGGTAAACGCGGTCAACCTGGATGCACTTGAAGGGTACAGGCAGGTCGTTCTGGTGTGCGGTATAGTATCTTGCAAGAGGGAGTGTAAGGTCATATCTGAGACCTAAGTCGCAAAGCTGGGACTGGTCGCCTGATGCAATAGCCTTATCAAGCTTTTCGCCTCTTTTTGCAATACGGTAGATAAGTTTAAGGTTTTCACCGCCGTCACTGTTGTCGAGGTTTTCGATGCTTTCAACGGCAGGTGTGGAAATACGGCGGAAGCCGTTTTCCTTATATGTTTTTACAATCTTGTTGATAAGCTCGTCACGAAGTGCCATCTCTTCGGGGAGATAGTCTTTCATGCCTTCAACTGCTAATGCTCGCATTTTTATGCATCCTTTCAGTTCATTTCTCTGATGTCATTATTTTCATAAACGGTAAATCTGATATTGTAGCCGTTTGATTTGATAGTGTCGCTTTCTCCTGTCTTTTCCCAGTTTTCAAGCTCGTCTAAATTGGGGAAGAAGGCGTCTGCCTCAAATTCCTCGTCGATAAAAGTAACAAAAGCTCTTTCGCAGTAAGGAAGAAGCTGGAGATAAACAGTGCTGCCGCCACACACGAAAACATCCTCGTGCCTGTCCTTTATATAGGAGAAAAGCTCTGCAATACTTTCAAAGCATTTAACCTCGGGGTAATTTTCAGGCTTTGAGGTAAGCACGAGATTTTCACGGTCGGGAAGCGGTCTTTTTGGGAAACTCATATAAGTGCTGCTGCCCATAACGATAGGCTTTCCCATGGTTTTCTCACGAAAAAACTTCATATCCGCAGGAATATGGGCTAAAAGCCCGTTGTTTTTTCCGATACCGTATTTGCGGTCAACTGCAACGATAATGTTCATAGTATTTTCTCTCCCATTTTTATTTATATTGCAACAGGAATTTTCCCGTCAAAATCGTGATATTTATAGTCTACGGCTGTAAAGCTCTGTTTTGTGAATTTATAGAAATCCGTAATATCCTCAACCTCCATTTTCGGTGCGGGATAAGGTTCTTTTTCTATAATCTGCTTCACTATATCTACGTGTCTGTCATAAATGTGGGCGTCAGCAATTACATGGACAAGCTCGCCGGGTACAAGTCCGCTTGCCTTTGCGAACATTGTAAGAAGTGCAGCGTACTGACACACATTCCAGTTATTAGCGGTGAGCATATCCTGTGAACGCTGGTTCAGAATACCATTAAGCACATTTCCGGTAACGTTATAGGTCATGGAATAAGCACAAGGTGCAAGTCCCATTTCGTTAAGGTCGTGATGATTAAAGGTGCTGGTGAGTATTCTTCTGCTTGCGGGATTATGTTTCAGGTCGTAAAGCACACGGTCAACCTGGTCAAATTCGCCTTCGGGGTATTTGTGCTTTACCGACATCTGATAACCATAAGCCTTGCCGATGGTGTTACCGCCGTTTACTGTCCAGCTGTCCCAGATATGAGTGGAAAGCTTAGTTACGTCATTGCTTTTCTGCTGGTAAATCCACAGTACTTCCTCAATTGCCGAGCGGTAGAACACACGGCGAAGAGTCATAAGGGGGAATTCTTCACGTAAATCGTATCGGTTTACAATACAGAATTTTTTAACGGTATGAGCGGGAGTACCGTCTTCCCATCTGGGTCTTACGTTCTGGTCGGTATCCCAGGTGCCGTTTTCTATGATGTCACGGCAGTTTTGTATAAAAAGCTCATCAGCTCGGCTCATAAAATCCTCCGTTCTTAACGGAGATTTTATCCGTCAAGTCTTTCATTTATAATTTTTAGAAGTCTTTCATCAGTAACAGTGTTTTTCAGCTCGGATAATCTGCGTTTCCCGATTCTCCGGTCGCATACCCTGAGAACGTCAATAAGCTTCCAGCGGTCTTTTTCAAAGGGATTCATCAGCTCTTCCTCGGGGCGCTGGATATACTCCTCAATCAGATTTGATATGCGGGGCAAATCGCTGTCCCAGGTGTAAGAATCCGTTCCGTATACGCTTTTTGTATCATGCTCCTTGGGATAGTCGAAAACAATTTCCTTACCCACGGTAATAAAGCATCTTGTAAGCTTATTGCCGTGAAAAGTCTTTTTGTTGTGCATTGTATAAAGAGCATAATGAATCTGGAAATCCAGAGAAGGCTCCATAAGGTTATAGAGCCTCATCTGAAGCTTACTGAATCTTTTTGGCATTAACTGTTTTACTCCTGTAACATGAACATGTTGTAGATAACTCTGATAGCTTCTTCAAAGTCTGCTTCTTCAATACCGATGATAATGTTAAGCTCGGAAGAGCCCTGGTCAATCATCTTGATGTTGATATTTGCGTGGGAGAGAGCGGCGAAGATACGTGTAGCAGTACCCTTTGTAGCCTTCATGCCACGGCCAACGACAGCAATAAGTGCAAGGTTGTTTTCGATTTCAATATGGTTGGGGTTAGCAACCTCCTTGATTCTGTCTGCAAAGTTGGGGTGATTTGCAAGGTCATCGCTGTTTACAAAGATATTCATTGTATCGATACCTGTGGGGATGTGTTCAAAAGCGATACCTTCTGTTTCCATAAGGGTGAGGATGCGGCGGAGGAAACCGATTTCGCTGTTCATTTCATCCTTTTCAAGACAGATTGCGCTGAAATTCTTCTTACCTGCAATACCTGTGATGATATGTTCATTCTTACCCTCAGGAGCTTTGGGAACGATCATTGTACCCTTAGCTGAGGGGTCGTTTGTATTCTTGATGTTAATCGGAATACTTGCGCTTCTTACAGGGAATACAGCATCCTGATGAAGAACGGAGAAGCCCATGTAGGAAAGCTCTCTGAGTTCTCTGTATGTGATAACGTCGATAAACTTGGGGTTTTCGACAATTCTGGGGTCGGAAATAGCAACACCGGGAACGTCTGTCCAGTTTTCGTAAAGGTCAGCTCCGATAGCCTTTGCAATTACAGAACCTGTAAAATCACTGCCGCCTCTGGAAAATGTCTTGATTGTACCGTCGGGACGTGCACCGTAGAAGCCGGGAATAACTGCATAGTCATAGCCTTCGAGAATTGCGGAAAGCGTAGCGTCTGTAAGGTCTGCGTCAAATTCACCGTTTCTGCCGAAGAAGATACCCTTAGCGGCGTCAACGAACTGGAATCCCAGGTAATTTGCGAGGATGATACCGTTGAGGTATTCACCGCGGCTTGCTGCATAGTCCTTACCTGCCTGCTTGCGGAAATTGTCCATGATGATTTCGTATTCTTCATCAAGGGAGATTGTAAGACCTAAGTCGGAGATAATGCCGTTGAAACGTTCAGCAATAGGAGCGAAAGCGGTAATTGCGTTCTTTCCTGCGCATACCTCGTCGTAGCAGGTGTAGAGCATATCTGTAACCTTTATATCGTCGCTGTAACGCTTACCGGGTGCGCTGGGAACCACATATCTGCGTTCCTTGTCGCTTCTGATGATATCCGCAACCTTGCGGAACTGATTTGCGTCAGCAAGTGAGCTGCCGCCGAATTTTACTACCTTAGCCATAGTTGTTCAGCCTTTCTTTATTTAGTTTGTTTTGTTTATACTTAAATTAAAAAAATCATAAAGTATTATACCATAATATATACAGAAAATCAAGGGTGTGATGCAATATTGATACAAATTATAAAAAAAGACTTGATTTTTTATATAAAATCGTTTATAATACTAAGGTAAAGCTCTTGAATGTGAACACAGACCCTGTGCAAGGTCGTGTCGTGAACCATGTCAGGCGGGGAACCGAGCAGCATTAAGCGGATTTCGGCCTGTGCCGCAGCCAGCCTGTGTTCATACTCAAGAGCTTTATTATTCAGTCAGGGGGTGGAAAGAATGTATCTTGCATTATACAGAAAATACAGACCGCAGGTTTTCAGCGATGTAATTTCGCAGGAGCATATCACAACCACTCTTATGAATCAGCTGAAAAGCGGACAGACCTCCCACGCCTATCTGTTTACAGGCTCCCGCGGTACAGGTAAAACCACCTGTGCAAAGATTTTAGCCAAGGCCATAAACTGTCTGCACACAAAAGACGGCGACCCTTGTCTTGAATGTGAAGCCTGTCGTGCGGTAGCGGAGGAGACCCCCGACGTAGTTGAAATAGACGCAGCTTCAAACACAAGCGTTGACAATGTGCGTGTGCTTAAAGAAGAGGCGGTTTACACCCCTCTTTCATGTCGTTATAAGGTTTACATTATCGACGAAATTCATATGCTTTCCACTGCGGCATTCAATGCCCTTTTAAAGCTTATCGAAGAACCCCCGCCACACGTTGTCTTTATCTTTGCGACTACTGAAATCCATAAAATTCCCGCAACTATCCTTTCCCGCTGTCAGCGTTTTGATTTCAGAAGAATCGACATTGAGGACAGCAAGAAAAGGCTTCTCGAAATTGCAGAAAAGGAAGGCGTAAAGCTTGACGAAGAAGCGGCATTCCTCATATCCCGTATTTCCGACGGCGGTATGCGTGATGCTCTTTCCCTTCTGGACCAGTGCTTTGCTGCAAGTGACCATGTTACAGAAGAAGTTGTCCGCAATTGTTCCGGCGTTTCGGGATCTGAGCATCTTTTTGAGATAGCTGATGCTGTAATAGAAAAGAACAGCGCAAAGGCAATTTCCATACTTGACAGCCTTGTGCAGCGGTCAAAAAGCCCGGCAAGACTTATGGAAGAACTGATTTCCCACTACCGTATACTTATGCTTTTAAAGGCAGGTGCAAACCGTAGTATACTGAGAATTTCGGCAGATGAGGAAAAACAGTATATCCAGCAGAACACAAAATATTCCATGGAGAGCATTCTCCGTGCAATTTCTATACTTTCCGACACGCTTTCAGGCAAAAGCCGTTCAAAAAACGAACAGCTTTCCTGTGAGATGTGTCTTATACGACTTTGTATGCCTGTACTTGACGTTGATGAAAAACAGTTTTCAGGCAGAATTGATGCACTTGAACGTGAAAAGAGTCTTAGTGCAGATAGAATAGACGCCCTTGAACGTACAGTAAAGGGGCTTGTTATGAATTCTCTTCAAACCTCTATTGCATCAGAGGTTATGGGCTTTTCTGCGGGCAATATGATGCCTGCGGCAGATACAGAAGAAGATGAACCGCCTGTTTCTCTGGCAGAAGCCTTGGCGGCGGTCTCGCCCGATGAACCGTATGAGCAGACAGAGGAAACTGTTGAAGAGGCTTACGAAGAGCCTCCCGTAACGGAAAATTATGAGGATATAATTCCTATTCCCTTTGAAATACCGGTTATGGATGAACCTGCCTCTGTGGAGGACAGCGGAATTCCCGTTCCGCCCGAACTCTTTGCTCCCATAACAGAGGAAGCATTCCCCGTGGAAAAAACCTCGGAGCCGGAAGAAAAGAAGTCCGACGAAACACCCAGTCTTAAAGAAGCATTGGAAATGCCGGAAAAGGAAGAATTCACCGAAAATGACGACCCGGACAGCGAGCCGTGGATGAAGAAAAAGGCAGAGGATAAAGCTCCTAAGGAAGAAGGATATGAGCCTTTCATGGAATGGAAGGAAATAATCGAAACCTTAGGCTATTCTGCAAAAATGCTTTTTGGCGACACAACCGCACTTATAAGCGAGCATACTCTTATGATATGCGGAACTGAAATGCAGAAGGCGTTTGCTGTAAAGGATTATGCCGATGACATCAAGGCGGCTGTTTCCCGAGCAATCGGCAGAAGAGTAGGACTTGTTGCCCAGGAGGGTGAAAAGCAGGTCTACGAAGAAGAAAATTATGTAAAAGACTTTCTCGGTTATGCAAAATCGCAGGGAGTTAAAATAAAAGAACAGTAATTCAATCTGAAAAGGAGTATTTAAAATGAAGGCAAGATTACCTCAGGGCTATGCAAATAAAGGCATGGGCAATATGAACAACATGGTGCGTCAGGCACAGAAGATGCAGGAAGATATCCAGGAAGTTCAGACACGTCTTGAACAGACTGATTTTACAGAAACAGCAGGCGGCGGTATGGTTGAACTTACCATGACAGGCGGCAGAGTTTTAAAGGAAATCAAGATCAACCCCGAAATCGTTGATAAGGAAGAAATCGAAGAATTACAGGATATCATCGTTGCCGGTGTAAATGCAATTCTTACAAAGATTGATGATGAAAGTGCAAAGGAAATGGAAAAGGTAACAGGCGGCGTAAGCTTCCCCGGACTTTTCTAAGATATGGCTGAATATAATTCCCTTCCCCTTGTTTCAGCGGCGGAGCAATTTGCAAAGCTTCCCGGAATCGGTATGAAAACCGCCCAGAGACTTGCGTACTTTATGTTGAATCAGCCGGTTGAAACTGTGGAAGAATTTGCTTCTGAAATTCTGAAAGCGCGGAAAAGTGTGCAATGCTGTCAGGTATGCCAGAATTTTACAGAGCGTGAAAAGTGTTCTATCTGTGATGATGACCGACGAAACCATAAGGTTATCTGCGTGGTTGAAGCGCCTAAGGATGTTTCTGCTATCGAAAGAGCAGGCGGATTCAGAGGTGTTTACCATGTTCTGCATGGACTTCTCTCCCCTATGGATAATATCGGGCCTCAGGATATCCGCATTTCTGAGCTTATGAAAAGGCTCACAGGTGATATTGACGAGGTTATTATGGCGACAAATCCCACAGTAGAGGGCGAAGCTACCGCAACCTACATAAGCAGAATGATAAAGCCTATGGGAATCAAGGTTACAAGACTTGCATACGGTCTGCCCGCAGGCTCAGCGCTTGAATATGCTGATGATGTGACTTTACAGAGAGCGCTTGAAAACAGAAATGAGTTATAAACAAAACAGACAGGTATAAAATACCTGTCTGTTATTTTTTAAAAAACGCAAATGTTTCTCCCCTTTTTATAGGACAGATATGGTGATATAATATGTACAAGCTAAGATGAACCCATGAAAACCAAATCTCTCCTTTAAATTCCCTTAAAGCGTGTTTGTTTTTTTACTCCCTTTTTAAAAGTTGTTTGTTGTTTACTGTAACGGTTGAATGGGTTTATAAGCAAATCAGCGGTATCTACCAGAGTAGATACCGCATTTTTTTAGTTATTATCCGAAAGCTCTTCCCGCCAGTTATCAGGAAAACCTATGTGGGAAAGCTCCACAACATCGCTGTATTCCGCAATCAGCATTTCAAGACGCATAAGAAATGTGGTTCGCCATGCATCATCGCGGGGGTAAAGCCGTTTCAACACCAGAATATGATCATAAAGCGAGTTTGTAAGGGGTCTGTGATAGTCTCCGGGTTGCTTCGGTTCGTTATCCAGGGGGTTGGCATACAGACGGGTGTAATGCGCACAGGCGTTACGCAGGTCGGACAGACAGTAAAGCCAGTCCTCGACACAGCGGTAAGAAACATCAAAAGCCTTGTCGGCTATTGCCTTCTTATCGTCTGTTTTAAGATCGGAGTAAAAGGTATTCAGCATACCGAAGCTGAACAACTCCATAATAACCCATAAAGGAAAGGAACCGCCATATTTTCTCATGTGGTGGGTAACCATTGCCTCGCCTGTGTTTGACTCAACAAGACGGTCTATTTTTGAGGTGAAATACTTGTGGTTGTGGTGAACGTCAAATGACGCGGAATTGAGATAACCCAATGCTCCGTATTTAAGAGCATGATAGTTGGAAACGTGGGCACGCATGGAGATTTCAACTTCTTCGAGAGCGGTAAGAAGGAGTGAACGCAGAAGTCTGTCGAAATCATACACCCTCATTACCTTTTCAAAGGTAGTACCGTCTTTATATTTTCCGTCCGAATCAAGAAAAACAGCAAAATAGTGAACAAGACGGTAATAGTTTATATTTGACAGGACAAATTTGGCTCGTTCTTCGTCTTCAATTATACAGCCTCTGCTAACCAGCTTTTCAATCTGGGCTTTTATGGTTGCGGGGTTTTTAACGCTTTTGTATCCGTTTTTCATAGGGAAAGTCCTTTCAAATATCGCTAAATAAAGTATATACTTTTTGCTTGTTATTGTCAATAGTTGAAAAATAGGAATAAAGATTCAACAAAACACGTGACAAATCGAAAAATCTGTGTTATAATATATATGATTTATACTATTATATTGAAAGGGTGAGCCGATGAATCAGGAAAAATCCTGCGGCGCTATCGTTTACAGGAAATTCCACGGTAATACCGAGATATTGCTCATAAGGCATATCAAATCGGGATACTGGTCTTTTCCGAAGGGTCACGTTGAAGGTAACGAAAAGGAAGAAGAAACCGCAAAACGTGAAATTAAGGAAGAAACCAATATCGACGTGCTTATCGATACAGGTTTCAGAGAAACTGTATCCTTCTCCCCCCGCCGTGATACCATGAAAACAGTGGTATACTTTGTGGCAAAGGCACTCAACAGCGACACAAAGCCCCAGGCGGAAGAAATTGCAGAAATACGCTGGGTGGAAATCGGACAGGCTATTTCTCATCTTACTTACGAGAATGATAAGCTTGTGGTAAGCAAGGCAAAGGCATTTATAGCGCTTATGAAGTAAAAAATGACAGCATCCTTACGATGCTGTCATTTTTATTTACAGAGAGCTGAGCTTTGCAAAATTTTTTCTCATAAGGGAAACATAGCTTTCGCCGTTGGCTAAATCCTCGTCGGATATGGTATGGCAGGAATGGAAAAGAGCGGTATCCGCGCCCGATGCTTCTGCTACGGTTGAAGCCACTTTCTGAGTAGAAAATTCAACATAAAATATAGTTTTCGCATTATGTTTCTTTGCCGCCTCGATAAGCTCTGTCATTTTTGCGGCAGAGGGTTCAGTTTCTGAGGAACAGCCTGAAAATGCGGCAAAATACTCTATGCCGTAGTCATGGGCCATGTACAGAAACGGGAATCTGTCACCGAAAATAAGGGGTCCGGTAAGCTCTTCTGCCTTAGCTGTAAGCTCGTGGTCGAGTGTTAGCAGGCTTGTGTAAAGCTCGCCATGTCCCTTTTTATAGCTTTCGGCATTTTCCGGGTCCGCAGCACACATTTCCTGATATATTTTTTCGGCAATTTTTATTGCGTTTTTCGGAGATGTCCACACATGTTCGTCGTATTCTGAGTGGTCATGTTCATGTTCTTCGTGGTTATGCTCGTCGGAGCAGAGGGGCTCAACGCAGTCCATCATCTTTATAACCGTAACATCGCTGTCCATACTCATAAGAATTTCGTCAACCCAGGTATCACTTTCGCCGCCTGTACAGATAAAGATATCCGCTTCGGAAATCTCAATAATCTGCTGTGCGGTAGGCTCAAAGGAATGACTGTCCTGTCCGCCGGAAAGGAGCATTTCGGGGATTATTTCTCCGCCTGAAATCTGCTTTACAAAATCGTAGGGCGGAAAGTTTGTGGTGATTATTTTAAGTCCGTCATTTTCTGTGTTTTCCTCTTTGTTGCAGCCTGAAAGCGTGCAAGCAAGAGCGAAAGCAGTAAAAAAGGACACCAGTCTTTTGAAAATATGCATTTTACTCATTCTTTCTGTATTTTGATACAGATACTATACCATACTTTAATAAAAAAAGCAAGTTAGAGGAAAAATAAGGTTGCGCAAACCCACAAAAAATGGTATAATTTACAAATGACTAAGCATGATTATAAATAAGGAATGAAATACATGAGAAAACTACTTAAACATCTTACAGATAACTACATGAAGGAAACGGTGCTTGCACCATTGTTCAAGATGCTCGAAGCTATACTTGAACTACTTGTGCCCCTGGTGGTTGCGGCAATAATTGACACAGGTATCGGCACGGGAGATAAGGGATATGTTGTGAAAATGGCGCTCCTTATGGCGCTTTTTGGCATTGTGGGTCTTTTGTTTGCGGTAACAGCCCAGTTCTTTGCGGCAAAGGCGGCAGCGGGCTTTGCAAGAAGTGTAAACGGTGCGCTTTTCCGTAAAATCCAGGAATTTTCCTATGCCCAGCTGGACAAAACAGGAACCTCCACCCTTATAACCCGTATGACAAGCGACTTGAACCAGGTACAGTCCGGTGTTAACCTCACTTTAAGACTTTTGCTCCGTTCACCCTTCGTGGTTTTCGGCGCAATGATTATGGCGTTTACCATTGATTTTGATATGGCTCTTGTCTTTGCGGGAGTAATACCGATTTTAGCCCTGGTTGTATTCGGGGTAATGTTTGTGACAATTCCTCTTTATAATAAGGTGCGCACAAGACTTGACGGAGTTTTGAGAACAACCAGAGAAAACCTTACAGGTGTACGTGTTATCCGTGCATTCCACAAGGAACAGGAAGAAATTGCACATTTCAGCGGCGAGAATCAGAGCCTTACTCATGAACAGAAGAAGGTCGGCAGAATTGCCGCGCTTATGAATCCTCTCACATTTGTGATTATAAATCTTGCAATTATCCTTCTTATAAACAACGGCGCAATCCGTGTTGAAGCGGGTATTCTCACACAGGGTGCGGTGGTAGCGCTTTATAACTACATGTCTCAGATTTTAGTTGAGCTTATAAAACTGGCTAATCTCATTATTAATATCACAAAATCCATCGCCTGCGGAAGAAGAATTGAAAAGGTTCTCGAAACAGAGGGCGAGCAAAAGAACGGAATCGAAAAGAACGGATTTGACGGATATCTTTATGCCGTTGAATTCAGAAAAGCATCACTTCGTTATCCCGATGCGGCAGAGAATTCTCTTACGGATATTGATTTTACTGCAGAAAAGGGCTCAACGGTAGGTATTATCGGCGGTACAGGTTCAGGTAAAAGTTCGCTTGTAAACATGATTGGCAGATTCTATGATGCGGAAGAGGGCGAGGTTTTTGTCGACGGGCTCAATGTACGGGATTATGACATTGATTGTCTCAGAAATAAAATCGGTATTGTTCCTCAGAAGGCGGTACTTTTTAAAGGTACAATCCGCGAAAATATGAAGTGGGGTAACGAGAAGGCTACCGATGAGGAAATTTTTGAAGCTCTCGAAATAGCTCAGGCAAAGGAAATTGTCGAAAAGAAAGACGGCGGTCTCGACCACATGATTGAACAGGGCGGAAAGAACCTTTCCGGCGGCCAGCGTCAGCGCCTTACAATTGCACGTGCTCTTGTAAAAAAGCCTCAGATTCTGATTCTGGATGACAGTGCCTCCGCTCTTGACTATGCAACAGATGCGGCACTGAGAAAATCCCTTAAAACCCTTAGTGACACAACGGTATTTATAGTTTCACAGCGCACATCTTCCATTCAGCATGCAGACAAGATAATTGTACTGGATGACGGTGAAATTGTCGGTACGGGAACGCATGAAGAATTGCTTGCAAGCTGTGATGTTTACAAGGAAATTCACAATTCCCAGTTCAAGAAGGAGGTTGAGAACAATGGCTAAGAAAAAAGGCAGTCTCAAAACACTCAAAAAAGTTCTGGGCTTTGTAAAACGCTATCTTTTCTGGATATTCCTCTCCATAATTCTTGCGGCAGCTTCCGTTGCTGGTGCACTGTATATTCCTATTATTATAGGTGAAGCTATCGACTTTATAGTAGGACCCGGCCAGGTGAACTTTGAAGGAATTACCTCCCTGCTGCTCCGTGCGGCAATTGTTGTGGGAGCAACCGCTCTTTGCCAGTGGCTTATGAGTGTTATCAACAATCGTGTTGTTTTCCATGTTGTGCGTGATATAAGAAATACCGCATTCCGAAAAATCGAGGAATTGCCGCTGAAATACCTTGACAGAAACCCTGTCGGCGATATAGTGAGCCGTGTAATAGCGGACGCAGATCAGTTTGCAGACGGTCTGTTAATGGGCTTTACCCAGCTTTTCACAGGTGTTATGACTATTGCGGGAACACTTGTGTTCATGCTTTCTATTAATCCGTGGATTACTCTTGTGGTAGTTGTATTGACCCCTGTTTCATTGTTTGTGGCAAAGTTTATTGCCAAGCGCACTTACAATATGTTCAGGCTTCAAAGTGAAACCCGTGGTGAGCAGACGGCGTTTATTGACGAAATGATAGGCAACCAGAAGGTAGTCAAAGCCTTTGGCAGAGAAGATGAGGCAATCGAAAAATTTGATGAAATAAACCTCAGACTTGAAAAAGCATATCTTAACGCCACATTCTTCTCTTCTCTTGTAAACCCCTCAACCCGTTTTGTAAACAGCCTTGTTTATGCCGGAGTGGGACTTACGGGTGCCGTAGCGGCAATTAGCGGCGGTCTTTCCGTTGGCGCATTATCCTGCTTTTTAAGTTATGCCAACCAGTACACAAAGCCCTTTAACGAAATTTCGGGCGTAATTACTGAATTACAGAATGCCCTTGCCTGTGCAGGCAGAGTGTTTGAGCTTATTGAAGAGCCGTCACAGATATCCGACGAGGGCAACAAGGTGCTCGAAAGCACAGACGGAGATGTAAGCCTTCACGATGTATGCTTCTCCTATGTGCCTGAAAAGAAGCTTATTGAGAATTTCAATTTAACGGTAACTCCCGGACAGCGCGTGGCTATTGTAGGTCCTACGGGTTGCGGAAAAACTACTGTCATAAATCTGTTGATGCGCTTTTATGATGTTACCTCGGGAGAAATCTGTGTTGAAGGCGAAGATATAAGAGAGCTTACCAGAGAGAGCCTGCGCTCTTCATATGGCATGGTGCTTCAAGAAACATGGCTTAAATCAGGTACAATCCGTGACAATATCGTAATGGGTAAGCCCGACGCTACTGATGAAGAGGTAATAACCGCCGCAAAGGCGGCTCATGCCCATAGCTTTATCAAGCGACTCCCCGAAGGCTATAACACCATAATCGGCGAAGACGGAGGCAGTCTTTCCCAGGGGCAAAAACAGCTTTTGTGTATTGCCAGAATAATGCTCTGCTTACCGCCTATGCTGATTCTTGATGAGGCAACATCCAGTATTGATACACGTACTGAAATCAGGATTCAGGATGCGTTTGCAAAGCTTATGAAGGGAAGAACAAGCTTTATTGTTGCCCACAGATTGTCCACAATCCGTGATGCAGATATAATCCTTGTTATGAAAGACGGAAATATTATCGAACAGGGTAATCATACCGAGCTTTTAAATAAGGGCGGTTTTTATGCAAATCTATACAACAGCCAGTTTGCAGTATAAAAAAACAAGGTGTGCTTTGCACACCTTGTTTTTATATATCACGCCTGTTTACTCCAACTACTCCCCCTGTGCATCCGCAGATAACAGTGGTAAATATTTTTGCGGCGGCAGAGGTGCCGTCAAAGTTTCCGCTGATTGCCGCACCGATACCGCATAGTACAAGGAGAATCACTCCGCAGCGGAATCCTGTTTTCAGTCCGTGACGGCGTTTTATTCTTCCGCAGATAAATCCGGACAGCATTGCCCCGCAACCAAGGGCAAGCAGCGAAAAATAAACAGCGGTATACAGCGGGAATTGTAACGAGTACATAACCAGCGCAAACAGGAATATGAGTGCCACGGAAAGTCCTGCACCCATGACGGTGGAAAAGATATATGTGTTAATTTTTTTGATAAGCTCGCTTTTGATTTTTTCGGACAAAACTATCACCTCACACAAATGTATGAGGTGATTTTGTTATTTATGACAAGCTATACCTTGAAAAATTCCCTGAACCATTCGTAAAGCATAAAGCGGTACTCAACCTTTCCGTACTCTGCGGCAAGACTATCTGCGGTAAGCTGTGCTTTGCGTTTTTCTTCCTTGTAAAGCTTTCGTTCGGGGAGGGGTGAATGGTCTGAAACTGCGTCTATACACAGACTCGGGAACAAAACACACCACCAGTTATGCCCTTCCCCTTTTCCGAGGGTGATTTTGAGAGCGTCATATTCGCCTGCCGGCAGAGTATAGTCCCCGTATTTTCTTGTACCGAAGCTGCACTTTTCAACAGTACATACCGCCCTGTAATCACAGCCGTCAAGTTTCAGATAATCATTGATCTTGTCGGTAATAAGCCCTATATTCCGCTGAGCCAGGCGCATAGTCTCATCCTTTGTATCACAGCTGTCGAAAATATAGGAAAGGTCGCTGAGTATGTAATCTCTTACCTCATATTTCAGCTGTTGGTCGGACACAGAATCGGAATTTGCCAGAATATGCAGCCTGAACGCCTTGTCCTGCATTTCCTCGCAATTTTTTACAAAGCTCCATATACCTGAGATAAATATGGCAATTGCCGCACCGGTAAGAAGTGCTATATCCAGAGTTTTTTCATTAATTTTCATTTTGTTGTCCTTTCGCAGAATTGATTTCTGCACATATTATTGGGAAAAAGGAATCAACTTAATCAAATTTTAAAAAAAGTATTTGCAAAACAGAAAAATTATGGTATAATAAAACAGCTTGAAACAATATTTTACATTATTGCATTAAAAATAAATCAGGTGGTATGTAATGAATTTTATTGTAAGATTAGAATTAAACGATAATTTAAGCGGAGAAGAAATAGCCTTTATTAATAATAAAATAAGCGAGTTAAAAAACATTTTCGGCATTGAGCAGGAAGGAAATTTGTTTTTTAAGAAAAACAAAAAATTATATGATGATTTTGGTCCTTGTAATTTGTTTTTTATTAAAATAAATAAATTTAAAAGATATTTCAAGATAATAGAGTATGATAATTTATTGCAGGGAGTTAGACACGGCACCATCTGAAATTATTTTTTCGCAGTTTTGCAAAGCTTCTGCTTTGTGGATATATAACAATTCTAAGTGAACGAAAGGAAACAAAAACTATGGCAAAAATGAATGACAGCTTTTTATCATTAAAGAAAAGCTACCTTTTTATCGAAATCGGCAAGAGAGTAAGAGAGTATATCGCTGCTCATCCCGACAATAAGATTATCAGAATGGGTATCGGCGACGTTACACAGCCCTTAGTTCCCGCGGTAGTTGATGCAATGAAGAAGGCTGCTGACGAAATGGGTAAGAAGGAAACCTTCCGCGGTTATGAAGACAGCGGTCTTGGTTACGATTTTTTACGTGACGCAATCAGAGATTATTACAAGAGCTTTGGTGTTGATGTAAAGAGCAACGAAGTGCTTATCAGCGACGGCGCAAAGTCCGATTGCGGTAACATCGGCGATATTTTCAGCGCAGACAACACTGTTCTTATTACAGACCCAGCATACCCTGTATATGTTGATAGTAACGTTATGGGCGGCAGAAAGGTTATCTATGCTGATTCCAACGAAGAAAACGGCTTTGCAGCAATGCCTGATAAGTCTGTTCATGCAGATATCATCTACCTTTGCTCTCCTAATAACCCCACAGGCTCTGTTTATACAAAGGAACAGCTCAAAGAATGGGTTGATTATGCACTTGCAAATGACGCAGTAATCATCTTTGACTCCGCTTATGAAGCATTTATCAGCGACCCTTCTCTTCCCCGTTCTATTTTCTGTGTAGAAGGTGCAAGAAAGTGCGCTGTTGAAATCTGCTCACTTTCCAAGACAGCAGGCTTTACCGGTACAAGATGCGGTTATACAATCGTACCCGAAGAGCTTATGTTAAAGACTCCCGACGGTGAGGACATCAGCTTCTACCAGCTCTGGACAAGACGCCAGGGTAGTAAGTTCAACGGCGTTTCCTACCCTGTTCAGCGTGCGGCAGAGGCAGTATTTACTCCCGAGGGCCAGGAACAGTGCAAGGCTGTAATTGCTTCCTACATGGCAAATGCCAAGGTAATGGCTGAAACCTTTGACAGCCTCGGTATTACATACACAGGCGGTAAGAACTCTCCTTATATTTGGTTCAAGTGTCCCTTCGGTATGGACAGCTGGACATTCTTTGACAAGCTTTTAAATGAAGCTGAGGTTGTAGGTACACCGGGCGAGGGCTTCGGAAAGAACGGCGACGGCTGGTTCAGATTAACAGCCTTCAACACAATGGAAAACACTGTTGAAGCAATGGCGAGATTCAAGAAATTAGTAGAAAGCGGCAAGTAATAGAAACAAGACGGAGTAAAATTTTATTTTACTCCGTCTTTTGTGAGGAAAATGAAAAAAATATCAAATATATTCAGCATAATCATAATAACTGTCTGCAACCTTTTAATCCTGTCCTTTGTGTTTACTATGGTAAGAAACATTGTTAATCACGGCAATGTAATAGGAACAATCGGTTGTCTTATTGTAATATCATCTATTATATTATACCAAAAGTATAACAAAAACAAATATGTAAGGCGGGTGTCGAGGATAGCGCTGATATTAGCAGGGGTGTTTGCCCTATATTGCGGAATCGTATCTTTGTTCATGATTTCAGGCATGACGAACACTCCGCAAAAGGCCTTCCAATCGGGAACAGACGGTGTATACGAACCTGAAACAGTCATAGTCCTCGGTTGTAAAACCATTAACGGTGCTCCGTCGGTAATGCTTGCGGCACGGCTTGATAAAGCTGTCGAATACCTGGAAGAGAATCCGTATGCGGTATGTGTTGTAACAGGCGGAAAGGGTCATGACGAAATCAAAAGCGAAGCCGAAACAATGGAGCAATATCTGATTACAAAAGGTATAGAAAAAGATAGAATATACAAAGAGGATAAAGCAACCAATACAGAAGAAAATCTGAGATACTCAAAAGAAGTTATTGAAAAAGAAAATCTTCCGAGGAATGTGGTTATAGTAAGCGAAAGCTATCATGTGTACCGCGGTATGAGAAATGCACAGAAACAAGGATTGAACGCAGCGGCGCTCCCTGCACCTACAAAAACTCCGTGGGCGCTTCCAAGCTACTGGCTGAGAGAGATTTTCGCAGTATCCAGGGATTATTTGGCAGATATATTTTAATGTGAACAAAAGGTAGACAAAATGAAGGATTTAACCAAAGGCAATCCCGTGAAGGTAATGTGCAGCTTTGCGCTTCCCCTTCTTATCGGGCATTTATTCCAGCTTTTCTATGGACTTGCGGACACGAGGATAGTAGGAAGCTGTCTTGGAGATGACGCGCTCACCTCCGTGTATGCAACAACAACCCTCAATGACCTTATTGTAGGCTTTCTGGTGGGTATTACAAACGGTTTTGCGGTTATCACCGCCCGTAATTTCGGCGCAGGCAATATGGACAGAGTAAGAAAAACCTTTGCATCAAGCATGAAGTTGGGAATTATAGTTTCCGCTCTGCTTACTGTACTCAGCCTTGTATTTTTAGAGGACATTCTCCGTTTTCTGAATACACCGGAGGAGCATATAATTCCCGGAATGGAGTACATAGGTGTTATTCTGGGCGGTATGACCTTTTCAATGCTGTATAATGCTTTTGCATCAACATTGAGAGCGGTTGGAGATACGACAGCTCCCCTTGTATTCCTGATAATTTCAGCTTTTATGAACATCGGCCTTGACCTTCTGTTCATAGAAGTGTTCCACCTTGGAGTAGGCGGTGCGGCTCTTGCCACAATCGTATCTCAGGCGATGTCATTTATAGCCTGCCTTATTTATGTGAACATAAGATACCCGCAGCTAAGACTCAGTATTTCTGATTTCAAAACTGATCTGAATCTTGACAAACAGCTTATGGCAACAGGCTTGTCAATGGGACTTATGAGTAGTCTTGTGTGCCTTGGAACAGTAGTTCTTCAAGGAGCAATCAACAGCCTCGGTTCAACGATTATTCTCGCGCACGGTGCGGCACGAAAGGTAACAAATATCTTCATGCTCCCCTTCGGAATTTTCGGCATGACTATGGCGACATATTGCGGACAATGTTATGGCGCAGGAGAATACAAGCGTGTAAAGAAGGGTGTATTTGCCGCTACGGGAATTTCGTGGGTATGGTGCTTGCTTATGATTATTGTAAGCTGGACATTTGTTCCTGTAATAATCCGTCTTATAACAGATACCCAGAACGAAGAGGCAGTAGAATGGGCGGCAATGTATCTTAAATTTGATACCATCTTCTATTTCATAACAGCGGTAATTTCTCCTTTCAGAAATGCGCTTCAAGGAGTGGGTGACCATATAACTCCCCTTGTTTCCAGCGGTCTTGAATTAGTAGGTAAGACTCTGGCGGCGTATATTCTTGCGCCGATGCTTGGCTACTGGGGAATAATCATAACAGAGCCTATTGTGTGGGCGGTTATGGTAATCCCGCTTATTATAAAAATGTTCGGTTTTTTCAAAAGAACGCAGAATGATGTAAAAATGAAAGAGGAATAAACATTCGCTTATTCCTCTCAGCCTGTCGATAAACCCACGCACCGCAAAAATGCAGATAAAAGATTTTTTAGCAGAAAAATTATAAAAGTTTATATAAAAAAGATTTACAGAGCCGTGAAAACGGCTCTGTAAATGCATTTTTGCTTACTTCGTCAAAAGCTGCTTACCGTACAAACGTACGCCGACAGCAGCTTTTTTCTCGTCTGCGTGTGCCTATCGACGTCTGACAGATTGTCGAAAAATACTTTTTCGACAATCCGAGAGGAATAAGCATTCGCTTATTCCTCTTTCTTATTTTCAGCTTCTTCTTCCTCGCCCCAGATATAACCATATCCCCAAACGGTGCGGATATAAAGCGGGTTTGAAGGGTCTTCTTCTATTTTCATTCTCAGTCTGCGGATATTTACATCAATGATTTTATCATCTCCGTAATAGCTGTCGCCCCATATCTTTGAAATAAGGGTCTGCCGGTCAATTGCGCTGCCGCGGTGTCTTATAAAATATTCCAGAATATGATATTCCACCTGTGTGAGTTCAAGGGGAACACCGTTTTTATAAATGCTTCTGCTCTTTGAGTCCACAAAGAAGGGTCCTGTAACAATATCTCCGAAAAGATCAGCATCAGGCTGAGAAATACTTACTCTGCGGTAAATTGCGTCAACTCTTGCCACAAGTTCTGACGGCGAAAAGGGTTTTGTCACATAGTCGTCGGCACCCATCATAAGACAGCTGACCTTATCCATCTCCTGACTTTTTGCGGAAAGCATGATAATACCGATAGTTTTACTGTGTTCACGCAGATATTTGCAAACCTGTGTCCCGTCAATTCCCGGCATCATGATGTCAAGAATGGCAACCTCGAATCTTGCGCCCTCTTCCCAGAGGCGAAGAGCCTGTTCTCCTGAGCTTACATCGGTTACCTCATAGCCTGAGCGTTTGAGATGTATCACCACAAAGTCGCGGATTGCGTCTTCGTCTTCGCACACAAGTATTCTTTTCTGTTTCATGTCTCTCTCCCCTTTTTATTGGATAATTTTAAAGAAGCTGTCAAGCTCTTCATCTGTGAGGGTAAATACTCCTCCGTCTGCAACCTTTATAAAGAAGCTGTATCCCGTATTCTGATTTTTTCCGTAGGGAACAAATCCCGTAAAATCGTTTTTGCCCATAGCTGATTCAGGAACTGCACGGATAATCAACAGCTCATCGCCTGCGGTTTCGGTAGCGCTGTCATATCTGATGAAGGTTGCTGTTCCGTCTGCGATGGATATATTCATGGTTACAAGCCCTGTCCAGCGAAGCGGCATTGTAAGCATATAGTCGTTTCTGATACTTACATAGGATGTCATTTCGTGTTGAAGGGCACTACCCGAGGATGAAAGCTCATACCAGGATGTGAAATTCACCTGCTCGTTTACAGGGCGGTTCTCAAAGCCGGGTGCGACAGAAATTGAAGGGATTTCAAGGATTCCGTCTCCGTCAATGTCACGGCAGGATATAAAGGGCGTATAGGTGTTGGAACGGCGGTTCAGTTGTCCTTCGGGAACCTGTGCCTTTGCAACGGTACGGTCATAGCACAGCATAATGTCTGTACTTATTGAGCCGTCTGAAAGTGCGTAGTCTATAAATATGCCTTTTCTTCCTGTTGAAGTTGCATTACCCAGCTGGATATTGCGGCAGGAGGCAAAGCCTTCGCTCAACGGAACAGACGATAAAACCGAAAAGCTTTCATTTTCCCAGCCAAGAAGATTTACTGTGGCGGTATTATTTGCGGAATCGCTGTTGATAAGGAACATTTCCTGTCTGTCATCTTCGTTTATATCAATAAGATTCATATAGACATGACGGCTTTTGTAAACCTCGGAAGGCAGGTTGTCCTTATACGTAAAAATACTGGTAGCTCGGTCTGAGGAGTTCTGAATTGAATAGGTAATAATAATACTCGTTTCGTTACCGCCCAGGTCTGCGAACTGTACTTTTTCAACCTCGCTGCCCAAAGCGGCAAAGTCATACACGGAAACCCATTTTCCGTCACGCTTGTCAAGAAAGTTAAGCCGCAGAGATGAACCTTCGTCGGTAACATTGGAGGCTTCGTAAAAGACGATTGCCTCATTTGTGCTTTCGTTGTCGATGTCCTTGACAACAAAAGCGCTTCGGTATTGCCCGCTGACAGGATATTTAAGGTTTACATCCCCGCCCTTGCTGAGACGGAGAGCCTCGTATATTGCGGATTGCTCTTCATCAAGCTTCGGGGGACTTAAAAGCTCCTCAACAGATACTGAACAACCGCATAAAAAGAGGAGCGGCAGTATAAGTGCAATAAGCTTTTTCATACAACAGCCACTCCTTTCGGTTTATTTTTTCTTCTTTTTTTCTTCTTTTTTCTCTACAATGTACTCAATAGCGCGGTGCTGTTCAGAGAAACAGATAACAGCTAAGAATGTTCCCGAAATAAGCATAATAGATACAGCGTCGGGAGATACAGCGCTCATACCCAGTACGGAATCGCCTCCGAACAGGATTGCGAGAAGCTTTGCGATAACATGAACTCCGGAGAAAATAAAGGCAAGTCCCGCCATAATTATTTCTTTTACACGAGAAAGCTTTGTTTCGATTCTTCCGTAAAATCTTACCATTGAAGCAAAGAAAAGAGTTCCTGTAACATAAACGAATAAGAGAATAAGATTATCAGAATGGTTCTTTATTACAAGATCATTCATGAAAAGCTCACTTGCCTGAGAGAACATGATAAGCGAGGGGAAGATATTGAGGTAGCCTGAAACCTCGGGTGGAACTGTACTTTTCATAAGCATAAGTCCCATGGCTGCGAAGAAGCCCACAGCGGCAACCATTGCAACTGTCTTGAAAAGGCTGTCTGATTCCTGGGTGAAAAGCTGGTAAAGTTTCATTACCGCACCGACGAGATAAGAAGCTCCCAGGAAAATGGTAGCTTTGCTGCTCATTCCGTCGGAAGAAATAGTAATTGCTGTCCATTTCTTTTTATTTGCAATGAAGGTAATAGCCAGAAGACCGGCGATAGCAACCGCAAGAATGATATAGATAAGGTTTCCCATGGGCTCAGAGCCTTTAAGGAAAAAGCCTGTCTTAAAGTCAATAACTGATACATACTGGAAAAATCTTACCGCAGAGGCGATAATAACGGCAATTGCCGGATAAATCAGGAGAAGCTTTCCTGTTTTTTCTTTCATAAAAATCAAGTCCTTTGTGAAAATATTACTCTTATTATTATATTCTATTTTTCCCTTTAAGTCAATATAATGTAAACAAAAAAGGTGTGCCTCAAATTTTAAAGAAAAGGCAAATCCGCCCTAAACGGAAAAGAAAGGTGAAAGATTATGTTAAAGGACAGGATTTTTATATTTATTTGCTTTTTAGCATCTGCATTTATCCCACCATTGTTTTTTACTGAAACAAAAACAAAAGAATCACCACCTTTACCGCAGACAGTGAATGTTTACATTGAAGATACGGCGGAAATCCGCACGCTTTCCTGGGAGGAGTATCTTACAGGCTGTCTTTCAGCGCAGATACCTCTTGATTATGAGCAGGAGGCACTTAATACCCAGGCGGCAGCGGCAATGACCTACGCAAGACGGCTTATGGCGGATTTAAACGGCAGTGATAAGCTACCCGAGGGAGCAGATTTATCCGACAGCTCTTCCCTTTGCCAGCCGTATTATACACCCGAAAAGGCGGTACAGCTTTATGGCGGGAGCTATGATGAATTTCTTCCGAATCTGAAAAAAGCGGCTCAGTACGGTGCAGAACATATAATAACCTACGAAGGCGAGCCTATATATGCGGTTTACCATTCTGTAAGCGCAGGCAGAACAAACACCGCTCACGGAATATGGGGCATGGATTTTGATTATATAGAATCCGTTGACAGCTCCTGGGATAAGAATTATATAAATTATGAGTGCCGAAACGAAATGACATCTGAACAGGCACGGCTCTGCCTTGTGAACTTTCAGGAAAACATTGAGACCCCCGCAGATTATTCAAAGTGGTTTACGGAGCTTAATGCAGACGAAAACGGGTATGTAATTTCTGTAAAAATAGGAGACAATCTGTTTTCGGGAGGCGATATATGGCGGATTTTCGGGCTTCGCTCCACGGCCTTTACGGTTGAATACGAAAGCAGTGTATTTGTTTTCACAACCAGAGGCTACGGTCATGGTGCCGGGCTGAGCCAGTACGGAGCCAACGAAATGGCAAAGCAGGGCAAAACAGCAGAAGAGATATTAAGGCATTATTACGGACAGCTGGTAGAGTTTTAAAAAAAGGCGGTACATAAGTACCGCCTCAGATTGTCAAAAAAGTATTTTTCGACAATCTGTCAGACGTCGATAGGCACGCGCAGACGAGGAAAAAGCTGCTGTCGGCGTACGTTTGTACGGTAAGCAGCTTTTGACGAAGTAAGCAAAAATGCATTTACAGAGCCGTTTTCACGGCTCTGTAAATTTTTTATAAAAACTTTTATAATTTTTCTGCTAAAAATCTTTTATCTGCATTTTTGCGGTGCGTGAGTTTATCGACAGGCTTAGGCGGTACATAAGTACCGCCTTTTGTTATTCTTCGCTGTAAAGCTCCCTTAGAAGTATATAGTACCATGCCGCCGAGCCTGTATAAAGAGACCATCCGCCTCTGCCGTAAGCTTGGGGATTGGTGTAAACATCCGCCGACATATAATACGGTTCGTTTTTGTAAATTTCGAGGCGGTTTGCGGGAGAAAGAAATTCCGCAAGCTTTTTGGCGGTTTTTCTGTCTCCGTTTCTCAGAAAAGCAAGAGCCAGCCATATTGCGCCGTGGGTGTATTGCCCTCCGTTTTCCCGTACTCCTTCGGGATAGCTTTTTACATATCCGGGGTCCTTTTCGCTGTCTTGGGAGAAAGCGGGTGTAAACAGCTTTACTATGCCGTTTTCTTCGTCTACCAGCTGTCTGTATGCATTATCAAGCGCGGATTTTCTCTTTTCCTCGTCGGGTATATCCGCCAGTACAGAAAACGCCTGTGGCAGAAGATCGATTTTACAACAATCACCGTCAGCGCTTCCCATCTTGGTGCCGTCATCATAGAAAGCGCGGAGGAAATACCCGTTTTCATAGCCTGTTTCGGTTATAACCGAGGTAAGCTCGGCAGCCCGTTTTTCCAGTTCTTCCGCATAATCTTCTTCGTGCATTTCTCTTGCAACAGGTGCAAATTCTTTTACTGTGATGACGTAGAACATTGAGAGCCAGACGCTTTCTCCTCTGCCGCCAGCACCAACACGGTTAAAACCATCATTCCAATCGCCGCCAGCAATCTTAATATGCCCTTTATCGCCCTTTTTGAAGCCTTTTTCAAGTGCCTTTTTGCAATGCATATATACATTTTCTCTAACATCTGAATTTTTAACCTCCATATATTTTTCATGTGCGCCGTTCAGTTCTTCTCCTTCGGCATATCGAACGTCAAGAGTGAGGATATTACTGTCACCTGTTGCTTTTATATAGTGGGCTGTAACAAAAGGAAGCCATAGAAGATCATCTGAACAGGTGGTTCGCACTCCCCTTCTGCCCATGCCTGTTCTGTGCCACCAATGGAGCACATCACCCTCTGTAAACTGGGAAGCGCAACAGTTTAAAATCTGCCGCTTTGCCTCTTTGGGTGAGAAATATGATGCGGCCATGCTGTCTTGTAGCTGATCGCGGAAGCCATAGGCTCCTCCGTTCTGGTAAAAACCGCTTCTTGCCCACATGCGACAGCCAAGTATCTGCCAGGGCAACCATGTGTCATACAGCTTATTGAAAATTGGGGAAGTGCTGTTTAAAACGGGAGAAAATTCCTTTTCCCACTCGGTAATGACATTATTAAAGGCTTCAAGCTGTTTTCTGCTATTCTTTTTGGCGTAAGCAAGTATAAATTTAACCTGTGCAGTCTCTCCCGGTTTTACTTTAAGCTTTGTAGTAAGTGCAACGCAGCCATTCATACACGGCATAACACCGCTGTCATTTACTCCCGATAAAAACCATTCGCGGTTGGTGGTGCGTTTGGTTTTTCTGTTGCAGTAAACGGCTATTTCGCCTTCAAAACCGCTGTTTCTTCCTCTTATATAAACAGCGTTTTCATCTTCTGTATAGTGAAGTCCTGCACCATAGTTGTTTGAGGTTCTGTCTGCGCCGAGAACAGGCTCAATATAGTAGGAAAGCTCACAGCTTTTTTCACTTCGGCTATTGTTGGTGACGGAAACCATCAGCTCCTTACCCATGCCTTTTTTATAAACTCTTACGGCGGTATGATAATGCATGTCCTTTATCTTTCCGTAGTAATCCGCTTTATCAGGAGCAAAAACTGTTCTTGCGCCCTTTATGATGTCATAGTATTTCCCTAGACCACGTACAAGAAGAAGCTCCCCGTTGTTATCGTGCATTGTGTCGTTATACCAGGGCGTAAGCTTATTTTCCCTGCTGTTTATTGCGTAGGTAAAGCCCAAGGAATTCTGAGAAACGATACAGCCGAAATTTCTTGATGCAATAACATTACACCAGGGATGTCCCTTTCTGTCAATTATAAACTTATTTTCCCCGAAGCCTTCGCGTTCTGCGGTTTTAAGCGGTTCGCAGGGGACTATATCCATGAGCTTTGAGGGCGCTTTCTTTATTTCCGACTTACCGAAAATGAAAACGGCGGATTTTAAAAGTATTCCTCTCTCTTCTTCGGAAAGAGAGCTTTTCAGAACAACTGAACCGGTTATATTATTCTCTGTGAGCAAGGCTGAAATATACCTCTGCCTTGCTGTATCGTCACAGATTACCGCAAGCTGTGTGTTTATCCCGCAGTCTGCAAGACCGTTCAGAGCAAGAATTGTTCCTTCCGCATTCATTATGTCTCCATCGTATTCGTAAATAAACAGGGGAAGATTCGGATTAAGCCCGAAGCGGAGCAGACTGTCTCTTGAAAGAGTAGTCTTTGCACTAAGAATTTCCTCGCAGGTAACATTTCTGTAAATCAGAGGCACAAGCACTTTTCTTGCAAGCTGTCCTTGAAGAGTTGTCTTAGGCAGGGGTGAAACAGGCTCTGCCTCTCTTTTGCCTGAACGGATATCATGGCAGATACCCAGCACTTCGTCACGGCTTCTTCCGTAACACACAAACATTTCAGCGGTGAATTTATGCCCGTTGCCGATATTTACAGGCAAGTCGATAAAAATACAGGGAGACGGCACATGCGACGGGTTATTTTTTCCTGTTTCTGCCTTCTGAATAAAGGAAAGAGGTTCATTGTAGCTGTCAACCTCCTCCCTGCTGAAACAATAATTGAACTGTGCCGCTTCCTTGAAGCCTATGCAGAGCCAGATTTCTTCGTCGCTGTCACGATTTTTCCTGTGGGCAAGTACTACGTTTTCCGTGTCCGAATATTCAGGCTTCAAGAACATATCCGCAAAAGCAGGGTGAGCGGAATAGGCGTTTTCTTCCATAAGACAAGGGTTGAAATAAGCCGTAAGGCACACATTCTTTTCTGTGCCTGAAATGTTTTCAATTACAAATTCTCTGATTTCTGCTGCATTTTCTCCGAAAAGCGATAATTTCATACCGTTTCTGAGAGACGGGGAATTTACATAATATTCTGCATGATTTTCGCCGAATACAACACTTCGCTCGTAGGCTGTCCCCTTATCATAGCGTGACAAAAAGAAGGGTATTTCCCTTCCTCCGTCTGCGACGGCAAAGAACATTCCTTTTGGGCGGTTCAGGAAGTCGGGAGACTTTACCATAGTGCTCCTGCCCATATATTTTCCATAATAAAGTCCTGTATCGGTAACAAACAAGGACAGCTTATGGTTTGCGACAACGTTTATTTCAGGCCGCAGTATAGAAAAAACAGAGCTTTCTTCTGTTTGTTCAGGAGGCTGGGTTCTGTCGCGGAGCTTTTTTATATCCATAATTTTTTCACCTGTCATGATTTTCTCCTCTAAAAGTTCGCTTGCTCTTGCCATATTGTTATCTGATAAGAACAGCTTTTTCAGTACACCGTCGCATAGAGCATTTGTGATTCCGCCCATACTCATTCCCACGTGGTGAGCCATGTGGCTTTTAACAACACCCTCACCCTTTCCTGTTCTTTCCGGGGTGACATCGATAGCTTCAAAACAGCCATACTTTGCGTGGGTAAATTCGGGTTGAGACAGTCTTGCGAAATTATTCATACATGCATTGAAGCTGTGCGAAAGAGCTAAAAATGTGGAATAAGGGCTGATTACATATTCTCTGTTCATGCCACCGCAAAGGGCGAGCTGTTGCACACCGTGTGCTTTGTAGCGGTAGTTAAGCTCCCTGTCAAAAGAGTAGTAGGCACTTTCCGAAACGCCGAATGGAAGCCCTTTTTTTCTGCCCTGTTCCCGCTGGCAATGAACGGCGTATTTAAGCGCCTCAAAGCTGAGACTTCCTTTTTTTGAGTCAAGAAGCAATTCAGGCATAAAAAACTCAAACATGGTACCTGTCCAGGCAACAGGCCCTGCGTACTTTCCGTTTCTGCTCATTGTTCTTGAAAGAGCCTGCCAGTGCTTTTTGGGAGCTTGTCCCGATGCAATAGCGAAATAGCTGAACATACGCGCTTCGGACATAAGCATATCGTAGCAGTTAGAGGTGAGTTTTCCTGTGTTTTTGTTAATTCCTGTTGAAAAAAGATTGCGGGGCTTGTTGTAAAAAATGCTGAGATCAGCGGATTTTATGATATTATTTATTTTTTCAACAAGCTGTGGATTGTTACATTCCTTTTTTACCCATTCCTTTACGGCAACCATACAGCAAAGGAAATTACCGCTGTCTACGGAGGAAACAAAATCCCCCAGCACAGACAGGTTTTCAGTGCTGTACCAGTTGTAGAGATTGCCCTTATATTTCTCCATTTTTTCAATCGTTGTTATTGTTCGGGAAATACAGGTTTCAGCGGTTTCCCTGTCGGTAATGCTAAGCTCATATGCGCATACACAGGAAAGGAGGTACATTCCGATATTTGTAGGTGAAGTGCGCCTTGCCACACGGTAAACGGGGGTGTATTGCACGTTATCGGGAGGGAGAAAGTTCTCTTCCTCTGTTACATAGTCATTGAAGAAAGCCCAGTATTTCTGCGCCTCATCAATAAGGTCAAGACGGTCATCGTTCCTGATTCTTGCGGTTCGGTTTTCTGTTACCTTATCGAGACAGATTGCCGAAACGGGTGCACATATCATAAAAAGGGAGATTATTGCTGTGAATATATTATAATGGTATACACTCAGGGAAAAGAGAATAAGGGAAATTATTTCGGGAATTATAAATCCGCCATAGCCGATTGCACTTATTCTGTCGAAAGCCGAGGCGGTTGTCCATTGAAGCAGGTTCTTGCCTGTTATTACACGGTAAACGGTACGTATCAGAGCGTCTGCCGATTCATATGCGTTTTTGGAGAGAAAGATTATTTCTCCGAAAACGCGTGATACCAATGTTCTGCTCTGGGACAGAAAAGGGGAATAAAATTCTCTTGTGTTTGAAAAGCCGATGCCTTTCAATGCCACAGGTATCAGTCCCATAAGATGCGGCAACACAAGGGAAAGTACCGAAACAACCGCCGGGAACACGTATCCGTAAACTACCGAGAAAAACAGAACGGCAAGAGCATAAAAAGGAGCAAGAGCTCTGCGGATATTTTCGGAAAGCTTGAATTTTGTGAGCAGAGAAAATCTTTTGTCTAAAAGAAACCGCCAGTTCTGAAAATCCCCTCTCATCCAGCGGTGGTTTCGGCGGAAATATCCTTTGGTAGTGGGCGGGAAGCTGTCTGCAAATTCTGTTTCCCCGCAATAAAGAACCGTAAGTATTCCGCCTTCGAGAATGTCATGGGAAAGAATCTTTTCGTCAGGGAACTCTCCGCATACTCTTTCGTAAAAATCCTCTGTCCTGATAAGTCCCTTGCCTGTAAAGATGCCTTCGCCGAAGCAGGCGGAGTAAAGCTCCGTATCTGCATTGTCATAGGCGCTGGCACCACAGCACCCTCCGTTGCCGTTCCAGAGGCGGGAAAGGCTTGTTTTCGCAGAGGAATCGAGAGTTGTGGTGATACGGGGTGCAAGTATGCCGTAATCCTTGTTTACAGGGTGGATTGCCGCGGCAACAAGACTGTTTATACTGTCCATAAAGGGAATGGTGTCGTAATCAAGAGTACAGATAAAAGGCGCAAATTTTATGGCTGAAATATTTCCTGAAATAAGGCGGAAATCCACCTTTTCACCGTTTATATATCTTATAAGGTCCTCGATTGCACCTCTTTTACGTTCCTTTCCCTGATAAAGCCCTTGGGTGTTGCTGTAATCACGGTGTCGGACAAGTATCAGCATATTGCTGTTCTCAGGAATTGCGGAAAGGATATGCTCGTCATTTTCACTTTCTCTTGTTTTTGAAGGAGGTAGGTCACACAACAGGCAGAAAATGATGTTTTTTTCAGGATTGCGGATTTTCGCCTGTTCCAGCCGCCCGATTGCGTTGGAAATGCTTTCGGGTGAGTCTGCCAGTACGCTTAAAGCACAGACTGTTTTGTGCTTCTGTGCTTCTTCCGTTAGAAGTGACGCGGTAAAGCCGGGTTGAGCATTTCTCATCAGTATGTGGTCAATAACTGTTTTTGATATTGCCAGAGCGGGCGCAAAAACGTTAAGTCCCACAAACCAGTCTGAAAAATAAACGGTGATAAGGGTTATCAGCGCAGCAGAGGTGGTCAGAGCGGCAATGTACCAGGGTACGCTTACCTTAGGAAAAACACGCAGATAATCGTGATTTACAACCTCGCATACGCTTAAATCTCCGTTTTCAGCGAGCTTCATGTATTCTTTTGAAAGCCGTTCCTCAGGTATTTCCGTTTCAGCTGAGGTTTTTTCGGTTAGAAAGCGGATATGGTTCTGCGTTTCGGGAGTGCTGAGACGGTACCCTTCGTCATTCATATACAAAAGGTGCAGAGGGTTCAGTTCATTGCTGATTTTTTCAAAATCTGTATCTCCTGCCTGATAGTATAGATTTTCCCGTTCTTCGCTTTCGCCTGCTCTCAATATTGTGGCGAAACGTACCTGCCATGCCATAGAGGAAAAGTCGCTGTTGCGGAGCTTCGACGCATAAGGAGACAGTAATTCTGTAAGCCCTGCGGTATCAATACTGTTTTCGTCTGCAACAAGGGATGAAATAAGGGGCATATCCCCCTTATATGCCACGCTGTAAGCGGGTATATTACGGATAAGAGAAAGACATTCCATAGCGAGACGGTATTTCTCTTTATTCTGAAAGCCTTTTCGTAATATCCGCAGTTTTTTGCACAAAGGTTTTAAGCTTTGGTATATCATAAAGGTATCCTTTCTGCGCATTTGCATGTTGTTTGCTTTAAGTATTGACAGGTTTAAAGGTATTATTTCACAGGAATTTCAATAATTATGCAAAAATTCACCCTGCTTACCTCTTGATTTTTTGAGCAATATGTAGTATAATATCATTATCTTTAATTGGCGGAATATGCCAATATTCTAAGATTGATTAACTAATTATATAAAAGGATTGAAAAAAATGGCGATAAAAGGCAAATACCCGGAAAGCACACCCCTTTATGCTGCCTTTCTTTCTGTGGGCGCCGTTGCGGCAATTGCGGTATTCGCAATTGTTATGAGCATTAACGGAGATAAAATCCCTACGGTTTCAGGCAATACCAACATTACAACAACCACAACAGCAGTAACAACTGAAAAGCCTTCCGGCTATTCTCCCGACGAAGAGCTCAGCGTGGAGATGAAGGATGCGGCTATTGAGCTGCTTGGATTAAATTATGAGACATTAAGACTTTATTTCACAACCGGGCTTCAGCATAAGGATGAACCCTATGGAAATGCTCCGGAGGACGGATATTACACCGTAAAGGATAGTGAATATTCTTCCCTCTCACAGCTTGAAGAACTTGTTGACAAAACCTTTGTACCTGCTCAGGCGCAGGCTATCAAGGAAAACTCTCTCGGCTACGGCCCTATTTATAAGGAAAGAGACGGCGGAGAGTTAGGAATTATCGAAAACTTTACCCCCATGAGCTATGATGTTTCATGGGATAACCCACAGTTTACCATTGAACCCGTAAGTGACGAGGAGTGTGCTATTAATGTTACGCTCCACAACCGTACAAGCGGTGACGAGGTAATACTCAAAGGCGAAATGACAAAGACAGAGGAAGGCTGGCGCCTTAAAACAATCCTCTATTAATAATCTTGCACGGAGGATTCAGATGGCGAAAAATAAGAATGATAATCCTGTTGCGGTTTACGTAATTGCGAGCCACATAGGATTTCTGGTGATTACACCTCTGCTTGTATTTGTTATAGGCGGAACAGCGTTGTCATCATACATGGGCTGGCCTGATTGGGTAGACATAGTTTTTGTGGTAGTCGGTATTCTTACAATGCTTTGCAGCTGCTTTGTATATCTCAAAAAGCTTATAAAGATGTTTGATAAGAGTGAATCCGGCGCAGGTACTACGGAAGTAAGTCATGACCGTAAGGACCATGATTACTATGATGACAGCGTTAAGAAAAAAAGATTATGAAAAAGCGGAAAAACCAGGCGGCAGAAGAGCTTCGTAATATGCTTCCCATGATTCTTGCGGCGGACCTGATAATAGCGGTCTCCGTAACGATAATCGGGTTTTATTCAGGTTTTGATTTCCGTCTGTATACGGGTCTTGTTGCAGGAAATCTGCTTATGGCTGCAAATCTGTTGCTTATAGGCGTGACAGCAGAAGCAATAGTTAAAACAAGACAAGAGAAAAGAGGACAATTTCTTGCAAATCTGTCCTATGGGCTCAGGTATATCGGTATTTTTGTTATACTTGCCCTGCTTCTCACATTTAAACTGGTATCTCCTTTTACGGCGGTTATCCCGCTGTTTTATCCGCGTATTTATTATACTATCGCGGCATTGCGCGGAAAATATGACGAAGAATAAACAGAAAAGGAATGGTAGATTATATGCCAAACGGATATATGAGACTTCTTGCTGAGGAAACAGCAGCACGCACCTTCACTGTTGACGGTCCTTTGAAATCCATAACCTTCGATTTTCTTGGAAGAGAGTGGGTTGTTTCCGAATCGGTAGTTGTTCAGTGGGTAGTAATGGTTGTACTTGCAATCTTCTTTTTTATAATGGGCCGAAATTTAAAGGTAAAGCCCACATCAAGAAGACAGATGATTGCAGAATATATTGTCGGTACCTTTACAGGTCAGGTGGATGACGCAATGGGACCCAATTATAAGGCGTACCGCCCATATATCGGTTCTCTCTTCTGCTTTATTTTCTTGTCATGTATAATGGGTATTTTTGGACTCAGAAACCCCACATCAGACGTTTCGGTTACAGGCGCATGGGCAATAATTACCTTTGTTCTTGTATTCTGGACAAAGCTTAAGACAGGCGGGGTAAAGGGCTTCCTCAAATCATACGTTGAGCCGGCACCCTTCATGCTTCCCTTCAATATTATCGGTGACTTTGCAAACCCTATTGCACAGGCGCTTCGTCTGTTCGGTAACAACGTTTCCGGTATGGTAATCGGCGGACTTGTATATTTTGCCTTGGGAGGAATCGCCGGCGGACTTGTATCAATAGGTATTCCCGCTGTTCTTTCTCTCTATTTTGACTTATTCTCGGCATTTATCCAGTCATATATTTTTGTAACACTTACAATGGCTTATGTATCCATGGCGGATGCAAGTTAAAATCAGGTAATTAAGGCGGGTACGCTTTAAATATAGTAATTAATTTATTAACGGAGGATAAAATTTATGGAACAAGCAATCGTACTTGCAGCATCAGCAGTAGGCGCAGGTTTAGCAATGATCGCAGGTCTCGGACCTGGTATCGGCGAAGGCTACTGTGGCGGTAAGGCAGTTGAAGCAGTAGGCAGACAGCCTGAGGCAAGTGGTACAATCACAAAGCAGATGATTATCGGTGACGCACTTGCAGAAACAACAGGTCTTTACTCGCTTATTATTGCGCTCCTTTTAATGTACGCAAACCCCTTTATCGGTCAGCTCTGATTAAGGATACGTATAAAGCAGAAAGGAATGGTCACATAAATGTGTATGAAGCTGTTGGCTGGAGATAATATGCTTCAGCTTGTCAATATCAACTTTGACACGATCATTTTCACGCTTATTAATACGCTTATTATTTTCCTGCTCTATAAGTTCTTGCTTCATAACAAGGTTATGGCAATACTTGACGAGCGTAAGGAAAAGGTGAACTCCGAGATGAATGCGGCGGAAGCTGCACAGGCTGAGGCGGAGGCGGTAAAGCAGGAATATACCCAGCGCCTCGAACAGTCTAAGGAGGAAGCTTCTCAGATAGTAGCTGCCGCTGTAAAGCGTGCGGGCGAACGTGAAGCAGAAATCATCGCACAGGCACAACAGGAAGCAGCCGCTATCAAGGTAAAGGCTGAGGAAAGCATTGAACTCGAAAAGAAGAAGGCAATCAACGAAATCAAGGATCAGATTGCTGATATCGTAATTATGGCGAGTGAAAAGGTGTGCGAAAAGGAAATTTCCGCCAAGGATAATGAAGCACTTATTAATAAGTTTATTGCTGAGGTCGGCAACGAATAACCGACGGGAAGGAATGGCAAGGAAATGACGGGAATTGTTGAAAAAAACTACGGTGACGCACTTTTCGAGCTGATAAATGAGGAAGCACCCGCAATGTTAAAAACCGTACAGGAAGAACTTTCTGCGGTTAATGACATTTTAGCTGATGTGCCCGAATTTATAAAGCTCTCAAAGACTCCCACCGTGTCTGCAAACGAAAAGGCTTCTATAATAAAGGAAACCTTTGAAGGCAGAGTTTCCGGTTACACCTATCGTTTTCTTATGATCATTACCGAAAACGGAAGACTTTCCTATTTCGGTAAGATATACCGCTATTTCAACTCTCTGTGTAATGAAAAGCTTGGTATTGCAGAAATTACCGCAATTACCGCTGAGCCTCTCACAGAAGAGCTTAAAGCGAAGATAAAGCTGAAAATGACTCAGGTTACAGGAAAGACAATTACGCTTAAAGAAGAGGTTGACCCCTCTATTATCGGTGGTGTTGTCTTAAAATACGGAAGCAGGAGTTTCGACGGAAGTGTTAAGGCACGTCTTGACGCGCTTAAAGCGGAAATCGGAAGCGTTATCTGTTAAAGCAAGTAGCTAAGACTTCAGAGTACCGATATATTTCGGTCGGACAGAAGGGAATGGTTAAAAAATATGGAATTACGTCCTGATGAAATAACAGGCATATTAAAGTCTAAGATCAAGGCGTTTGAATCCAGAATCCAGCTTACCGATACAGGTACGGTTATTACCGTAGGCGACGGTATCGTAAGAATCCACGGTCTTGAAAACTGTATGATGAACGAGCTTCTCGAATTTGAGAACGGTGTTCAGTGTATGGCTCTCAACTTAGAACAGGATTTCGTAGGCGCGGTTATGCTGGGCTCCGACGCAGAAATAAAAGAGGGCGCATCTGTAAAGAGAACAGGAAAGATTATTTCTGTTCCTGTTGGCAATGCACTTCTTGGCCGAGTTGTTAACTCTCTCGGCGAACCAATAGATGGTAAAGGTCCCATCGTTTCAAATGAAACAAGACCTATTGAAAGAATCGCCCCCGGTATCATTACAAGAAAGTCTGTTGATACTCCTTTACAGACAGGTATCAAGGCTATCGACTCTATGATTCCGATCGGCAGAGGCCAGCGTGAGCTTATTATCGGTGACAGACAGACCGGTAAGACAGCTATTGCTGTTGATACAATCATCAACCAGCGTGAAACAGGAGTTCTCTGTATCTACGTTGCTATCGGTCAGAAATCCTCTACTGTTGCAACCGTAGTTGAACAGTTAAAGAATGCAGGCGCAATGGATTATACAATCGTTGTATCTGCTACTGCTTCTGAGCTTGCTCCTTTACAGTACATTGCCCCCTATTCAGGTTGTGCAATGGGTGAATACTTTATGGAACAGGGTAAGGATGTCCTTATCGTTTATGACGATTTATCCAAGCATGCCGTTGCATACCGTGCACTTTCCCTGCTCTTAAAGAGACCGCCGGGACGTGAGGCTTACCCCGGAGATGTATTCTATCTCCATTCAAGACTTCTTGAACGTGCGGCAAACTTAAACGAAAACTATGGCGGCGGCTCACTTACAGCCCTCCCCATTATCGAAACACAGGCGGGCGACGTTTCTGCGTATATTCCTACCAACGTAATTTCTATTACAGACGGTCAGATATTCCTTGAAACCGAACTCTTCAACTCCGGTGTAAGACCTGCCGTAAACCCTGGTATCTCTGTATCCCGAGTTGGCGGTTCCGCACAGATCAAGGCTATGAAGAAGGTTGCAGGTTCTCTGAAACTTGAATATTCACAGTACAGAGAATTACAGGCATTCTCACAGTTCGGTTCAGACCTTGATACAGATACAAAGAATCGTCTTGCAAAGGGCGAAAGAATCGTAGCTGTACTGAAACAGGGTCAGTCCGCACCTTTATCTGTTGAAAACCAGGTAATTATTATATACGCTGTTATCAACAACTATCTTAAAGATATCGCAGTAGAGCGTGTAGGAGAATTTGAAACAGAGCTTTTCGCTCACATTGCTTCAAATCATCCTGATATTGTTGACAGCATAAAGAAAGAAAAAGTTCTCACCCCTGAAAATGAGGAATGTCTCAAAAAGGTTCTTGCTGACTTTGCAGCGACCTTCTGATAAAAAGATTGGAAAAACACAATATGGAATTTGGTATTATTTTAATAGCGGTTGTAGTTGTTGTGGGCGGCGCCGCATTGGCTTATTTCCTTGTAAAGAAGTATCTTGCAAAGGACGATGAGCCCAAAGCCCCCAAGGAAAAGCCCCAGAAGGCTCCGAAGGAAACAGCTCCGAAAATGACAGCTTCCGAAAAGAAGGCTGCTGCAAACGCTGCGGCGGCAGAAAAGCGTAAAGCTGAAATGATGAAGAAGATTGAAATTCCCGCAGACCCTAAGGTTCTTGAACACAAAATTGTGAAGAAGGCCGCTGAGGAAATTTCAAAGGCTCCCCGAACACTTGACCGTATCGAAGTGAAGGCAAACCGCATAGACTGGTTTGTAAAGGAAGGATGCACCGAAAACGAGTCGGGCAATGTCTTTTTTGACGATCTTGCTTTACACCGCCTTGAACAGGGTGAAATGAAGCTTGTGGCTGAACATCTCTACAACCTTGTTAAGAGCACAGGCTTTGAACTCAGTGAAGAAGGAAGCGGCGAAAAAGGTACTTTCCGTTATCATATCGACAAGTACATTATCAAGTCGCTTTAATTAAAGTTACAGAAAGGAATTGTGAACTTATGAATAAATCAGCATTTGTTTTAAGCATTGTTGCAATCAGCCTTTCCGCTATTACTCTTGCACTTGCGGCAGCAGTGTATTTAGGAAAAAAGGTTGTATATATCAAGAGCGATTTTTAAAGGACAGGGTGTGATTTAACTTGGCAACAGGAAACATGAAGGACATCAAGCGCCGTATTCGAAGCGTTGGTTCCACAAAACAGATAACCAAAGCCATGGAGCTTGTATCGTCCTCTAAGCTGCGTCGCGCAAAGCAGAGAGCTGAATCAGCAAGACCATATTTTGAGGCGCAGTATACCCTGCTTTCAGAAATTGCGTCAAGCAAAAAGGATTTCTCAACAGTTTATACTGAAACCCGGCCCATAAAGCGCCGCCTGTTTATAGTAATCGCAGGTGACAGAGGGCTTGCGGCAGGTTATAACTCAAATATCCTCAAAGCAGCTGTTGCTGCTCATGCAGGTGACGCAGAAAATCCGAAAATTATTGCAATCGGAAAGAAAGCGGTTGAATATTTTGAAAAGCGTGATTATGAACTTGCAGGAAGCTATCCTTATCTTGCGGAGAACGTAAAAACAGCTCATTGTGCGGATATTGCCCGTACAGTTGCTGATATGTTCAGTGCAGGTGAGATTGATGAGGTTGTGCTTTTCTATACAGCATTCGTTTCTGCACTTGTTCAGAATCCTGAGCAGATAAAGCTTCTGCCTATTTCAGATATCGGCGCAGGCACAGGAAATGATGACATGACTCCCATAAGCTATGACCCATCTCCCGAGGCGGTTTTCAACCGAATTGTGCCTAAGTTTATAATGAGTCTTATCAAATGCGGTGTTGTTGAGTCCTATGCTTCCGAGCAGGGCGCAAGACGTACCGCAATGGAAAGCGCAACAGACAACGCAGATCAGATGATTGCAGACCTGTCACTCATCTACAACAGAGCAAGACAGGAAAAGATTACTAATGAAATTAACGAAATCGTTTCGGGCGCAAACGCTTTATAAAAGCATTGCTCTGAACTGAAAGGATAACAAAAAAGATGGCTGGTAAAAACATTGGTACAGTCGTTCAGATTATCGGCGCCGTGCTTGATATCAAGTTCTCGCCCGATTCCCTCCCTAACCTTCTGAACGCTATCGAAATCGACAATAAGGGTGAAAAGCTTGTTGTCGAGGTTGCTCAGCATATCGGCGACGACGTTGTTCGCTGTATTGCCATGGGCAGCACCGACGGTCTTGTAAGAGGAATGGAAGCTGTTGATACAGGTCGTTCCATTACAGTTCCTGTTGGTCAACAGACATTAGGCCGTATCTTCAACCTTCTCGGTGAACCGGTAGACAACATGCCCGCTCCCGAAGATGCAGAACGCTGGGAAATCCACCGTGACCCTCCTTCATATGAAGAACAGGCAGCTTCCAACGAGATTCTTGAAACAGGTATCAAGGTAGTTGACCTTATTGCTCCTTACTTAAAGGGTGGTAAAATCGGTCTTTTCGGCGGCGCAGGTGTTGGTAAGACCGTTCTTATCATGGAACTTATCAATAACGTTGCAAAGCAGCCCGGCGGTCTTTCGGTATTTACAGGCGTAGGTGAAAGAACACGTGAGGGTAACGACTTATATCAGGAAATGAAGGAGTCCGGAGTTATCGACAAGACCGCACTTGTTTACGGTCAGATGAACGAGCCTCCGGGAGCAAGAATGAGAGTAGGTCTTTCCGGACTTACCATGGCTGAGTATTTCCGTGACCGTGAAGGCCAGGACGTGCTCCTCTTTATCGATAATATCTTCCGTTTCACACAGGCAGGTTCTGAGGTATCCGCCCTTCTCGGCCGTATGCCCAGTGCCGTAGGTTATCAGCCTACACTTGCTACTGAAATGGGTGCTTTACAGGAAAGAATTACATCAACAGCAAAGGGCTCTATCACATCGGTACAGGCTGTTTACGTACCTGCGGATGACCTTACTGACCCTGCTCCTGCTACAACCTTCGCGCACTTAGACGCAAAGACAGTACTTTCCCGTAGCATTGCTTCAATGGGTATCTACCCTGCGGTTGACCCCTTAGACAGTAATTCAAGAATCCTTACTCCCGAAATCGTAGGTAAGGAGCATTACGAAGTAGCACGTGCGGTACAGTCCACACTCCAGCGTTATAACGAATTACAGGATATTATTGCTATTCTTGGTATGGACGAACTTGACGATAACGATAAGCTTACTGTTGCAAGAGCACGTAAGATTCAGCGTTTCCTTTCTCAGCCCTTCTCTGTTGCAGAACAGTTTACAGGTATGGAAGGTAAGTACGTTCCTCTCAAAGAAACAATCCGCGGCTTCAAGGAAATCATCGAAGGTAAACATGATGACCTTCCTGAATCTGCATTCCTCTTCGTTGGTACAATTGACGAGGCTGTTGAAAAAGCAAAGCAGCAGCAGGCATAATGAAAGGAGTATGACAAATGACTCCGTTCAGACTTGAAATATTGACTCCCGACGGCGTATTTTTCAGCGGCATGACCGATAACGTTATAGTCAGAACTACCGTAGGCGATAAGGGTATTCTTGCCCGCCATGAACCGTATGTTGCGGCTCTTACTATCGGTAAGTTCAAGGTACGCATTGACGGAGAATTCCGCTTCGGCGCAATTTCTTCGGGCGTAATCAAGGTTGACAAGGAAAAGACTGTTATTCTCGCAGACAGCTGCGAGTGGGCAGAAGAAATTGACCTTGACCGAGCTGTAAAGGCAAAGGAACTTGCTGAGCAGAAGCTTGAAGAATTTGAAAAGGCAGACAACGACAAGGGCGTTGCTATTGCGGAATATAAATTAAAGCGTGCTATTAACAGAATTGAAGCTTATAAGCTTAAAAAGTAAAAAAACGGCGGATACCGAAACAGTATCCGCCTTTTTTTTAAAGGGAGAAGAAAATGATACTATTCATACCCATAATGACAGGGTATTTAACAATTACATTTGCTGTTCTTACATTAGGCGGAGCAATTGTTTACTGGACCTCGGAGCACCGAAGAATAACAAGGGATACAAGACTTACACTTGAACAGGAAAAGAAAGAAAAACGAAAAGTGATAAGAAATGTATTTATCATATGGCTTCCTATATTTTTAGTAATTGTCGTTGTCGGCGGCGGAGGAACATGGTGGATAATTGACTTGTTTTTAAAAATATGGTAAAGCACAAAATGTAATGCAGGAGGAAAAATGGCTGGTTTCTGGGTGGTTATGCTGCCGTTTTTATTTCTTGGAATGGCGGCAGTTACGGTTACAGCAATTATTGTGGGAGTCCTTGCGCTTGACTACGGGATTTCTATTGCCGTTATAATGAATGTAGAAAGAAGAAAGCGGAAAAAACAAGGAAAAAATTCCATAGCACAGACTGTAATGATGATATACGGTATCTTGCTCGCTACGATACCTACCGTTATCGCAGCATATATAATTATTGATAGCAAGGGCTTTTCAGAGATGCTTGAATTAATTTTCATGTTAGCTGTTCCCTCTCTCAGTGTTACTTTGCCACTTGGTGCGGTAAGCATTGTTTTATTCCAGGTGTTTATGGTGGTTGCAGGTGTTTCTCTTGCATGTATAGGCCGTGCGGAACGAAAAAGGTTGCAGAAACGCGGCGAAAAAAGAATAATACATATTTTTATGATAATTTATGGAATAGTCATTGCGGCAATACCCGTATGCATAGTCCTGTTTATAAAGGGAACCGCTTGGCTTTTCAGCTTTTTATCAGAGCAATCATCTATATTCTTTCTTTGAACAACAAAAACGGCGGGATCACTGATACCGCCGTTAATTTTATTCTGTTGTAAAAACTCAGCCGAGTACGATTTCAACAGTGTGTTCGCCGTTAGCAAATACGGGAACTACGTTGCCTTCAACAGCCTTGCCGTCAACAACCATGCTCTTTACGCCGCTGCAAACGTGATCAGGGTTAGAAACCTTGATGTTGTAAGTAGCACCGCGGTAAAGTCTGCTGATGGAGAAGCCGTCCCATTCGTGAGGAATGGAGGGGTTAACTTCGAGACCGTTGTAGCCGGGCTTGATACCTAAGATGTACTGGGAGATAGCTACAAAGTTCCAAGCAGCTGTACCTGTGAGCCAGCTGTTCTTAGCTTCACCGTGACGCTTAGCGTCCTTACCAGCAATCATCTGAGCATATACATAGGGCTCAGTTCTGTGGAGGTCGGACTTTTCTTCACGGAAAGCGGGAGCAATCTTGCTGTAGTATTCAAATGCCTTATCACCGCGGCCAACCGCTGCTTCTGCGCAGATGATCCAAGCGTTGTTGTGGCAGAAGATACCTGCATTTTCCTTATATCCGCCGGGATATGTGGAAATTTCACCGTATTCGATGTAGTACTTTGTGAATGCGGGGTTGTTGAGTACGAGACCGTGGTCGGAGTTTAAGTACTTGTCTACGCTGTCAAGAGTCTTGATGTCGTAGCCCTTGTCCTTACCGAGACCTGCGAGAACGCACCAGCCCTGAGGTTCGATGAAGATCTTACCTTCTTCGCATTCATTGGAACCAACCTTGTTGCCAAAGTTGTCATAAGCTCTGAGGAACCATTCGCCGTCGAAACCGTGCTGGAGAGTTAATTCCTTCATCTTTTCGATTTCAGCATCTGCTCTCTTAGCTTCTTCTTCATCGCCTTTGAGTCTGCACATAGCAGCATATTCGGGAGCGATGTAGCAGAACATACCAGCGATCATTACAGACTCAGCTGTCTGGCTGTAGAAAGGAGGTTCTGTGAACATTTCTTTGTTATTGTATGTCTGGAAGGATTCACCGGGCTTATCGGAGAAGCAGGAGAGGTTAAGACAGTCGTTCCAGTCTGCACGTCCGCTGAGAGGTAAGCCGTGAGGACCAACCTTTCTTACAACGTGGTTGAACGCTCTCTTCATGTGGTCGAGCATTGTATCAGCAAGCTCGTCCTTGTTTTCGTAAGGAACCATTTCGTCAAGAATGGATACATCGCCTGTTTCCTTGATATAAGCAGCTGTAGCAAGAATCATCCAAAGCGGGTCATCGTTGAAGTTAGAGCCGAGTTCGTGGTTACCCTTCTTTGTAAGAGGCTGATACTGGTGATAAGCGCCGCCGTCTTCAAGCATAGTAGCAGCAAGGTCGATAAGTCTTTCTCTTGCACGAGCGGGGATCTGGTGAACGAAACCGAGGAGGTCCTGGTTAGAGTCACGGAAGCCCATACCTCTACCGATACCGCTTTCGAAGTAGGAAGCGGAACGGGACATGTTGAAAGTAACCATACACTGATACTGGTTCCAGATATTAACCATACGGTTAACCTTTTCATCGGGACAGTCAACATGGTACTGACCGAGGAGGCTGTTCCAGTGAGCTTTGAGTTCAGCAAAGAGCTTATCAGCCTTTTCAGCTGTATCGCACATTGCGATCATCTCGTGAGCCTTCTTCTTGTTGATGATGTTCTTCTTGGAGCCTGCTGTTGTGATAAGCTTGTCGTCATCTGTAAGGTCAGGAGCAAACTTTTCATCAACAGGGTTTTCAACATAACCGAGAACGAATACGAAATCCTTGGATTCGCCGGCTTCGAGGTCGATTTCAACATAGTGGGAAGCAACGGGAGACCAACCATCAGCTACGGAGTTGCTGGGAGAGCCCTGCATAACTGTCTGAGGTTCGCCGAAACCGTTGTATAAACCGAGGAAGCTTTCACGGTCTGTGTCAAAGCCCTTGATCTTTGTGTTAACAGAATAGAATGCAAAGTGGTCACGTCTTTCCTTGTATTCTGTCTTGTGGTAAATTGTGGAGCCTTCGATTTCAACTTCACCTGTGTTGAAGTTTCTCTGGAAGTTTGTTGTATCATCGTTAGCGTCCCAGAGGCACCATTCGAGGAAGCTGAAAAGCTTAATCTTCTTGAAGCCTGCTGTTTTATTTGTGATAGTAACCTTCTGTACTTCACCGTTGAAATCCTGAGGAACGAAGAATGTAACCTTAGCTTCAATACCCTTGGATTCACCCTTGATAATTGTATAACCCATACCGTGACGGCATTCATAGCTGTCAAGTTCAGTCTTTACGGGAGACCAGCCGGGATTCCATACATGACCACCGTCATTGATGTAGAAATAACGTCCGCCCATGTCAACTGGAACGTTGTTATAGCGGTAACGTGTGATACGGCGGAGTCTTGCATCCTTATAGAAGCTGTAACCGCCTGCGGTGTTGGAAATAAGGGAGAAGAATCCCTGTGTTCCGAGGTAGTTTATCCACGGATAAGGTGTACGGGGTGAAGTAATGACGTATTCTTTGTTGGCGTCATCAAAGTAACCAAATTTCATAAATTAATACCTGTCCTTCCTGATTGGGTGGGTTTAGTGCATATTACTACACTAACATATCCATTATATAACATTTTAGTGAAAATATCAATAGTTGAAAACGATAACAAAAAATTTTACAGATATTACAAAAGAATAAGAGGCTTTTTGTATAGTTTTGCATAAGGTGAAACTGTTTATATATCATGCCTTTTAAGAATTTTGTTTACAGCTGCAAAAATCAGAGTACCACCGATTATACCGAAAAGTCCCTGAATGGCATTATACGGGATATTTACGAGGGACGCCTCAGCACCATAGCCTATAATAAAGGCTTCAAACAGGTAATAACCGCTAATCATAATAAGTTCGGCAAGGCCTCCGCTTACTACACGTGCGAATTTATGGGACAGTCGTTTTGCAAGAAGCGAAGCGGCAACCGACATAATGCCTTTTATGAGAAATGTGGCAGGGGCATACACAGCATAACCTGAAAAAAGGTCGGCTAAGGCGGAGCCTGTTGCACCTGCCACAAAGGCATATGCGGGGCTTAAAATCCATGCTCCAACAAGAAGTATACAATCTCCGAAATTAATATAACCAAACGGTGAGGGAATTCGGATAACCATTGTAGCGACGCATATCAGCGCCGAAAACAGTGCGGTAAGGCAGATTTTTACAGTTTTTGACTTAGTGTTCATAAAATAACCTCTGATTTTTTATTTATGAAACCAGTATATCACTATTTGGTAATATCTCAATAACCAATTCGTTTGTTTTTAATAAGACCAGATTGAAAAAATTAAGCGGCGGGATAACCGCCGCTTAAATAATCCACATTTAAGATGTCAGAAACACAAAATAACTTGTTAACCCTTCGGGGAAATCATTTTCATTATACGGAATGCCGAGAATCTTCTGAGTGTGACTGTTGTCTGCGCTGGTAATATTACCGTTCAGCTTATGGGATAACCTCACAAATGTGCTGAGGCCGTAGGGGGTATCAACGTTATCATTGCCCATTTTATCAATCGCATCAGTATCGCCTGACAGTACAGCTTCGAGGGTCTCCTTGTCACAGCTTTCTGTCTCCATAGGTTCAAGATAATGGGAAAAGTCAATGGAAAAGACAAACAGACAATTTTTTATTTCCGACATTTCATAAAGGGTTTCAGAAAGTCTTTCAGGGAAATTCTTGTCCTCTGCGGGAGAAATCAGCAGAGATACTGTTTTTGCGTCTGGAAAATAATATTTAACAAAGGGAATATGAGAGGATATTGCATGGTCGTACTCCATAAGTTCTTTATTTACATCTGCGCCTAATTGTGATACAAATAATTGAGACAACTCTTTGTCATTCTGAACAGGCCCGAAAGCAGTGTTCCACCCTGTATCTGTTGTGCAGGTGCTCCCTTTTTCAACATAATGCAAAGGTGCGCAGATAACAACCGTTTCAACATCATTACGGCTTTCAGCTACCGCTTCGTAAAATCCCGCAATCATACGGCCTGCGGTTAAATGATGAGGTGCGGTGCCGCACAGTATTTTCTTGCCGTTGCTGTAATCTTCCGCCGTATTGGTATATATATGGAACATATCCTCGTTATAGTAAATACATTCCATTAAGCTTGAATAGTCTGGCAAGGGTTCTGTTTTTTCGGTAAAAATTTCTGTTTCGGGAGGTAAGGATTCAATGGGTTGTTCTGCGGATTTTTCCGCAGAACAACCGCATATTGTCATTAATAAAGCCAGAAATAACAGTTTAAACCGTTTCATCATTCTTCACCGTAATTGTCTGCCGTTTGCTTTCGCCCCATGAACCGCTGTAATGCTGCGCAACAGCGCTTTCCACAACATATTCGCCTTCGGTCACAATGCGGATGTAGTAGGAGGCGTTGCCGAACTTATCAGTGTAAAGGGATATTTTCTGTCCTGAGCGTGAAGCGTGGCTGCCCTTATTCACATATCTTGCACACGAAGGGATAACATCATCAACAGAACAGTATGGAGCTGTTTTAATGGACACTTTAACAAGTCCACCGGGGTAAAAGTCACCGCTGAGCGTCTTGGTTACTTGTAATGTACCTGTACCGTCAAGCTCTGTCTTTCTGCCCATATAACTTAAATTTGTATAGATTTCGCCTGAAACAAGCTTGAAATCTGCGTTTTTCCATTGTTCTTCGCCGAAAGAAAGTCTGTATCGTTTATGACGGTCAAGGGTGACTGTCTCGGTTTTGCCGTTCAGTTTGTAGCTGAAAACAGCTGTTCCGCCGGATTTTGGAACAAAGTTTCTGATGTATACTATCATTTCGGGAGCATAGCTTTCAAACTGATCTTCGTATTCAAGAGACGCAAGTCCTCTTGCGAAATAATCCGCTTCGGGGAGTTTTAAGAGAGAAGCTGCCATAAGTGCGGTTTTTGTGTATTCTGCCCGCTGGGATTTATCCTTGCAGTTTACAAATGCCGCTGTTTCGCCGTCAACGGTATATACGCCCACCTCTGAAACGTATTCGGAATAATATTCATAGGCGGTGTTGTAGTCGCCCATTATTGCAAGGGCGGAAACAAGATAAAGTCTGTGATAATAGTCGGTGGCTGCTCTGCTTTCGAGAAGGCTCTTGACGTCATTGAGCACCGGTCTGCCCAGTGCCGCAAGTGCAAGATAAGCTCGGCATGCGTCACCTATTAATGTTTCTGGGTCAGAAACAATCTCTTCAAGCTGTGGAACGAGCGCGCCCTTATTCATAATTTCGGGTGTGGCAACACACAGGAGTGCTGTAAGAGTTTTGTCCTCTGCTGCCGCAGGAAGCGGCTTGACAAAGCCGTTTAATGTTTCGGCTGCGAACGATGTAGCAAACTCCTCTTCGGTTATATATCCAAGCTCCATATGGGCAAAGGAACTACCTACCTGTGTAGCGAGGTTATTACCGCCCATATGGGAGAAACGGCGGAGAACTTCTGTAATAAACATATATTCTTTATTGAAGAAGCTTACATGCACAGGCCAGCTTACAGGGTTTATATCAAAAGCCTTTTCCATGTCTCCGCTCTTGAAGATGTCTGTTTGAAGAATGGTATCTGTTACAGTTAACGGGAGCTGTATTGCATCTCTGTTTCCGTTATTTTCCGTTTCAAAGGTTACTTTATAGTCACCGGCGGGGAGCTTTCCGAAATTAGCTGTCTGCGCGGAAAGAATGGATACGGATTTTTTAAGATTTTCGCCTTCTATTGCAACAGAAATAGAATCATCGGGGTCAATGCCGTGTGCCTTAGCCGTTACGGCAATATCATCCCCTTCCATAAAGGTGGAAAGCATGATGGGAGTGATGAAAACAGGACGGGTTGAAATAATGGGATGCTTCAAGTCGCCCGCAAGCACTCTGCCGGTTTCGTAGGTCTTTATTGACTGAATAGTAGCTCGCCAGGTGGTAAGGTTATCGGGAAGCTTGAACACAAATTCCGCATTACCGTTACCGTCTGTTTTGAGGGAGCCGAAGTATGCATTATCCTTAAAGTCCTTACGGAGATTTGAGCCATCTCCTCCGCCCTTTTCCGCACCGCCCTCTTCGTCAAGCACGTGCTGGATATAGCTGTAATAACTGCTTGCAATATCATACCATACAGATTCGTAAATATTTGCTAATATATCAACCTTTTGGTCAGCGGAAGCAAAAGCCGCCTCATCAACCACGCTGAGCATTACGGTAGCATTCTTGATAGGTTTACCGTTTTCATCCTTTGCATTGACAGTCATATATACTGTTTCCCCTGCGTCATAGGTTTCATCATCGGTGGTGACGCTTAATGTAATATTTCTTTCCTCGGGCTCAAAATACATCTGTTTGAATTCCACAGGATAAACATGCCGCCCGTCAAAATACGCACCCTGCGCAACAAAGTTAGGCAGACAGTCAAGAGAGGGAGAATAATCGAATTCTATGCCGTTATACACGTCATAGTGGATAAAATCATTCTGGTAGGAAGCGAATAATACTCTGCCGTTACCTTCAAAATCATGGTTGCAGCCAAGTTTTACTTTAAGGGTTTCGTTTTCTCTGAAAACACCTGTGTTATCGCTATTGTCGTTTGCAAAGATGAAATTATAGCGGTAGCGCTTAGCTTCCGTGAAATAGCGGGAATAATCATAGTTTCCGCAGGAGGTGACAAGGGTTACACTCTGTCCGAGACTGTCTTTATAGGTTATTGTTATTGAGTAATACCCCTTATCTGAGGTGGTGGGGAGATTTTCAAAAACGCCTACGCCATTAACGGTATTAACAGAAAAATTACCGATAAAATCGTCGTGATATATGTAATCATAGCGTTTTCTTGTTTCCTTTTCGATGAAGTCATAGTATGTGCCGCACTCTACCTGCTCGGTATAATAATGGTTTATACTGATTTCAACCTCGGTATCATAAGCGTTACCTTTAAGAATATCGTAGTCGCCGTTAATACCGTAATAGTAGTCATCTTCACTACCCGCCATGAACTCTTCTATTCTGGTGAAATCAATCTTATTTGTATATACGGTTAAGTTATGGGTGTCTTTGTCGTATTCCTCTTCCAGCATTACATCACGGAAAAAGCCGAGAACCATATCGCCCTCGTAGTTGTACTCGTTTTCGATACCGCTGAGACCAAGATTATGCCAGATATAGTTGGGATACCAGGTATGATGATCCTGGAATAAAAGTTCAGCTTCTGCAAAACCGTTACTGTCCGTCTTTATGACATTCGGCTCTGATTTACGTGCATTTGATTCAAATATCAGATTCTTAGCGGGAGTACCCTCGTAGTAGGAGGCTGATACCTCCATATGAACAGGGTCTCTCTGAGGTAATACCGCATAGGCGGGGAGAGTCACATCAAAGGTATAGGTAGGCTTTATGTATTCGTCAATACGGATACTGGTCTGATCCATAACCTCATCCCCTGTCATAAGGATAAGGTCCAGCCACCAGGTTTCTGAGTAATTCTTGAATGTAAAGTCACAGAAGAAGGTACCGTCGCTGTTAAGGGTGATATCCTTGGACTGTCCTCCTGTTTCGCTGCCGAGAACCAGCTTTAAATCCTTGGGCACAGGTGCATCATCACGTCTCGGAGCAACAACACCCCATACCTGAACGTTATCAGATGGGAGGTAGGCTTCTCTGTCGGTGTAGATATACATGTAGTAAAGGTCATCAAAGCCAACCTCTTCGGCAGAGGATGTGTAATAAATATCCGCATAGCGCATATTATTATAGGCAATGTCAAGAATACCGCGGTCGCCTGCTTCTGCGGTTATATTTACAGTACCGTCGGAATTTGTTTTGCCCTTATATGTGCCGTTTTCGGTAGAAAGTGTAATCTGCGCACCCGAAGCGGTATTGCCGGTAGAGGTATCGTTGATAAAGAACAGGTTTTCTTCACCAAGTTCCATTGAATAAACGGAAATGGGAGATACCTGAATCAGATACTGGCATCTGAGCTCGCCGTATGACATATCGGCAATATACCAGCCGTTTGCAAGGTCGTCGGGAAGCATGAAATAACGGGGTCTCCACTGGCTTACGCCTTCAAGGGATTTCTGTTTTTCGCTGTAAACCTGAGTTAATGCTGTAACATCGGTGTAGTATTTTGTTTTGTTTTTCTTACTTGTATGGGCTTTGAGCTCAGCAATGTACTCATCAATGTTGTTGAAGCTGTAAAGGGAGACGTCAAATTCACAGCTTCTGAGAGTTTTTGAGCAATATATTTCAATTACCGCAGGGTCGCCTTCCAGGAAGGTTTCGGAAAGACCGTAATTTGTATAGAAATAGTCCTTGCTTTCAACCTGTGCTGTTACAAAGGAAAAGCTGTAAGCCTCGGGAAGTGTCTGTCCGTCTTCGGCGGGCAGACTGCTTTCAGCGGTTACTGTGTATTCTGTGCCGGCTTCCATTTTATCCTGAGGGATAATATACAGGGTATTTCTGTGGATCTGTGTTTTAAACTCGATTGAGGGGTTTATTGTTACAAAATCAGCCGAATTCTGTGCAGGAGGCATGGAAAATTCAAGCTCTATACCTGTATTGGAATAAACCGATTCTGCGGAATCAACAGGATAGGTTGATTTTATTTTAAAAGGCTCAGTCGTCTGGAATGCCCAGCTATCGCAGGGACTACCGTTTTCATCGGCAACCTCAATGCGCACAACAGTGCCTTCTGGCAAATCCTCTTTGGTGGAAAGGATACAGGTATTGTTGTTTTCTCTGGATATGATAAAATCCGCTTCGGGATATGTGGTAATGCGGTCTTTAAGCTCGTCATCAGATACATTTCCGTTGAGAGATAGTCTGAAAGCTGTATTCTGCGCAATACAGTTCCCCTTATATTCGGTGGCAACAATATCGGTTACCAGGCCGTTTTCTGCTTTTTTGCGGTTGGAAAGAAGCTCGATAACCTCTTCTTCAACAGCAGGAGCTGTGGAAGTAGTCTGCTGTGTGGGAAAATTCTTCGGTGGAGTAGTGCTGGTTTCGTTGGGCATGGTGCGCTCTTCACCCGATGAAGTATCCCATTTGTCCGTATTACAGCCTGACAGCGCGGTAACAACCATGCTTACGGACAGAAAAGCGGATAAAAGCTTTCTTGTTGAATTTTTCATTGCGATTCCCCCAAAATGTCATATATATTAACAGATTTTTCATCTGTAATTTAATTATACTACCGTTTTTTTCAAAGTCAATATTTCAAATATTACAATCTGATTACAAAATGTTTACAATTTGGTTACAAGCGTACCGCTTGACCATTATCCTGCTTTCGAGTTACGGTAAAAATAATAAAGCCGTACTCGGATTTCTCCGAATACGGCGGCACATATTGAACTGTTAAATGAATCAGAATTTATTAATTTAATACAGCTTTATACCCATTTGCTTTATCACCAGTAATTGTAATAAAGTATTCTTCGCCAAAGCTTGCTTTCCACGAAACAGGTGTATCTATACATTGTGTTATATTCTCTTGGTAAATATTCTCATAATTAGGCTCCGTATATTCAGTAATAATTCGGAAATATATTTCCAAATTCACATTATTATAAGAGCTTTTTAACTCCTGCTTATTCCACACTATTACGATATCAGAATTATTCTTAATTAAAGTTTTATCTGCATTTGATATACCTCCGCTGAATTCTACATCATCTACATAATAATCAAAAACCAATAATCCAACATCTTCTTTTGTATTCATTTGAACATGCAATGCTATTTCATCATCAGCTGGTTTGTATTCATCAAAAAATATTTGTTTGCATAATAAAAATCCCAAGCCTAATGCAATAACTACTATAATAGTTATTGCAATTTTCTTTATGTTCATTTTATGAAACCTCCAAATTTACAATTATTATTGCATTGCTTCAATATATTCATTGAACCGACTGATAAAAAGCAATGATTGTGAATTTTCTATATGAGCACAGCGGTCTTGCTTATTTGCAGATAATCTCTACCGCTTCTCTTGCGTCTTCTCCGCCCTTATCTCCCTGGGCAAGAATTTCCGCAAAGAGGGTTCCCTCTCCGTCTGTGATTGTAAAGGACTGGTTGTCATCGGACATCTCTATACCGCCGACGCTTCCACCTTCCCACCATACTCCGACTATTTTTGCTCCAAGGCCCCTTTCTATAAGAGCAAGGTCACTGATGGTTACTGTCTGTCCTGTGGTTATAGTTACATTTTCGTAAGGTGTAATTTTTGGCGTAGCCATTACATAACTGTGTAAATTGATAAACAGTGAGCCTGTCACAAAAACAGCAAGTATCAGAAGAAACAAGCCGATTACTCTGAAAATACTGAAACGTTTTTTCATAATTTTCTCTCCTTATTGAAATTATCTTACATATCCCGGGAAGCTGAAATATGCGAAGCTGTCACGATCGGAGTTTTGTTCAACAATAACCTTGTATGCCCATTCAGCGTTTTCGCCTTTGATTTTGTTTGCACCTGTTTCGTCCAACACTCTTTCAATATGCTTAAGGGAGGGTGTTCCCAGATCAATAAGCACTTCAAAATCTATAGATTCAAGTTTTCCTGTCTCGTAAGCGGTAACATTGTAGTCAGCAATCATACCGTCAATGTTGCCGAAACAAAGAACGCTCATCATTAACGCAAAGGAAACGAAAGCTGTTTTCCAGAACTTTATATTTACAAACTGGGAGACGATAATCAGCACGAAAATTATTGCTAAGAGAATCATAAACCAGGAGGTGTAGATTCTGAGAGGTGTCATACCCATTTCGTTTATATAAAGCACCATTTTGCTTATTGCCGAGGCAATAAGGAATAAAGTAAATACCGAAATCATGGTTGTGTAGACTTTGAGTGGAGCGGTTTTTCTGTCGTTTTCGCCACGATTCATAAAGCATTGAAGAACAACGATTACCGCAAGATTTATTATCGCAACCATGCAAAGCTCAAAGAACCCGCGTCTTGCATAAGAGGAGTAGGTTACACCCTCGGGAAGAACTCCTGTAAAGGCGGCGGTAAAATATCTGAACTGCATAGCGATATAGACTATATAAAAGAAGCAGATAGGAGTTACAGCCGTATAGCCCAGAGCACTGGGGATTATACGGAGCTTAGCGGAGCTGAAATACTGCGGTGTAACAGGTTCGGCGGCAGATGACAATGCACCGAAAAGATACATCCATACCACAAAGGCAAAGCCGAATTCGACAATATAAATCATTTCGAAATCAGGCAGGCTGTAAAACACGTCATTGACAAGAGAATTAAAACCCTCATCGCTGAATGAAAGGAGCATAAGCACAATAACAGTAAGGGGAAGTGCAATGATAAGACCTAATATTGCAAGCCCTACATTTTTACCTGCCTTCTTGTTCTTTAAAAGCACACTTGCAGCCTTCGGGCCGTCTCCGTAGCAGGAAAAGGGCTGAGCAAATACAGATTTCAGCAGATCGTAGACGAAATGCTCTCCGAAAAGCTCTGCACCGCTGAGGGTAATGCAAAGGTAAAAATAAAGAAGAAATGTAAAGGCGGCAGCAAGAAAGTTTATAAATATGTTTGCACAGAAAAGCGGAGTAAGGCAGAAAACTACTGCCACCGCGAAAACTAAAATCTGCGGACGTGTTACAGGAATCTTTTTCAGCTTTACAAACACCGCACCGGCAATTCCGAAAAGGAGCCATACAATACCGCCCCAGAGACCGCCGATGTATTCACAGGCGAAGTGTGTGAACATCCAGCCGAGACCGAAGCAGACAATACTTATTACCGCATCGGTTATGGTAAATTCACGCTTCCATACGTGCTGAACGGGAGGGTCTGGCGGATATACAGGCGGTGGCGGAGTAGGTTGAGTCATATTTATCTGTTCCATATCATAATTTCCTCTCTTTACTTATTCACAAGGTGTACCGTTCGGGTCAAATTCGAGAATATCTCCCGGCTGACAGTCCAGAACCTCGCAGATTTTTTCCAGGGTTGAAAATCGAATTGCTTTGGCCTTCCCTGTTTTCAGCACTGACAGGTTTGCGGCGGTGATTCCGATTTTCTCGGCAAGCTCATTTGACGAAATTTTTCGTTTCGCCATCATTACATCAAGGTTTATTACTATTTTCATACCGCACCTCTCATATTGTAAAGTCGTTTTCTTCACGGATTTCAACGGCGTGCTCGAAAACGTTCTTTATAACTCTCAGGATAAGCCCCATAAACGCACAGGCAATAACTATTATAAGGGCAAAGGGTTTCAGAGTTGTAAAATATACAAATACAAGCGCCTCCGCAAAACAGCAATATGAGATTATTTTCAGAAGCTTTACGTTTTTACTTACAAAGGGCTGATTGTTTATGATATTTTTCAGAAGAAGGTCAAGACAGATAAGGGCAATTACAGCCGCAGGCACTGCGCAGTAAAGAGTTACCAGCAGAGGCGCAAATACAGAGGGCTCGCCCTTTGCGATAATCATATTATCGTAGTGCTGAACCATGTAAGGCGCCATAACGCAGCACACTACGGCAAGTACATAAACTATTTTTATAAGTATTGAGGTTAAGATTGCGGATTCATTCTTTTTCATGTAAATTATTTCCTTTCAAATGAGGTTTGACATTATATTACCACACGAATTATTATTTGTCAATAGTTTTTTATCGAGAAACGATAAAAAATTACCGATTTGCAAAAATATGTTGCAAATCGGTATGAGATGATATATAATTATAATAGTAATAAAACAAAAAGGAGAAAATCCATGAAAAATATAATTTTAGCAGGCTTTGACGGCAAAAACAACTCTTCCCGAATTATAACAGAAAAAGCGAGCCTTAACTGTACAAAGGTTATTTTACCGAATGATAGGGAGAAATCCGCAGAGCTTCTTCTTGAAACAATCCGTAAGGTAAATGCGGTATGTGTGGTTATACTGGGACAGAAGCCTTCTGTTAAAGAAAAAATTGCGGTTGAACCGCAGGCAAAAAGATGCGGAAAGGTGTTACACACCCCTCTTGATGTTACTGTAACGGTGGAGAAAATAAAGAAAAACGGCTATAACGCTTACATTTCAAAGGGCTGCGGTATGTCATATTGTAACCATGTTTATTACGAATGTCTGGAAAGTGGAACTAACTGTATTTTTCTGCATGTGCCTACGATGAATAATGTTTCAGATATATATGCACTGACAAAGGCGGTTGAGGAATATATAACGGAATTAGGAAGCGTACCCAGTATGCTGTAAAACAACATGTCAGACGTCGATGGGCACACGCAGACAAGGAAAAAGCCCCGACAGATGTATGTGTATACATCAAGGGGCTTTTGACGAAGTAAGCAAAAATGCATTTACAGAGTCGTTATTACGGCTCTGTAAATCTGGTTGTATAAACTTTTATATTTTTGCTGTCATAAATCTTTTTTATCAGCATTTTTGCGATGCGTGGGTTTATCGACAGGCTGAACGGGCGGATAACCGCCCGTTTTTATTATGCCTTTTTATCCTTTTTTACAAGTAAAACAAAACTTATTATACCCACGATAACCGATGTGCCCATCATACATGGCATAAGAGTAATAGCGTTTAATGCCGATATTTTTTCAATGAAAGCCTCGCTGCCGAACAGAGTGATAAAGATTATTCCTCCGCAGTTGTTGTTTACCATATGGCAGAAAGATGCGGGATAGATAGACTTTGTCTTTTCGGTAAGGAGAGTAAGAAAAGCATTCATGAAAGTGCAGAAAACACACATAAGCAGAATACCAAGCCATGGGAAGAAGTCATAATCTACGCCGAAATTATGGCCTGACATTGTAAGAGGTGCATGCCACAGACCCCAGAGTACACCGCCTACGATAATAGCCGCAGGCGTACCCATAAGCTCGGTGAGTTTGGGCATCATATATCCTCGCCAGCCCCATTCTTCGCCGAAGGCAGGAAAGAAAATTATGATTGAAGCAGAAATTGTAAGAATATAGCTGCATATACGTTTGGTGCTTTCGTCGGAAGCAAATATTTGGGAAAAGTTTAAATCTCCTGCGAAAATCTGCCATACCAGAACTACGAAAACAAGAACCTCCAAAAGTTTTACAACAACAGACGCTATGTAGTATTTTGCGTTTCCTTTGAAGTTAAGACCTAGGTAGGAGTTTTTAAAACCCTCCTTTGTCACAAGTCTTGTTATTAAATGAGCAATTGACGGAATAAGCATACCGAAAACGCCTACCGCATAAGCTACGGTTGTTGCCTTTTCGGAAGCATAAATCGGCTCACCGTAAACGCTGTTCAGGACAGGAAGGATAATCCAGAACGGGATAAAGGCAATAAGCAGATAGATTACAAGTCTTTTGATAGTATCTTTTTTACTGTTCATAAGCTTCTACCCCCTTTATATAAAGCGGAACACTTATTTTACAGGAAACCCAGTAAAGCAGAATTGAAACCGCAGGGAAAATACTCAGAATAAGCATTGCCATGTCCCCTGAAAGCAATGCCATAACCGTTTCCGATAAATTTTCACTTTCTAAGATAAAGGAAATATCTCCGAAAAGGAAATAGATAATTCCGATAAGTAGCAGAACACCAAGGGAGCCGAATTTTACTGTGTTTCCAAATATTATGCCGAAGCGCAGATAAAAGGGATTTGCGAAAGCGGTATAAAGGATATTTCCGCAGAAGATAATCATCAGCGCCGAGCCCATGGAATACATGGTGCTGTTTACAATAAGACAGATAACCGCATCTGTAAGAAAACAGATTACAAGGGTTGCGATATTTACAATAAGAAGCGTGTAATACTTTCCCTCAACGTGTCCCTTTGCGCCCAAAGGACAGGAAATATTGAAGCTGCCTATTGTCCGCTTTTCGTCAGCAGCAAAAAGCTGATGGTCAAATATGCTCACCATAAAGAACATGGAGAAATAAATCATGGGACATACGCCCATAAGTATCCCTTCCTGACTATGTGCGGGAGCCAGAGTAGTAGCGAGCAGGATTGTAATAATGCTGATCAGGTCCATAGCTCCTAAAACAATTAAGTCAAGCTTGTATGCGAGGAAGTTTTTATAAATGATACCGCTCATTATTTCTCCCTCCTTTTGAAAACGAATAAGAGTAAGGCAAACTGAATCAGAATTACACCAATAAGCATAAGGGGAGTAAAAGGTGAAAGATTTGTAATAGCGTCATTCAGGTAAGCTTCCATTATTACATCACGTTCAGCGTGACCGGGAGGCAGCTTGTTTAATTCGTCCGTTATGGGAATCATAAAACCGATCACACAGGCAGCCGTGATGCCCGACATGAAAAGACCACCCTTATCAACGGATTTGAAAAAATACATAGCTACACCGAAAACTACGCTCATAAGGTCCATAAAGGTAACAAACAGAAGCGACATTCCTATATCGTTGCCTGTAACCGTAGTGCCTGCTGCGTAAGCGATGATATATGTAAGGGGAATTGAGATTGTTAAAGCTACAGCCAGACCGATAATATTCATAACAGTTTTGGCAAGAGCAAGCCTTACGGCGCTTACCTGCGTTGAACGGCGGAAATGATCCCATATGGGCTTAGCAATATCCTTTGAAGCTGCGTCTGATGGAAGCATAGCAAACAAACCTGCTGCCATTATAGGCATGAGCTTGATTATAGTCATGCTGCCGCTTATGGCGTCTTCGGGTATAATAAGTTTAAGGTTTCCGAATCTGAAACTGAGCAGTATGAGAACAGGAAACAGGATAAAAATCAGTGAGCCTATGCTGTATGCAAGGAGCAACTTTTTCATAAGCACTAATTCACGGTATAAAAGGGCGGCAAATGATGGCTTTTTCATTATGACCACTCCTTTTTCTCTCTGTTTACATAGAACAGCATAATTTCTTCCAGGTTTGTCTTTTCGATAAGTGCGCCTGAATATTTTTGCTTAGCTTTTGCTTTGTCGGCAACCATAGCCTCCACACCGAAATCGGTAACTCTTGCGCTTATATAATCCTCAGCGGCAATTTCCCTGAAATCATCCTTGCTACATTTAAGGAGACCGTGGCTTTCTAAAATATCGTCTTTGTAGCCTGTAAGGAGAATCTTACCCTTGTCGATAAAGGTAACGCAGTCGGCGATTTTATCAAGGTCGCTGGTGATATGAGAGGACATGAGGATGGAATTTTCCTCATCTTGTAAATATTCACGGAAAATATCGAGAATTTCGTTTCTTACAACGGGGTCAAGACCTGTTGTAGCTTCGTCCATGATAAGAAGCCTCGCTCCGTGAGAAAGTGCGGCGGAAATTTGAAGCTTCATTTTCATACCCTTTGAGAATTTGGCAATCTTCTTCTTTCTGGGTAAGCTGAAACGATCCAGATATTCATTGTATTTTTTCTCATCCCAACCGCTGTAAAGCCCCCTGAACATCTTACCTACCTGAATAGCGTTAAAGCTTTCATGGAAGGGGATTTCGTCAAATACAGCGGCAATATGCTCCTTGATTTCGTACTCGTTCTGAATGTGGTCAAGCCCCAGCATTTTAATTGAACCGCTGTCGCATTTTGTTATGTTGAGCAAGGCTCTTATTGTTGTGGTTTTTCCTGCGCCATTCTGTCCGATAAAGCCCATGATAGAGCCCTTGGGGACAGAAAAGGTTATATTATCGAGGGTAAAGCCGTCATACTTTTTTGTAAGACCGCTTATTTCGATAGCATTTGTGTAGTCGTTCATTAAATTTCGCCTCCGTAAAGCATATCAATGATTTCTTTCAGGTCATCGGCAGAAAGATTACAGACTTTTGCTTTTTCGCAAGCCTTTTTCAGCAGTTCTTCTGTCTGGCGGACAGATTCTTCTCTGAGAAAATCCGTATTCTGCCCTTTTACAAAACAGCCCTTACCCGGTACGGAATAAGTATATCCGTCACGTTCCAGCTCCTCGTAGGCGCGTTTTGTTGTAATAACGCTTATTTGAAGCTGTGCTGCAAGAACACGCATAGACGGCAGGGCGTCCCCTGCTGAAAGCGTGCCGTTCATGATCTGAGCCTTTATCTGAGAAATAATCTGCTGATAAATGGGCTCGTCTGATGAATTGCTTAAAATAATATCCATTAGTGCACTCCTGTTAAATCCGTGTATATACGATATACACAGTATAGCATGCGTATATACAGTTGTCAATAGTTTTTTGAAAAAAATTAATATTTTATTAACATTTCAAAAACATCTTGTTAACAGCGGGGCTTTATAATAAGGACACAATCAAGAAAAACAACACTTTCAGGAGGATTAATTATGAACAGAAATGACCAGGAATTCATCGTACAGAAAATCAGAACACAGTATATGGAAAAGGATAATTCACAGAAGGATATAGATCTGCTCAGAGAACTTGATGCAGAAGTAAAGCACCCTGCAAATGTATTCGGATATGTTTTCGGAAGTATCGGCGCTATCATAATGGGCGCAGGGATGAGTCTTGTAATGACCGATATCGGCGCACAGCTCGGTATCAGCAACTCAATGCCCGTAGGTATTATAGTTGGTATTGCAGGTATGATTATGGCAATTGCAAACTACCCCATTTACAAGAGCATATTAAACACACGCAAGGAAAAGTATGCAGGCAGAATCCTTGAACTCAGCGAAAAGATTATGGCAAACCAGTAAAGCTGAACGCCCTGTGCAGTTGCACAGGGCGTTTTCTTATTTCATCAGTTCATCTGTAAGTCTTAATATTTCAGGCGCAATTTTCTCGCGTTCTTTTTTTGTTATATGATTATACACAGGGTATGCAAGGCAGACAGCAACCATGCCTATAACTCCGATTATAATCCCCGGTAACAGCATTGTATCAGTCCACACCATACAACAGCTCATGCCCGTACCCATAACAAGTGCTCCGATTATACCAAGAATCAGGGAAACGATAGTCCCCTTCTTTGTTACACTTTCATCAAGGCGGCGGAGCTGTTCCATTTTATCCGCCTCTTTGGGTGCATATTTTTCACGGATTTTCTTGATTTCTTCCTGTTGTCCGGCAGAATAGGTATAGCTGAAAGATTCTTTATTCTCCATAGTTCTTATTCTCCATAATCTGTTTTATTTCTTTTGAGTTTTTTACAATACTGTAAACCGACATGGTTATAACAGCAATACTTACGCCTGCTCCTGTAAGCATGATCATAAGTCTCTGGTTTTCGAGAGACATATCACTTCCGAACTGTGAAAACATTGCTGTTTCAAGGGAAAGCATAGAAACAAGTGCGGCTGCCATGCTGATTATTTTCGCCATGGACATTACGGGACTACCCAGCTTTCTGTATTTTATGAGGTTCTTAATAGCAATTGCGGTAATCCAGAAGGTATAAGCTGCCATAACATAAATTAAAATACCATTATATTCATAGCCCTTGTTCTGATACAAAATCATCAGTACCGCGCCTGAAAGCGCAAGATTTATTGTCAGCAGGATATATCCGCAGAGCCGTGATCGGCGGAGCTCTCTCAGACGGTTATTACCGATACCTGTTTTATTTACGAACCGCACAAGAAGAAAGCGCATTACCGCCAGAATGGTGTAATAAAATGCAAGAACAAAAAACCAGGAGGTATGATTTATGAACCCCGATGCTATGTTTATTGCAACATAAAGAAGATTTACCGTCAGAGAACCGTACAAGGTCATGTGTGTTCTGAACTTCATGTCGGTCATGAAGCGGTTTCCCAGCGGGTTATCGTAAACCTTTTTCTTGGTGCTTTTGTAGTGCTTCGGTAAGATTGTGATACAGCCCATTACAACGCATGAAAGAGTATAGAAGGACAGTATATAGGTTACATAGGCGAGCGGGTGTTCTTCATACCCGCCTAAGAATGTGTATATAAGTGCCACCGCACATAAAACCACAAGTAGAGCGGTTACCCACACAGGAGGATATAACAGTTTAATCAGCTTTTTCCAGTTCATTTGCGTCACCTCTTTTAAGCCTTACTGTAAAGGAGCTTCCCTTACCCTGTTCGCTTTCAACGAAAATATCTCCCTGCATGATGTCAACCACTCTTTTTACAAGAGCGAGTCCCAGACCGTTCCCTTGAGTAGCGTGGGATGAATCCCCCTGATAGAATTTTTCAAAAATATGCGCACCTGTTTCAGCTGAAATTCCGCAGCCTGTATCGGAAATCGTGACGGTTCCATAGTTTTCGTCTGCTGTAAGCGTTACCGAAACAGCACCGCCTTCATCGGTGAATTTAAAAGCGTTGGATAACAGATTGTTCCACACAAGTTCTAAAAGCTCGGCATCTGAATTTATATAGATTTCATCAGCTATATCGGTAGATATATCAATGTTTTTCTGCTCCCAGATTTCTTCAAACTGTAAAAGACAGCGGCAAAGTTGTTCGCTTAAATCAAATTTCTTTGCTGTGGGAAAAATCTGCTGATTTTCAAGTTTATTCAGTTTAAGAATATTAGTTATGAGTGCTGCAAGCTTACGGGAATTATCAGTTATCCCCTTTGCGTATTCCATACGCAGCTCTTCGGACAAACCGGGGGATTTCAGCATTGTTCCGTAGTTCTGTATTACGGCGAGAGGTGTTTTAAGCTCATGTGAAACGTTGGCAATAAAATCAGTGCGCAGGGTTTCAACACCTTCCAGCTCCTCTGCCATTTTGTTGAAGCAGGAAATGATACTGTTGAAGCTTTCGTAGGCATAGTTGTCGTTTAAAGGCTGGATACGTACGCTGAAATCACCTCTTTTGATTTTTTCGCCTGCGGAAACAATACGCTTTGTGGGGCGGTCAACCATGAGCCTTCTGCGGACGGCGTCAACAATTGTGAAAAGGAGACTGATAAGAATTACGTTTCCGAAAGTAAGCTTTGCTGCAACAGCAATATTCTCTTCGGTCAGCGCAATGTTCAGAGTCTGCGAAAGCACTGTTATAAATAAAGTCATACAACAGGTTACAACAAATGCTGCCAGCAGAAAGAATACGCACCAGTTATTGAGGATAAATAAGAGGCGTTTAAAATTCAATTTTTTCATTTCAGCACCGCCTTATATCCCAGACCGTGCACCGTAACAATTTCAAAATCAGTACAATCCGTTAATTTACTGCGCAGCTTTGTCATATAAACATCTACTGCACGAGGAGCTGTTTCGGTATCAGCTTCCCAGAATTCATCCATAAGCTGAGTTCTTGTAAAGGTCTTTTTGGGGTATGAAAGCATCTTATAAAGAATACTGAATTCCCTGTTGGTCATGGGGATTTCTTCATCGCCGAGATAAGCGGTATGCTCGTCGGCGTCCATTACAAACCGGCCTATTTCCAGCTTTTTGCTTGATGCAATCTTAGCACGGCGGAGGAGTGCTCCTATACGTAAAAACAGCTCATCAAGGTCAATGGGTTTCACCATGTAGTCGTCGATTCCGACGCGGTAACCACGTTGTTTAGAAGCGAAATCGTCACGAGCAGTCATAAAAAGAACGGGAATTTCACTGTTTATTGAACGCACTGTCTTTACAAATTCAAAGCCGTCTGTTCCGGGCATCATTATATCTGATATTATAAGGTCAAATACGGTTTCATACATTGCGTCATAGGCCTCGTCTGCACCAAGACAGCCCGTAGCTTCATAGCCGTTATGATTCAGGAAAGTACAGACGGTGCGGTTCATTTCCCGGTCATCTTCAACAACAAGAATTTTGAACATAATACCCCTCCTTGCATGGTAACTTCATTTTATCACAAATCATTTTATCATGCAAATGTTAAAGAATTGTTTATAAAAATGAAAAACCGCCTCATTTTTTATAAAGAGACGTAAATGATATTGCTTTTTAATGGTAATCGTGATATAATTCGGTTATCAATTTAAGGAGGGATCGTTATGTGTGGCATTTTATCCGATTAATAAACAATAATTGGAGGTAAAAATGAATTATAATATCAGAAAAATCAGAGAAGATGAGTATTTTTTATTAGATGATTTCATATATGAAGCCATCTTTATTCCCGAAGGTGTTGAGCCACCGCCAAAAACAATCATCAACCAGCCCGATTTACAGGTTTATATCAGGAATTTCGGAGCGGAAAAAGATGATATATGCTTTGTGGCAGAGGTTAATGGAAAGGTTGTAGGTGCCGTATGGGTGCGTGATATGGAGGATTACGGGCATATTGCCGACGGAGTCCCCTCTTTTGCAATCTCGCTTTATAAGGAGTACCGCAATTTCGGAATCGGCACAAAGCTTATGTTGACAATGCTTGATGAACTGAGAAGCAAGGGTTATGACAGAACCTCTCTGGCTGTCCAGAAGGCAAATTATGCAGTTAAAATGTATAAGAAAGTCGGCTTTGAAATCATTGATGAAAATGAGGAAGAATATATAATGGTCTGCGATTTGCAGAAAAATCAGTACATATAAAATAACAACCCCCGCAGTAAACGGTAACCGTCTTTGCGGGGGTTTTGTGTTTAATTAGTTATTTACTCTCTTATGAGTATCTGATTAGCGGAGAGCAGCCTGAGCAGCAGCGAGTCTTGCGATCGGCACACGGAAAGGTGAGCAGGATACGTAAGTTAAACCGAGCTGGTGGCAGAATTCTACGGAAGTGGGGTCACCACCGTGTTCGCCACAGATACCAACGTGGAGTTCAGGACGAGCAGCCTTACCCATCTTGATAGCCATTTCCATGAGCTTACCAACGCCTGTCTGGTCGAGCTTAGCGAAGGGATCGTTTTCGAAGATCTTAGCATCATAGTAAGCGTTGAGGAACTTACCAGCGTCGTCTCTGGAGAAGCCGTATGTCATCTGTGTAAGGTCGTTTGTACCGAAGCAGAAGAATTCAGCTTCCTTAGCGATTTCGTCAGCTGTAAGAGCAGCACGAGGAATTTCGATCATTGTACCAACTTCGTATTTGAGGTCAGCGCCGGCAGCAGCGATAACATCGTCAGCTGTCTTAACAACTACATCCTTAACGTACTTAAGTTCCTTGATTTCGCCTACGAGAGGAATCATGATTTCAGGAACGATATTCCAGTCGGGATGAGCCTTCTTAACGTTGATAGCAGCCTTAATTACAGCAGCAGTCTGCATCTTAGCGATTTCAGGGTATGTTACTGCAAGACGGCATCCTCTGTGACCCATCATGGGGTTGAATTCGTGGAGACCAGCGATGATATTCTTGATATCTTCAACAGTCTTACCCTGTGCCTTAGCGAGAGCAGCAATGTCTGCTTCTTCTGTGGGAACGAATTCGTGGAGAGGGGGATCGAGGAAACGGATTGTAACAGGGTTACCTTCAAGAGCTTCGTAGAGAGCTTCGAAGTCAGCCTGCTGGATGGGTTCGATCTTAGCAAGAGCAGCTTCTCTTTCTTCAACTGTATCGGAGCAGATCATTTCTCTGAATGCTGCAATTCTGTCAGCTTCGAAGAACATGTGCTCTGTACGGCAGAGACCGATACCTTCTGCGCCGAGTTCACGAGCCTTCTTAGCGTCAGCAGGTGTATCAGCGTTTGTTCTTACCTTTAATACTCTGTACTTGTCAGCCCAAGCCATGATTCTACCGAATTCGCCAGCGATTGTAGCGTCAACAGTAGGAATGAGACCGTCATAGATGTTACCTGTTGTACCATCGATGGAGATGCAATCGCCTTCGTTATATGTCTTGCCAGCAAGTGTGAACTTCTTGTTTTCTTCATCCATCTTGATGTCGCCGCAACCGGATACGCAGCATGTACCCATACCACGAGCTACAACGGCAGCGTGAGATGTCATACCACCACGTACTGTGAGGATACCCTGAGCAGCCTTCATACCTGTGATATCTTCAGGGGATGTTTCAAGACGTACAAGAACAACCTTTTCGCCTCTTTCAGCCCAAGCAACAGCGTCTTCAGCTGTGAATACAACCTTACCGCAAGCAGCTCCGGGGGAAGCGCCGAGACCCTTACCAGCGGGAGTTGCAGCCTTAAGAGCAGCAGCGTCGAACTGGGGGTGGAGAAGTGTATCTAAGTTTCTGGGGTCGATCATAAGAACAGCTTCCTGTTCAGTTCTCATGCCTTCGTCAACGAGGTCACAAGCGATCTTGAGAGCAGCCTGAGCAGTTCTCTTACCGTTACGTGTCTGGAGCATGTAGAGCTTACCGTGTTCAACAGTAAATTCCATATCCTGCATGTCTCTGTAATGATTTTCAAGAGTAGCACATACTTCTGTGAACTGCTTGAAAGCTTCGGGGAACTTTTCTTCCATCTGAGCGATAGGCATAGGAGTACGAACACCAGCAACTACGTCTTCACCCTGAGCGTTTGTTAAGAATTCGCCCATGAGCTTCTTTTCACCTGTTGCAGGGTCACGTGTGAAGGCAACACCTGTACCACAGTCATCACCCATGTTACCGAATGCCATCATCTGTACGTTTACAGCAGTACCCCAGGAGTAAGGGATATCGTTGTCACGGCGGTAAACGTTAGCTCTGGGGTTGTCCCAAGAACGGAATACAGCCTGTACAGCGCCCATTAACTGTTCCTTAGGATCTGATGGGAAATCTTTACCAATCTTGTTCTTGTATTCAGCTTTAAACTGACCTGCAAGTTCTTTAAGGTCTTCAGCTGTAAGCTCAACGTCCTGAGTTACACCCTTCTTTTCTTTCATTTCGTCGATAAGTTCTTCAAAGTACTTCTTACCAACTTCCATAACAACATCAGAATACATCTGAATAAATCTTCTATAGCAGTCCCATGCCCAACGAGCATTACCTGACTTTGCAGCGATAGT
>JAZNML010000039.1:0-4177 GCA_045579565.1 Ruminiclostridium sp.
CTATGTTTCAATGTCATTCAATCCCGTTGAAATCGCAAACGGACTCAGACAGAGCAACGGAGGTATCCCAGGAATCCGCCCGGGTAAGCCTACATCAGACTATATCGCAAGAGTTCTTTCACATATCACTCTTGTCGGCGCGTTCTTCCTCGGAATAATCGCAATACTTCCTATCGTAACACAGAACATTTTAAGAGCAATGGGCGTTGCGGATGTAAACATCGCAATGGGCGGTACATCAGTACTCATCATTGTAAGCGTTGCCCTTGACCTTGTAAGAACACTCGAATCCCAGCTTATGATGCGTCATCATAAGGGATTCCTTCAGTAAGCTTGGAGGTTTATTATGAATTTAATTCTTCTCGGAGCTCCCGGTGCAGGAAAAGGCACACAGGCAGAAGTAATCTGCGACAATCTTAAAATACCCGCAATCTCAACAGGAAATATGCTTCGTGAGGCTGTAAAGAACGGCACAAAGAGCGGTCTTGAAGCAAAGTCTTATATGGACAGCGGAGCACTTGTTCCCGATGAGGTTGTTATCGGAATTCTCAAAGACAGAATTGCCGAAGATGACTGCAAGGAAGGTTATATCCTCGATGGATTCCCAAGAACCGTTCCTCAGGCAGAAGCTCTCGATAAAATGGGCGTAAAAATTGATATGGTTCTTGAAATCGCCGTTGCTGATGAAAAGATCACACAGCGTCTTTCAGGAAGAAGAGTCTGCGAAGACTGTGGCAACTCTTATCACACAGAATACAAGCCTACAAAGGTTGAAGGTATCTGCGATAAGTGTGGCGGAAAGACAGTTCAGAGAAAAGACGATGCTCCTGAAACAGTTCTTTCAAGACTTGAAACATATCACAAGCAGACAGCTCCTTTAAAGGACTATTATGCTGCTAAGGGTCTTCTCAAAACTGTTGAAGGACAGGAAACTGTTGAAGAAACTTCAGCGCTTGTTTTAGAGGCTTTGAAATAAGATGATAAATATCAAATCCGCATCTGATATTGCGAAGATGAAGATAGCAGGCAGAATAACAGGCGAGGCTTTAAAGCTCGCAGGGGAAAGCATTAAACCCGGAATGACAACAAAAGAACTCGACACAATAATCCACGATTATATCGTGAGTCAGGGTGCGGTTCCGAGTTTCTTGGGGTATGGCGGTTTTCCCGCAAGTGCCTGTATCTCCATCAACAACGAAGTAATCCACGGCATCCCCGGTAAGAGAAAAATCCATGAAGGCGACATTGTCAGCATTGATGTCGGCGCATTCATAGGAGGATTCCACGGTGACAGTGCAAGAACTTTCGCTGTCGGAAAGATAACGAAAGACGATGAAGATTTAATGAGGGTAACCGAAGAAAGTCTTTATAAGGGCATTGAAAAAGCCGTTGCAGGAAACCGCATAGGTGATATTTCGGCAGCAATAGAAGAGCATGTAAGAAAATTCGGCTTCGGAGTAGTCAAGGAATATATAGGTCACGGCGTCGGAAGAAAACTCCACGAAGAACCTGAAGTTCCCAACTACGGCAAGGCAGGACACGGACCCAGACTTGTTCCCGGAATGGTTATTGCAATAGAACCCATGATTAACTTCAAGGGTGACGGCGTAAGAGTTCTCGGTGACGACTGGACAGTAGTTACAAAGAGCGGTTCTTCTTCCGCACACTTTGAACATACAATCGCTATAACAAGCGATAAGCCAATCCTGCTTACAAAAGTCGATTGATCCGCGGTATGTTTGCCGTAGGTCAGGTCGTCAGGGCGACGGCGGGCGGCGAAAAAGGAAAACTTTTCGCGGTTATAAGGTGCGAAGAAACATTCGCTTTTATCTCAGACGGAAAACGTCACAGAACAGATAACCCCAAAAAGAAAAGTTTCAAACATATAGAACCGCTTGATATCATTCTGACAGACGAAAATCTAACAGACAAAAAACTAAGAAAGGCTCTTGAAAGAATAAAAAAGAGTCTGCCGTAACCACTTTATCTGGGGAGGTAAATATGTCTAAAGAAGATGTAATCGAGATTGAAGGAACCGTTTTGGAAGCTCTTCCCAACGCAATGTTTCAGGTTGAACTCTCAAACGGTCACAAGATACTTGCCCATGTTTCAGGTAAACTCCGTATGAACTATATCCGTATAGTTCCCGGCGATAAGGTAACAGTTGAAATGTCACCTTACGATCTGTCAAAGGGCAGGATTACTTGGAGAGCCAAGTAATACCTATAAATGGGGATTGGGGCTTATGCTGAAGCCTCCGCGGCAACCCGTTTAAAATTATGAAAAGCACTTCAATAAATCAAACGAAAACGAAAAGCGGAAAAATTCCGCACAACTCATAAGGAGGTATTTTCAATGAAAGTAAGACCTTCGGTTAAGCCTATCTGTGAAAAGTGCAAGGTAATAAAGCGCAAAGGCAAAATAATGGTTATCTGCGAAAATCCGAAGCACAAACAGCGTCAGGGCTAATTAAGACCTAAATTTTGGAGGTGTAGCAAAAATGGCAAGAATTGCTGGTGTTGACATGCCTAAGGATAAGAGAGTCGAAATCGGCCTCACATACATCTACGGCATCGGTCGCAAATCTGCTGAAAACATCATCGCAGCAACAGGCATCAATCCTGATACAAGAGTTAAGGACCTTACAGAAGATGATTTTGCCAAACTGCGTGAAGAAATCGAAAAGAACTATACAGTTGAAGGTGATCTTCGTCGTGAAGTCGCTCTCAATATCAAGAGACTTGTTGAAATCGGTTGTTACAGAGGCGTTCGTCATAGAAAGGGTCTCCCCGTAAGAGGACAGAGAACAAAGACAAACGCAAGAACTCGTAAGGGTCCCGTTAAGACAATCGCTAACAAGAAGAAGTAAGGAGGGAATGAACAATGGCACAGGTAACTAAGGGAAAGAAGGCTACTGTCAGACGCCGCCGTGAAAGAAAGAACATTGAAAACGGTGCTGTTCATATCCAGTCTACTTTCAACAACACAATTGTAACAATTACTGATACACAGGGTAACGCTATTTCATGGGCTTCAGCAGGCGGACTCGGCTTCAGAGGCTCAAAGAAATCAACTCCTTTTGCAGCTCAGACAGCAGCAGAAGTAGCAGCTAAGGCAGCTATGGAACACGGCCTCAAGAACGTAGAAGTTTACGTTAAGGGACCCGGTGCTGGACGTGAAGCAGCAATCAGAGCGTTACAGACAGTAGGACTTGAAGTTCGTCTTATCAAGGACGTTACTCCAATCCCCCACAATGGATGCCGTCCTCCCAAGAGAAGACGTGTCTAATTTCAGGAGGTGTAATAGAAATGGCAAGATATACTGGTGCAGTTTGCAGACAGTGCCGTCGTGAAGGAAAGAAGCTTTTCCTCAAGGGCGATCGCTGCTACTCAGACAAATGCGCAATAGACGAAAGAAATAAGGAAAAGAGACAGGGTGCTCCCGGTCAGCATGGTCAGTCACGCAAGAAGATGTCAGAATACGGCATGCAGCTTCGTGCTAAGCAGATGACAAAGAAGTTTTACGGTGTTCTTGAAGGCCAGTTCCATCATTACTTTGAAATGGCTGAAAAGATGCAGGGTAAGGCTGGTGAAAACCTTCTCACAATCCTTGAATCACGCCTTGACAATATCGTTTACAGACTCGGCTTTGCAGCTTCAAGAGCTCAGGCAAGACAGCTCGTTGTTCATGGTCATTTCACAGTAAACGGCAGAAAGGTAAACATTCCTTCATACCTTGTTAAAGCAGGCGACACAGTTGCTATCTGCGACAAGACAAAGACAACAGACAGCATGAAGGCTATCGTTGAAGCAAACAGCTCAAGACCTGTTCCTATGTGGCTTGAATACAATAAGGAAGCTCTCTCAGCTAAGGTTTCACGCCTTGCAGCAAGAGAAGATATCGACCTTGAAGTTGAAGACCAGCTTATCGTAGAACTTTACTCCAAGTAATAGCGATATACCTTTACACATCGGAAGGGCGTTTTGCGGCATAGTATTTATATTCTATTGTCGCATAAGCGTTCTCATACAAACTAAATATTGCGAATATAGGAGGGTTTTGAATGGTTGATTTAATTAAGAAGCCGGAAATAGAGATTGCTGAACTCAAGACCAACGGAACATACGGCAAATTCGTCGTATCTCCCCTTGAGCGTGGCTATGGCATTACTCTTGGC
>JAZNML010000040.1:0-13705 GCA_045579565.1 Ruminiclostridium sp.
GGTTTTTCCGACCGCTGCGCCTGAAACAGCTCGCTTCATCCGCCGCAGGCGGTGCTTCGCTGTTTCAGCAGGTTATTCGCCCGAAATTCGTGCTCACTTACCGAAGGTCATAGGTGCAAATCTATCTCTGGAATAAATAAAAAAATCGTCCGACTTACGTCAGACGATTTCCTTATTGGTTGCGGAGGCAGGACTCGAACCTACGACCTTCGGGTTATGAGCCCGACGAGCTACCACCTGCTCCACTCCGCGATATTTAAGCACTCTCAATCAGAATGCTTAATTATTATATCATAAACAAATGCGTTTGTCAACAGCTTTTTTCAATTTCAACCTAAAAAAGTGACGGTATTTATTGCTGTTTTTGGCAGTTTTTTGGCGGAATTTGCAAAATATGCACTAATAAGTATTCGATGCTATCAGGAAAAGTTATTCTTAACGAACTTGATAATCATTTCGCTCATCTCATTACTTTTATAGTGATGAATATAATGACCGCAGTCAAAACAAACCAGTTCAGCGCCCAGTATTGATGCAAAATCCGATTGGTTTTCAATCCAGCGTTCCGACGTTTGTCTGCCGTTGGATGAAAATAATAACGCCGGACATTTTATATATTCATCATTGCTTACAATTTTAGAATTACTCAACACTTCATCGGCTTCATTGATGTAACAGATGTTGAATGCATTTCTTTTTCTTAAAAGTTTATGCTGCTTTATTTCTTCATGTGTTAATGTGCGGTTATTTATCTGACATAAAACATTTGCAAGTCCAAACTTTGCCGCAGTTTTCATAAGACGAGTTCTCTTTTCAACATCCTCAGTTGTCCAGCTGTTGTAGGTCAGCGGTGTAGCCATATCAATTCCGATAATGGCTTTTACTTCATCGGGGTATTTTTGCTTCCATCTTATTGCTTCCAGACCACCCATAGAGTGCGGAACAATAATGAAGGGACCTTTTTCGCCTGTGTTTTCCAAAGCTTGTCTTTCAATGGAAACGAGAGAGTCGATATGACAGTCTGCTTCATAAATATCTGAATATCCATATCCGAATTTTTCGATGACAACTATTCTGAAATTATCTGATAGCTTTTCATAAAGAACCTTGAAATCATATACAGGTGCAACAGTTCCTGAACCTGCAAGAAAGACAAGTACGGGATTACCTGCATCACCTCTTTTATATATATGAATTTTATGATTGCGAACTATTGTAAGCTCGCCGATAGGCTTTATTTCATTTTTCATAGAAAGTAAACTCCGTATTAATATTATAAGACACCTCCGATAAAATCAGAAGTGTCTTAATTGTTATTAATAAATCACCTCATCGCCCTCACGCAGACCGTTCTTGATAATTGCGAGTCCTTCATACACTCCTTCAACCTCAACGGGAATACGTACCTGTAAACCGTTATTGAGAATAGAGCAATAGGTTGAGCCGGAGAACTGAGCAATAGCTTCCTCAGGCAGAGTCATAACATTGTACTTCTGGACTGTGGGAACAATTATAGTAGCCCAGCCGGCAGAAACAACATTGTTTATCTCGCTTGTAAGTCTTTCAAATTCACCCTCAGCGAACTTGATAACGACAGATGTATTAAGGTTTGAGCTACCTCTGCTACTTCTTGCATTGGGCTCGGGAACAGAAACAACATTTCCCTTATACTCGTCATTTGTACCGAACTTAGCGGTTACAGACATACCTACGTGGAAAAGGTCAGTGCTTTTACTTGTGTAGAGGTAAACCTCGTCTTGCTTTGCAACAGTACAGACTTCCTTGCCGTAACCCACAACGGAGCCTACAACAAAATCTCCTGTATCTGTTACAATACAGTCATAAGGTGCTTTTATGGTAAACTGGTCAACCTGATACTGTATAAATTCAAATTGTTTTTTCTGAATCTCGTATTCAAGTCTTGCAGCTTCACTACCTGTTGCCAGGTAGTTCGCATAAGCGTCATCAGCAAGAATTTTCTGGTTTGTGTAGTCGTAGTCGAGAGCAGATGAGTCAAAAACCGCGATAACATCGCCTTCTTTGAGAACGTCGCCTCTTTTGACGTTAAATTCGATGACGTTGCTTTCAAAAAATGTGTAGAGCGTGTCGGAATAAGCGTATCCGATGCTTCCGCCCACATTCTGAGTAAGCTCAATGTCGGTTACTTCAACTGTTGCGGTTTCGAAATTACTTACAGCGGCTCCCTCGAAAACGGGAATCTGTATCTCTGCGTCAACAGCAGACTCTGTTGAGCAAGCTGAAAGGGAGATAATTGCTGCAAGTGTGATAGCTGAAAATACGTGTTTAAAAAGCTTCATGGGGACTCCTTATGAAATAGCGGTTCAGCTTCTGTTAATGATTTCAAGGCACATTCTTCCGTTGTGATAGGGGCACTTCCATGGGTCAACCACAGGCTTGAATTCTGCGGGCTTGCCGTTTTCGTCAAGCTGTGAGTACCATTCACCGCCCTTACGCTTATCAACGAGGTTGTTCTTTATGTAGTTCCAGATATTTTCTGCAATTTCAGAGTATTCGGGGGCATTATAACGCTTAGCGGCATTTGTAAAGCCTACAACTGCCTCAGCCTGTACCCACCATATACGCCATGTGTTGATTTCGGTCTTGTCTCTTTCGTTTAAGAGTGAACCGTCGCGGTAAGCGAGCTTCTTTATGTTGGCAACAATCTTTTCATTCATTGCCTTGACCTCAGCGGTAAGCTTATCATCGCCCATAACATCGCATGCTCTGTCTAATAACCAGGTTGCTTCGATATCGTGGCCGTAGGAATGAATATCGCCGATGACATCAAGGTTCTTGTCAAAGAAAACAAGAAGTCTGTCGTCTTCCTTATAGAAAATCTTATCGAGGAAGAGTCTTGTCTGGAATTTAAGGCGTTCAAGCACCTTTTCGTCTTTATGTACACGATAAAGCTCAGTGTATGCTTCAAGGAGATGGAGAGTTGTATTCATTGTCTTATCAGCCATGAGTCCGTTTTCGGAGAGGGCATCGTTTTCAACAAGCTCCCATGTTCTTGACATAGCTTCAAGGTATGCTACTTCATCTGTGCATTTTTCTTCAACTGTTCTGAACATATCCATTGCAAGTTCAAGGGCTGATTTATCATCGCTTGCGTCATAATAGCTTGCAAGTGCGTAAATGAAGAAAGCCTGGCAATATGTGTGCTTCATATCGTCATTTACGGAACCGTCGGCATTGACAGCCCAGTAAACGCCGCCGTTTTCGTGGTCTACGCAGTACTTTCTCATGAATTCGTAACAGCCCTTTGCCTTTTCAAGACACTTTTCGTCTTTAAGGGTAAGGTAACAGTTTGAGTAGAACCATAAAATACGTGAGTGGAGAATAACGCCCTTTACAGCGTTCTTGTCAAGGTTCAGGTCATTATCCATAAAACCGTAGAAGCCGCCGTATTCTTTATCTTCGAGGCTGTCCCAGAAGGGAATGATATGTTCTGTAAGTTCTTTTCTGATTTCGCTGAGCATTGTATATTTCCTTTCAGATATGTTACGCTCCTTTTCCGTGAGTTATGAAAAGGAGCGTAATGCTTATAAATTATTCTGCATTTGCACCGCAGCACTTCTTGTACTTCTTACCGCTTCCGCAGGGGCAGGGGTCATTTCTGCCTACTCTTTGGGCAGCAGTTTTCTTTACTGTGGTGTTTGCGCCTGCATTTTCAGCAGCAGGCTGCATAACGCGTTCTCTCTGAGGAGCCTGTCTCTGCTGGTTAAGGCGTACAGTAAGAATCATTCTTACTGTATCCTCTCTGATAGCAGCAATCATTTCATCGAACATTGCGAAGCCTTCAAAACGGTATTCAACAACGGGGTCCTTCTGTCCCATGGAACGTAAGTAGATACCCTTTTTGAGCTCATCCATAGCGTCGATGTGGTCCATCCACTTGGAGTCAACGTTTTTGAGGAGTACTACACGTTCGACTTCACGCATGATTTCGGAGCCGTATTCAGCTTCCTTAGCGGCATAGATTGCAAGAGCTCTGTCTGTGAGTTCTTCAACGATTTCCTTTTTCTGAACATCGTTAAGTTCTTCGGTTGTGTAGTTAAGATCATCGGGAGTTGTAAGAACGCCTGCGTAATGCTCTCTTAAACCTGTAAGGTTCCAGTTTTCAGCAATATCGCCCTGGCAGTACATATCGATGTTTTCCTTGATGCTTTCGGTAATCATGGAGTGGATGTTACCGCTGATATCATCGCCGTCAAGCACCTTTCCGCGCTGAGAATAGATAGTCATTCTCTGCTGTGACATAACATCGTCAAAGTCAAGGACAGACTTACGGATAGAGTAGTTTCTGCCTTCAATCTTGCGCTGAGAGGATTCAATGGTCTTGGTAAGGAGACCTGTTTCAATCGGAATATCCTCGTCAATTTTGAGGGTTTCCATAACGCTCTGAACTCTTTCACCGCCGAAGAGACGCATAAGGTCATCTTCGAGAGATACGAAGAAGCAGCTTTCACCGGGGTCACCCTGTCTGCCTGCACGACCTCTGAGCTGATTGTCGATACGGCGGGATTCGTGACGTTCTGTACCGAGAATGAAGAGACCGCCTGCGGCTCTTACTTCCTCAGCTTCGGGAGCAATCTGAGCCTTGTACTTGTCGTTAAGCTCCTTGTAAAGCTCTCTTGCCTTCAAGATATCTTCGTTATCTGTTTCAGCAAAGCCTGTTGCTTCGTTGATAAGCTCGTCTTCGATACCCATCTTGCGCATTTCTGCCTTTGCAAGATATTCGGGGTTACCGCCAAGCATAATATCGGTACCACGGCCTGCCATGTTTGTAGCGATTGTTACAGCGCCCTTCTTACCTGCCTGTGCAACGATTTCCGCTTCACGCTCATGGTTCTTCGCGTTGAGGACTTCGTGCTTGATACCTGTCTTACGGAGCATTTTTGCAAGCTGTTCAGACTTTTCGATAGAGATTGTACCAACAAGAACAGGCTGTCCCTTTGCGTGACATTCTTCAATCTGTCTGATGGCAGCAACGAACTTACCGTGTTCGTTCTTATATACCTGGTCCTGATTATCTACACGGATAACAGGCTTGTTTGTAGGGATTTCGATTACGTCAAGGCCGTAGATTCCTCTGAATTCGGTTTCTTCGGTCATAGCTGTACCGGTCATACCGGAAAGCTTTGAATAGAGACGGAAGAAGTTCTGGAAGGTGATTGTAGCAAGTGTCTTACTCTCGTTCTTAACCTTTACGCCTTCCTTAGCTTCAATTGCCTGATGTAAGCCTTCGTTGAAACGACGACCGAACATGAGACGGCCTGTAAATTCGTCAACAATTACGATTTCACCGTCACGTACAATATATTCTGTGTCAAGGTGCATACAGCCGTGAGCCTTGATAGCCTGGTTTACATGGTGTAAGAGAGTCATGTTATCAGGGTCCATAAGGTTTTCAATGCCGAAATACTTTTCAGCCTTCTTTACACCGGAGGGGAGAAGGGTGGCTGTCTTTGCCTTTTCGTCAATGATATAGTCGCCTTCGTAGTCGTCGTGCTCTTCCTTAGCGTCAACCTCGACAACTGTGATGGATTTCATCATTCTTGCAAGCTTGTCTGCCTTTTCATAAAGCTCGGTGGGCTTATCGCCTCTGCCGGAAATGATAAGAGGAGTTCTTGCTTCATCTATAAGGATAGAGTCAACTTCGTCAACGATGGCAAAGTTCATTTCACGCTGAACCTTTTCGGTCTTGCGGATGCACATGTTATCTCTGAGGTAGTCGAAGCCGTACTCGTTGTTTGTACCGTAGGTAATATCGCAGGCATAAGCTTCACGGCGCTCGTCATTTGTCTTGCTGTGAACAATAAGGCCGACAGTAAGACCAAGGAAGCGGTGAACACGGCCGATAAGCTCGCTGTCACGCTTTGCAAGGTAGTCGTTTACTGTTACAACGTGAACGCCCTTGCCTGTAAGTGCGTTAAGGTATGAGGGGAGTGCAGCAACATAGGTTTTACCTTCACCTGTTCTCATTTCCGCAATACGACCCTGGTGAAGAACGATACCGCCGATAATCTGAACGGGGTAAGGCTTAATGCCGATTACACGCCACATAGCCTCACGGCATACAGCGAATGCGTCGGGGAGAATGGAGTCAAGGGATTCACCTTCGGCAATACGGCCTTTAAGCACGTTTGTCTGATTCTGAAGCTCCTTGTCTGTCATAGCCTGATACATAGGTTCAAGATTAAGAACAGCCTGCTTCGTGCCCTCTATTCTTTTTAATTCTTTCTCTGAATAGCTGCCGAACAGCTTACTGAAAAGTCCCATTTTGTGACAATCCTTTCTTTTGGGGGATTTCTCCGCCATTTTATTTGTTTATATTCCCATATATTATACTATACTTTTATGTGTTTGTCAATGAAAATATGGTGAAACAAAGAAAAAACGGGCGGTTTCCGCCCGTTCAGTTTGTTTTTCAGAACATCTGAAGCATAATGTTGATATTCACGACTTTATTTTCTGTTAAAACTATTATTATGCTATTACTGTACGAATTCTTGTCAGGAAGCGCCTTGTAATACAGACTGGTTCTTCCGTTATCCGACTCGATTTCATTAATTGGAATTCCCAGAGAGGCTATGACCTCTTCTCTTGTTGCGCCGGTGGTGATACCGCTAATAGTTATATCAGAGAAATCCACATTATTTTCTTCAGGCGAAAGACCTAGTGCGAGCATATTGATCCTTTTGTCTGCGAAATAGTCTGTATTTGCACAGTCTTCGATAGCCACAGCACCGATTTTCTGCTGATTGAAGATTAAACCAGCATGAATTTCCTGGTAGTTATCGTCGTAATCAAATGTGCTCATTTCAATGGAATAATCTGAGCCGAAATCTTCAAGCGTCAGCGGTGCTACAACTTTTTTTCCGTTGATTGTCAGAGCGTCACAGATTGTATCATATGACCATACAGCAGGATTTTTATAGGTAGTTGTTCCGAATTCTTCATTAATGCTTTCAACTACGAGCTTAACGGTATTGCCGTCAGAAAGGGTGATTGTTTCGGTCTTTGATGTGCTGCACCCAGCCATAAGGCACAAAGCTGCAAGAACGGCAGAAAATTTTACAATACTCAGTTTTTTCATAATTGTTCCCCCTGATGTTTTACCATATAAGACAGATAAAAGACGAAAAGGTTACATGAATTTTTAAATTATTTTTCTGTGGCAATTCCTCTGTTGATAGCGCACGCAAGTGCGTGAACGGAGGACATGATAATATCGTTGTGAGTGCCGGCACCCCAGGAAATGCTGCCGTCACTGTTCTTGATTTCAATATAGGACATAGCTTTTGAATGTGAACCCTGTTCAAGAGCCTGTTCTGAGTAGCTGATAATAGAGAAATCTATATTCATGTGTGTCTTTATAGCGTTTGCAACAGCATCAAGACGACCGTTACCGTCACCTGTGATAACCTTCTTTTCTCCTTGAAGCATAGCGGTGATTTCAGCGGTGAAGGAGCCGTCATTACGGGTGTAATGAACATCGGCGATTTTGAGAGGAGAGCTTACATTTACGAACTGGCCACGGAAAATATCGTAAACGTCATCAGGTGAAAGTTCGCGGTGCTGCTTGTCGGAAACGTCCTTGACCGCATAGCCCACAACCTCGCGGAACTTTCTGGGAAGCACAATGCCATACTTCTGTTCCAGGAGGAAGCCGATTCCGCCCTTACCGCTCTGGCTGTTGATACGGATAATATCGCCGTCGTACTGTCTGCCGATATCGATAGGGTCAATAGGAAGATAGGGAACAGACCAGTGTTGGTCATGACCTTCTTCGTTCCGCCAGTGCATGCCCTTTGCAATAGCATCCTGATGAGAGCCTGAGAATGCGGCAAAAACCAGGGCGCCGCTGTATGGCTGTCTTTCGCTTACATGCATACAGGTCATCTGCTCGTAGGTTCTTACGATTTTGGGTAAGTCGGTGAAATCCAGCTCGGGCTCAACACCGTGGCTGAACATATTCAGTGCAAGAGTTACGATATCGACATTACCTGTACGCTCGCCGTTGCCGAAAAGGGTACCTTCGATTCTGTCAGCACCTGCTAAAAGTCCCAGCTCAGCGTCTGCTACCGCACAGCCTCTGTCGTTGTGGGGGTGGAGGGAGACAATGACATTTTCTCTTTTATAGAGATTGTCGCACATGTATTCAACCTGGCATGCGTAAATGTGAGGCATGGAAAGCTGAACGGTTACGGGGAGGTTTATGATAACTTTGTTTTCGGGAGTAGGGTCCCATATTTCCAGAACCTTGTTGCATACTTCGAGAGCGTATTCGGGTTCGGTACCTGTAAAGCTTTCGGGAGAGTATTCAAAGCTGAAATTGCCGGGAGTTTTTTCTGCGTATTCCTTTAAAAGCTTTGCGCCTGAAATTGCAATTTCGGTGATTTCCTCCTTACTCTTGCGGAACACCTGTTCTCGCTGAGCAACGGAGGTGGAATTGTAGAGATGCACAATGGCGTTTTCTGCGCCTTCGAGAGCTTCAAAGGTCTTTTTGATGATATGCTCTCGGGACTGTGTCAATACCTGGATTTTTACGTCGGAAGGTATCATTTTTCTTTCAATAAGAGTACGGCAGAACTCGTATTCAGTCTCACTTGCGGCTGGGAAGCCGATTTCGATTTCCTTGAAGCCGATTTCAACCAGTGTTTTGAAAAATTCCAGCTTTTCTTCAAGACTCATAGGGACAACAAGCGCCTGATTTCCGTCTCTCAGGTCAACGCTGCACCAGATGGGAGCCTTTTCGATATTCTCTTTTCTTGTCCAGTCATAACAGCTTTCGGGGGGCATAAAATAGTTTTTCTGATACTTAACGGTGTTCATGATTTTTTCCTTTCAAAGAAACGATATTACCGATATTGTAATACAAATAAAAAACCCCGTCTCTTGAATAAGAGACGGGGATAATCCTCGTGGTACCACTCTTGTTGACATTATAAAAATGCCCACTCATTACGCATCCATCAATGCGCTTCTCTGTAACGGGAGAAGCCCGTTCAAACCTACTGTAATTTCGGCCGACTGCTTGAGGGTGAGTTATGACAATCCATCAATATCGCCTCGCACCACACGGCGACTCTCTGAAAAAGAAATGACTGCTTTGTTCCCTGTCATTGCATTTACAATATTCGATTACTGGCATTATAGCAGAGAAAAATAATTTTGTCAAGGGGTCTGCACATTTTTTATTTTTTTACATATTGTGTATGAAGCAGGGAATGAAATCTGTCAGTATCTGATTTTCAGTCCTGTTTTCAGGAAAGGAATGATTATATGAGTTCTTTTATTGTAATCGGCGGTGACAGGAGAATGCTTCATACGGCAGAGAGTCTGGGAGGAGTATGGTGCTGCGGACTTCCTATAAGCAACGGTAAGTTTGACTATGCGGTATTACCTCCTCAGAAATCCCCCGACGGTGTTGATATTTATTGTCCGCTTTCGGATAATCCTGCGCCTTATAAAATCCTCGAAGAAAAGGTAGTGGGAGGCGGAACGGTTTTTACAGGTAATATCTGCAAAACACTTGAAGATATCTGCGAAAAAAATCAGTTTAAACTTGTAAATTATCTTGAACGCGAGGAGCTTGCGGTAAGAAATGCGGTGCTTACTGTTGAGGGTGCGGTTGCCATTATAACCGATGAGCTTGAATGTTCGGTTTTCGAAACAGAAATACTCATAACAGGATTTGGCAGAATTGCGAAAATACTTGCGAAATGTCTTTCGTGTATGGGCGCAAAAATTACCGTCGCTTGCCGCAAGGCAGGGGACAGGGAATGGGCGAAGATATACGGCTGTAAGGCGGTTGATATAACTTGTTCAGAAAGCTTTTGTAATGCTGTTACAAAGGCTGATGTGATTCTGAATACAGTCCCTTCTGCTGTTTTCGGCAAATGCGAAAAAAACGCAATGAAGGAAGGGGCAGTCTATATTGAGCTTGCTTCACAGAACGGAATAAGCGGCAATCCGCCGGAAAATGTGAAGGTCATAAATGCCGGGGGGCTTCCGGGAAAGACTGCACCGGTTACAGCCGGAAAAATCATTTCTGATACAATACTGAATATTATTTCGGAGGAAAGGGGGATTTGATGTGAAGACAGAAGGAAAAAGACTGGGTTTTGCAATGTGCGGGTCATTCTGCACTTTTTCACGTTGTTTTGAGGTGCTTGAAAGACTTGTTGCTTCGGGGTGGGAGGTAATTCCCATAATGTCATATAACGCATATACTATTGATACACGTTTCGGAAAGGCGGCAGACCACGTAAAACGCCTTGAAACAATGTGCGGAAAAGAGGTTATCCATACCATTGACGGAGCCGAACCCATAGGTCCAAAGAATATGACAGATGTGATGTTGGTGGCGAACTGTACAGGAAATACTCTTGCGAAGCTTGCGTTAAGCATTACTGATACGGCGGTTATTGTAAAACGGAAACGCGTGCTGTACCCAGATGCCGCATAGAAACGGCGAAAATCGGACTTTTGTCAACACATCAACATTGCAGAAGTGTTACCTCACCCAAGGATTTAGGACAAGCTATGACTAAAATGCGTCTTTGCCGTAGTATTTCCGCCAAAGAGATGGCAGAAAAAATAAAGGTAAATGTATCTACAATCTCACGCTACGAAAACGGCCGTTTCACATTTGAAAAAGCAGACCTTGATATGCTGGAAAGGTATGCACTTTCCTGTAATCAGGACAAGTATTCACTGTTTACGGATTATCTTCTTTTCAGAAAATACCACAAGCAGATTTTGAGTGCGTACATCGAAAAGCAGGGCATAACAAAATCGGAACTGGGTAAAACTCTGGGCGTGTCCAAAACACTGGCACTTACCTGGTTCAATAAGGAGAATAGGTGTCCGTCTTTGAAGGTGTGGGAAGAGAGGTTGAAGAAGTTTTCAGGGGAGTGGGTGAAAAATCATGCTTCCAAGTAAAACATAGCCGCATCTCTCTCAAAAGTTTAAAGGGAAAAGGGAGAATTATACCCCTACCATTTTTCACGCATTGTAATTACAATATTATCAGTGGCATTCTTCTATAGTTTTATACAATCACAGCTAAAGAACAAGTTGACATTCTACGAAAAAAATGTTATACTAAATAAAAAATTAAGGAGCGATACTTATGAGTGAAAAAATCCCAGTTAAAGAGTTCAAAGATTTAGTCAAATTACAAGTTAATTTGAAAAATAGCGCAGTTGATGAAAATGAAACCAATTGGTCAAGTATTTTAGTGTTCGGTGATAATACTGATCTTAATGCAACTCTGGAAGAAGTAGCAAAGGATATGAATATTGGTTATAAAATGATTGACCTTGATTCTCACCCTGATATTGCCCGTGAAACAGAACTTTTTCCTGATGAGGAAGTCGATGGCGAATGCGGTATTTTACTTCTTAATGGAATTAACACTTGCTGTGATGCTACAGCAAGACATACAATGGGCTTCGTTGAATGTTCCAGAAATGTTGAAGAATTCAACGTTCATATTTTAGGTGATTATAAGCTTCCTAAAAAATGGTTTATAGTTGTCTATGGCAGAAGCAAATCAACTAACGAATTATTCAGCAAAACAAGTGTTGGCATATTCCGCGATCTCTTAATTTATCATGTGGACTAATAAATCAACAAATGAGTCCGAATACCAAACTGTGTGAATGGCAATGTGAATAGTAGTTTTTTAACCATTTATCCAAACTTCACTTTGGCAATCAACTATCTATATGTGTATTATATAACATATTTTTCATCCTATAAACAGGACAGAAACGCAACTTGAAAAAGAAAACAAAAAAGAGCCGATTTTTGAAATCGGCTCTTACGCTTTTATTCAGTTGTAGTTTTAGCAAATTGTTTCTTTCGTTCAACCTTGTCCTCATACATACGCTCGTCTGCAATCTTGAAAAGCTTCTGAACATCGTATTCATTTTCAACTATGCAGCATCCCATGGAGAATCTTAAAGGAACGCTTATTCCCTTACCAAGAGAAGCTGTGCTGGTGGACTGGATATAACGCAGGGTTTCGATGGTTCTTGAAAGCTCTTCCTCGCTGTCGTAATCGTAAAGGAAGAGGATGTATTCGTCACCGCCTTGTCTTGCGGAAACACTGCTCTTTATACCGAAATTGTTTATGAGGTTTGCAATCTTTTTAAGATAAATATCGCCCTTCTCATGACCGTAAGTATCGTTGATTTCTTTGAGTCCGTCGGCGTCTATCATTATGAGTGCGCTGTGTCCAAGCTCATCAGGGTTCGCCATAAGCTCTTCGAGACGTGCATTGATACCTCTGCGGTTGTAAAGGCCTGTTAACGTATCAATATCTCTTTCGCGTTCAAGCTCTTTACGTTTGTTCATTTCATCTGTAACATCAACCATAACGCCGAATACAACGCCGTCGTTTTCGTTTTCTTCAATGCGTATGTATCTGCCGTTTGCAAGGTAGATATTTTCTTCATCGGAAACAGGATTGCTTTTTATGATGTCAATACAGGATTTGAAATTATCAATATTTGAAAGTGCTTCTTTTTCTACCTCACTTTCAGCATTCAGAAGGAACGGCACATAACCTGTATATTGAACACCGTTTATTTTTCCTCCGTATTCGTATGTACCGATATAGAGGTTTGTTTTGCTTAAAATGTAGGAAATACGCTTGCTGTTTTCAAGGAGGCTTTTAACCATCGTATTGATGTATTCGCTCAGTTCAGCAAGCTCTTTACTGCTCTTTACATCAACCTGTGTATTAAGATTTCCTTCGGAGATGTTAAGGAGCTTTTCGTTTACTTCGTGAAGTTCCTTGACAACATATTTGTTGGTGTGATTTGTCACGCCTCTTATAAGGATAAGAGTGATTGTTAAAAGACTGAGTGAAATCCATAATACAGTTGTGGGAACACGGCGGTAAAGGTGCAATGCGGATATAACGCAACCGATGTAGTTGCCGTCAAGCTCTGTGAAAACGCAGAATGTAAGAGTACCGTTTATGATGTCGTGGAAGCCGTCAGGGTCGTTTTTTATCCTGTTCATGTCAAAGCCAAGTTCGGAAGCGTTACGGCCCAGATCTTCAAGATTTGTAGAGCCTAATATTTCGTATGTTTCGCTGTTGATGCTGTAATAACTCATATCAGGATTTACACGGAACAGTGAGAATATATAGGAAAGCTCGTTTTTCTCTGTTACTTTAAGAACGTTGACAGGCTCCATTCCTATCTGAACGATGTATTCTCCGTTTTCGCTCCATATTGCAGAATACTGCATGGGCTTTTCTTCTGCGGTGTTGGGAGTTATCTCCTGAACAAGCTTCAAGGACTTGTCCGTAAGCATAGGCTTGAAGAAATTAATCTGTTCGCCTGAATCAAATGTAAGGTTATAATATTCGGGGTGTGTACCTGTATAGATTCTGCCTGTTTTATCGAAAAGATGTATTTCATCAATTTCAACCATTTCGGCTATTTTTTTAAGCCCTTCGAGGTCATTCATAACCGACGGATCTTCCTCAATAATACGAGAAACCGTTTCGGCATTTTTAAGGCAGGACTGGGTATATGTTTCCTGAATTGCCTCAAGCTCTGCCTTGTTTTCAGTAAGCACATGCTCTATCTGACTGAGAGTGCGGTGGGAATCATCAACAGCGCGGAATTGTTCAGTAAGAATTTGTATAACTGCAAGA
>JAZNML010000041.1:0-3470 GCA_045579565.1 Ruminiclostridium sp.
ACATCTCGTCCATAAAAATTTTGGTGGCAGTATATGTATTGCCTTTTCTCGGACTTCCGTAAAAAACTACTGCTTTCATATCATTTCTTCCTTCATAAGAATACTTTATTCTTTTTAAAGTTGGCATCATAATTCATAATATCTAAAACATTAAACACATTATACCACATCAACCCAAGAAGTTCAATCATAGTAGCAATTAAAAAGCTGTACTCGGATTTTTCCGAATACGGCGGTACATATTGAACTGTTCGACAAATTGGAATTTGTTTATTTGTGTGCGACTGCTCTTAATCTTCGATAATCAGCAACCCATGCTTCTCCATTCCAAAGAGTTTCTCTTGTTATTGCTGCAACCTCGTCAATAATCAAAGATTGTATGTGTTCAGGCATTACCGCCAATTCGGACGCGAAGAACTGTTTCAAAAAATTAGTCAATCCTTGCTCACCGTCTTTCAATACAGTCGGTCTATCGAAATCGTAGATTTTATCAATTACAAACCCATTTTTCTCTAACATTCCCCCAAAAATCTCTACCGTAGGAAAATTAAACTTAGGTTTATAACTATATCCCAACCTTTCACACACCTTGATAAACGCATTTTCAATCGTAGCAATATTACCGTTCGCACCAAACTCACATACAATTAATCCCTGCGGTTTCAAGGCTTTATGTATGTTTTTGAGCAAAGCGTTGTGATCATTTATCCAATGAAAAACGGCGTTTGAAAAAACAACATCAAATTCTTCATCGAAAGGCAACGCAAGTGCATCACATAAGGAAAACTCAATGTTTTCAAACTGTTTTTTTGCTTTGTCTATCATATTCTGTGAGCTATCAACACCAACAACCTTGCTACACAGATCTGCTAACTGTGCTGTAAGCGTTCCTGTTCCACAGCCCAAATCCAAGATGGTTTGTTCATTATTCTTTTGTATAAACTCCAATAAGCCCTTGCCGTATTCAGCCACGAAATCGTGCTTATTGTCATACAATGATGAATTCCATTCCATAGTCATTTCTCCGTCAAATTCTTATTTACCAACCCCATTATACCACATACCACAGCAAAAAACAATACCGCACCTGTTGTTACAGGCATGGCTTAAAAATAGATTCCGGTAAATTAAGCACCCTTATTCCGCAATATAACGAGCCAGTTCAAGAGCTATATCAAAGTGTCCTGAATCATGCTGTGTGTGTTTAATCTGATTTTTCTTCATTCGTTCATCCCATTTGGGTGCGTCCAACAAATCACCGCAGGTAAAAAAGAAGTAAGCATTAAGTTTTCTGTAATCACACATAGCCTGAACAGCTGCACATTCCATTTCGACAGAAATGCAACCATCTGCTTTACGCTTTTCAAAATTTGCTCTGGTTTCTCTATGCACAGCATCTGTTGTCCATGTTTTTCCCGTGACATAAGGTAAGCCTGCTGTTTCCATAAACTCAGCAACTACATCAGCATTTTTGATTTCAATATAATCCGAAGCGGGCGCATAATGATACGAGGTTCCTTCGTCACGATAAGCCTGTGTCGGTACCATAATCTTTCCGCGTGCAATCTCTTTATCCAAGCAGCCCGAACCGCCGAAAACAACATATTTATCGGTATTGATAATCGACATGGTATCTTCTATGTCTGCCACGCATGAAGGCGCGCCCACATAGGACATATATACAGCAAAATATCTGTTCTCGTACTCAAATCCATAAATCGGATTCGCCCCATTTGAAGAAAATAAATCTCCTATTTTTCTGCATTCATAATTTTCTAAAACATATTTTAAAATCACATAAGAAAAAGTGAGAATACAAGCATCTACCTTAACCGCATTATCGTTGCGGCTAACCTTAATGATTTCTTCTGATAAATTTTCAAAAGTATCTGTTATCATAGTTTATACCTCCAAATCAACAAATCCTTATTTGCCGTTGCGACCACTATACTAACACACAGTAAAACACAATCCGTACCCGTTTTACAGGTACGGCTGATATATTGTCATGTTTTCTGCATATACACGAATTTCAGTTCTTCCGTTACTGACTCTTCCTTATAAATCTTATATCCAAGGCTTTCGTATAATCTTATATTGTTTACACTTTTAGTGCTGGTAAATAGTTCATATCTGAAGTCAGGATATTGCCGTTCCATTTCTGAAAGCAGCCTGCTCCCTATTCCCTTTTTCTGCATTACGGGATGAACCATCAGTTTGCCGATATATACAGTACCGTTTTCCTCGTATGCTCTCACAGAACCTATGATAGTTTTGTTTTCGTCAAGTGCTTTTAAAACAATGCCCTTTCTGAACTCTTCATAGACCTCTTCTATCGTCTGTTTTAACGGCGGAATATCTGTGCTGCTAAAGAGCTTTGCTTCACTCTGATAGGCAATATATTGCAGGTCGAGTATCTCTTTTAAATCAGCTTCTTTCGCCTTCTCTATAATTATCATAGTTCATACCTTTCATAACTAAACCACTAATAAAGCTCCGGCAATGTCTCCTTCGTAACAGCATAAGGGCTGTCATACATTTCTTTAAGAGCTTCCTTTGTGGTATAATCCTCGCCTATGCAGAATTCGTGTGACCAGGTCATATAGCTTGCCCAGCCTACCTTTTCCTCCACAATATCCTTTGCTGAGGGGATTGTTCCCGTTTCGCCGATAAGTACAATTTTCGGCTGCTTAGTTATCTTTATAAGCTCGTAATAGCTTTTGCTTCTACTGTTATGCTCATGTGCGGGAGGATACATATCCCTTGAAATAATATCCACCACATCATCGCCCGGGTAGGATTCGGGAAGAGGAGAATTCCATACCCAGATAAGATTATTCAGCTTATGAATGTTGGTGTAACGCTCGTACATAATCCGCCACAGCTTTTTGAGTGTTTCCTTACCCTTGGCGCTCCACCAGAACCAGTCACCCTCGCCCTCATGGAAAGGACGCCACAAAATCGGTATCTGCTTATCACAGAACGGACGCAGCAATCCTGCCATCATATCCATATCGGAAATAAGCGCAATATTTTCGGGTGTGCCGTCAATTACAGCCTTGCTTGCATCAAAATCGGTGTTGCAGGTAAAGAAGGATTTTGACCTGCCTCCGAGAGGTGAAAACCAGTGCCATGTGAATGTGATAAGTCCTTTTTTATCTGCCCATTCCCACGCTCTTTTCAGTGTGCCGTAATTACCCTCAACCTCTTTCATACATTCGTCATCGGTATCGGTATAATTTATATTGGGAGAATATGAGAGCAGCTCAAAGCCGAGAAGCGCAGGCTGTTTGCCTGTTACCTGCTCAATATAATGAAGCTCCTCCTGTGCCATGGACTGTGTATGCTGGCCTGTGATTACTTTTTCGTATGTAATATCGGAGAGATATTTCATAACATTTTTAACGCAGTCCTGTGCGTTTTTATTCTGCGGAACAAAGAGCTTATCACTCATAATGAATCCCCCTTTT
>JAZNML010000042.1:0-42891 GCA_045579565.1 Ruminiclostridium sp.
CAACGTTCCTGCTCACATTCTGAGCATGCCTAATAACGTTGTTACATTCTGCGACTTTGACTTCTCAGAATATGCAAACGCAATCGGTGCTTTCTTCAAGGTAAGAAAGGATCTCGACCACGTAAACCTTCTCGATTCTTCCGCAGTTAAGGAAAAGAAGGGTGCAAACAAGTTCCTTATCGGTGTTGGTTTTGCAGCGGTATTATCTATTCTTGCAGTAGGCGGCGCTACACTTGTATTTAACAATATCGCTGATACAAAGCAGACAGAAGCAGATAATATCAAGGCTGAAATCAATAGTGATGCTAATAAGGCTAAGCTTGAATTACTCGAACAGAAGAATACAGTATTTGAAAACGTAACTCTCTATAAGAGCAATCTTGAAGAAGCTTCTGTTATTTTTGATTACATGCCCAAGGGCACAACAGAAGTCAAGGATAAGCTCACTGAGGCTCTTGAAGGTCTTGAAGATACATACATGATTGAAAGCATTCAGATCAGCGGATATAATGTAGCTGTTACTGTAAATTCACTTAACATGAATATGCCTACAAAGTATGTAAGAAATCTTATTGAACAGGATTATTTCGAAGCAATCGAATTCACCGGCTTTGAAGGTGAAGAACCTGATGAACCCGATGAAGAAGAAACAGCAGAAGGTGTTGTAGCTCCCCCCTCTTCCAGAGACGAGGAACAGCCTATTATTTACGCATTTAACCTTACAATGAGATTAAAGGGAGGTAACAACGTTGAACTTAAGTAAAATTGAAAAAATCATAATCTTAGTGCTTGTTATTGGTATCATTCTTGCATTAGGTATCATCTTCCTCTGCAAGCCTGCTTATGAATCTATTGAAAAGGCAGATAAAAATCTTGTTAAGGCTCAGGAAGAATACGACGAGCTTAATTCAAAGCTTGAACGTCTCAACACAATTGACGCAGACATCAAGGCTGCAAAAGATACTATCGGTGAACTTGAAGAATGCTTCTATCCCGATCTTACAACATACGAAGCAGTAGAAATTTTACTTGCTCACCTTAATCAGTATGAGTTTGAAACACTTGCTGTAACAGCAACACAGCTTGCAACAGAAGATCTTTCTCTTGAATATTATGTTGCTGAGCCTGTGCTTTACGATTTAAAGACTTATTCTGAAAACGCAAAGGAAATTGACGAAAACGAAGTTGTACTTGTTGAAGGCCAGTTCAAGGACAACAACAAGGTATACACAGTAACAGCATCAAACATTAATGATGTAAAGATTACAGATGAAAACGAAGAAGTTGTAGAAGTATCCAAGTATACAGATACAATGGTAGATGCTCACAAGGAAGCTGTTTGCAGATATGCTTTTGAAAACAAGCTCCAGCAGACAGTCAGCGTTACAAATGTAACCTTTGACGTTGCAGGTACATACGGCGAATACCTTGAGCTTATCGACTACCTCAGCAATTTTGAAAGAGCAACATATCTTACAGGTGTTGAGATTCCTGTAACATTTACAGTTAAGAGGGATAACGATGGCAAGTACTTCAGAGATGGTGATGATTTCAAGGACCAGGAAATCAAGCTTGAAGGCAACCCTGTTGCAGATGAACTTGCAGTAGATTTTGAAGATGCTGATATCATCGAACCTATCACATTAACAGTTTCATTCTTCGGTGTTGAACAGGTTGAAGAAATCGAAAGCCTCGAAATCAATGGCGATAAGATTGTTACAAATCAGTAAGAACGTTTTTTCTCAGACTATGAAAGGAGGAAATCATGCTTAAAAAACCACTCAGAAGAGTGAAGCGTAAAAAGGGTGCTGTTTTGTTTGCGGTAATTTCTGTTATGGCATTGCTTATTGCGATGGCTTCTACGGCTTATTTCACAGCAAAGAATGCATACAATTCCGTAATCAGTAATTACAGCTATTCACAGCTTTACCTTTCGGCTATTTCCGTAGCGGATATGGTGTCCGAAGCCGTTACAAACAATAACGCATCCGGTGCTTCTGCTACCAACTATTACACTTCACTTAGAAATGCAATTACAGCAATGAAAACAGAAGGTGAAACGGTATCTGCATACAGCGAAAATATCTCTAACCCTGCTGCAAGCGAAGCAGAAATTTTAGAGCAGATTGCAGAATCCGAAGTCAGCACTGTTCCCGGCGCTCTTGACGGCGTAATTGTAAAAATTACACTTGATAAGATTGTGCCTACTGATGATGGTACAGGCGCACAGAAAACTACTACATCATCTTCTCCCAAAGGTAAGTATAAACACTTTGATTTCACATACACATTCAGCACAACCGCGTATTACCGCGGTAGTGCTATTGTGGTTGAGGATATCGTAAAGGCTGAACAAAAACAGTTCGAGCCTGATCCTGATAATCCTGATCCTAATCCTCAGTTCGGTACATTCTTTACCGCTACCGGTCAGGACGGTATCGTAATCCAGGATGGCGAAGCTAAGTATGAAGTTACTGAGAGAGTAATCAAAATCAAGTCCCATGAAATCAGTGATGATGCTTTCTTTGAAAACAAGACTACTTTCTTTGTAGCGCAGAACGACAACAAGTTCCTTGGCGGAATTACCTCCGTCGGAGATATCTATCTCGAAAAATTCTCCACATCTATTTCAGGCGACTATAACGACTGGTGGATTGGCGGAGACCTGGTTATGACCAACTCTATGGCGAATAACCTTAATTTAACAAACCAGAACTCAATTTATGTCCGCGGCGACTTAGTGCTTTCCAATAACGGCGGTGCAAGTATTACAGCTGAGGATATATACGTACTTGGTGACCTTTATATCTTATGTCAGGCAAATATTAACGGTAACCTTCACGTAGCCGGTAACATTTATTATGAAATGGATACCAACGGAAACGGAAGCCCTCCCAGTGAAGCATACAAAACATGTACAACTAATAGCGTATCCTTCGATACAACCAGATATGGTGCTTACGGTTCAAATGGTTGGAGTGTAAGCGGTAACCTTGATGTAAACGGTAAGATTGTTCTTCCCGAAGAGAAGGGTGAATGGGATCCCAGCTACGCTAAGTTTACAGTAGGCGGACAGCAGGTTCAGATTGAAGGCGGTTCAAACGCAAGCTCAAATGACAAAATCGGTACATTTATTCCCAGCGGTACAACAGTAACCGTACAGACTCAGACTTCAACAGGTACCGGTTATACCGAAAGCTCTCAGGATATGTCTCTTTTAGCTGCATTTAACCTTAAAGAAACAACTGATAACAGCGGTAGCTATGGCGGTGGTGCATACGCAGCAAAAGACCCTGATAAAGACGGCGCAACTCAGGGTTCTCCCGTTGGTGCTCTTGAATCAACAGACTATGACGCTTATACTGCGAAAGATGCCTATAATAAGACAGTTACAGTAGATTTCGAAGCTCTTGAACCAGTATATGTAGAGGATGTACTTGACCACTATGAATGTACATCAAATGGTGTTACAATCAAAACTGCTTCTGATGACCTTGAAGGAGAAATTATCGTTGATCTTCCTTACGAATCAAGCGGATATATCCTTGATATCAAGACAGATTCCAGCGGTAATCTTACAAGTAACGGCCATGATTTAGGCAAGGCAGAAATTACATACAACATACCTACCGGTAGTGAAAATTCTGTTATGCCTATCGTATTAGCACCTAATATGAGTAGTGCAGACGGCGGTGAAAAAGACTCATTCTCCTGGCGCGGTGCATCTGCTACAACAGGTGAAGATTCCAGCGGTAACCAGATTGTAATCGGTGCCGGTAAGACATCCGATGTAGGTTATGTCGTATTTGAAATGGCAAATATGGATAAAGACGGCAACTTAGTTGCTTACGACATTAACAAACGTGATGAGCTTTCAGCGGTAACTTATGTTGCAGGAAGTAAGGAAGTTGTCGGTACTAAGAATCAGATCGATAAGCTTGGTACAGATGGCTACATGAGTCAGACTGAAAGAGATTCAATGCTTGGTACAGGCTCCAACCCTGCTTCCGGCTGCGAAAACCATGTAATGCTTGTTTCCAACAAGGTTGGTGGAACAGGTTTTGACGCAGAAAGAAACCTCAATGTATTCTGTGGTTATGTATATACCCCGAATAGTGAGTTCAGCTGTATTGATACTTCCGGTGGTGCAGAAACAAGACCTGTTTTCGGCGGTCTTATTGCGTCAACATATAATGCTTCAAATACATTCTATGACTACGTTGCACCCAATCCAACATCAATGACTGATACTATTTTCAGCGCTCTCAAACGTCAATCGCTCGAAGATATTAAGTTGCCTGATGACAACAACAATGACGATGAAGAGGAAGAAGAAGACGACGACCCCACCTATGAATTCGTCAACGATTCCTGGGCACACCAGGGAAGCAACTATTTAGGTTAATTTCTTGTTACCCGCCCGAAAGGGCGGGTAAGTAAGAGAAAGGAAAATACAATGAGTTTTTTTAGAAATTACTTAAAAAAGCGTAAAGGTTTTACGCTTGTAGAATGTCTTATAGCTCTTGCTGTATTTGCTGCCTTAACCCTGGTTGTCTTCGCTATTCTTGCTAATGCAAGACAGAGACTCGTTATCGCCAATGCAACAGAAGAGAACCTAAACATTCTTATTGATAACGTTGTATCCGATGAAACTTATGTAAGCTATAACGACCCCAGCTCTAAGGAACTCAAACTGAATGTTACCGGCGGTGGCGAATTCAAGGTATCTTATTCTGTAATTGACGGTTATAAGAACTTTGTTCTTTGCACTAATACCAGCTGTGAATATTTTGCTGAAAATACTGAATTCATGACAGTTGTTCCTGAGGACTTTGACCAGACATATTATCTTTGCCCTAAGTGTTCTGAAATTATCGATCAGACATTATACTGTGAAGATTGCCAGAACGAAGGTTCGCACATTGCTTCTTCTAATAAGTTCACATATATCCCTACAACAAGCGGTTACAGCTGTAACGATTGCGGAGGTATGAATGTCAAGGGTAAGGAGATTCAGGAAGGCGTTGTAAGCAGCGACAGCCTCGGAATTAAGGGTATGGTTCCTAACGCTATTCTTTACGGCGAAATTGAACCTTATGAAAACCCCGAAGATTTATTTGATCTGAATCTTTTCATTGATAACGAAGGCAAGCCTGTTTTAAACATGACAAACGAGGCACAGAGAAAACCTGTTACAGGTGAGGTTAGCTATTCTCTTGAATACAGAGAAAGTGCAACAAATTCAAATGCTCCCGGTGTATACACCTTAACGGTTACTCCTGATGTTGATGACACAGATGTTTCTATTCATCTTACAGAGGTTATTGTTAAGCTTCCTGAACAGTACAATGTTTCATGGTACAATGAAATGAATGCAACCTGCATTGCTGATAATATTTCAAATACTTTATCATTTATTGTATCAAACAACGGAATTGCAAAGGTTGAATTCAGCTTAACCAACAAGGCTAATACAAGACCCTTTGAACTTGATTACAGTAGTGTTGCCGGTAAGAATGACGGACTCATCAACAAGTGGTTCCTCAATGAAACTGTACAAGAGAAAACGGATGCAACAGGCAAGAAGGTTCCATACGTACAGAACGTTTCAATTACTATAAGCTAAGGAGGTAGCGAAATGTTAAAATACTTTTTAAAATTACGCCGCCGTAAAGGTTTCACACTTACTGAGCTTATAATAGTTGTGGCGATTTTAGCTGTACTTATGGCTGCGGTCGGCTCATTATCAGGTCCTATTCGCAAGATGGTTAACCGTACAACAGCTTCAACAGACTGTGTAGCGGCAAATATCATGATGAGTGATTACATCAAGAACCGTCTTTCATATGCCGAAGTAATCCAGGGTATATATGCGATTGACGCTACATCTACCGATACAATGATAACCAGTAGCTTTGAGGATATGGTAAATCTTTTAAATACCGATCCAAATCCTAAGGATAAAGCAGGTGTGCTGATTTTCAGATACGAAGAAAATGACAGTGAGCCTCATAAGTCCGGCTACAAAATGTACGATTTAGAAATTACATCTTCTGATACATCATATTTTAACAAAGCTGTCAGAAACGGAGAAATCAATAACAATGCATCTGTTTTTGCAGACTGTGTGTATGATTACAGCCAGAATCTGTTTATAGCTTCTACAACTGTAACAACAAATGATGTTCGTGATAATATTAATTTCAGCATCGAAATCATACCTTTTGTTTTTGATGAAGAGCTTATGGTTTATAGTTCCGAAGGCGTGCTTGATTCAAGCGTTGTGCAGAATATCAGCGCAGAGACACTTTCTGATTACTATGAATATAAGGCAAATCGAGATGAGATAATTGCTGAGGGAAATGATCCTGATACATCACTTTATTCTGACGAAACATGCGGTTTAGGTGCCCTTGACAGACACAGAACAGGTGCAAAGGAAATTGCAGCCTTTGAACTCCGTAATATCAAGAACCCTAATAACTTTGTAATCAAAAATCCCGGTGGAAGCGGCGGAACAGACATAATGTTCTTCTACTATATCCCGCATTATTAATTCTTAAAAAGCAAAACCCCGACAGAAAATCTGTCGGGGGACAGCGATCAGCACATACAAGCTGTGTGCTGATCCCTGTTTTACATAAGATTTAAATACCAGTTGATTATCTGTTCTCCGAACAGGAATCCTGTTGCGATACCAACTGAAAGATAAGGTCCGAATACAATCTGCTTCTGGCAGCGTACATTGTTGATTTTATCATTTTCGATGGTGAATGAGATTGCAAAATCGTTGTGAACTTCTTCGTTGAGCATTTCGTTCAGAAGCTTTATGTCGGGTTCGCCGGACCAGAGTTTAAGGTCTGCGCAATCATCTTCAATTTCGCACTTGCCTTTGAAGATGTGACCGTAAAGAGCATCGCTCTTGCTCTCGATAACACTGATTCCCTTTTCCTTCTGAATTTCGTACCACTCTGTTGCGATTTTCGTGATTGCCTCAGAGGTTTCGTTTTTCTTGGTTTTGGGTGTTGTAATAAGGGTGATTCCGCCGAATATGGCACCGAGTACGATTCCGACAGCAGCCGCCGGAACAATTCTCCATCCGAGAAGTAAGCCCGCAGCAGTCATAAGCTGAACGTCGCCGCCGCCCATTGCACCGAAGAGGGCAAGAACAGCAAAAGGAATACCGACAATAGCAGCACCGATAAGGTGTTCGTACCAGGGAGCTCCGTCTGTGAAGATTGAGATGATACCCATAACAGCGATTATAATACTGCATAAATAAGGAATTTCCATGTTGTCAATATCGATTCCGCTTGCAACAACGAGTACAGGGAATAAAACCAGCGCATAAATGGTTTCGACTGAGAAACCTAAGACGCAGACAGCGGCAACATAAAGAAGAGCTGTTGTAAGTTCTACAATCCAGTAACGAGGCGAAATCTTAGCCTTACAGAAACGGCATTTTCCACCAAGGAATATGTAGCTGAAAATCGGAACCAGGTCAATGTTTTTAAGCTGGTTACCGCAACTCATACAATGACTCCTGTTCTTTACGATGGATTGCTTTAATGGTGTACGAAGGATAACTACATTCAGAAAGCTGCCGATTACAGCTCCGAGAATAAAAGCCATAACAATAAAGGTTATGGAGTAGGATACCGGAAGTTCAAAAATATTAATCATTTTCCCTTTCCTTTCATAATTATTTTTTATATTTTACCACATTTTCACGTTAATATCAACTGTTTTCAGTTGTAAATTTGAATATAATAGAATTTTCATAAATATGGAGGTTTACGCATGAAAAACGTACCAATCGGACAAATCCTTCTTGAAAACGGCTACATTACCAAGCAGCATCTTGAAGAAGCTCTTGTAAAGCAGAAGGATTCCGGCAAAAAACTCGGTGATATGCTTCTTGAATTAGGCTTTGTCTCCGAAACACAGCTCGCACAGGCTCTTTCTCAGCGTCTGAAAGTTCCGTTTATCGATCTTACTACAACAAAGATTGAAGGCGAAGCAGTAAAGAAGATTCCTGAGGCAGTTGCTAAGAAGAATACTGTTATTGCTTTTAAAATCAATAACGGAAGACTCTATGTTGCAACAAATGACCCTGTAAACTTCTATATATTCGAAGAACTTAAAATCCAGACAGGTATGGAAATCCATGCTATGCTGGCTACAAAGTCTTCTATCCTTGAAGCTATCGGCAAGGTATATTCCGCTAATACTGTATCGAACGTTATGAACGATATCGATAAGGAATACGATGCAGAAGAAGCTCTCATGTCAGAAGATGATGCATCCGAAGAACGTATTGATAATGCACCTGTTGTAAAGCTTGTAAACACAATTATCGAATCTGCTTACCGCGACGGCGCATCCGATATTCATATCGAGCCTTTCAAGGACAGAACAAGAATCCGTTACCGTATCGACGGCGAGTGTGTGGAAAAGATGGCAGTAAAGCCCGCAGTACACAACTCCATTATCACACGTATCAAGATTATCGGTGGTATGAATATTGCTGAAAAGCGTATTCCTCTTGACGGCCGTTCATCTGCTGTAATCGACGGCGTAAACCAGGACCTTCGTATTTCTACAATCCCGACAGTTTTCGGTGAAAAGTGCGTTATCCGTCTTTTAGCTACCGGCGACGAAAAGGCAAGAAAGATTACCGACCTCGGTATGACAGACTATAACTACGAAATGTTCAAGCAGATTATCCGTTGTCCTAACGGCGTTATGCTGGTAACAGGACCTACCGGTTCCGGTAAGTCTACAACTCTTTACGCTACACTTGGTGAACTTTCCAAGCCTAATGTAAACATCGTAACCGCAGAAGACCCTGTCGAAAAGAAGATCGACGGTGTTAACCAGTGTCAGATGAACGAAAAGGCTGGTATGACATTCGCAGCTGCTCTTCGTTCTATTCTTCGTCAGGACCCTGATATCGTAATGGTCGGTGAAATCCGTGACGGTGAAACAGCCGATATCGCTATCCGTGCTGCTATCACAGGACACTTAGTGCTTTCCACACTGCATACAAACGACGCTGCTTCCACAATCCTCCGTCTTGTAGATATGGGTGTTGCTCCTTACATGGTTGCTTCCTCACTCGTAGGCGTTATTGCACAGCGACTCGTTAAGCTTCTTTGTCCCGAATGCCGTGAGAAGGTCACACTTACAGACCCTGCTGACTTAAAGCTTGTTGGTAAGGATTCTCCCGTTGACATTTACCAGCACCACATCGGTGGCTGCCGTGCATGTCACAACTCCGGTTATAAGGGCAGAACAGCTATTCATGAAATTATCGTTTCTACAAACGATATCAAGGAACTTATTGCTAAGAATGCTACCGCTGAGGAAATCGGCATTCAGGCTCGTAAGAATGGTACAAGACTCCTCCGTGACAACGTTACCGAAATGGTTCTCGATGGAAGAACTACAATGGATGAGTTAGTAAAGGCAACGTATACAGTATAATAAGGAGGAAATTATAAATGACAAACGCAATTGACATTAATGCAATACTCGACGAAGTTCGAGACATGGGCGCGTCTGACTTACATTTTACCGCAGGTCTTCCGCCAATCGTACGTCTTCATGGTAATATCAAGAAGATGTCCGGTTATCCCGACTGTACAGAGCCGATTATTGTAAATGTAATCAACCAGATTACATCTATCAAGCATAAGCAGACCATTCAGAAGGGTCTCGACGCCGACTTCTCCTACGTTTCCGCTTCCGGTCACAGACACCGTGTAAACGTATATCGTCAGCGTGGTTACCATGCGGTTGCTATGCGTCTTTTACGTAATGATATTCCTACCTTAAAGGACTTATACCTGCCTCCTATCTTAGGTGATTTCGCATTAAGACCCAGAGGACTTGTTCTTGTAACAGGACCTACCGGTTCCGGTAAATCTACAACTCTTGCGGCTATGATTGACCATATCAACCGCCAGAAAAACTGTCACATCATCACAATCGAGGACCCTATCGAATACCTTCACAACCATAAACAGTCCATGCTTAACCAGCGTGAAGTAGGCGTCGACGTAGACAGCTTCGCAGGTGCACTCCGTGCCGCACTTCGTGAAGACCCTGACGTAATCCTCGTAGGTGAAATGCGTGACTTTGAGACTATCAACGCTGCGATTACCGCCGCTGAAACAGGTCACTTAGTGCTTTCCACACTGCATACAACAGGTGCAGCTGAAACACTCGACCGTATCATCGACGTTTATCCTCCTCACTCTCAGGGTCAGGTTCGTGCTCAGCTTGCAAACTCAATGGTAGGCGTTATTTCCCAGACACTTTGTGCAACAGCAGATGGTAAGGGAAGAATTGCCGCACTTGAAATCATGAACGCTACCGCTCCTATCCGTGCCAATATCCGTGAAGGTAAGATCTTCCAGATCCCCAGTGCTATTGCAACAGGTAAGGCAGACGGAATGTTCTCTCTTGACCAGGATCTTGCGAGACTTGTTCGTAACGGTAAGATTACCGATGAGCTTGCTCAGTCAAAGTGCCAGAACCCTGCAGAATACAAGAGATTCCTTACAGTTACATAATAGGATGCTCCGCAGAAATGCGGAGCATTTTTTACAAGCAGGAGGAGATATGAGGTTCAGATTAATATGTTTAATACTTGCTCTGTGTATGTTTTTTTCAGGCTGTAAACCTGATGCTCCATGTTGTAAGGTTACGATTGTGACAAATTACAACGGTTATGGAATAGATGGAAAACCTTTAAGAAGCGGGACTTTTACAAAAACATTCACCGTTAAAGCAGGGGACGTTTTTTACGAAAGCAATGACGGAAAATGGGTATTGAATCCTGAGAATGACGATAAGAATATGGGAGTTATCGCTGAGATTACAGCGGTTGATGATAAAGGTGTTACCGCTGTAATTTACGGTGAAGAGGAAGTCGTAAAATATGACACAGGACGTAAAATTTCATCGGATATGATAATTTATGACGGACCGTCTTATGATTATGTTATGGCAGTTTCGGGGTGTTCGGAATAAGGCGAGGACTAATTTTCAGAACAAAAACGCAATGTTAATATGCATTGCTTGAAGCAACGGTGCTTCTTCATTATAATGAAATTACAAAATATTGAGGAGGTTTTCAGAATGCTTAATGAGAACATTAAAAATTTCAGAAAGAACAAAGGTCTCACACAGGAGGAAATGGCAATAAGGTTGAATGTAGTGAGACAGACAGTTTCAAAGTGGGAAAAGGGTCATTCTGTTCCGGATGCAGAAATGCTTCAGAAGATAGCGGAGCTTTTTGAAACAGATGTAAGCAAGCTTCTGGGCAGCCCTGTGGTAGAAAATACAGATGTTGACGCGGTAGCCGAGCAGCTGGCGAGAATAAACGAACAGCTTACCATACGCAACCGAAGAAGCCGCAGAATTTGGAAGACAATCGGAATAACAGCAATTGTGCTTGTTGTGATACATCTTTTACTTGCAATTCTTGGTGCGATTTTTTTTGAAAATATGAAATTCGATTCAGAAAACACAGTAATTATCGAGGAGTATGAAATTGTAGATTCTGAAGAAGAATAAAAACAGTGGGGCAAACTACGTTTGTCTCACTGTTTTTATGCCTGGAATTTCAAACAAACCGAAATTTTCTGTATATTTTTACTAAAAATAAGGTCATTGTATTTTTATCGCCGTGGAAAATCAAGCCAGTTGAATTTCCAGTGTGTTGAAAATATGTTGAAAAATTGGAGTTTTTCGCATTCTGCTGTGAAAATCTTCGATTGATTTATTTGAAAAATACCATCATCCTTAAAGAAAAAACATCATCTTGTAAGAAGATGTCGTTTTTTGAAAAATCATGTCATTTGATTTTTCGGAAAAATAAGATGATGTTTTTATTAGTTTTTGTCATTTTCTGCTGTCAAGGGTTGTCTTGATGACGGATTTTTCTTCGGGAAATCCGTCATTTTGACGAAAACGCTGAAAGCTTGTCGGCTGGGAACGTTTTTTGTCATAAGGTCACCTTGCTCGCTCCTTTTCCAAGGAAATATTTGTAATAGAATTATTGCATATTACGTGTTTTGTGAAAAATCAGCAGAAATAATTTTCACAATTGTTTGCTTTTACAGCGGGGAAAATTGGTTGAAAATTCTACAATGTGAAAAATGCGATGAGGTTAATTTTCACATAAGAAATTTCCTCGGAAATGAAAATTATTAAAAAATCGGTTGCAAAAACAGGCAGAGTATAGTATAATTGATGTGTAGAAAAGTTTTGGAGAGTTAGATAATGATTTTTGCAGATTTATTCTTTTTATATATATTCATGGCGCTTTGCATACCTGCTTATTTTATCAGCAAAAATGTTACTTATCGTAACATAGTGCTGGTTATTTTTTCGCTGATATTTTACGCTTGGAGCAAACCGGCATGGCTTCTTTTACTTTTAGCAAGTATTACAGGCAACTATTTCTTTGGGTTGCTTATTGACAGGTGGAAAGGAACTGCGAAAGCTAAAATCGGTGTAGCCGGTTCTCTGGTGTTCAGCCTCGGCATGCTGTTCGTTTTCAAGTACACGGATTTCTTTATTACAAATATCAATGGTATATTCGGCACAGATATTGCTTTAACGGGAATTGAGCTTCCCATTGGTATCAGCTTCTATACCTTCCAGATAATTTCATATATTATGGATGTGTATTGGGGAAAGGTAGCTGTTCAGAAGAATTATTTTAAGCTTCTGATGTATATCTCCCTGTTCCCGCAATTAGTAGCCGGTCCTATTGTCCGTTACAGTACCATAGAAAAGGAAATTAGCAACCGTAATTCAACCATGGAGGATATAAGCGAGGGAATCACACGCTTTATCACAGGTCTTGGAAAAAAGGTTATTCTTGCTAACGGGTTTTATGGAATTGTGGAGGATTTCCTTGGCGGGAATCTTGAAAGCGTATCAGTGCTTGGCACGTGGTACGGTGTAATTCTTTACAGCCTTTATGTTTATTTTGACTTTTCGGGCTACTCGGATATGGCAATCGGTATGGGGCGTATCTTCGGCTTCCATTTTGACGAAAACTTCAACTATCCCTTTATCTGTAAGAACATAACTGAATTCTGGCAGAGATGGCATATTTCGCTGGGTTCGTTCTTCCGTGATTATCTGCTCTATGTTCCGATTTTCGGCAAGCGCAGACCGTACGGCGGACTTTTCCTTGTCTGGTTCTGCACAGGCTTCTGGCATGGTGCAAGCTGGAACTATATCATCTGGGGTCTTTATTATGGACTGTTTATTCTTGCGGAACGCCTTATCGGAAGCAAGCGTCTTAAAAAAGTGCCTGAGGTGATAATGCACATCTACAACAAGTTAGTAATAATCGTCGGCTTCGGTATATTCTATTTTACCGATGTAAACAGACTCGGAGTATTTTTCGGCAACCTCGTAGGTGCTAACGGAAACGCATTCTCGGATATTTCTGTTCAGACATCCTTTGTAAATAACATTTTCCTGATTATATTCGGTATTGCGGTAAGTATGCCGCTTATTCCGAAGCTTAAAATCCTGCTTCAAAAAACAAGCGCAGGTGAAAATGCGGTGGGTATTGTTACGATAGTATCCAATATCGCAATCTTACTTATGTGCACTATTCTCCTCGTCGAGAATACAAATAATCCCTTCCTGTACTGGATATTCTAAAAACAAAAGGAGAAATAATCATGCTTGAAAGAAAAGAATTCGGCTTCTTCAACGGCTACAAGGTATGGCTCTTCACCATCACCAACAAGAACGGCGCAAGCGTTACGCTTACAAACTTTGCAGGTGCTGTTGTAAACCTGTTTATGCCTGACAGAAATGGCAAGATGGAGGACATTGTCCTTGGTTATGATAATCTTGACGGCTATATCAAGGGCGATTCATCCCACGGTGCGTTGGTAGGAAGATATGCAAACCGTATTGCTAATGCTCAGTTTGAGCTTGGCGGTGCAGTTTATAAGCTTTTTGCAAATGAAAACACCAACACTCTTCACGGTGGTATGGTAGGATTCAACAAGAGAGTGTGGACAATCGAAGATACCACAATCAACAGCGTAACCTTCGGTTATGTAAGTCCTGACGGCGAAGAAAACTTCCCCGGCACAGTAAAGGTTACCTGCAAATACACACTTACAGATGAAAACGAGCTTAAACTTGAATACACAGGCGTTAGCGACAAGGATACAGTTCTCAACCTTACAAACCATACTTACTTCAATTTAGGCGGTCTTAACAACAACACAGTTCTTGACCACGAGTTACAGCTCAATGCTGATTATTACACACCTGTAAACGCAGCTCTTATTCCTACTGGCGAGCTCGCTGATGTAGCAGGAACTCCTTTTGATTTCAGAACTCCAAAGCTTATCGGCAAGGATGTTGAAGCGGGACTTCTCAGAGGCTATGACCATAACTATATGCTTGGTGAACCTCACGTTATGAGAAAGGCCGCAATTGCATATCACGAAGCTACCGGCAGAGAAATGACTGTTTATACAGATAAGCCTGCTATTCAGCTTTACACAGCTATCGGTCTTAACGGCACCGATATCGGCAAGGGTGGAAAGACAATGGATTTCCAGACAGCTTTCTGTCTCGAAAGCCAGTATGCTCCCGACTCTCCCAATCAGCCTGATTTCCCTGATTGCACACTTAAAGCCGGCGAAAAGTACGAATACACAACAATCTATGCTTTCAACGTAAGATAATTTTTACACAAATAAAAAAGAGAGGTATTAACCTCTCTTTTTTGTTTTATTATGTTCTGGTACCGCGAAGCTTTTTACGATTTGCTTTCTGGCGGTACATGATGCTGTCTGCAAGCTCAATAAGTGTGTCAAGATTTGTAGCTTCATCAGGCTTAGTGATAGAAACGCCGATACTTGCGGAAATTTTATAAGGCTTATCCGAAATTTCGTTGTATGCATCAAGCTTACGTTTAAGGGTGGTTTTAAATTTCTTGGCAGTCATCTCACCGTCGGGACATACAGCCGCAACAACAAATTCATCACCGCCGAAACGTGCAACTATGGTGTTGTCATCAGCGCATTGGCAAAGCAGATTGGAAAGCTTCTTGATTGCGTAGTCGCCTTCGCTGTGGCCGTGGTTGTCATTGATGGTTTTAAGCCCGTCCATATCCACAGAAACTACCATAAGGTCATATTTGAGACTTATGCAGTTTTCAAGCTTCGGCTTGATTTTAGAGTAGAAGCCTCGTCTGTTGTAGAGAGAGGTCATAAAGTCAAGAATATACATAGATTTAAGCTGTGAAACGGCAGCGTTGATAAATAGCTTTTGCTTCATAACTTCAAGAATCATATTCAGATAGCTCATGAAAGTCTGAGTAAACTTGAAGGGGGAGTTATCAAGATTGCTGCAAAGACCGATATATCCCTGAGCTGTGTTTCTGAAATGAATGGGGCAGAAGAAAATCATGTCATGTTTTTCAAGCTTTTCCATAAGATTAGGAAGAATTTCAGTACGGTCAAAGGGTATACTCAAAGGAGTATATGGTACATCTCTTTCCCAGGAAAGTACATTGATAAGCTTATCTCCGTCAAAGAACTTAGTTTCAGGCGGCTCGTATGTTGAGTCATCCGCAAGCTCATCAGCGGTAAGAGATCTCGGACTCATACTGTCGGGAGCCATGCATATCCATGCTGCGTGAGCCCATGCTGATTCCATATATTCTGCAAGATGGATTCTGAAAGTATCAAAATCATTGTCTTCGGAAAGCCGCATTGCCATCATGTTAAGGTGGTTTTCAAAGCCTGCCTGGGAGGCAATTGCAGCAGAAAGATCGGAAATCTTCTGGTTGAGGGAGTGGCTGGTCATAGCTTTACAGCCGCAAGACTCAGAAAGAACAAGAGTAGAGGGAACTGTTTCAAGCTTAGAGGGGCTGCCTCCGTTCAAAACTTCATTGATGATATTAACAGCACGAATACTTGCTTCTTCGATATTTGTAATGGCGGTTGTAAGACGTGGTGAATGGCATTTCTCCGCTTCAATACCATCATGGCCTGTAACTATGATATCATCAGGCACCTTATAACCGTATTCGGAAAGTTTAAGGCACACGGCGATTGCCATAGAGTCGTTTGCGCAGACAATTGCATCAGGCTTCGGCAGACAGTCGTCATGTATCCATTTTTCCATTGCTGCATAAGTGGGCTGATCCCAGAAATCGCCGTAGCCGATACCTCTTTCGTCAACTTCCAGGTTGTGAGCGGCCATGGATTCACGATAACAGCTCAGTCTGTCCTCGGCGAAATCATTGCCCTTTATACCGCTCATAAAATAAATGCGCTTACAATTGTGTTCTTCGATAATATGGTCTATTATCTTCTTGAAATTCTCTCTGAAATCAAAGACTATGTTGTAGCAATCCTCCACGGGAGTAAGAATTGAAACAACAGGAATATTCCTGAGCTTTGCTGAAGAGGTGATTTCTTCAATAACACCCTTGCTTTTCATGGTTTCGGAAAGTATGATTATTCCGTCAAGGATATCATAATTTATGATACGGAAAACAGCTCTGGTGGGATTCTGGGGCGAACTGTCCATGAAATAATCGGCAAATGAATTGAATATAAGCGTTTTGTAGCCGAGTTCTTTTGAATGTTTTACAATATTGGTTACATATTCTGAGGTAGATTCATCCTGAGCACCACATAGTACGACACCGATGATCTTTGTTTTACCCTTATTCATTGGACAGTACCTCCTTATTCATGATTGAATATTCTCTCTCAACAGTTTTGCCGATAAGGTCGGCAACAAGTGAAAGCTGGGTTAGTTCATTCTCGCTCCATGTTCTTGGTGCGGTATGCTCGTCAAAACCTATGATAGCACAGGTTTTACCTTTGAACGAGCACGGGCACAGAAGAGAAGCAAGAATACCGTGTTTCTGATAGTAATTAAGCATTTTAGGATTATTTTTTGCATGTTTATATGCATCGTAGTATTTGCGGTCAATGATTTTTTCTGCCGTTTCTTTATCACAGCACAGAAAATCCATAAGTGTGTGTGTCATTCCGTTATCGTTTGAACGAAGAGTTTCATTTTCAAACCACTGAGAAACAAGTCTGAGACTATAATCTTCGTCAGATATACGATAAATAAAGGCATGGGAAATATCAAATTCGGAGCATGCAAGACCAAGAGCCTGGGGAACAGATTCAAGAGCATTGTTACAGTTTGAAAGGAACAGATAAACACGCTGGAACAAGTCAGAAGCGATAATTGTGCCTCCGTGAATTTCAACATCGCTTACATGGATATTTTTTTCTTCCGCACGACTTGATGAATCAAATACTTCTGTTATATTTCCGCCCTTTTCTCTTGCAGAGGTGATACAGGATAAAGCCATGGTATGAAGATCGCTGATATTTCCATCGGGCTGGATTTCTGCAACACCTGCGCTGAATGTTTCATTTTCGTCAGCGTCGCTGCGGAAACGCTTTCTGATCTGTTTAACCAGTTGAACAGCAAAGCGGCAATCGGTATTTTCAAGAATTATTGCAAATTCGTCACCGCCGATACGTGCGCAGAAACCGTCAGGAGCTTCCTTTTTTATTGCAGAGGCAAGACGACATAGGAGAACATCGCCGTAAGCCTTACCCTTGTTATTATTGATGACATTGAAGTTGTCGATATCGATAATTATCAGTGCATTCTTTACCTTACTACCCATACCGTTTCTGAAACGTTCAAAAACGCCCTTGCGGTATCCATCGGCAGAAAGGAGACCTGTAAGCTGGTCAAGATTTGCATGGTCATCAGGTACAGCCTTTGTACTGTCGCTCCTTTTAAGCGAGCAAAGTGATATACCCGGCTGTTTAGTTTTGATAATACTCAGCTCGTACCATTGAACCTTTTCGCCGCTTATTCTGAAATTAAAGGAAATGAGCGGTTCACGTTTAGTCTCTTCAATCAGGCTCTTAGGTGAAAGACGCTCCAAGAGATAGAGACGGTCATTTTCATAAATAGCGGTGCTCTGTCCCAATGATTCATAGAATTGTTCAATTGTTCCGTCGGCATTGATTCCGAAATAGTCGAAATTCTCCTTGCCTACGATGGTGCGCAGCATACCGTTGTGGCGGTTGAATTCAACGATTGTATCAAAGGTGGAGGAAACAAGCGAGAAAACCTGTTGTTCTGTTTCCTTGATTTCTTGGATACGGTTTTTCTGTTCGGTTATATCCTGGACAATAAATGTAAGGTTATTGCCGCGGGGAGAGCGTGTGCAGGAAATACTCTTCCAGGTCATTTTTCCGTCGGAATATATTCTGCGGAATTCGCACAATCTGTTAATTTCTTCATTGCGGGAGCAGGCTATAAGGTCAAGCTTCATAAGGCTGTTGGCAGCACCTATATCATCCGGGTGAACATGGCGTTTTACAAAGCTTTCGTATTCAGCGCGGTGATCGTCGCTTACGAATTCGTGGGCAGGGTAGCCCGAAGCGTTGTGAAGAAGGGCAATTTTATCGTTATCCAGGTCATACTCATAGATAATGCCGTTTATGCCCTGTAACGCGGTTGAAAGCTGCATATTAGCCAGCTGAACATCAAGCTCACGCTGTTTGCGTTCCTGAATGTTATGGATAAATATAGTAGCAACAGGAGTTTTTTCTTTAAGCAGTTCATCAAAATGAACGTCAAGGGACATCCACTGATATTCTCCGCAGTTGTCCTCGGGAGATTTAGCAAGAAATTCGCAGGTGAACAGGTCATCACCGCGGTAGAAGGACAGAAGGATTGATTTCAGGGAAGCCTTATCCATGACCGAAGGGAGATGTTCAGGCTGTACTATAAGTGGCATGTAACGGCTTAGAAAATCGCTGTATCTACCCTTGGAAAAGGGGATTTTAATGCCGTTATCGGTGTTTGAAATAACCGTAAAAAAGTCATTTTCGATATCCAGTTCCATTACTACGGAATTTACATATCTGAGCAGATCCTCGTATTTACGGCAGAGAGCTTCACGGCTGAGCTTTTTGTACGGCTTTTCTGGGAAGCTTTCTGTTTCTTCTGTTATTTCGTTTTTAGGAGAGAAATTCTTTACGTATTCCACAAACTCATCAGTGGGTAGGGGCTTAGAATATACGTAACCCTGAATAACATCACAGCCGATTTTTCTGAGATAGGAAATCTGGTCAGGGCTTTCAATACCCTCGGCGATAATTTTGATACCAAGACCTCGCGCCATGGCGACTACGCTGGCGATTACGGCATCGTTACGCTTTTTGTCGTTTACGCCTCTGTTTACAAAGAACAGACGGTCCATTTTCAATACGTTTACGGGCATTTCTTTCAGCATGTTGAGGGATGAGCTTCCTGCACCGAAATCATCAAGCGAACAGGTAAAGCCGCTGTTTTCCAGCTCGGTCATTATTTTGCTGAAAGTATGGTAGTCATCAAATACCGCGCTTTCGGTAAATTCAATTTCGATAAGTCCATCGGGAATACCGTATTTTTCCTTTGTTTTACGGTAATAATCGATAAAATCATCTGCGCTCAGGTCAACCTGGGAAACGTTTACAGAAATTGCAATATTATTGTACCAGTCCTCGTTGATATGCTCGGAAATAAAACGGCAGGCAAGCTCCATTATATGCCTGTCCAGTTTTGCAATAAGACCGTTTTTTTCAAATGCCGGGATAAATTCGCCGGGGTATATTATTGTACCGTCACGCTTTATCCAGCGGGCAAGTGCCTCCGCGCTGAGTACACGGTCGCCTTGTTGAAGGTAATGCTGGGGTTGGAGGAATATGCAGAACTCGTCATACCTGAGAGCTTCGTCCATGGATTTGATAAGCTCGTATTCTTTAAGGAGCTTTATGCGCATTTCATCTTCGTAGAAAACGATATGCTCATTTGAATTTTGTGAGTATTTTATAGCTGTTTCTGAGTGGGCAACCATATCGCTTACAGGTTCATCTATACTGTTCTCGGGAGCAAAAATACCTACTGTAATTTCAATTTCAGCAATATATTTTGCAAGCTTCATCTGGCTTCTTACATGGGCTTCGAGATGAGAAACCCAGTTTGAAAGGGAGATACGGTCGCTGTATGTACGTACAATTGTAAAGGAGGTTTTCTTGTAGCTGGTAAAAAAACCGCAGTCTTCAAGGTGGAGGCTGATCTGCGCACCTAAAATCTGCATGATGTTTTTGGATGTGGCCCTGCCGTAAGCATCACTGATAAGTTCCAGGTTATTTACCTGAATGGTAATAAACGCGGCATTTTCGGAATTGTTTTCTTTTACAAAGTAAAGAGAACGTTCCTCAAAAGCTTCTTGCGACAAGAAAATATCCAGTGGCAGCTCTAATGACTGTGCCATTTTTCACCCCTCCTTTTATTGTTAATAATTAGTAAAAATTGTAAAAATATATACATAAACATTATAACATGTACTTTATAATAATTCAACCACATAATGCTTTTTTGTAATAATTATACAATTAACAAAGGCTTTTATTGACGAAACGAGAATAATAACAAAAATAAGAAGGAAAAATTGTACAAGATACAAAAAAATCATCGGATTATTACTTGTTGTAATAACAAATTATTGACTTTTATTACAAAAAGTGGTATTATTAATGTAATTACACATACTTTATTGTATGGATACAAAAAGGAAAGTAAGGGATAATAATGAAATCAGTAAAACAGAAAATCATGGTTTGCACTATCGCACTTGTAACCGTCTCGTTGGTTATTTTAGGCGCAGTGTGCTCAACTCTCACCTACACAGGTACAATGTCACGTCTTGAAGAAGATATGACCACACTTGTGGAAATTACAGCTGAACGTGTGAGATGGGAAATTGAAGCAGACCTCAATGTAGCTACCGAGCTCGGTTGCTTGAAGGAGCTTTCAGGCGATGAGCTTTCTGCGGAAGAAAAGGCTGCTCTTGTAACCGAACGTGCCAAGGTTCACGGAATGACACGCGGTGTTGTTCTTGACGCAAATGGTACCAACATCGTTACAGGTGCAGACATGTCCGACCGCCAGTATTTCCAGAACGCAATGAAGGGTGAAACAACAATTTCCGAACCAGTTGTTTCCAGAGTTACAGGTGAAATCAGTATCATCATTGCTGCTCCTCTCTGGGCAAATGGTGTAAGCGGTTCTGAGGTAGTAGGTTGTGTTTATGTTGTACCTCATGAAACATTCCTTAACGATATAGTTTCCTCTATACATATAAGCGACAGCTGTGTTTCCTATATGCTTGACGCAAAGGGTAATACTATTGCGCACAAGGATAGCACAAAGATTGCGGAAGGTGAAAATTTACAGACTCTCGCTGATACAGATTCTTCTTATGCGGAAATCGCTGCTATTCACGACAGAATGGAGCATAACGAACACGGTTATGAAACATACAAGATAGGCGGAATTTCAAAGATTGCTGCATTTGCACCTGTTGAAAACACAAACGACTGGTCTATTATCATTACAGCTGATACCCGTGATTTCCAGGGCGAAGTTTCTTTGACTGTCTTAATTGCAATTATCGTTGCAATCGTTGGTATCGGTGCCGGTATTGCTGTTGCAACACTCCTCGGCACACAAATTGGTAATTCCATCAAGGCTGTTGCAGACCGTCTCGACGGCGTAACAAGAGGCGATTTCACAAGCCCTGTTCCCGAAGTAAACACACAGGACGAAACACATACTCTTGCTGAGGCAACACGCGGTCTTGTTAATGATATGAATGTCATTATCAGCGATATCGGTAGAATCCTCGAATCAATGGCAAACGGTGACTTTAATGTTGACACCGAAAGAAATCGTGCAGTTTATGAAGGCGATTATGAAAAGCTATATAATTCAGTAGTTGATATCAACAGCAAGCTCAGTAATACTCTTTGGAGCATTAACGTTGCCGCAGACCAGGTATCCAGCGGTTCTGACCAGGTTTCCGCAGGTGCTCAGTCACTTTCCCAGGGTGCAACTGAACAGGCAAGCTCAATTGAAGAGCTGGCTGCTACACTTCAAGAAATCACAGAGCATATCAACCAGACATCTGCAAACTGTGAAGTTGCTAAGGCAAGTACAAATGAAACAGCAGAAGCAATGGAAGAAGCTAATGAGCAGATGAAGAAGCTTGTTGAAGCTATGGATAAGATCAATCATTCTTCTGAGGAAATCAGCAAGATTATCAAGGCGATTGAAGATATCGCATTCCAGACAAACATCCTTGCCCTCAATGCTGCTGTTGAAGCTGCAAGAGCAGGTGATGCAGGTAAGGGCTTCGCGGTAGTTGCTGATGAGGTAAGAAACCTCGCAAGCAAGTCTGCGGAAGCAGCAAGCAACACCACAGTGCTTATTGAAGAATCTGTAAATGCCGCACGTAACGGTAGTGCAATTGTTGAAGAAACAGCTGTACTTATGAATAAGGTTGCAGAGGCTTCTGCGAAGGTTAATGAGCTTGTAACAGATATTGCTGAGGCAAGTAAGGAACAGGCTACATCGGCAGGACAGGTTACAATTGGTATTGACCAGATTTCGGGAGTTGTTCAGAACAACTCAGCTACCGCAGAAGAAAGCGCGGCAGCTTCCGAAGAGCTTTCCGGCCAGTCCGCAATGCTTAAAGATTTAATCGGTATGTTCAATTTAAGAGATGAAAGCTGATTAAAAGGGTAATAAAATAACGGCAGGTATCACGAGATACCTGCCGTTTTTGTTATTTATGATTTTCTATAAAATTCTTTATGTCGTTTAAAAGCTTTATATCAGAAGTAGAGATAATATCAGATTCAGTTATATCTAAAAGATAGCGAGGATCTAATTTCAGAATAAGGCAAATTCGTCTTAATTGTTCTATGTTTGGTTCCTGAATATCACGTTCAATTTTGGAATAGTTTGATTGATTCATGGGTATTAGTTTTGCAATGTCTGATTGATGTAAATCCATGTCCTCACGGGCATTTCTTATTTTTTCCCCTAATGTCATATAAACACCTCCGTCAAAAATAATTATAGCATTTTTAACTATAAGTATTGACAAAATGTTTTAAATAGCATATAATACAGATATAATAGTTAAAAATTAACTACAAGGAGGAGAATATGGAAGATTTTTGGTATGTTTGGGTTTTGCCCGTAGTAGGTGGCATTTTATGGTGGATTATTACAAGCGCTGCTGTAAAAACACCAGGTGCTTTATTGCAGAATAATTTTGCAAGTCTTGGAGTTTTAAAAGGAAAAACCTTACAAGAGATTGAAAAGGTTTGTGGAAAACCTAATGCAATTTCAAGTTTAGGTAATGGTCAAATTTTAAGACAATGGCAGGCAACAGGTTATAATATAGCCTTGTTGTTTGATGAAAACGATATATGCTTAGGAATCAGCTCAGAAATAAGTGTATAACTTGTGATGTCAGGTACATATGATTACACGCTATTTATTCTGAAAAACCCCCGCCGTTATAAAACGGCGGGGGTTTTCATGCATATTAAGTTTAGAAAAGGATAAGCCTTACGCTTCTTCCCAGTTATGCCACACGTTCTGGACATCGTCGTTATCTTCGAGAGTTTCTAAGAGTAATGTCATCTTCTTGATGTGGTCTTCGTCTGTTAAAGCTGTGTAGGTAGCGGGAACCTTTGCGGGTTCGGCTTTCTGAAAAAATCAAAATTATGTTCTATGTTTATCATAATTCAGTATTGCTTATTTTCCTTAACTGACATTAGTTTATCATACTTCAAAGGGTTTTGTCAATGCCTGAGTGATGACATACGAAAAATATTTTTCTTTCTATCAAGATAGCAACAACTTAATAACAACAAAAGAACAAGTTGAATACATAAAACAAAAAACTTTATAATATCTTTTTACATCTTTCTATGCAGAAACCTTTTAAAAACGTCGTTTTTTAATAGCGTTTTATTTTTATAAATATTTTAAAATTACCATTATAATCACAAGTGCATCTTCAAAATATGATATAATATAAGTACAGTAAAGGTGAGGAACACAAAAGCTCACCGAAACTGAATAACACTAAATCTCTTATTTAAGAAAGGAAAAAATATTATGACAAATTTAGCAATTAACAACAAGGACAGAGCAATCGAAATGAGCAAGAAGTTTGCGGAATTAGCTTCAAGATTCGGCACACCCGAATATGACGATTTACAGAAAGCACGCCGTGATTATCCTAATTACAGAATAGTAACAAAGAGTGCAAAGAGCGGAAAATGTGCTTATTCTGGACTTACATATGAGTTTATGGAAAAGTATATCAGTGCTCACGATGATGAAGAAGGAACAATCCTTGCAGAGTACAATGACCTTCGTGCAAAGTCTGAAGAAGCAATAGAAATGGGTATGGAATCTGCTTCTTACACAGATGTCAAGGATTGGTTTCTTGATAAATTTCCTGCTATTGCCGATTTCCACAAGAAGCGTGAAGAATTATTGAAAAAAGTAGCAGAAGCTAAAAAGAAGAGAGAAGAAGAAAACAAAAAGAACACAGCAAAGAAAGTAGCATAAGAAAGGAGTGATAACAATGAGAAAGCCTATCAGAATTGATTTTACTAACCACGCTATTGTTTTAACAAGAGAGTTTCAGAAACTTGCTTCTGATGTTCGTAGTGATGAATACGCAACATTACAGAGAGTGCGTAAGGATTACCCCGATTTTTCCGTAGGAATAAGAGCAATAAAGAAAAATCCTAATAAAAACACATACAAAAACCTTACCTACTCTTATATGGAGAAGTATATAAGAACACACGAAGAAAAAGCGCAAGCAACAGAAATTTTTACAGAACTTGCAGAAATGTATTTACTTGCACAGTGCCATAAAAACGGCGTTGGATATGCCACTATTAAAAGTTGGTTTTTAGACAAATACCCTGATGTTAAGAAATTCGGTATTGAAGAAGAAAAGGCGGAAGCAGAAGCCACAACAACAGAAGAAAAAGCAGTTGCATAAATTAAAGGAGGACAAAAATATGGAAACGTTCCCTAATCAGAATATGATTAAGATTAACAAGAAGGATTTTGGAAGAAACTTTATAGGCATTGATAAAGAAACGTGGATGTCAGCCAGTCGGGATTTAGGAGCTTATGGAGTTCAGTTATATACTTATCTTGCTTCAAATAAACAGGGTTATAAACTTGCTTTATCCTATGAAGCCGTAAAAAATGCAACAGGAATGAAGAAATCAACATATTATAAGTATTTTGATATTCTTAAAGAAAAGGGATATATCATTTATGAAGGGAAACATACATATAGTTTTTATGAAGTTCCGAGGAAAGAGGAAAACAGCGGAAGTCCGTCAGATGAACAAAAGGAAAATCCACGTGGCGAACGTTCTTTTAGCGGACAAAATTCTGCCGAAAGTGCATTTAATGGAATAGAAATTCCGCAGGATGCACTTGAAATTCCACGAAACAACACAGGAAGTCCGCAAAGTAATAGAGAAATAAATATAAATAATAATAGCCAACCGCCCCTAAATAGTGGAATATATAGCGAGCCGAAAGAGTTTGTATTTTGAACAAAACCAGTTAATCTTCCTCTTTTGTTTTTCATAAATAACAAGAAAACAAAAGAAGGAGATGAAACTATGAATTACTTTGATTTAATAGAAGAACATATCCAGAAGATACGCAAAGCAAGCGGTGTAACAATAGAAAACGATATAACCGAGCAACACAGAAGAATGGCAAGACAGTATTTTGAAGCAAGAGCAAAACAAGCCGAAGCAAAAGAAAAGCAAGCAGAGCGAGAGAAACTAAAAAAGGAAATTATAAAAGAATTAACACCTGCATTAGCAAAGGAATTAAATAAAATCTTCAAATAAAATAAGCGGTAATCCGTACAAACCAAGGGGAAAGTGCGGATTGCCGCTTTGCGCTTTTTTTACCGTGTTTTACCGTAATTTCTTAAAAAAGAAACCCGCCGAAAACAGCCAAAAACCGTAATTTCAGATAAAATCACAGTTTGGAGAGGGCGGAGGTCACGTCAGGGCGATAATTTATAGCGAGTGTGGGGCTTCCCGAAAGGGTAGCCCCCTATATAGCATCATAGTAATAACTATTTAACATCTTTTTACATCTTAAATACAACTTAACAACATCTTATATACAACATAATAACTACTTATCAAGAGACCGCAGGTATATATCCAGTAAAGAAAGGGCGGTTTCTTTTTCTTTTGCAGAACATTCGGAGAGCCGTTTTAATATTTCTTCTTGATTAGGTAAAACAGGGTTGTCAGCTTCGACAAAGACTTCGTCAGGAGTAATATGCAAAGCGTTACAAATGCTTATCAGGGTTTCGGCACGCATATTAGAAGTTCCACGTTCTATATCGGCGTAAGCTCTATCGGACAAATTAGCTTTTTCCGCAACTTCTGCTTGTGTAAGTCCTTTCTTTTTTCTGATATAAAATAGTTTATTTCCTATTTCGTGCATATTTGTAATAAGCATTTCTCTTCCTCCTGATATAACTTTATATGAATTATACTTCTTATTTTACTTGACAAGCAGGAAGAATAGTTATATAATTGTAGGAAGAAAAGTTCCTATTTTGTGAAATTATAGTGGGAGGTGAGTCTTTGGCTTCTGTAAAAGTCTTTTGTGTGTCGGAAATATGGTATTTTCAAATAATACCGCCAAATGATTCGGATAGTAATATGGGTATTTCTGTGGGTTATCAGACAAAAGAAGAATGTATTAAGGGAATTAGTGATTTTAAAGATTTGGTAGCTGAAAATGTAATTGATTCATCGAAATCACCTTTTGTTTTAATTAACGGTGAGGAAACTGAATACTATTTTCATTATTTTGATGAAAAGGGCAAAGAAATATATAGCAGTCACAGATATTGGCATAAGAAAGATGCGTGTGACGGGGTAGAAGCAATATTTCGTTATATTTCTAATGAGCAATTAGAAAAAATTATATTTGAAGAATAGTTTATAGGAGGACAGTCTATGAAAGCGTTAGTATGCGAAATGTGCAATAGCAATGATTTAGTAAAACAAGATGGGTATTTTGTATGTCAATGTTGTGGCACGAAATATTCGGTTGAAGAAGCGAGAAAGCTGATGATAGAGGGAAAAGTTGATGTTTCAGGTAGTACAGTAAAGATTGACAATAGTGAAAGAGTTAAAAATTCTTTAATTAAGGCAGAAAGAGCTTTTTCGGATAAAAAATTTGAACAGGCAGCTGATTTGTACAGCCAAATTTTAAATGAAGAACCAAATAATCATATTGCTATATTATACGAAGGAATTTCAATAGGTTGGCAAGGAAATTTGGTAAGATACAACTTAAAAACAGCTTGCGATGCAACAAATCGTTCTTTTGAAATCGCTATAAATAAATTCGGAAATACAAAAGAATATCAGGATTTTATGTTAGAGGCGATAAAATGTGTTACTGAATTATGTATTGGTTATTTAAACCTATGTTTTGAAAATATTAGAGATGCACTTGAAGACTTTAACAGTACGATGAATGATTTAAATTATTATCGTGAAACGATGGATATTGTATATGGTGATGCAAATGATTTAATGCGGCAGGGGGACTTGGCAAAAAAACGGCTTGATGACGAGTATGCAAAAAACAATAAAATAATTGATAATTCAATCGTGATTGCTATGTCTTGCTATAAATTTGGATTGAATTTAATCACTGAACTTGTTGAGTTTGATTCGTCATTTTTTAAGACATTAAAGAAATATGCGAATGAACTTAAACCAAATGAGGCGACACCTATTTCGTATGGAGAAGTATCAACTGTAATTGATATGATTCATAACTTAGAAATTTCAAGCCAAAAAGCTAAAGAAGAAGCTAAAAGAAAGGAAAAACAGAAGAGGCTGGATAAATACTGGAGTGAGCACAAAGATGAGAAGGAAAAACTTGAAAAAGAGTTAGAAGAATTAAATGGGTTAAAAGAAAGTTTGAGTTCAAAAATTTCAGAAATTGAAAATGGTTATAATATACAGATTGCTTCTTTGAAAAAACAGTGTGAAGCAACTCTGGAAATTGAAGAAAAATGTTTAACATTGAACTCAAACATATATCAACTTACAAAAGAGTTAAATTCTCTTGGTTTATTTAAAGGAAAAGAAAAACGCTCTCTTAAAGAGAAGATAGAAATTGAAAAGAAAAATTTAAGAGAATCTGAAATTGAGAAGGAATCACAAATTGAGAAACGAAAAAAAGAAATAAACAATAAAATATCAAACTTGCAAAATGCAATGAATGATGAAACTAAAGAATTTCGTTCTGAATTAAGTGAAATACAATCAAGAATTAATGAAATCAATGCAGAGTTCACAAAAGACAGATAAAATACATATTTACTTTTTATCTCTATAATAATTATACCAAAAAATCTCATAACATTCAAAAATGCGGTTATTCTCAATCAGAGAGTAACCGCATTAGTCATTTGTAAACTTGAAACTTTAAAAAATCTTTGTTATAATAATTACAGAAGGAAAAAAGTGAGAGGTTTTGAAAATGGCGGAAAAAGACAACAGAAGAGAAAACAGTGGAAGAAAATATAATCAGAAAATGAAACCATATCTGATTTTGCAATACCTTTTGAAGTATACGGACAAAAACAATGTACGTTCCGCAACTCAATTGATTGAATACCTTGAAGATAAGTGCGGAATTTCAGCGGAACGCCGTTCCGTTTGCAAGGATATAAAAGAAATAAATATCGCTATGTATATAAATGAGTTCGGCGGTAATGTGGCAGAAGCGGAACAGGCTATTGCTGACGGTGATTTTGAATTTATAGTATATAATAAGCAGGAAAGAGGCTTTTTTGTTTCTGAAAAACACGTTGATATTGATGATTTGCACTTGTTGGCACAATGCGTATATTCTGCAAAGTTTTTATCAAAAGACAAGGCAAATAAGCTGATAGATGTTATATGTGATTTTGTAAGCGAATATGAAGCGGAAACCATAAAACAGGATTCTTTGCTTACAGACAGAATAAGGGTTAATAACAATCGTGCGTTATACAATATAAGCACAATAAATACCGCTATGAGCAAAAGCAAAGACCACATTCCGCAGAAAATAGGGTTTAAATACCTTACATCTGCAATAAGCGGAAACACGAATAAGCAGATAGAACGCAAAAAGAGTTATATTGTAAGCCCTTTTAAACTGCTTATAAATGAGAGCAACTATTATCTGATTGCTTTTGAGCAGGCTTCAGGGAAAATAAAGACATATCGTGTTGACAGGATGAAAGATGTTGTTCTGATTGATGAAGCAAGAGAGGGCGAGGAAGCCTTTTCCGCTCTTGATATTCAGACTTATCCGCAAAGGACTTTTTCAATGTTCGGCGGAAAGACAGAGCGTGTTACAATACGGTTTATAAATCCGCTTTTAGATACTGTTGTTGAGCGTTTCGGCAATAGTGCAAGGTACTTGAATGAAGATGAAAACCATTTTACTATAAATGCGGAAATCTGTATAAGCAAGCAGTTCTTTTCGTGGGTTTGCGGTTTCGGCAAGGGCGCAAAGATAGTTTCACCTCCTACCGTTGTTGATGAATTTAAGGGGTATTTGAAAGATATTAGCGGGATTTATGAATAAAAATAAAAACCGCAACTGTAAAATTGCGGTTAGAATTATAAATGGATAATAGGAAATTCAAAGAAATAGGTAGTAAAATATTACATTTAGAAGGTTACATTTTTCGACAAAATTTACAAATATGCATACAAAATGTCTACAAATTTTCACTTGATATTGACGAAAGTATCTGATTGTGATACAATAATGGTATAGAGAGCGTACCCCAGACGGTAGCTCTTGACGAAAACTCAACAATGTATTGAATAATCCGCCTAACTGCTACTTAGGCGGATTACTTCTTTCTATAAGATAAAATGCTCATAATAGCAGATATTGCACCAGCAATACAACCAAAAATCGCACAAACAATCTCAATAGTTATAAGTATCACATCCTTTACGAAAAATTCCGTAAAGGTTTTGAATTATCAACCTCCTTCCTAACCCTTACGGTATCAGTCAAGAGGTTTAACCGCCTGTTTTACGTCTGTAACGGAGACAAACCAGAGTAAGTACGCCCCCTACGATATGTATTATACCACATACTGTAATATTTTGTCAACATAACATAATTAATATTCACATTATATTCATCAACGGACTTGCATTTACCGACTTAATAACAATATCCTTATCATTAAGGCTGTTTAAGTACCGCTGTGTTATGGAAATGCTGTTGTGTCCCATTACTCTTGAAAGACTGTAAACATCCATACCGTTCCGCAGTTGGCTTTGTGCGAAATAATGTCTGCATGTGTGGGGAGAACAGCGGATTTCGCTTCTGACATTTGCGGTTTCGCCCGCTGTCCGCACAATTCTTTCTACTGCTTCAACAGTTAAAGGTCTTCCAGTTCTTGAAAGGAAAAGATTATCAGGTACATTCTTATATCTGAAATATGCTTCCTTGCATTTCTGATAGCGTAAAAGCATTTTTTCAAGATAAGGGCTTAATGCAACTTGTCTGTATTTCTTGCCCTTGCCGAAAATGGAAATGACATCTTCCTTTACCGCTTCTGTCGGTAAAATACACATTTCGTTACATCTTATTCCAGTATCTACAAGCATACAGATAATTGTCTTATTTCGCACAGATAAATAATCATAGTCATTGTATGCTTTTATAAGCCCCTTAACCTCTTTATCGGTAAAGGTTTCAATTATAGGTGTTTCTTCTCTTGCCCACCGCACTTTATCGCAAGGGTTTACATCTATGTATTCTTCCGCTGTTGCGTACTTAAAAAATGCACGATATGACTTTAATAGGGTATTTATGTAGCTTTCTTTGTGGTTGGTTTCGGTCAGTTCCTTGAAAAACATTCTGATATGAATGTGGGAAACATCTTTTACATCTGTAATGCCATGCTTTTCCTTGCAATAGCGAACAAGCAAGTCAATACAATTCTTATATCCACGAATTGTTTTAGGTGTAAATTTTCTTATCTGACATTCAAGCAGATATTCGGCAAATAAATTTTCCAGTAACATAAAAACACTCCATTTCCTATGATAAACATAGAACATGGAGTGATTTTTTATGATATACATTCAGAAAACCGTAGTTCACATTACGCTATTCTTTATGTTGGGCGTAGTTCAGCAACATAAACCGTAATTCAGCCTGTCATGCTATCAACAAATGGCTTAACAGAGCCTTTTGTCAGTTACGGATTACTCTTCCCAGTTATGCCACACGTTCTGGACATCGTCGTTATCTTCGAGAGTTTCTAAGAGTAATGTCATCTTCTTGATGTGGTCTTCGTCTGTTAAAGCTGTGTAGGTAGCGGGAACCTTTGCGGGTTCGGCGCTGAGAACAGTGTAACCCATTGCTGCAAGAGCGTTACCTACCTCTGTAACAGTAGCGGGATCTGTTGTGATTTCAACACAGCCCTCTTCAAATGTGAAGTCGTCACCGCCTGCTTCGAGGATATCTTCCATTGCCTTATCTTCGTCAATAGTTTCCTCTTCGTTGTCGAGAACAACAATACCCTTTGTGCTGAACATAAAGGATACACAACCGGATGTACCGAGGTTGCCGCCGAATTTATCAAAGTAATGGCGGATTTCACCTGCTGTTCTGTTTCTGTTATCTGTGAGGCATTCAACAATAAGCGCAACACCATTGGGGCCGTAGCCTTCATATACGCAGTCTTCGTAGTTGGACTTTTCAGCGTCACCGCTTGCCTTCTTTAAGAGTCTGTCGATATTGTCGTTGGGGATGTTGTTTGACTTAGCCTTCTGGATAAGCTGAGCAAGTTTAGAGTTGGAAGAGGGGTCTGCGCCGCCTTCCTTTACAGCAACAATGATTTCACGGCTGATTTTGGTGAATACCTTAGCTCTTGCGCCGTCTTTTTCACCTTTTTTTCTCTTGATTGTACTCCATTTGGAATGTCCTGACATAAGTTTTAACCTGTCCTTTCGTTTATTCTTCCGTATATGATTTTATTATATCATAATTTTTCCAGTAAAGATAGTAACCGCCCATAAAATGCTGAATATCATCGATTCTGATTCTGAAATTATCCTCTCTCATAGCAAATGAATAAAGGACAACCTGCGGGTCTTTGAAATACATAGCCTGTTCGGGCTGCATAAAATAGTTCATGCCGAAATTAACACGTTTATCAACTGCCTTGAACAGCATTTCTTCATCGAATATTTCAAGCATACCGCATTCGATACCGCTTTCCATAAGCCTGTGGTACAGCTCAAATGACGCATTAGCGGTTTCGCAGGTGGTGTGTGCCCCTGTAACAACACGGGTAAGCTTTTCTGCAAATCCTTCAATGTTTTTAAGACCGAAATCAAAGTATTTTTCCTTTGGTGAATACTTTGTAAGCTCATTGAAGCCGTAAGCTATCCAATGGCTGTTGAGTGTTTCGTAGTTGTTATCGATGAAATAATCGCCTGCTTTTTCCGCAGCTGTAAGATAACGCTTGTCTCTGAGGAGTCCGTATGCTCTCAGCAGACCGTACATTGCTTCGCCGTCATAGAAAACAGTGATGTAGTCCTTATGTACCTGATAATTTGATTTGTAGAGAGTATGGATAAAAGCACCGCTGTCCTTCTGCATATAGAGGATGCCGTTTGCGATGGAGTGGATAAGGTGGATATATTTTGTAGAACCGGTGATTTCTGTGTAGCTTACAAAGGCTAAGAGAGAAATACCGTTTCCGCCTACGTTAAGTGTTCCTCTGTCATTTAAAAATGCTGTGGAACCGTTCTTGAAATGGAAGCATGAAGCGAGATAGCCCAGTGCTCTTTCAATAGAGGGCAGAAGCTTCTTGTTGCCAGTCATTTCATATTGGAGAATAAGGTTCCATACAGTACCTGCATGCCTTATAATATTATAATCCTCAAGCTCTTCGTTGTCAATAGGGTAGTAGCCGTAAACGAACTTGCCGTCTTTTCCCACCATATTCGCAAGGTAGTTGGAAGAACGCATTGCAAGGAGTTCGAGCTGTTCCTTATCCATTTCGTAAGTACGTCTGCCCGCAGCACTGTATCTGCCTGTTGTAAGCTTATACGCGCCGAGGGTATTTTCGGAGAAATAACCCTGTGTATCAAAGGTGAAGAAGGTTTCAGGGAATTCAGCAAGCTGTTTTTTTCCGGTTTTACGGAAATGCTTGTTTATTGCGTCAAGGTCAAGCTCCCCTGTTTCATAGGAGATCCAGCCATTGCTGTTTATCTGGGCTTCTAATAAAGCTCTGCCGAAATAGTCATTGAAGGCGATGCCCTTACGCATTGAGCCCCCTGTGGCACCTGCCCAGGTTGTCTTGAAATCTGCGTAGGTTGTTTCTTCGATTTGGGTAACAACATCAAGCTTGAACCATAAGGGAGACATATTTGTGGCAATTGCCTTTTCGTACGCTCTTTCAAGTGCTGTTTCAAGCTTTTTTCCCGTACCCCAGACAACCTTTGCCTGTTGATTTCCGTCAGAAACCGAGATAAAAACAACCTTACGGCTGAGTTTTTCAACCTTTTCGATTGTTTGAGTGTCTTCCATAAGTGTATTGTATACACATTCATATCTGCTTTCGTATCTGTAAAGCAATCTGTCTCTTGCGGCGCTCTGAACAGTATCTGCATAGGCTGTTACAACAAGACAAGGGAGCAGCATTGCAAGGCTCAGCAGCAGAGCGGTGATTTTTTTAAACATCTGGGTAAATTCCTTTCGTTATCTGTCAATATCAATGAAGCCCTCGCCGAGAACCTCATCAGCTGTGGCAGTTATAATAAAAGCTTTTTCATCAAATTCTTTCACAATACGTTTAAGCTTTACATACTCGTTTTTGGGAACAGCGCAGCAGATTACATTCTTATCTGCGCCTGTATATACGCCCTGTCCTTTGAGGAATGTAGCTCCTCGGGCAATATTTGTGGTGATAGCCTTACCGATTTCCTCTGCTTTTTCGGAGAATATCAGCACCGCCTTACCTTCGCGGCCGCCGTAAAGAATCGAGTCCATAAGCCTTGAACTTACGAATATGGTTATTATTGCATAAAGACCTGATTCTAAGTTACCGAAAGCGAGAATTGAAATAAGAACAACTACCGCATCGGTCATCATCATTATAAATCCCAGGCTTAAATGGGGTTTTATCTTCTGAATAATCTTATTGATAATATCCGTACCGCCTGTGGTACCATCACGATTATAAACAATACCAAGTCCCGCGCCCATAAGCACACCACCGAACACTGCGGCAATTATCCTGTCACCTTCGTAAACAGGGAAAAGGGTGCTGAAATAGTCGGTGCACATAGTAGTAACCGCAACAGCAAGCACTGTTTTCGCCATAAGGACTTTTCCGAGGCTTAGAAATCCTGCAATAATAAGAGGGATATTTATAATACCGAAAACCAGACCGATAGAAATCTTATGGTCTGTGAGGAAGCTTATAACCGTAGCAAGACCACTTATGCCACCGGGGGCAATATCGCTTGGAGCGGTAAAGCAGTTAATGCCTGCGGAGTAGATGACTGAACCTAAAATAATCAGTAGTATATCCAAAAGCCACTTGAATGAACGCTTTTTCTTAGGTGCGGTATCCTTATTCTTTGTTTTCTTCTTCATTGCATATCACCTCAAACAGCTCTTCGGCACGCTGATTTTCGCCTATAAGGTCAAGATAACCGAATAATACCTCTACGGCTGTTGCTCTGTGGTAATCACGGGGATTACTGGATTTAGGAGGGTTAAGACCTGTTGCATTTCTGCCTCTTTTGAGAATATCTGTTTCTTCTTCTGAAAGAACGGGCAGGAGCTTTTCGTATGCGGCAGCCTGAAAGGAAGCACGCACCATCTGTACAGAAAGACGATGAAGCTCCTGAGAAGGTCTGCTGCCTCCTTCAACTATTTTTCTCCGTACCATTATTTCATATACGCAATCGCCGTAAAAAGCGAGAGTAAGAGGGCTGAGCTGTTTAGCCTGTGATTTTGTCATTGGAGTCATTTGAATCTGCCTTTCCTTCTGCCATTATAATAACGAAGAAAGTATCTTCATAGGGACATTATCTCATATAATCGAACTCAAAGTCAAAGATGGAAACTGTATCTCCCTCTTCAACACCTGCATTTTCCAGAGCATCAATGATTCCGCTGTAACGGAGCACTCTCTGGAAATATTGGAGGCTTTCGTAGTCGTCCATATTAACAGTGCTGAGAATAGGAGCGAGCCATTCGGCATTAACAATAAAGTAATGGGCGTCTGCCTTTTCAATTGTAAAGCTACGCTTAGCCTCGTTAATCTGCTCGATTTCTTCAAGGGTAAGAGGCTGTGCCTCGTAACGTAAAACGGGAGGCAGGTTTTCCAGCTCAGCGGCAATAGAGCCTACAAGCTCTGTGGTGCCCATTGTGGTAGCTGCGGAAATAACAAAGAAAGGAAGTCCCTTTTCTTCAACATATTTTCTGAGCTTTTCAATCTGCTCCTCAGTAGCCATATCCGCCTTATTTGCGGCAACAATCTGAGGTCTTTCTGATAATTCTTCGGAGAAATTGCGAAGCTCGGTATTAATCTTTTCAAAGTCATCTATACAATCTCTGCCTTCGATTTCCGAAACGTCAACTACGTGGACAATAAGACGGCAGCGCTCAACATGACGTAAGAATGCGTGACCGAGACCCACACCCTCGCTTGCGCCTTCGATAAGTCCGGGGATATCAGCCATTACAAATGACTTTTCTTCGTACTTTACAACGCCTAAAACGGGTGTGATTGTGGTGAAATGATAGTTGGCAATCTCAGGCTTAGCGGCACTTACAACACTTATAAGACTGGATTTGCCGACATTTGGAAAGCCTACCAGCCCTACATCTGCAAGGAGTTTAAGTTCAAGTGTGACATCGAAGCTTTCACCGGGAAAACCGGGCTTTGCAAAACGGGGAATCTGTCGTGTAGGAGTAGCAAAGTTCATGTTACCCTTACCGCCTTTGCCGCCCTTTGCAACTACAACAGGCTCATCGCCTGAAATATCCGCTAAGATTCTGCCTGTGTTTGTATCCTTTACAATAGTACCGCGGGGTACGTAAATAATGGTATCCTCTGCTGATTTACCTGTACTACGGCGAGACGAACCGTTATCACCGTTCTTCGCCACGTATTTCTTCTTATAGCGGAAATCTATCAGTGTGGAAAGGTTGTCCTTTGGCTGAAATACGATGTCTCCGCCCTTACCGCCGTTACCACCGTCAGGGCCGCCTGCATTAACGTATTTTTCGCGGTGGAAGGAAACAGCACCGTTACCGCCGTCGCCTGCTTTTATTGTAATTTTAACTATATCTACGAACATTTATATCATTCCTTTCCATCTGCTGAATATAATCTCATTTCCCGGCGCAGAAAATGCAGCCGGCAAATCAGATTACATTCATCTGTTTACAAAACAAAAGGGCGGAAAACTTCCGCCCTTGCTTGTCTGCCAATTATTCAGCAGGGTAAACACTTACCTGCTTGCGGTCTCTGCCGAGGCGCTCGAATCTTACTGTGCCATCAATTGTAGCAAATAATGTATCATCAGAGCCTCTCATAACATTCTTACCGGGGTGAATGTGTGTGCCTCTCTGTCTGTAAAGAATGTTGCCAGCGAGAACGAACTGACCGTCAGCGCGCTTAGCACCAAGTCTCTTGGATTCGGAGTCACGGCCGTTCTTGGTAGAACCCATACCTTTTTTGTGAGCAAAATACTGTAAGTTTAATAAAATCATGATTATTTTCCTTTCCGAGCTTTAACCTCTTTTATGGTTATTTGAATTGTTCCTTTTGCGTCTTCGGCAATAATTTCCAGGTGCTTATGAAATGAAGCAATAACCTGTTTTGCTGCGATAGACATTGCAGAATCGGGATCTTTCAGCACAAGGAGTACCTTGTTTTCGCCGATTTTTACATCCGCACCTGCATACAAAAAGTCTGTGATTGTGTTAGCCGTCAGCATTACTGCTGATGTTACAGCGGAGCATACGATATCGTGTCCGTATTCACCTGCGCCGGCGTGTCCCGAAACCGAGAAACCAATCAGCGCACCGCCGTACTTTAAGAATTCGGCCTTAATCATTTTACGCTACGATAGAGTCGATTTTAACCTTGCTGTAAGGCTGTCTGTGACCCTTGCAGCGCTTGGAGCTCTTCTTAGGCTTGTAAGTAAATACTGTGATTTTCTTGCCCTTGCCATTCTTGATAAGAGTAGCCTTAACAACTGCGCCGTCAACGTAAGGAGCGCCAACCTTGATGTCGCCGTCTGTACCAACTAAGATAACCTTATCAAAAGTTACTTCGCCTTCTTCAACGCCGAGCTTTTCTACGAAGATTTCGTCGCCTTCCTTAACCTGATACTGCTTTCCGCCTGTTTCGATAACTGCGTACATATTTTTATACCTCTTTTTTATAAACTCGCTATGTTTAGGGCGGCGTTTTTTGAGCGCACTTAAAAAAGCCCGTCATAAGCGGCTTTATTATTTTATCATAGCCGTGATGTTTTGTCAATAGATTTTTGCCCTAAAAATCAATTTTTATGCGGTTTTACCGCATTTTCAGTCATTTTAGTAGCCGAAAATGTGATTTCTGTACTTTTCAAGACATTTAAGCAGCACCATTCCCAGTATTCCGCAGGAAATCACCTCTCCGATGCCTACTGTAAGCATAAGGTATGGCAGACCGTCGGGTACACCGTAGGCGTATGTAAGCACGAGTGGGACAATGACTATATTTGAGATAATGGGCGGAACCGGCGCAAGCCATTTTGACTTTTTCCGTAACGTATAGGTAAAGAAAGCGCCTATAAGGGTTGCGAGACTACCGAATATTATATCCCAGATTACTGCACCTGAAAGGATATTCGCCAGTAAACAGCCGATAAAAAGCCCCGGAATTGCGGCAGGGGTAAAGAACGGAAGAATAGTGAGCGCTTCTGAAAAGCGAATCTGGATTGCTCCGTTTGAAAGCCCCATTATCGAGGCGGCATAGGTTAAAACTACGTAAAGTGCCGCAATAATGGCAGAATGGGTGATGAATAATGCCTTGTTGTTTCTTTGCATGTTAAATTTTCTCCTTAGTTTTGATTTATTGCATTATGCAAAAGCGAGGATGGTTACGAACTCGCTGTGTGCCGTGGGATATCAGCCGTTCAGCGCTCTTTTACCGATATCTTTACGGTAGTGTGCGTTTTCAAAGCTGATTTTATTTACAGCCGCATAGGACTTGTCCAGAGCGTTTTTAAGGGTATCAGCAGTAGCTGTAATACCGAGGACACGTCCGCCGGCTGTTAAATACTTGCCGTTTTCGAGCTTTGTACCTGCGTGGTATACGAAAGCTTCACCGCTTTCAAGCTGACCTTCTGAATTGAAGCCGCTGATTTCAAGTCCTGTGGGGTACTTTTCGGGATAACCGCCGCTTGCCATTACTACGCATGCGCAGGCTTCGTTCTTCCACTTGATATCGAGCTCGGAAAGCTTTTCTTCCCAGATTGCTTTGATAATTTCCATTAAATCTGTATCGAGAAGAGGGAGGACAACCTGTGTTTCAGGGTCACCGAAACGGCAATTATACTCAATTACTCTTGCACCCTTAGGAGTAAGCATAAGTCCGAAATAGAGACAGCCCTTGAATGGTCTGCCTTCTGATGCCATAGCCTTTATGGTAGGAAGGAATATGTTTTTCATACACTCTTCTGCAATTTCAGGTGTGTAAAGAGGATTGGGCGCAATAGTACCCATACCGCCTGTATTTAAGCCTTCGTCATTGTCATAAGCACGCTTATGGTCCATGGAGGAAACCATAGGCTTTACTGTAACACCGTCTGTGAATGCGAGGACTGTAACCTCAGGACCTGTCATAAATTCTTCGATTACGATTTCGCTGCCGCTCTTACCGAACTTTCCGCCAAGGAGCATGGATTCGATAGCTTCCTTAGCTTCGTCAAAATCCTTGGCAATGATAACGCCCTTACCGAGAGCAAGACCGTCGCACTTGATAACAGCGGGGTAGCTGTTCTGTTCCTTTACGTAAGCAATAGCCTTTTCGGAATCGGTGAAAGTTTCATAAGCCGCTGTGGGAATGTTGTATTTTTTCATAAGAGCCTTGGAGAAAACCTTGCTGCCTTCTAAGATTGCGGCATTTGCACGAGGTCCGAAGGTCTTGAAGCCGTTTTCGTTAAGCTTGTCAACCATGCCGAGAACCAACGGGTCATCGGGAGCTACAAAAACATAATCAGGGTTAAGTTTTTTTGCAAGCTCAACCATACCGTCAATGTCGGTAGCCTTTACGGGATGACATTCAGCAAGTGCACTGATACCACCGTTTCCTGGAGCTGCATAGATTTTGTCAACCTTGGATGATTTTGCAAGTGCGGTGATGATAGCGTGTTCACGTCCGCCGCCGCCTACTACTAAAATGTTCATATTGTCTGTTTCCTTTCAGAAAATTATCCGTGATAGTATTCCTCAATCTCCCTCTGCACCTTTTTAGGCAGGCTTGCATAGGTCATCCTGTAACCTCTGTCTGCCATATCGGAGATTACTTCAAAGGGGAGATTTTCGCTGTATCTGATTTCGTTCCAGCCGTCGCCCATGATTTTTCCTTCGCTGATTTCATCATGGAGAAGGCGGATAGTTTCATTATAATCGGTTTTGGCTTTAATTTCAATAGTTTCTGAAAAAATTGCCGCAAAAGGTTTAGAGACAAGGTAAAAAACCTTACCCTCAGAGGTTTCTTTAATGTGTATACCTTTGAAGGAAAGGATATATTCTTCAAGCTTCTGCATTATTTCCTTTGTTTTCATAATGCTTAGTCACCCTTTCTGCCTCTCTCAGTTCGATAGCGCCATCTGCCTTTACGGGATGGGATTTTGCTGTCTTTAAGAGAGCTTGATATTCTTCATCGGCTTTCGCTTTGTCATTCTTATATATTAAATGGTATGCGTACATAAGACGCTTTCTTGACGGGTAAAGAGCGGTAGCCTTTATGTATTCCGCTTGTTTCTTGTCATAGAGTGCGTCAATCTTTTCGGCGTTACATCCACCCATTATCTCGTGATATATAAGCTCGCACTTAGCTTCGTTCTTGAAAATCTGCAATGTATCGGGGCTGTCGGCAATGCGCTGATATACCTCTTTACATTCCTCATATCTGCCATCGTCTTGCAAAATTGTAGCCTTGTAGCAATAGAGATTTGCACAGCCTGTATCGGAAAGATTGCTGTAATCTGCGTTAAGAATTGCATTTCTAATTTTTTCGGGCATTTCCTTTGTGCTTTCCGCTTCGGTAAGAATTGCGTTAGCGGACAAAAGCAGGTAGTTGTATTTCTTTGAGTCTTTATTACGCGGGAATTCAATAAAAATCTGGTATCCGTCATTCATTGTTCCGCCTACTTTGGCAGGAAACAGGTTGGATAATCCTGTGCCGATACCAATAATAGCGAAAATGTTGAGAATAATCTGAGCAACACCGCCTGTAAGCATACCGATACCGAACGCGATAACGCCTGTAACTATATTAATCAGTCCGCCGCCTAAGAGATACAGGAAGAAGGGACAGTTTTCAGGCTCACATTCGGGCGGAATCATAAGGCACTGTCCCCCTGTGCCAACCACGGTGGTTTTCTTCCATTGAAGCTTACTGTCACGCTTTACGAGGGCAATACTCCCTATACGGAAGGAAAGGTATTTCCAGCCCGTAGCAAGTCCCATTATCATGTGTCCGCCCTCGTGGAGTACAATGTGGATAAGCATAAACAACAGGGCAAGGAAAATAAGTCCGCCCATAAGCATAAGTTCAAGTCCCACGTTATCATCTGCAATAAGCTTGTCTGCGCTGTCAGCTGAATAAGCTCCCAGAATAAGGAACGGGGCAACGGTAAAAAGGTAGTATATAGCTGTAAGAATTCTGTCAAAGGTTTTCATTGTATAATCCTTTCTTTTTTGCATATCCATAAACCGATGCAGCGGCAACGGTGCAGAAAAATGCGATATTCAGAATATATGAAGCATAGCCTGAAAAGTTTGCTATTGAACTCATTTTTGCAATAGTGTCTGCGCCCTGCGTTTTTGCGGTAATAACAAATTGCAGGTTGTGAGCGAGAGTTGATATAACCGGGTCAGCCAGAGCCGCACAGCCCGAAAGAATAAGAGGAACAAGCTTTGTTTTTCCGTAAATCATAAGAATATTGCAAATGGTAATAACAGCAGCGCTTACAACGTGCACCGTAGTTGATGCAAGAAAAATACGTTCTGCACCTTCCGAAAAATCATTCCCGGGATAATATATGGTTATTAGATTTTCCTGAAAGACGTCAATCAATGCAACAGCAAGAAGCCATGCGCCGATACTTACAAGGGAAATTATTGAAGCGATTTTAATTGTTTTGGGTGTTGTCATAATTCTCTCCTGATAGTAAGACGGGCGACCAATGGTCGCCCCTACGGAATTAATGATGGAATAAACGGATGCCTGTAAATGCCATAGCGATATTATACTTGTTACAGGTTTCGATAACGTTGTCGTCACGGATAGAGCCGCCGGGCTGTGCGATAAATTCAACACCGCTCTTGTGAGCTCTTTCGATATTGTCGCCGAAGGGGAAGAATGCATCGGAACCGAGGGAAACACCCTTCATTGTGTCAAGCCATTCGCGTTTTGCTTCACGTGTAAATACTTCGGGCTTAACCTTGAACCACTTCTGCCATTCGCCTTCTGCAAGAACGTCCATGTAGTCATCGCCGATGTAAAGGTCGATTGTGTTGTCACGGTCTGCTCTTCTGATGTCGTCAACGAACTGTAAGCCAAGAACCTGGGGAGACTGGCGGAGATACCAGTTATCAGCCTTCTGACCTGCAAGACGTGTGCAGTGGATTCTGGACTGCTGGCCTGCGCCGATACCGATAGCCTGACCGCCGCAAGCATAAGCTACGGAGTTGGACTGAGTGTATTTTAAGGTGATAAGTGCAATAGCAAGGTCAATCTTTGCGGATTCAGGAAGAGTCTTGTTATCTGTAACCATGTTAGCGAAAAGATTTTCGTCAATAACAAGCTCGTTTCTGCCCTGTTCAAATGTGATGCCGTAAACCTGCTTTCTTTCGATGGGAGCGGGAACGTAATTTTCATCAATCTTGATAATGTTGTATGTACCTTTTCTCTTGGACTTTAAGATTTCGAGAGCCTCAGCTGTGTAGCCGGGAGCAATAACGCCATCGGAAACCTCGGGGGCAATCAGCTTTGCAGTCATTTCGTCACAGATATCGCTGAGTGCTACCCAGTCGCCGAAAGAGCACAGACGATCGGTACCACGGGCACGGACATAAGCACAGGCCAGAGGATTCTCGTCCAAGCCCTCAATGTTCTCAACGAAGCAAGCCTTCTTTAGATCCATAGGCAGGGGCTTACCAACTGCTGCGGAGGTAGGAGAAACATGCTTAAAGGAGGTAGCACAGGCCATACCGGTAGCTTCCTTCAGCTCCTTAACCAGCTGCCAGGAGTTCAGGGCATCCATAAAGTTGATGTAGCCGGGACGGCCGTTGAGAATCTCGATGGGCAGCTCACTGCCGTCATGCATATACAGGGAAGCAGGCTTCTGGTTGGGGTTGCAGCCGTACTTCAGTTCAAAGGTTTTCATGTTTTTATGTCCTCCAAAGAATTCGTAATTAGGAATTAGGAGTCAGGAATGAGGGTAAGGTCAATTCCTGATTTCTCCTTCCTAATTTCATGTTGTTACTGGTGCTTGTTGATGATTCTCTGCTCGAACTGACGGCTTTCCAGGTCGGTATAGCGGACGAACAGGGAAATCTTGTTGT
>JAZNML010000043.1:0-2070 GCA_045579565.1 Ruminiclostridium sp.
TTTTCAATATCTATATAATCTCTTTTTTCTTTTACATTGATATATGCAGGTCGTATAATCTTTCCGTTATTTTGGATTTCTTCAATTCTGTGAGCACTCCAGCCTGCAATTCTGGAGATTGCAAAGATAGGTGTGTAAAGCTCGTATGGAAGCTCAAGCATCTTATATATAAGCCCTGAGAAAAAGTCAACATTTGGACTTACGCCCTTATAGATTTTACGCTTGTCTGCTATAATCTGAGGAGCGAGTCTTGCTACTGTTTCATATAGTGCAAAATCCTCATCGCAGCCTTTTTCAACTGATAAATCCTTTGCACATACTTTTAATATATCTGCTCTTGGATCAGATTTTGAATATACTGCGTGTCCCATACCATAGATGAGTCCGGCATTATCAAATGCTTCTTTATTCAGGAGTTTCATAAGATAGTCTTCGATCTCTGATTCCTTTTGTGTGTTAATAGAAATTTTCATATTATCAAACATCTGAACAACCTTGATATTCGCGCCGCCGTGCCGAGGACCTTTAAGAGAACCGAGAGCCGCTGCTATTGCAGAGTAGGTATCTGTTCCCGATGAGGTTACAACATGGGTTGTAAAACTTGAATTGTTACCGCCACCATGTTCTGCGTGGAGTACAAGAGCAAGGTCGAGAACCTTTGCCTCAAGATGTGTAAATGCTCCATCCTTACGCAGAATATGCAACACATTTTCTGCCGTTGATAAGTACGGTTTAGGATCACGGATATGAAGGCTCTTGTCTAAATGATAATGCCTGTAACCGTGATAGCCATACACAGCCAAAAGCGGAAACATTGAGATAAGTTGTAAGCTTTGGCGAAGTACATTTTCGACAGATGTATCATCGGGGTTTTCATCATAGGAATACAATGCAAGCACACTACGGGAAAGGACATTCATCATATCCTTGCTCGGTGCTTTAAGTATCATATCTCTTACAAAAGATTTCGGCAGGCTTCTGTATTCAGCAAGTGTTTCTTTGAATTTATCAAGCTGCGTCTGTGAGGGAAGCTCTGAAAACAGCAGAAGATATATTATTTCCTCAAAACCGAATCTGTCTTTATTCAAAAAGCCTGATACTAAGTCTCTGACATTGTATCCACGAAAGTACAGTTCTCCTTCACAGGGAATATCCTCGCCATTAGGTCCTATTTCTTTTGCCTTGATGTGTGATATTTCTGTAAGTCCTGTTACAACGCCGTTACCATCCAAATCTCGAAGTCCGCGCTTTACATTGTGTGCTGGATACATTTCCGGTGTTATGTGGTTATTGCCGCAAGATAAACCTGCAAGCTCTTTTATATATGGTGTAATTTCTGAATATGATTTGCTCAATTTTTGTACCTCCTAATTGTTGTTTTTTAATTTATAACTGTTTCAAATTCGCCTTCAATAAATTCTGTACCTGATACTTCACGGTAGACTCATAATTGCATCCAAAAGTTTCCTCTACTTATAAAACAATTCTAAGCCCTAAAAAGTTGCATTTTCATTACTTATTTTTGCTTTTAGGCATAGCGTGAACAACATCCCCGACATCACATTTAAGTATCTTGCAGAACCCTAGTAAAATCGAAAGAGATACAATCTGGTTCTTATTAAGCCTTGTGAGTGTTGACGGAGACACCTTTGCCAATTCAATAAGCTGATGCTTTGATATTTCGTTTTCTGCACACTTTACCCATAATCCTTTATAGCTAACCTGCATAACAACGCCTCCTGAAAATATAGATATAGTCTTATAAGTATATTATACCACGCCCAGCCCAAAATTTCAATAAAAGTCGTCAATTTTGACGACTTACATTGCTTTATTGCCTGTCTATGTTGCAGATTGCATAAAAAACCGCCGAGGATTTGACTCCCCCGGCGGATAAAATATGTATTACTTCAAAATCTTAAACTTACCGATCAGCGGAAGCTCTTTTGCTTTGCCTGTTGCCGCATTGATAATGCCGATGATTGCAAGAATTGTAATCACAATGCTTACAAGACCGATAATGCTTACTATGAAATACAATCTCCACGAAATTGCAAGGATGATTGAACT
>JAZNML010000044.1:0-79806 GCA_045579565.1 Ruminiclostridium sp.
TGACATTCCTTGCTCCAACATCAAGAAGCAGATCGCTAAGATTCTTGAAGAAGAAGGATACATCAAGAACTTCAGAGTTATTGAAGACAACAAGCAGGGTATCATCAGAATTACTTTAAAGTATACTGAGAATAAGTCACAGGTTATCACAGGCTTACGCAGAGTAAGTACCACCGGTTTAAGAATTTATTCCAATTGCAAGGATATGCCTAAGGTTATGAAGGGCCTTGGCATCGCAATCGTGTCCACTTCCAAGGGTCTTATGACAGACCGTAAGGCAAGAGAAGAACACGTAGGCGGCGAAGTTCTTGCTTTTGTATGGTAATTAAGGAGGAACAGATATGTCAAGAATTGGTAAGAACCCGATTACTGTTCCTGCCGGAGTTGAAGTCAAGGTTGACGGCTCAACAGTTACAGTAAAGGGACCTAAGGGCACTCTTTCCAAGGAGTTCAAGCCCGCTATGAAGATCACAGTTGACGGCGCTGTTGTTACAGTAGAACGTCCTGACGATGAAGCAGCTAACCGCTCTCTTCACGGTCTCACAAGAACACTCATCAACAATATGATCATCGGTGTTACCGAAGGATATCAGAAGGTACTCGAAATCAACGGCGTTGGTTACAGATGCCAGAAGACAGGTAAGGATGTTAACTTAAACGTTGGCTTCTCTCACCCCACAATCGTTTCTGACACAGAGGACTGCACTCTTGAAGTTCCTCAGCCCAACCAGATTATCGTTAAGGGTATCGACAAGCAGAAGGTTGGACAGTACGCTGCTGAAATCAGAAGCATCCGTCCCCCCGAGCCTTATAAGGGCAAGGGCATCAAGTATGCTGATGAAGTTATCCGCCGCAAGGAAGGTAAAGCCGGCAAGGGTAAGAAGTAAAACATAAGGAGTGATAAGAAATGATTAAAACAATCGATAGTAATAAGAACAGAATCAAGCGTCACCAGAGAATCCGTAACAAGATTTCCGGTACAGCTTCTTGTCCTCGCCTTAATGTTTTCCGTTCCGCTAAGAACATCTATGCACAGCTCATCGATGACGAAGCAGGCAAGACACTTTGCTCCGCTTCCACAAACGACAAGGGCTTCACAGAGTACGGCGGCAACTGCGAAGCAGCCAAGAAGGTTGGACTTGCACTTGCAGAAAAGGCAAAGGAACAGGGCATTGTTGACGTGGTATTTGACCGTTCCGGTTATGTATATCACGGCAGAGTAGCTGCTCTGGCAGAGGGTGCGCGTGAAGGCGGACTCAATTTCTAATCATAATAGGAGGATAAAGCTTTGGCACTTTTAGATGCATCAAAATATGAACTTGCTGAAAAAGTAGTTGCTATTAACCGTGTATCCAAGACTGTTAAGGGCGGACGTATCATGAAGTTCTCCGCACTTGTAGTTGTAGGCGATGGTAATGGTGTTGTAGGCTTCGGTCTCGGCAAGTCCAACGAAGTTCCGGACGCTATCCGTAAGGGTATCGACGACGCAAAGAAGAACCTCGTTAAGATTTCGTTAAAGGGTACAACAATTCCCCACGAAGTAGTTGGTAAGTTCGGCGCAGGCGCAGTTCTCATGAAGCCCGCTCCCGAAGGTACCGGTGTTATCGCAGGCGGTCCTGTTCGTTCCGTAGTTGAAATGGCTGGTATCAAGAACATTCGTACCAAGTCCCTTCGCTCCAACAACCCCTGCAACGTAGTTCGTGCTACAATCGCTGGTTTAGCTTCTCTCAGAGATGCTGAACAGGTAGCAGCACTCAGAGGTAAGACTGTTAAGGAAATTTTAGGCTAAGAGAAAGGATTGGTTTGTCTTATGGCACTCAGAATCAAGTTAGTAAAGTCTCTCATCGCCCGCAAGGACAGTCACATCGCTACTGCTCACTCCTTAGGTCTCAAAAAGATCGACGACGTGACAGTACAGCCTGATAATGCGGCTACAAGAGGCAAAATCAAGGAAATTCACTATTTAGTTGAAGTTACCGAAGAATAATCTCATCATAGGAGGTGTAAACCATGAAGCTTCACGAATTATCTCCTGCAATCGGCGCTACAAAGGAAGTTAAGCGCATCGGCCGTGGTCACGGCTCCGGTTACGGTAAAACAGCAGGTAAGGGTCATAAAGGTCAGTGGGCTCGTTCCGGCGGCGGCGTAAGACCCGGATTTGAAGGTGGTCAGACCGCTCTCGCAAGACGTATGCCTAAGCGTGGATTCAACAACATCTTCGCTACCGAATATGCAATCGTAAATGTTTCTGATTTAGAAGCACGTTTTGAAAATGGCGCAGTTATCGACGACGTTGCTTTAATTGAAAGCGGCTTAGTTAAGAAGACACTTGACGGTATCAAGGTCCTCGGTAACGGCGAAATCACCAAGAGCTTTACAGTTAAAGCTGCAAAGTTCACTGCAGCAGCTGCTGAAAAAATTGAAAAAGCAGGTGGAAAGGCAGAGGTGATCTAATGTTTGAAGTTTTTCGAAATGCGTGGAAAGTCGCAGAGTTAAGAAGAAAGATTTTATACACATTACTCATCATTGTCATCTTCCGTTTCGGTTCAGCTGTTTTCGTACCTTTCCTCGACAGCGAAGCAATTTCTGCAATGCTCGGCGAAGGTACACTCCTCACCTATCTTGATACAATGACAGGTGGTGCGCTGAGCCAGGGTACATTGTTCGCAATGTCGATTACCCCGTATATCAACGCTTCAATCATTATCCAGCTTCTCACAGTAGCTATTCCGCCCCTGGAACGTCTCAGTAAAGAAGGTGACGAGGGCAGAAAAAAGCTCAACAAAATTACCAAATTAACAACACTCGGTCTCGCATTATTCCAGGCAACAGCCTTCTACTTCGCTTTAAGAGGTTATGGCGCAGTTGCTTACAGGGATGGTTTTTCCGGTGTTCTCTCCGCAATTGCTATTATCGCCTGCTTCGTTGCCGGTGCATGCTTAATCGTATGGCTCGGTGACCAGATCAATGAAAAGGGTATCGGTAACGGTATCTCCATGATCCTCTTCGCAGGTATCGTAGCAAGAGGTCCGTCAGAAGTATATGATCTTATTCTTTCTATGAAGGATAACATGAAGAACGCAATTTTTGTTCCTATCATTCTTATCATCTTTGTATTAATGATCGGTCTTGTAGTACTTATGACAAATGCGGAAAGAAGAATTCCTGTTCAGTACGCAAAGAGAGTTGTAGGCAGAAAGATGTATGGCGGCCAGTCCACACACATTCCTGTAAAGGTTGCTATGGCAGGCGTTATGCCTATCATCTTCGCAATGTCTGTAATGAGCTTACCTCAGACAATCTGTTATTTCTTCGGAATTAACGGCGACGGCACAAGCGGTCACGATTTCTGGGAAGGCTTTGTAAGACTTTTCAGCTCTGGTAGCTGGTTATATGCTATCCTGTACTTCCTTCTTATTATTGCATTCAACTACTTCTATATTGCAATCCAGTATAACCCTGTTGAAATTGCCAATAATCTCAAGAAGAACAACGGTGCAATCCCCGGTATCAGACCCGGCAGACCTACATCTGATTTCATTCAGAATTCACTTTCAAAGATTTCTCTCATCGGTGCGATATTCTTAGCATTCATCGCAATTTTCCCGATTATTTTCCAGAATTTAACAAAGATCAACGTTTCCCTCGGCGGTACAACAATGCTCATCGTTGTTGGTGTAGCACTTGAAACTGTTCGCCAGCTGGAAAGCCAGATGATGATGCGTCATCATAAGGGATTTTTGGAATAAGCATGATTTTGGTATAGGAACAGCAGATAATCTGCTGATTCCTTCAACCAATTTCGCAACCTCAAAGGAGTTATTATGAATTTAATTTTTTTAGGCGCTCCCGGTGCAGGAAAAGGTACACAGGCTGAAATCGTATGTGAAAAGCTTGGTATACCTGCTATTTCCACAGGTAATATGTTAAGAGAAGCGGTTAAGAACCAGACAGCAGCTGGTCTTGCAGCTAAGGAATACATGGACAGAGGCGATCTCGTTCCCGATGATGTCGTTGTTGGTATCTTAAAGGACAGAATCGCAATGGACGATGCCAAGAAGGGCTTTATCCTTGACGGCTTCCCCAGAACTGTTCCCCAGGCTGAAACACTTGATGCTATGGGCGTTCAGATTGACAAGGTTATCGAAATCTACGTTCCCGACGAAAAAATCTGTGCAAGACTTTCCGGCAGACGCGTATGCGAAGGCTGCGGAAATTCTTACCACGTTGACTTCAAGCCTACAAAGGTTGAAGGCGTATGCGACGCTTGCGGCGCAGCGGTAGTACAGAGAATTGATGACAAGCCTGAAACAGTACTTTCCAGACTTGAAACCTACAAGGAAAAGACAGCTCCTCTCAAGGACTTCTATGCCGCTAAGGGTAAGCTGATAACTGTTGAAGGTCAGGAAGAAATTTCTGAAACAGCCAAGCTTACAATGGCTGCTATCGAAGGTTAATCGAATGATTCAGGTTAAATCGGCTGACGAAATCACACGTATGATGAAAGCTGGCGAGATTGCGGCGCAGGCTCTGAGCCACGCAGGACGTTCAATCAGACCCGGCATGAGTACGTGGGAGCTCGACAAAATAATTCACGACTTTATCGTTTCAAAAGGGGCTCGCCCCTCTTCCCTCGGATATTGCGGATTTACAGGCAGTGCTTGTATCTCCATAAACGAGGAGCTTATTCACGGTATTCCTTCCAAGAAGAAAATCATCAAGGAAGGCGATATCGTTTCCGTAGACCTTACAGTTGAGTATGACGGTTGGAACGGTGACAATGCACGTACCTTCGCGGTAGGTGAGGTCAGCGACGAAGCAAAAAGACTCATGAAGATTACGGAAGAAGCTCTTTACGAGGGTATTAAAATGGCTGTTGCAGGAAACCGTATCGGCGATATTTCAAACGCCGTGCAGACATATTGCGAAAAGAACGGCTATTATGTTGTCAGAAAGTACATTGGTCACGGTATCGGCAGAGACATGCACGAGGACCCTGAGGTTCCGAACTACGGCAAGCCCGGAAGAGGCCCCAGACTTGTTCCCGGTATGACAATCTGTATCGAACCAATGATAAATTCAAGTACAGCAGAAGTTAGGGTACTCCCTGATAAGTGGACAGTTGTTGAGGCAAACGGAAATTTATCCGCTCACTTTGAACATACAGTCTGCATTACAAACGGAGAACCTATTATAATGACGCTGGAAAAGCACTGACAGGTGAAGGATATGGACTTTAAAAAGGGTATGGTGGTTATAAGCCGTGCGGGCCGCGACAGCGGATATCCCATGGCGGTAGTTGATGTCGTAGACGGATTTGTTCTTGTCTGTGACGGAAAAGAAAGACCTCTTGAACGCCCCAAAAAGAAGAATCCGAAGCATCTGGCAGCAACTAATAAAACGATACAGCTCGATAATATCACAAACAGGAAATTACGAACGGTTCTAAGAGAACACATCGCCGAGGAGAGTGAGTAACTTGTCTAAAGAAGATGTAATTGAAGTAGAAGGAACTATACTCGAAGCATTACCTAATGCAACATTCAGAGTAGAGTTACCCAACGGTCACAAAATACTGGCTCATGTAAGCGGTAAGCTGAGAATGAACTTCATCAGAATACTGCCCGGTGATAAGGTAACAGTTGAGATGTCCCCTTATGATCTTGAAAAGGGACGTATCACTTGGAGAGCCAAGTAAATTAACCTATAAGGAGGGTTATCACAATGAAAGTAAGACCTTCAGTAAAGCCTATGTGCGATAAGTGCAAGGTAATCAAGCGTAAGGGTAAGATAATGGTTATCTGTCAGGACCCTAAGCATAAGCAGAGACAGGGCTAATAGCTCTGATTTAAACAGGAGGAACAATTATGGCAAGAATTGCTGGTGTGGATTTACCGAAAGAAAAGCGTGTTGAAATCGGTTTAACATACGTTTACGGTATCGGTAGAAAGTCCGCAATTGATATTCTCGCAAAGGCAGGCGTTAATCCCGACACAAGAGTTAAGGATTTAACAGACGACGAAGAAGCTAAGATCCGTGAAGTTATCGACGCAGAATACGTTGTTGAAGGTGACAAGAGACGTGAAGTTGCTCTCAACATCAAGCGTCTTGTTGAAATCAACTGCTATCGCGGTACTCGTCACAGAAAGGGTCTTCCCTGCCGTGGTCAGAGAACAAAGACAAACGCAAGAACACGCAAGGGTCCCAAGAAGACAATTGCAAACAAGAAGAAGTAATTAAGGAGGTAACGAAATGGCACAGGCTAAGAACGGCAAGAAGCCCGTTATCCGCAGACGTCGTGAACGCAAGAACATTGAAAACGGTTCTGCACATATCCAGTCTACATTTAACAACACAATCGTTACAATCACAGACCTCCAGGGCAACGCTTTATCATGGGCAAGTGCAGGCGGCTTAGGTTTCAGAGGCTCCAGAAAGTCTACTCCTTTCGCAGCACAGTCCGCAGCTGAAACAGCAGCTAAGGCAGCTATGGAACACGGTCTCAAGACTGTTGAAGTATACGTAAAGGGACCCGGCGCAGGTCGTGAAGCAGCTATCAGAGCTCTTCAGGCAGCTGGTCTTGAAGTAAGAATGATCAAGGATGTTACACCTATCCCCCACAACGGATGCCGTCCCCCCAAGAGACGTCGCGTGTAACCGCATAAACTGAGTTCAAGTTTACTCAGAGTCGAAATAATAATCGATATTGATTTAAAAACGGAGGTAAATATGGCAGTAGATAAGACACCTGTCCTCAAGAGATGCAAGGCTCTTGGTATCAGCCCTATGGTAATGGGTTACAGCAAGGAAACTACAAGACACAAGAACGCTAACACAAGAAAGAAGACATCCGAATACGGTCTTCAGTTAAAGGAAAAGCAGAAGCTTAAATTCATCTATGGCGTACTTGAAAAGCAGTTCTATCACTACTACGAAATCGCAGTTAAAGAAGAAGGTATCGCAGGTCAGAACCTTCTCAGAATCCTCGAAACAAGACTTGACAACGTAGTATTCAGAATGGGTCTCGCTATCACAAGACGTGAAGCAAGACAGCTTGTAGGTCACGGTCACTTCACAGTTAACGGTAAGAAGGTAGATATCCCCTCTTACAGAATCAAGGTTGGTGACGTAATCGCATTATCCGATAAGAGCAAGAAGAGCGCTAAGTTTGCACAGGTTGAGGAAGCTACTAACGGCAGACTCATTCCGTTATGGCTTGATATGAACAAGGAAGCTAAGTCCGCTAAGATCACAAGAATGCCTCAGCGTGACGAATTAGACTACGAAATCGAAGAACATCTTATCATCGAATTGTATTCTAAATAATAGCTTTTTAGCATATAATGCTAATGGTGCAGTTATTTTTAATTTACAATGCGACCGAATTGCTGTGATTCTTATAATCACGGAATATCGTAATTTAAAATTAACTGGGGCGCTTTGTTTCGGTAATAGTGTCTGTCATTTTTATTGAATTAAATTGCCCTTTATTCGAGGGAGAAATCCCACAACCAACAGATTTAGCAGGAGGGTTAAAGGAATGCTTGAAAAAATTGAAAAGCCTGAAATAGAGACATTAAAGCTCAAGTCGGACGGAAAATATGGTATGTTTGCACTTGATCCCCTTGAAGCAGGCTACGGCAACACTTTAGGTAACAGCCTCAGACGTGTTTTGCTCTCCTCATTACCCGGTGTTGCAGTAACATCCGTAAAGATTGACGGAATTCAGCACGAATTTTCTACAATCCCTGGTGTTAAGGAAGATGTTACTGAAATTATCCTGAACGTTAAAGGCCTTATTGCTAAGATGTACGGCGAATGCCCCAAGACAGTTTACATCGAAGCTGAGGGTGAGGGCGTTGTAACTGCCGGTGATATCAAGACCGACAGTGAAATTGAGATTCTCGATCCCGGTATGCATATTGCTACTTTAAGCGCAGGCGCAAAGCTCTTTATGGAGCTTACCTTCGACAGAGGCAGAGGATATGTTTCCGCTGAGAAGAACAAGTCCCTTCTCCAGTCTTCAATCGGCGTAATCGCTGTTGACAGCATTTACACACCTGTATTAAAGGTTAACTATAATGTTGAAAACACTCGTGTAGGTCAGAGAACAGACTACGATAAGCTTATTATCGAAGTATGGACAGACGGCACAATCTCCGCTAAGGAAGCGATTTCCTATGCTGCAAAGGTACTTTGCGAGCATCTCGCTCTCTTCGTTGATTTATCCGACGAACTTACACAGCCCGAGCTTATGGCTGAAAAGGACGACAAGAGCAAGGATAAGATCCTCGAAACAACAATCGAAGACCTTGACTTATCAGTACGTTCCTTCAACTGCTTGAAGCGTGCAGGAATCAACACAGTTGATGACCTTGTAAACAAGTCTCAGGAAGACATGATGAAGGTTAGAAACTTAGGTAAGAAGTCATTCGAAGAAGTCAGAGCAAAACTCCAGTCTCTCGGTTTTGATCTTGCTTCGAGCGAAGAATAATGAATTGACATATCATATTGTCAGAAAGGAGAAACCATAATGGCAATGAGAAAGTTAGGTAGAACCAGCGATCATAGAAAGGCAATGCTCAGAGCTATGGTTACATTCTTACTCGAAAACGGTAAGATTGAAACAACAGTTTCAAGAGCAAAGGAAGTTCGCAGCGAAGCTGAGAAGATGATTACTCTCGGTAAGAAGAGCGACCTTCACTCCAAGCGCCAGGTTTTCGCATACGTTACAAAGGAAGATGTTTGCAAGAAGCTCTTCGACGAAATTTCCCCCAAGTATGCTGACAAGAACGGCGGTTACACAAGAATTATCAAGATTGGACCCAGACGCGGCGATGCTGCTGAAATGGCAATCATTGAACTTGTTTAATTAACACAATAAAAGCCTGTCCGAAAGGACAGGCTTTTTTATATATGCATGGATTACCATACCTCACCGGGATGATATTTTTCAAGATATTTTTTTGTAACTTCGAGCGAATCCTCTGCATCATATTTTTTTGTATTATTTCTATAAGCATCCCCATAAAAAAAGTTACAAGATTTAAGGTTTGAACGAATCGTATGGTCATCAAGTATACTCAATATAAATCCCATAGCAATTTCAAAGGTCTGTGCATAAAACAAACACTTACTAAAATCAAAACTTTGACCTACATCATCATATAAAGGCCAATCAACACGCACAATAGGTATGCTTACAGCATTCATTCTCCTTCTAAGCTCTGTCCAGATTTCATCATAGTATTCACAATCCTCTTTTACATCAATAGCAATAAGATACATCATCTTTTTACCATCTTTTGTTACCATATTCATATCAAAAGTCATTGTATTTGCTCCTCTTATACAGAATAATAACTTGATAAAAAATGCCCTTTTCTTTTATAAGAAAAGGGCATTTTCATCTTAACCTGATATTTACTTATTTTTGAGTAAATCTCTGATTTCGGTGAGAAGTTCAAGCTGAGGATCGGGTGCAGGTGCGGGAGCTTCTTCAATTGCCTTTTCTTCTTCCTTTTTCTTTAAAGCTTCTGCCTTGCTCTTAATTGTATTGATTACCTTAACCATTGCGAATACGCAGATAGCAATAAGCAAGAAATTAATGAGTGCGTCAAGGAATACGCCGTAACGGATAGCAAGCTCTTCCTTTACAACAGTTTCACCATCCATAACAGCTTCGGAAAGAACAACTTTAAGATCAGCAAAGTCGATATTTCCTGTAAGGAGACCAAGCGCAGGTGTGATGATATCGGAAACGACGCTGTTTACAATCTTTGTAAAAGCGGAACCGATGATAACACCGACTGCCATATCCATTACATTACCCTTGGAGATGAATTCTTTGAACTCAGCAATAATTGATTTCTTTTCAGCCATGATTTTTATTTCCTTTCAAATTTAATACATTATTCACAGTAGCCGAAGCCCATGATTCCGAAGTAGCATTTCTGTCCCTCAGGGATTACAATTTCAACAACATGCTCAGCACTTTCGCTGTTGTCGATAATGTATTCCGAAACGGGATTGTTCCAGCCGTCTGAACGATTGGAGTTTATCTTACCTGTAAGCTCGCCGTCAACATAGATTTCTGCTTCACCGAAGGTCTTGGCATTGTTTACCTTGATAACCATTGCAAGCTTTTTACAGTTAAGAGTAAATTTAAGAGAAGCGCCTGTATCGGCTCTGAACTGCCAGCCGTCCTTAAACCAGTGATGACCGTTATCAGAGGGGGTAAAGCCTGTTGCTTCAACGTCAAGGCTTGTGTTGTCAACAAAGACCATATCTGCATAGTCGCCGCTGAATACAGGTTCAGGAAGATTTTTATCAACTGTACCGGTGTTGCTTTCATAAACCGCCATAACTTCTTCAAAGTAGTTGATGACAAAGTCGCGGATCATGATACTTCCTTCAACGTTGGGGTGAGACTGGTCTGCAGAGTAGTCGCTCCATGTCATTCTGCCTTCCTGCATTTCTACCCATACAGAATCAGGTAAGCTTATCATAGGTAAACCGTAGTTTTCACCTATCTGGCTCATATGAGGCTGACAGGTATGACCGCTTTCGATGATGGTAAACAGCAGAACAACCGCAATATCCTTATCCTGTGTAAGCAGAGTGCGTACGAGGGATTCGTAAGCATTCTTGTAATTTGTTTCAGTACCGTCATTTACAGCAAATTCAACGAACACAATATCGGGGTCATACTGTAAAACGTCACGTTGGAGACGGACATTTCCGAGAATTGAGGGAGTACCGCTGAGACCTGCATTAACATATGTAATATCAGAATCGGGGAACTGTTCATTCAGCCATTCGGTAGACATTGTAACCCATTTTTCTTCGGTTTTTAAGGTTATATTGTCGCTGTAACCCTCGGTAATTGAACCGCCGATGTAAGCTGCCTTAATATCCTCACCGTTCTTAGCACGCTGAAAAACGTTAGCCATTCGGGTCATATCACCTGTTGTCATAAGTGAACGCTTAACCATAAGGTCGTAGATTTCCTCCTCTGAAAGCGAGCTGTAATCAATTTCAGCAGTTGTAGTTTCTTCGGGCGCAGCTGTTGTCTGTGCCTCGGTTGTTTCGGTTGTTGTGGTTGTAATCTCTTCTGTCGGCATTTCTGTACCCGTAGTTGTCACAACATCAGAACTGTTACAGCCTGAAAGCATGGAAAGAGCTATCAGGACAGCAGCCAGTTTATGTATTTTCTTCTTCATGTATTAAATCCTTTCAAAACATCTGATTATTTAAATTTTAACAAATATCTGCACAATTGTCAACAAAAAATAATAAAATATATCGGGTAACCCCCGTATTCTGAATAAAACAAAAACTGCGGTTAAAAATATGAATGAAAGAGGTTTTGGCAATAAGAAAGGAAAAATACTATGAACAATATAAAAAGAGGAGAAATCTATTATGCGGATTTAAGCCCCGTTGTAGGCTCGGAGCAAGGCGGAGTCCGTCCTGTACTTATCGTTCAGAACGACATAGGAAACAAGCACAGCCCTACGGTAATCGCTGCAGCGATTACAAGCCAGAGGGAAAAGACGAAGCTGCCCACTCATATATCGCTGAATGCGGTAAGCTGCGGTCTCGCGAAAGATTCGGTAGTGCTGCTGGAACAGGTACGTACACTTGACAAAAAGCGTCTTAAAGAGCGCATGGGTGAGCTTGGAACAAGCGATATGCATAAGGTGGATAACGCTTTATCGGTGAGTTTCGGGCTTGGAAACGTAACATAAGTAAAAATTAACCAAATATTAACTGCCCTGTATCGTGAATATAGGGCGGTTTTTTAATTTTTCCGTTATTTCAACCAAAAAATCATGGGTTTATTAGTAAGTTTTTTCCCTTGAAAAAAAGCTCATAAAGGATTAATATATATAAAGTACGATTTTTTCAGAAAGGTTGCTCATTTACTATGAATAACACAATCCAGACCATAATCGAAATGGACAAAGCGGCAAGGGAGCGTGTCGCAAGAGCTAAGGAGCAGGCGGATAAAATAAAGTCCGCTGCAGACAAGAAGCTTTCGACACTCCATGAGAATTTCAGCGCACAGACTGATGCGGAAATTAAAAAGAGTTGCGATGAAATCAAAAAGGATTCAGACTCAGAAATTGAAAAAATAACAGCTGATGCGGAAAAAAAATGCAGAAAGCTGGATGAAATTCTCGAAAAAAACTCTGACGCCATGTGTCGTGAAATAGTGGACAGGATTTTCAAGGGAACAATCAATGGCTAATAGCGGTATTCCTGCCAAGGCGAAAGCCGTATATGGAACTTTTCTGAAAAAAGCAGACTACGACAGTCTTATACAGCGTAGTTCCGTCAGCGCCGTAACTGCTTATCTGAAATCGGTACCGGCATACAGAGAAACCTTTTCTGAAACAGACGAAATGACAATACACAGAGGACAGCTTGAAAACATTCTGAGTGAATATATTTTCCGTACATATATACGTCTACGTAAGTTCGGTTCAGGCAGAAAAAACGGCATCCTCGACTTTTATATAAAGAAAAACGAAAGCGAACAGCTCATAAAACTGATAACCGCTGTTGCATCGGGAACCCAGCAGAGCTTTTTTCTGGATTTTCCTGCGTATTTTATGGATTATATGAGCTTTGATGCGGGTGAAGCTTCGGCTGTTACAAATTTCAGAGATCTTGCAAAGCTTATCGGACACATAAAGATGTATAAGCCTCTTATCCCTTATCTTGAAGCGGAGACTCCTGATATCAACAAGTGTATTACTGTTGTAAACGGTTGTTATCTCAGCTGGATATTCAGTGTGGTTAACCGCGATTTCAAAGGGCAGAAGAGAGAAAGATTGAAGCAATTCTTTCTCAGGAAAACAGATATGGATAATATCCTTCTCTGTTTTCGTCTGAAAAAGTTCTTTGATGAAGATGAAGAACGCATAAAGGAGCTTATAATCCCTCACCATTACCGTATAAAGCCTTCGGACATAGATACGGCACTCAGAACCCAGAATCCTTCCGATTCATTGATAAAGCTTATGAGCGACAGGTGTATTTCAGCGAAAATCAGCATTGATGAAAGCTTTCCCGAGCTTGCGGCAATGCGCTCGCATTATGAATATTTCCGCCATGTACTTGCACTTACCTGCGACGAAACCGAGGCAATGATTTCACTTACGGTATTGCTTGACACCCAGCGGATGAATCTTCAAAAAATCATTGAGGGAATACGCTACGGCGAATCGCCCTCAGAAATAGAAAAGCTTGTAATAAATTAAGAAAAGGAACATCAAAAATGGCAATAGAAAAGCTTACGCTTGTAAATGTCGAAGGTCCTTTGAAAAAGGTAAACAAGACGCTTGTGCGGTGTTGTGAAAGCGGTTACTTCCACATAAGCCCCGCCCCTGATGTATCGGGTACATACCTTGAAGCCAAAAGCCTTCGTGACAAGGGTCAGTATGAGCGAATGAAAAAACGCTGTCACGCAATTGCAGAGCAGCTTCATATTACTCTTGACGAGAATGCGTCTTATGACAGCATTGAATACAATTCCAGTATAGATTTCAAGAGATATCTTGATAAAATCGAAAAGAAAACCGCTGAATTGTATGAAGAGAGACGCAGTATTGAAAAATCAATACGTGAGCATGGTGCTATTTATAACAACTTAGCACAGCTTGATAATCTTAATGCAGATTTCAAAGAATTGTTTGCCTGCGAGTATATAAAGATACGCTTCGGCAGAATACCTGTAAACAATATCAGAAAGCTTGATTACTACGAGGAAAGACCTTACTTCTTCTTCCGCTTCAAGAATGACCAGGATTATGCATGGTGCATGTATATTGTTGCGAAGAATCAGCGTGATGAGGCTGATTACCTCTTCAATTCACTGGGCTTCCAACGGGTAATGCTTCCCCCTTATCTTAAAGGTAACAGCGATGAAGCGTCGGAGCTTCTTGTAGCTACAATCCGAACAGAAACCGAAAAGATGGAAGCCATAGATATGGATATTGAGGAGTTTGCACAGCAGGAAAAGGAAAAGCTTTCTCAGGTTTATGCAAAGCTTGTTGTTTTTGATAACAGCTATGAGCTTCGTTCAAACGTACTTGTATTAGGCTCCCGTTTCCATTTTTCAGGATATATACCTGAGCGGAAAAAGGAACAATTTGAAAGCCTGCTCAATACCAAGGGGGATATCGAGGTAACTCCCGTACCCACTGATGATAAGGATACCCCTGTAAAGCTGAAAAACAACTGGTTTGTAAAGCCTTTTGAAATGTTTGTGAAGATGTACGGTCTGCCTTCTGCCGACGGTATTGACCCTACTCCCATAGTTGCAATTACATATATGTTGGTTTATGGCATAATGTTCGGCGATGTGGGACAGGGACTGTGCATTACGTTACTTGGTCTGTTCATGACTAAGTTCACGAAGGTTAAGCTTGCTCCCATTATGACACGTATCGGTATTTCCAGTGCGCTGTTCGGTGTGCTGTATGGTTCGGTATTCGGAAACGAGCATATTATTACGCCATTCTTCCATATACCTGAAATTCATACAATGCTGGGATATGAGACGGCTCCGGAAAACATCTTTGGTATTTCCGCGGTGCTTCTTATAGCGGCACTCTTAGTGGGTGTAACTCTTGTGGTTATGTCAATGATAGTCAATATGATTATCTGTATACGCACTCATGATATAGAAAACGGACTCTTCGGCGCAAGCGGACTTACAGGCTTTGTATTCTATGTTGCCTTATTGCTTGGATTGGGCGGTTCGTTTATCGGACTTGAACTTATGCAGCCCTGGTATATTGCACTGTTTATTGTTCTTCCCCTTGTCCTGATGTTCTTTAAGGAGCCTATACTTCACCGCATGCACAAGACAAGCACAAAGAAGCATGGTAAGGGCAATATTGATACAGGACTCAGGAAAAAGCTTGATGAAATTTTCAGGGAAAAAGGCGGAGAAAAGAAATCCGTGGGAAATTTCATTATCGAAGGTGTAATTGAGCTTTTTGAAACCTGCCTTACTTATCTTACAAATACAATGTCCTTCTTACGTATCGGCGGTTTTATTCTGAGCCATGCGGGACTAATGCTTGTTGTAAATGTACTTGCAGATATGACAGGCGGAGGCGTTGGATATGTACTGGTACAGATTCTCGGTAATGCCTTTGTAACAGGTGTTGAAGGCTTCCTGGTAGGCATTCAGGTTCTCAGACTTGAATTCTACGAGCTGTTCAGCCGTTTCTTCAAGGGCGGCGGAAAGCCTTTCAATCCCGTAACAATCGGAACTCATACAGAAGTATAAAATATTTTTTCGGAGGAAAACAAAATGTTATTATTCTTATTACCATTAATTGCGGTTGCGCTTATTATAATTCCCCTTGCGGTTGCTGTAAGAAAGCAGAAGCTGGGTATTGAATTCAGCAGAAAAAAGACAATTCTTCTTAACGCCGGTACTTTCGTGGGCACGATGCTTCTTATGACTGTTTTCATGCCTGTACTTGCAAGTGCTGAGGGTGCCGAGGTTGTTGCTGAAGCAGGCACATCTATCGGTGAAGGCATCAAGGCTATGGCAGCTGCTTTATCCACAGGTATGGCTACAATCGGTACAGGTATTGCCGTAGGTAATGCAGCAACAGCCGCTATCGGTGCAACCAGCGAGGACGAAAAGAACTTTACAAAGTCCCTTATTTTCGTTGCTCTCGGTGAGGGTGTTGCTATTTACGGTCTTTTAATCTCAATCCTTATCCTGTTCAGTTAACCGGCTATGAGATGTTTTCTTATAAGTGACAATATTGATACTCAGATGGGTATGAAGCTTGCGGGAATTGAAGGTGTGGTTGTCCATGAGCGCGAGGAAGTACTGTCTGCACTGGATACAGCGGTTAATGATGAGACAGTGGCTATAATTCTCATGACAAAGAAGCTGACCGACCTGTGCAGCAATGAAATATATGATTTCAAGCTGAACAGAAGAAGCCCGCTAATTGTGGAAATACCCGACAGACACGGGGATTCGGGCATATCAGACACAATCTCCGGATATGTAAGCGAGGCAATAGGTCTTAAATTGTAAAATGAAAGGTCATAGTTATGAGTGAAAATACAGCGAAGTTGAACAAACTCCGCAAGGAAATAGAGGGCTGTTCTGAAAAAGAGGCCCTGGAAATTGTTGAATCAGCGCAGAAATCCGCTGATGAAATAGTTGCAGCAGCGGAAAAAGAATTCCGTACCAGGCACAAGGACAATGCCCGTAAAACAATTGAAAAGTTCAGAAATGATGAGCGCAGAAGAGTATCCGAGGTGCGTTTTTCCGAATCAAAGCGTGTGCTTACTCACAGAGGAAAGCTTACAGATGACTTTTTTGCACGTGTTGAAAAAGCGGTAAAATCTGAAACCGAAAAGCCCGTGTATAAGGAGTATCTTTCCGGATGTGTAAAACAGGCAGGCGAGAGATATCCTCTTTCAGATGCAGAAATTTACTGCCGTGAAGCCGATATTGAAGCGGTAATGGAAATTGCCGCAGATACAGGCGCAAAAATTACAGCATCAGACAGCATTGCATTGGGCGGAATTATTGTAAAATTCTCCGAAAAGAATATAATTATGGATTTTTCTCTTGACGCGGCACTTGAAAACGAGCGCGAAAGCTTTTCTGCGTCAAAGAAATTGCAGCTTTGACAGGCGAAAGGAGTGTTCTTATGAATACTGTATATGCAATAAACGGTCCTGTAATAAAGCTGCGTAAAACAAAGGAATTCGCAATGCGCGAGATGGTCTACGTAGGTGAAAAGAAGCTTATCGGCGAGGTTATCGGCGTAAATGACGAATTTACTGTTATCCAGGTTTATGAAAATACCGCAGGACTTAAAATAGGTGAAAAGGTTGAGGGCACAGGTGCGCCTATGAGCGTTACCTTAGGCCCCGGCATTATTTCAGATATATTTGACGGAATCGCAAGACCCCTTAAAAAAATGGTAGAAACAGACGGCTGTTTCGTTACTGAGGGAAGCAGCATTCCCACGGTGGATTTTTCCAAAGAATTCGATGTTACCGTTACTGCAAAGGTCGGCGATATTCTTGAAGCGGGTATGGTTTACGCTACCTGTCCCGAAAGCCCCCTTATTGTCAATAAGGCGATGATTCCTCCGAATTTCAGCAAGTGCGAGGTCGTCTGGACAGCGGAAAACGGAAAGTATCACCCCAATGATACTATCATAAAGGTAAAGTGCGCAGGGGAGGAGCTTTCTCTTGATTTATGCCAGAAATGGCCTATCAGAACTCCACGCCCTGTAAAGAGCCGTATTCCGATCAATACCCCTTTACTTACAGGACAGCGTGTGCTTGATACAATTGCACCTATTGCAAAGGGCGGCACAGCAGCAATCCCCGGCGGTTTCGGTACAGGAAAGACCATGACCCAGCACCAGATTGCAAAATGGTGCGATGCGGATATTATCGTATATATCGGCTGCGGTGAGCGAGGAAACGAAATGACTCAGGTACTTGAAGAGTTTTCCGAGCTTATTGACCCAAAATCAGGCAAGCATCTTACAGACCGTACCGTGCTTATTGCCAACACCTCAAATATGCCTGTTGCGGCACGTGAAGCGTCAATCTATACAGGTATCACTATTGCTGAATATTATCGTGACATGGGTTATGATATAGCAATCATGGCGGACTCCACATCCAGATGGGCGGAGGCTCTGAGAGAAATTTCAGGCCGTCTCGAAGAAATGCCTGCGGAAGAAGGATTCCCGGCATATCTGCCATCTCGTCTTTCAGAATTCTACGAAAGAGCGGCAAATGCCATTACTCTTTCAGGCGAGCGGGGAAGTGTTACCATTATCGGTGCTGTTTCTCCCCAGGGTTCAGACTTTTCCGAGCCTGTAACACAGAATACAAAGCGTTTTGTACGTTGTTTCCTGGCTCTTGACAAGTCTCTTGCCTACGCAAGACATTATCCTGCTATAAACTGGATAACCAGTTATTCGGAATATGTTGATGACTTTGAGGATTATTACCGTGAAAATGTAGGCGAGGATTTCTTATCATGCAGACGAGAAATAAACAACCTTCTGCTTGAAGAAAACAAGCTTATGGAAATCGTAAAGCTTATTGGTGCGGATGTACTTCCTGATGACCAGAAGCTTGTTATTGAAACGGCAAAGCTTATCAGAGTAGGCTTTTTACAGCAGAATGCTTTTCATAAGGACGATACATATGTTCCCCTTTCAAAACAGCTTCTTATGATGAAGGCGATTCTTAAACTCCACAAAAACTCCCTTTCGCTTATTACAGCGGGCAGAACCTTCCGTGAAATCAGTGATACGGGACTTTTTGAAAAGCTTATAAAGATGAAGTATGATATCCCAAATGACAAGCCTCAGAAATTTGCCGATTATGAGCGCAATATAGAAGAAACGCTAAGCAATATTTAAGGAGAATACTAATAAAAATGAAAATACAGTATTCAGGTTTAACAGATATAAACGGACCTCTCGTCTGTCTTGAAGGTGTAAGTGGGGTAGCATATGATGAAATTGCTTCCATACAGCTTTCAGACGGGTCAAAGAGACTGGGTCGTGTTGTGCAGATGGAGGGCGATAAGGTTATTCTTCAAGTCTTTGAAGGAACCGCAGGCCTTTCCCTTGAAAACACACGTACCGAATTTCACGGAAAGCCTCTTGAAATCCCGCTCAGCACAGAGATGTTAGGCCGTGTATTCAACGGTGCGGGAAAACCTATTGATAATCTCGGTCCCGTATTCGCAAAGAAAACAGGCGATATCAACGGCCGTGCACTTAACCCCGTAGCGCGTACTTATCCGAGAAACTACATACATACAGGTATTTCTTCAATCGACTGTCTTATGACACTTATCAGAGGACAGAAGCTTCCTATTTTCTCGGGCTCGGGACTTTCTCACAACAAGCTTGCAGTACAGATTGTAAAACAGGCTAAGATTGCGGAAGAAAAAGGACAGGATTTTGCCGTTGTCTTTGCGGCAATGGGTGTTCAGAATGACGTTGCGGATTACTTCCGCCGTTCTTTCGAACAGGCCGGCGCAAGTGAACGTGTAGTAATGTTCTTGAACCTTTCCAACGACCCTATTATTGAGCGTATTTTAACCCCGAGATGCGCGCTTACAGCGGCGGAATATCTGGCATACGAAAAGAATATGCACATTCTTGTAATTATGACCGATATTACATCCTACTGCGAAGCACTTCGTGAGTTCTCGTCGTCAAAGGGCGAAATCCCCGGCAGAAAGGGTTACCCCGGTTATCTTTACTCCGACCTTGCATCAATGTATGAACGTGCAGGTGTTATTGAGGGCAGCAGAGGTTCTGTAACACAGATCCCCATTCTCACAATGCCCAATGATGATATTACGCATCCTATTCCCGACCTTACCGCATATATTACGGAAGGGCAGATTGTTTTTGACAGAGACCTTGACTCTACGGGCGTTTATCCGGGTCTTTCAGTTCTGCTGTCGCTGTCCCGTCTTATGAAAGATGGTATCGGTGCAGCGTATACAAGAGCAGACCACAGTGATGTTGCAAACCAGCTTTTTGCTGCGTATGCAAAGGTACAGGATGCACGCTCCTTAGCCTCGGTCATAGGCGAGGACGAACTTTCGGAAATAGACAAGCGGTACATGAAATTCGGTTCGGAATTTGAAAAGAAATTCTTAAATCAGGGCTTTGACGAAAACAGAAGCATGGATACAACCCTGGAACTTGCATGGGATTTACTTTCCATGCTGCCTAAGAGCGAGCTTGACCGAATGAATTCGGAGCTTATAGAAAAGCATTACAGAAATTGATGAAAAGGAGGTTTTCTAATGGCTGGACAGGTTTTTGCCACAAAGGGTAATCTTATAGCTGCACGCCGTTCCTTAAAGCAGGCGCAGTTGGGCTATGAGCTTATGGACAGAAAGCGTAACATTCTCATACGCGAGATGGTTAATCTTTCGGATGCTGCCGCTGAGCTTAAAGAAAGCCTCGAAAACACATTTACAGACGCCTATGCGGCGCTCCGTACAGCAAATATCGTCTGCGGTGTAATTTCTGATGACGTTCATAGAATACCCGAGGATAACGGTATAGGTCTTACTTTCAGAAGTGTAATGGGCGTAGAGCTTCCTATGGTAACGCATATGAAGGGGAAACCGAAGCTACGTTACAGTCTTACCGAGACAAACAGCCAGTTTGATAAGGCATATATTTCTTTCGCAAAAGCCAAGGATATGAGTATAAAGCTGGCAGAAATAGAAAACAGCATCTATCGTCTTTCGGTAGCAATACGAAAAACTCAGAAAAGAGCCAATGCCCTTAAAAATATCGTAATTCCTACATACAAGGAGCAGGTGAAATTCATAACCTCGGCTCTTGAAGAGAAGGAACGTGAAGAGTTTTCACGACAGAAGATAATTAAGGCTGTAAAGTATAAAGATAAATAGTAGTACGCCGTTTTACAGAAAAGTGTAGAACGGCGACTTTATTTTAGGTTATATTACACAAAAAACGTTGACATATAATGGAAACAGGTGTATAATTAAAGTGTATTGGTGTATTCATAATTCGCAATCGGAGGAAATATGAGATTCAGATGGAATAAGCAATATTTGGGCTGGGGACTTACAGCGTTTTTTGTAATCGCCGCCGCAATATTGCTGTTTGTTGCAATAACCAACCATGAAATAATCGCAGGCGGGGTAACTAACCTCATAAATGCGGTAATGCCTATAATATACGGCTTCATTTTTGCGTATCTTTTCTGTCCTATTGTTATTTTCTTTGAAACAAGGGTATTTGGAAAGATTTTCAAAAACAAAAATAAGCCTGAAACAGAAGGCTGTACCCAGCTTAATATTTTTGTAAGAAACAAGCCTGCCAGAGCAATGAGTATCATAGCGGCAATTCTTATCTTTATCGTCATACTGGTAGGTATAATCAGCGCAATTGCGCCTCAGCTGGATACGACTATCAAAACCCTTATAGCAAACATTCCGTCTTATGTTTCAACCGTTACCGGCTGGGTAAATAACGTATTTGATTCATATCCCGAAATAGGCGCGGAAATTACCGTTCTTGTAAACGAGGCGGCATCAGGCATCAGAAATTTCCTGTCTCTTGATATACTCCCACAGGTCGGCGATTATCTTGGCTTCCTTACAAACGGTATCATGAACCTTGTTGGAACGCTTATGAATATAGTTTTAGGACTTGTGGTAAGTGCTTACTGTCTTTACAGCAAAGAGCTTTTCGCTGCGCAGGCAAAGAAAGTCATTTATTCTCTTACCACTGTAAAACATGCCAATAATTTTATCGGTGCAGTAAGAAAAATCCATAATTCCTTCGGTAACTTTATTACAGGTACACTTATAGACTCATTTATTGTGGGCTGTATTACTTTTGTGGCACTTACAATTTTTGATATTCCCTTTGCGCTTCTGGTTTCGGTAATTATGGGACTCACAAATATAATTCCGTATTTCGGACCGTTTATCGGCGCAATCCCCAGCGCATTCCTGATACTGATGGAAGACCCGCTGAAAAGCTTGATTTTTATAATAATCGTGCTTATCATACAGAACGTGAACGGCAACCTTATAAGCCCTAAAATTTTAGGAGAAAGCATGGGTCTTTCAAGCTTCTGGGTAATTTTCGCAATCCTTGCAGGCCAGGGTATTCTTGGTTTCTGGGGAATGATTATCGGTATCCCTGTTTTTGCAGTAGTATACAGTGCTGCAAAGACATTTATAGCATCAAGACTGAAAAAGAAGGCATTGCCGTCGGATTCAAGGTGCTATACGGATATCAAGTGCTTTGACGAGGAAAGCAAGGCTCCTGTATCTCTCAGCCGTGACATAGCTGAAAAGCAGAAAAGACAGGCCGAGGAAGAGTTCAGACAAAAAGAAGAAAGAAAACGCCTTCGTGAAGAAAAGTTGAAGGCTCTTAAAAATAAAAAAGGTTGATGAAAGGGTGTTATTATGAATATGGAAAAACTCCGCCGTGATTACGGCAATGTTCTCTGGTCAGGTAAGAAATGTATACTCGGCATGCCTATATCCTTTACAAGATATATAATTACCGATACATCTCTGTATACAAAAGTCGGTCTTCTCAATATCAGAGAAGATGAAATTGAGCTTTACAGAGTTTATGACAAGCAGATTACCTTTACTCTTTTCCAGAGAATTGTAAGATGCGGCACAATCAGTATCATTTCCAAGGATAAGGATACTCCCGACAAGAAGCTTATCTCCGTAAGAAATCCCAGAGAGGTAAAGCGTATTCTTGACGAAGCTGTAAAGGTACAGCGCGACAAGTACTATGTACGCGGCAGAGATATGATAGGTAACGACTTAGGACATGACGTTGAGATAGATGACGGTTTCGTAGAATAAGTCTGTTACATTTTGTGCAACTATACAAAAAACAGCAAAATTTCCTGAAAAATGAAAAAATCATGTCACTTTTTACAGGGAAAAGTTGTTTATAAAGTAGAAGGCATAATTATGCCCAAAGAGGAAAGGAAGTAATTCAATGAATTTCAAAAGAAAAATCGCAGCTGTTATTATGGCAGGTGTAGTAGGCGTTACAGCAATGCCCGTCACATCATTTGCTGAGGCTGTAAGAACAGATACTCTTACTGTTGAGTACAACGCTACTGTATCCAAGCCCTCATACATGATAAAGGGTTCAAAAGGCGTGAGAAAGGTTAAGCTTTCCTGCTCCACCAGTGGCGTTACAATATACTATACAACCAACGGCAGCAAGCCTACCACAAACAGCAAGAAATACGGCGGCGGACTTATTGTTTTCAAAAAGGACGCTACATTAAGAGCGATTGCTGTAAAGAATGGTTCTGTAAGTGCTGTAATGACAAAGAATATCGATGTAAGCACCGTCAAGGGTGACGTTACAGGTAACGGTAAGGTTGATAAGACCGACCTTGCACGCTTTGAAAATTACAGAGACGGAAAGTCTACATATATCTGCAAGGATAACTGCGATATGAACGGTGACGGTAAGGTTACTACAAAGGATATTTCCCTTTTAAAGAATTACCTCAGCGGCGACAGCAATGTTGAATATGAAGAGGACGACGCTTCCTCCTCCGTAGAAAAGCCTGTAATGACAGTTTACAGAGTATACGGCGGAAAGAGTGTAAAGCTTGAATGTGATACCAGCGGTGCTGTGATTTACTACACCACAAACGGTACAACTCCCGACAAGAGCGACAAGAAGTACACCTCCAAGTTTGTTCTTGATGATGATGCTACTGTAAAGGCGGTTGCTTATAAAGACGGTCATTACAGCTCTGTAAAGACAAGATCAATTACAGTTGACCAGTGCACAACACCTGTGGCAGATAAGAGCGTTGATACAGAGTATAATGAATCTGTAAAGGTTGCACTCAGCTGTGGCACAGCTAATTCAAGAATCGTCTATACAACAGACGGCACAGATCCTGAAAGATACGGCAAGATTTATAATGAGCCCATTGAACTTACAGAAAACACAACTCTCAAATTCTGCTCCGAAGCAAAGGGCTATACAAATAGCAAGGTTGTAACCTGCAACTATAAGGTAAAATCCTCCAACTATACAATCAGCGGACGTGTATGGGATGACTCCATGGTTTCAGAAGCAAACGGCGTTTACCAGTCCGGTGAAGCAGGTATAAACGATATTACCGTTATGCTTCTCAACACAGAAACAAACAAGTATGAACAGACTACAACAACTTCTACAATAAACGGTGTTGCCGGCTGCTATCAGTTTGCAAAGGCAAAGCCCAATAACAAGTACAAGATTGTATTCCAGTTCAACGGTCAGAAGTACCGTGCATTTGATTCAGTTGTTGCAGGCGGAAACCAGGCGGTATCAACATCATTCCCCGCAATTACAATCAAGAACGGCGGCGCTTATTCTCAGACAGGCACAGCACTCACAAATGTAAACAACTATACAAACGCTGTAACAAACTCCTACTTTGCAACATGGGCTACTACAAATAACGAATACACCTCTGCGGCAGAAAATGTAAACCTTGCCCTCAGAAGCAACGTTTACGGTAATATCGAGCTTGCATTCAGCGACGCAAAGGTTGTACCCGCAGCAACAGGTAAGGAAGTCGAAATCAAGGACAACGGCAAGGTATATTCAAACGATGTACTTTCCTACACACTCACACTTTCCAACAAGTCCGAAAACCAGATACTTAACAGCAGCGAGCTTCGTCTCTATGTTCCTCAGTCCCTGTCTCTTTCTGAGATAAAAGGTCTTGACGGCACAAATATCAGCTATGTAAGTGAAGGCGCAAACAACTCAGGCTATAATGTATATCTTGTAACCTGCCCCAAGCTTCTTATTAAGGAAGATGCAAAGATGAAGGTAACAGCAAAGGTACTTGCAAATGTAAAGAGCGGTGCTTCCGCAACCTGCTATGCTGAAACTGTTTCCTATGCATTCAGCAGCTCCTGCTACGACAAGAACAGTATTCCCGGTAACTTCGGCGGCACTGTAAAGGAAAAGGACGAAGCTGCAACAGTAAAGCTTAATGCATACACAGACTCCACAGCTTCCCAGAGCATTTCCTGGACAAACGGCAACAACTATTCTGCTATCCCTGTTACAACCTCACGTGTTCTTAAATTCAAGATTACAAATGGTACATCTCTCAGCGATTTCAACGTTTATATCTCCGACAAGAAGGTTGTAAGCTGCATCCCCACATTCACAACTTCTTCAACAGGTATTGACTGTATGCTTGTACTTACAGGCGAAAGCGTTGGTACATCAAATATTGTAGTAACACTTTCCAAGGATTCTTCCAAGTATATAGACACAACAATAACAGTTGCATAAAAGACAAACAACGCAGAGCATTTGCTCTGCGTTGTTTTATTAGTGTATTATTCCGAAACGGTCTATATCCACGTCAGAAGAAATATGAAATTCCGCTTCCTTCAGCATTTCTCCGAAATTATCGGAAACCATAAGCCAGTCATGGTAATCCGATGACGAGATTACGTATTTCAGCTCACAGGGGTCACAGCCGTATTGTTTTGCGGTCTCAATCAGGGCTGTTGTAATGCGGTCATTTAGTATTTCAGCACATTTTTTCTCGATGTGGGTACTGAACGAAAGGTCTTTATTTTGAAGCTGGTTATCTGTATATTTTCCATCTGCCCGCAATTCAATATCAAATCTCAGCTTTCCTTCGGGAAAGCTGTGTTTTATTTTGTAGTCCACGTTGTAGATAGAAACATTTACTCTTTCGTCATTGTCTTTTACAGTAATCATAGTATTTTCAGGTTTCTCGCTTATAAGTTGGAGTCCGGACATTACATCAAGAGAAAGCTTTGCGGTATAGCTATTATCTGAAATCAGCGCACCGCCTGAAATCACAACACTTTTGCCGTCATCGGTAGTTTCTCCGCCATCTGTAACGGTAAGCACAGGCAGGGTAGATGCGCCGTAGTCCCGTCTCTGCTCGCAAAGAAAATCAATGATATTCACGGTTTTGCCCATTCCGTAATACTGGGAGTTACTGAGAAGCATTTTCAGGTGTTCAACGGAGATTATCCCGTCTTTGAATTTGACAGCCAGCACATCAGATGCCTTTTCCTCGGCTGCGGCAATCAGAACGGAGGTGTTGTTCTGATAATAGGATTCGGCAAAGCTCATTGTTTTGAGCATATCGCGGTTGAGTGCCTCTCTGCCTAAAACTATTATACCTGTAATTCCGTACATGAAGTTTTTTCCGCACTTGACCGAGGCGCTTTCAAGGGCGGCGCTTACGCTTTCGCCCTTTCCTGAGATGTTTACTACATTTGCCTTTGTGCTGTCTATGGGTGCATTTCCCCCTGTGCCCTCCATATTGAAATACTGAACGGTGACTTCGTATTTTCCGTCGGCATAGTCTATTCCGATAGCTTCGACGATTGCCTGTTTGTCCAGCTCAGAATGGGACAGACAGCCCGACAGACAGGATATACAGAAAACGGACAGAAAAAGTATTCTAAACAGTCTCAATTTTCTTCTCCTTTCTGTTTTTAATGTGTCTGCTTATTAAAACCGCCATAGGCACAAGTACTCCCGCTGTCATAACAGGCAGAGCTGTTTCGAGAATACCTGCAAAGACGAGAAAATCATTTGTATTTATACTGTAATAAATGCTGAGACTTGCGGATATCACAAGGGAAAGCACTGATATAATCCGTGCGGTAAGAAGGCTCTTAAAGGCATTCATACATACCCTGTCAACCGCCAGCACAAGCAGAGAGATTTTGATTACTGCGGACATTACCCACACAACTACATCAATACCGTCAAGACGTTGTAAAAGGGAGATATCAGACAGAGCCGAAAGCATATAGAAGGGAAAGCTTGTGACATTGAGGTATTCACCCAGAACTGTGTTGTAAAGGAACGTCATGAGAAGCTGAGCACAAAGTGCCACGGGAACATAGACGAAAAGGCTTTTGCGTGCATCCCGTCTTACATCGGAGCATAACGAGGCGAATATTACAAGCTCGCCATTTTTTGAAAATTCAGTTATAACATCGTTTAAAAGAGAGGAGGGTCTGTCCACAAGGGCGGGGTAAAGATATTCAGGGCGGATATCATCAGAGATGCCGATAATTACCGCACCAAGAAGCAGAATAAAAAATGCCGATACAATTACTCCTGCGCGGGCAACGGCGGATGTGCCTTTGAAAAGCCCGTAAAGGCATACTGCTGACACAAATATAATCAGAAGCCAGGGCGGTGCAGCATCAAAAATTGTGCTTGAAGTGTAGAATTGAAGTCTTGTGGTAGTGGAAACTGATGCCATTACAAGATATACCACGGTTATTACGACAGCTGCCTTGCTCCTGTAAAGGCAGAGCTCATTATCGCTCTGTTTAGTGAGTAGTAAGACAGGCGACAGCGCAGCTATAAGCAATATATACGAAAGGATAATAACGGTAAATCTTTGCATACCGTAATTTATATCATCAGAGGGAAAATTTGCTGCCTCGGCAAAAATTCTTGATAATGCCAGTACTATTCCCAGTTGTCCCCAGCCTATTCTATTCATTGATGTTCCTTTCTTCCACTCCGTTCAGGTCACTGAATACAGGATTTCTCTTCGCCATACTCCGCCAGCCTGTCCGTATGAACGTGTCACGCATTGCTTTGAAAGAGAAGGGCGACACAGGGGCGGTAAAGGGTATTTTATAGGAATCCATGGAGCAGATTTTATACAGGTAGAGAAGCCCTGTAATTGTAATTCCGAAAAGTCCCCATATTCCCCCTGCAAGAATGAAGGAAAACCGCATTAGCATAATGCTGTTGTATAAGTCGGGGACAATAAAGCTTGTAATTGACGATACGGCAACTATCAGTATTACAGGCGCACCCACAAGTCCTGCGGAAACCAGTATATCGCCTATTACAATACCGCCTACAATACTAACGGCATGACCTAAATCTGTCGGCATTCTCAGGCCCGCTTCTCTCAGTATTTCGTAGAATATGTGGACAATAAGACATTCCGCCATAAGATTATATGGGGTTATCTGTATTGATGCGGCTAAATTCAACAGCAACGAATCAGGTATAAGCTCAGGATGGAAGTTGGCTATTGCCACATAAAACCCGGGCAGAAGCACAGCGGTGAGATACGCAACATACCTCAGAATACGCATAAGAGAAGTATATATGGGCTTTTGAGTATAGTCGTCAAGAGTCTGGAAATTTTCGGTAAACAGTCTCGGCAGAACAAGGCAGAAGGGCGTGCCGTCAACAATGATGCCTACCTTTCCTTCCCAGAGCTTTGCCGCAAAGGTGTCGGGGCGTTCGGTGGTGCCTGCTTCGGAGAAAAGGTAATTGCCTTTTTCTTCTAAAAACGGCTGTATATATCCCCCTTCAAGAACCATATCAAGAGGTATATCCGAAAGCCTGTTTTCAATATCCTCCACCAGCTTTTTGTCGGCTTTTCCGTCAATATAACAAAGGCAGATATCGGTGGCAGAAACCTTCCCCACCTTGCTGATTTTCATTATCAGGCGTGAGGATTTAATACGCCGTCTTACCATTGACATATTTATCCTTATGGCTTCAACAAAGCCTTCTCTTGAACCTCTGAGATTTATGCTGGTTGAAGGCTCCTGCACCGATCGTCTTTCAAAGCCATGCATACCAATGGCGAAGCCGTAGTCAATTCCATCTGCGAGAATAACAGTAAAGCCGCTCATAATAAACATCATCAGGGAGTCATAGTCATTAATCTGCTTTTGTTCACCTGCAAGGAGAAGCTCGTTCTGAACCTTATCCATAACCTGTTGCGAGGAAAGTTTTTCTTCGTTTCCTATATTGTTCAGAGGGCGGAACACAAGATTTGCCATCTGGTTTATGTTGATCTGTCCTTCACAAAAGAGTATGCACACAGGCACCTTTCCCACCTTGCCGTATTTTATGGTTAAGTCTGCGGTATTTTTCATAAGGGTGCGTATATTTACAATGTTATGTTCGAGATTTTTTTCCATTTCATCAATCCTTTCGGGAGTAGTATTTCCTTTTTGCATAAATTAATACTTTTACGGAAAAATAGTTGTAACAGTAATTTGTTAAGGAGAAAAAATGCTTACAATTATCATACGCTCTGTCATTCTTTTTATACTCGTTATAGCGGCACTCAGGCTTATGGGAAAGAAACAGCTGGGAGAACTTCAACCCAGCGAGCTAGTAACCACAATTCTCATTTCCAATATAGCAACCCTTTCTCTTGAAGACCCGTCAATGCCCATGATTCTTGGTATAGTACCCATACTTATGATAGTTTGTATTGATGTTCTCATGTCGGGAATTATGATGAAAAGCGTGCGTTTCCGTAAGCTTGTTACAGGAAGCCCCAGGGTTATAATCACAGACGGAAAGATAGACCAGAAGGAAATGCGGAATCTGAGATACACAATCGATGATGTGCTTGAAGCTATGCGCGATTCGGATATTTTTGATATCACCCATGTGAGATATGCAATTGTGGAAACTACGGGTAAGATAAACTTTTTCAGAAAAGACGAGGGAAAGGCGGACCCGCCGGGAGTGATTGTAAAAGACGGACTTCTTATAGAAGAAGGGCTTATACAGGCCGGACTCGGAAAGCAGTGGCTTTCAGATGTGTTAAAAAGACGCAATACCGAGCTTAAATCGGTATTCCTGCTTACCGCCTGCGGTGACGGGAGCTACACGTTGATTCTTAAAGAGGGGAAAAGTGTATGAAACGAATAATCATATGTGCGTTTATTATGGTTGTGCTGATTATTGTGGGAATCGCAAGCTATATCTGTACCGACAACACTCTGAATGAGGCTGAAAAGACAGTAAATGACATATCCCTCAGCTTTGAAAAAGGGGATATGGAGCTTACAAGACGGTTGTCCCGTAGTCTTTCGGAAGAGTGGGAAGGCGACTGCGAAAACTATATGTTTATTATCGATAAGGATTATATGGTTGAAATCACCCTTGCGGTATCAAGAATCGAGGCTTTTGCCCGTGATGAAAACCCTGAGGTAATGGTAGAATGCGAGACGGTGCTGGGACTTATGGAGCTGTGCCGTGAAAAAGAAAATATAGAACTTCGCAATATTTTTTGATTTGTGCAACAGCAACAAAAAGATGAATAAAAGTTTGTCTAAATTACCGCCCTTGTTTTGAAAACGATTTACTGGTATAATGGTGTTATGTGATAGTTCATTATCCCTAAAACAATTATTTTCACAGGAGGATTATTCCCATGAACTACGGTTATTTTGACGAAAAAAACAAGGAATATGTCATCACCCGTCCCGATACACCTTCTGCGTGGGCTAACTACTTAGGCTCACCTGAATATGGTGCAATCATTTCCAACAATGCGGGTGGTTACAGCTTCGTAAAGTCCGGCGCAAACGGACGTGTTATCCGTTACCGTTTCAACTCTGTTGCAATGGATCAGCCCGGCCGTTACATCTACATCAAGGACGCTGAAACAGGCGATTTCTGGTCTGCTTCCTGGTCCCCTGTATGCAAGCCTCTCGACAGCTTCAAGAGTGAATGCCGTCACGGTACAGCATACACAGTAATTACTTCCGAATACACAGGCATCAAGTCCGAAACACTTTACTATGTTCCCAAGGATGCTACTTACGAAGTATGGAATGCAAAGATTACAAACACATCCGATAAGCCCCGTAAGCTTGCTGTTACAGGCTACTGCGAGTTTGTAAACGATCCTAATTACGAACAGGATCAGGTTAACCTTCAATACACACTCTTCATCACCCATACATATTTCAAGGGCAGCTACATCCACCAGATGCAGAATGAGGTATATAACCCCAACAGCGGCCGTTTCCTTGCACTTGCAGGAGCTAAGGTTGACGCATACTGCGGCGACAGAGACTCCTTCGTAGGCTCATACAGAGGCTATGCTAACCCCAAGGGTATCGAAGAAGGCTTAAAGGGTGACCTTAACTATAACACAAACTCCTGCGGTGCTTTACAGTCCGACATCACACTTGCTCCCGGCGAAACAAAGGAATTCACCTACATTATCGGTGGTCCCAGAACAGAAGCAGAAATTACTGCTCTTGTTGACAAGTACAATGTTGCCGGTACAATTGATAAGGAACTTGCAGAGCTTAAAGAATTCTGGCACTCTAAACTCGGAAATCTCCAGGTACATACACCCGACGAAGATTTCAACAACATGGTAAACGTATGGAATGCTTACAACTGTTTCATTACATTTATCTGGTCCAGAGCTGCATCCTTCCAGTATTGCGGTCTCAGAAACGGTTTCGGTTACCGTGACACAGTTCAGGATATCCAGGGTATTATCCACCTTGCTCCTGAAATGGCAAAGAAGCAGATCGTATTCATGCTTTCCGCTCAGGTAACAAATGGCGCAGGCTTACCTCTTGTTAAGTACACTCACCAGGCAGGTAAGGAAAACCATCCTGACGAAAACGACGAAAATACAGCATATGCAAAGGAAACAGGCCACCCCAGCTATCGTGCAGACGACGCTCTCTGGCTGTTCCCCACAATTTACAAGTACATCTCTGAAAGCGGCGACAGTGCATTCTTAGACGAAGAAATTCTCTACGCTAACGACGGCGAAAAGGGTACTGTATACGACCACTTAAAGAGAGCTATCGACTTCTCTATGAACCACCTGGGCAACCACGGTATGCCTGCCGGCTTACATGCTGACTGGAACGACTGCTTACGTCTTGGTAAGAAGGGTGAATCCACCTTCGTTGCATTCCAGCTCGTATACGCTGTTAAGATTCTCCGCACATATGCAGAAGAGAAGAACGATACAGAATACATCAAGTACCTTGACGAAATCAAGGCTAAGCTCGATACAATCCTCGCTGCTTGCTGGAATGAAGACAGATGGATCCGCGGCTACAAGGAAGATGGTACTGTTATCGGTCAGAGAACAGACCCCGAAGCAAACATGTGGCTCAATCCTCAGTCCTGGGCAGTTATCTCCGGCTTCGCTTCCAAGGAACAGGCTGAAAAGTCTATGGACAGCGTAGAAAGAGAGCTCAACACTCCCTATGGCGCAATGGTTATGTATCCCCCTTACAAGAATCATGGCTTTGACGGTGCTCTTATGCAGTGCTTCAACGCTTGCACAAAGGAAAATGCAGGTATCTTCTCTCAGCCTCAGGGTTGGTTGATTCTTGCAGAATCCAAGCTTGGTCACGGTAACAGAGCATACAAGTACTGGAAGGAAGCTTCTCCCGCTACTTACAACGACAACGCTCAGCTCAGAGTTCTCGAACCCTATGTATTCGGCCAGTTCGTTGAAGGTAAGGATAGTCCCTTCGCAGGTCGTGCGCATGTTCATTGGCTCACAGGTACAGCTTCTACTGTTATGGTTGGTACAACCGAAGGTATCCTCGGTCTTAACCCTGAAACAAAGGGTCTTGTTATTGATCCTTCTATCCCTTCTGAGTGGAAGGAATACACAATGGAAAAGACATTCAGAGGCAAGAAGCTCAACGTTACTGTAAAGAACCCCAATGGCTCTGAACACGGCGTTAAGTCTGTAACTGTAAATGGCGAAAAGATTGAAGGCAAGCTTATTCTTGACGAAATCTTAAAGGACGTAAATGAAGTTATTATCGAAATGTAATTTTCAATAACAAGGGCGGAATCCACACTTAGTTGGATTCCGCCGTTTTCGATTGCTCATAAAAAAACAACAAGTTCTGCCTTTATAAAAGCAGAACTTGTTGTTTTTATGGAGAGTATATTTATTTAATAATTGTGTCAATCCATTTCATAGCATCATCTTCTGTCTTGAAGGTGCCTTCCTGAATGGCTGTGTTTGATTTCTTCTGATGCTCCTTTGCCTGTGCGGCTGTAATAAACGCAGCAAAGTTTACAAAAGCCATAGCCTTACAGCCTGCCGCAGAGAGCTTCTTATGCAATTCAACAAGCTCTTCGCTTACATCGGGAGTAACAGGCGACATCTTGCTAATATCAACGATATATGCCCAGCCCTGAGTCTTCCACGCAGAAGAAAGTGAAACCAGCTTATCGGTGAGCCACTTTACCTCTTCGGCGTTGGTAGAACCTACCGCACTTGATTTTATAACTCTTTTTCCGGGATATGTATCGATTGTCTGAGCACCGTGTGTAAAAGTCATAAGAACCTCCTTGAGAATAAAAAGCTTAAAACTGTAACTTTATTGTAACGCCTTTTGCTGAAAAATGCAATAGGTAAGATTAAAATAATTAATTTTTATTGATTATACACAAAATGTAAGTTGCGGTATATACAAATTGCATATAGAACGCACTTTATGGAAAACCGCTATTGTAATTCCCGTGAAAAAATGGTATAATAAAATGCAATATTATTTTAAGGATATGGTTTGTGTATGAAAAAATGGCAGGTTAAAACCGCCCCAAAGGAAATAATAGATTCTCTTATACAGGAAACAGGTTTATCACCTTTTATATGCAGGATTCTGGCAGGCAGGGGAATACTTTCCCGCTCTGATGCCGAAATCTTTTTTAACAGCGAGGAATTATCCGACCCGTTTCTGCTTGCAGATATGCAGAAAGCGGTTGATACCATAAACAGCTTTATTGAAAGCGGAGAAAAAATCACAATTTACGGCGACTATGACTGTGACGGAATCACCTCTACATATATGCTTTTCAATTACCTTGAAGCACAGGGTGCTGAGGTTGACTGGTACATTCCTTCCCGAGATGAAGGTTACGGCCTTAATAACGAAGCAATTGATCTTCTTCACCGGAAGGGCACAAAGCTTATTATTACCGTAGATAACGGCATTTCTGCTGTCGCTGAGGCACAGCATATTGAAGAACTGGGCATGACTCTTGTAATTACCGATCACCACCAGGTACCTGAGGAACTCCCCGAGGCTGCTGCAATTGTAAATCCTCACAGAAGAGATGATATGTCTCCTTTCAGCAAGATTGCAGGCTGTGGTGTAGTACTGAAACTTATCGCAGCAATGGAAGGCGGAGACAGTGCTATGGCAATGGAAGAGTATTCTTCCTTTGCTGCAATCGGAACAGTGGCGGATATTGTTCCGCTTGTTGAAGAAAACCGTCTTATAGTAAGACAGGGACTTGACGCTATCGGCTATACGGAAAACGCAGGCTTACGTGCTCTTGCCAGACAATGCGGAATCGACGATGACGAGGAGGTTACCTCTACTGAGCTTGCGTTTATGCTTTGTCCCCGAATCAATGCGGCGGGAAGATACGCTCATCCCAAAGCGGCAATGGAGCTTCTTCTTGCAGAAAGCCCTGCTGTTGCCAAAGGTAAGGCGGAAGAGCTTACATCAATGAATAATATGCGTAAGCAGATCGAGGATGACATTATCAGTGCCGCAGAGGAGCAGATAAAGAACAATCCCGACCTTCTGAACCAAAGAATACTTATTGTATGCGGCGAAGGGTGGAGCCATGGTATTATCGGTATTGCCAGCGCAAGACTTCTTCACAAATACGGCAAGCCTAATATTGTAATTACCATAGAAGGTGATACCGCAAGAGGAAGTGCACGAAGCTTTGACGGGCTTTCTCTTTATGAGATGCTTGACAGCTGTAAGGAGCTTCTTACCCGTTTCGGTGGTCACACCAAGGCGGCAGGTCTTACCCTTGAAACCGCACGTATTGACGAGTTCAAAAAGGCGGTATACGATTATTGCTCGCCAAAGGAACCGGCTTTTGAAGTGCTTACGGCGGATATGGAGATTACAGCAGGTGAGCTCACGCAGGAGAACATTGAGCTTCTTGATAAGCTTGAACCCTTCGGTGAAGAAAATCCTTCTCCCTTGTTCCTGTTCAGAAATTGTGCCATAAAATCCAAAAAGAGTCTTAAAGACGGCAAATACGTATCTTTCAGCTTTATGTTCGGCGGTAAGGAATTACGCGCAGTTCATTTCGGTTCCACATTTGAAGCATTTCCTTATGAAACAGGTGACGGCGTGGATATTATTGCGTCTGCTGAGCTTAACGAATACAATGAGAGAATCTCCATAAGTGTTCGCGTAAAGGATATACGATATTCTGAATTCAATCAGGATAAATTTCTTGCAGCAAAGACAGCTTATGAGAATTACCGTTGCGGAAGAGTGGACAGACGTCTTTTATGCCGTATGGCTCCCACAATGGAAGAACTGAAAAAATGCTATGATGTTCTCAGAAAGACAGAATGCATGTCCAAAGCGGCAATGCTTGTTTCTAAGGATGGGATGAATTACTGTAAATTCCGTATTTCTCTGGATGTATTCGAGGAAGCAGGACTTATCCGTACAGATATTACCTGTGACAGAGCGGAGCTTATACCGAATGCTCCCAAGGCGGACTTATCAAAGTCAAGTATACTGGCTGGATTAAAATAACATATCGCTTGAAAATTTAATAAAAAACCCCCGCAGTAATGCGGGGGTTTGCTTTTTATTCGAAGGAATCCTCTTCGTCACGTGCATTGAAAAGCTCGATAAGAGCCTGCATTTCCTCTTCTGTGAGAGAAACGCCCTTACCCATCTTTTCGTGGTCGGGTGCCCAGTCACGAATATCATACTTGGGTGCCTTGTCGTTCCAGCTTACTAAGTTGAGCTCTCTTGTCCAGCCCTTTGCACCTTCGGAGATTACGCCCAGCTCCTTTACGATTTCATACTTGAATTCTGCCATTTTCTTCATTGTCCTTTCATATTTATTTTAACGCTTCCGCATCTATAACAGTATCAAAAACTGCCGTAAAACGAGTAGGAATACGCTTTGTTACATGGAATTTCCCGAAAAACCAGTGTGTAAACCCGAGGGTGTTTTTCTTCTCTTCCAGATAAGCACCTATGGTATCAGCAAGCTCTTCACTCCCTGTGAGAAATTCGCCAACCGTTACAGGAGGCTCGTAGCTTACCACGAAATCCACTTTGTTTTCGTGCTCGGAAAGTCTTTTGTTTGCCTCGGAAAGCTCATTCTGAGAGGGAACCTCGTATTTCATTTTAAGCTCATCGTTTGTATCATCCGATTTGCCGCCGCCAAAGGCAAACACCGTCTTTCCGGCAATTTCAAAGACATTACCCCGCATCAGTTGTCGGAGATTTCCGCTTATTTTACGGGTCATGCCGCCGCACCAGTGTTCAGTTTCGTATTTTTCGAGTTCCTCAAAATTTTCGTGTGAGCCTTCAACAAAAAGGATGTTGTATTTCCTTCTGCCGAGCTTTTTAAGAATGCGCTTTTCCTTACGGCTTCCGTTCCAGATAAAACCGAAATCCCCGCATACAATAAGTGCGTCGCTTTTGCGGAGTTTTTTCAACCTTTTATCCTTGAAACGCGAGAAATCACCGTGTATATCGCCTGTTATAAGTATCATTAAGAATAATTCTCCGTTATTTCAAAAGTTTTTTCTGAAAATTTAAAATACTGCAAAAAAAGTCTTTTTTTTTCGGAAAAAGTATGATATAATATAATAGTATTGTTATAATTGCGATAATTGCAACTATGCTTTAACATATATTATATACAAAAAAGGTGGATTTGTCTATATGCGAAATATAAAAATTACCGCTGTTCTTTCAGCTTTTCTTTTCACATTTGCTGTATTTTTTACTGATATTGCCGATATTCGTGCCGAGGCTGCCTTTACTCCCGATGTGGAAATAGACAGCACCGGCTATTATATGGTTAATCTGGATTTAGGAACCGTAATTGCCGCAAAGAACGAGCATGAAAAATGCTATCCTGCGTCAATCACAAAGGTAATGACCGCAATTGTTACCCTTGAAAACTGTTCTGACCTTAACAGAGAGGTTGCTGTAACATACGATGCCACCAACGAATTCTGGGAGGGCGATCCCAACTACGAGGGCGCAGGCACCTGCGGTATTGCAGTTGGTCAGTCGGGTCTTACCGTAAAGGACACTCTTCACGGACTTCTTGTAAAATCAGGCTGTGAGGCGGGTAACGTTTTAGCCTGCAATATTGCAGGTGACCTTCCTACATTCATTGACATGATGAATAAGAAGGCTCAGGAACTGGGCATGACAAACACCCATTTCAGCAACACTCACGGTTTATGGCACAAGGATAACTATTCTACTCCCTATGACCTTTACCTTATGTGCCGTTATGCATATGAAAAGCATCCTGAACTTATCGAAATCTCTAACACGCTGGAATATGTTCTTCCTGCAAACGCATATAACCCTGATTCTTATACAATCTACAACGTAAACTCCATGATAAAGAATATTGATGACAATCCTTATTATTACGAGTACGCAAGCAACATAAAGACAGGCTCTATTGACGTATACTGGGACGATGCAGGAAACGAGCACCCCGGTATTATGAATATGGCATCCACCGCTACACAGAACGGCTTCAACTATATCCTTGTAACCACAGGTGCGCCTTATTATAACCCCGACGGTAGCAAGACAAATGCTCACTTTACTGACCATATTGCCATGTATAAATGGGCCTTTCGCACATTCGACATTATGGAAGTCCTTAACGAGCATACCGCCATTACGCAGCTTAAAGTGGATATGGGTGAAAATGCAGACACAGTTGTTTTAAAACCATCTGCGGCTTTTTCTACCTTACTACCCACTAATCTTGATACCAACATTATTGACCAGAATATAATCATCACCGCAGAAAAGAATGATAATAACAAGGTTGTAGCTCCTATTGAAAAGGGACAGGTAATGGGTACCTTAGAGCTTAAACTTGACGGTGAGGTTATTGCAACACGTAATCTTATTGCTTCTCAGAGTATTTCACTTTCGCAGTTTGAATATACTATGCGTATGATAAACAGCATTTTTGAAAAGGACTGGTTCAAGCTGTGTATCGGCTCGCTTGCTGTTCTGATTATTGCGGATGTAATCCTCAATGGTATCCAGAAGAGCAGAATTGCAAAGCTTGAAGCAAGACAGAAACGCAGAAACAACGTAAGTCGCAAGTGGTAATTCTATGAATGTTCAGATAATCGCATTAGGAAAATTAAAAGAAAAATATCTCACCGATGCTGTAAAGGAATACGAAAAACGCATTTCAGCCTTTGCCAAATTCAGTATTACCGAGCTTGAACCTGAATGGATTTCAGATAATCCTACGGAGGCTGAAATATCCGCGGCACTTGATACAGAAGCGGATAAGATAATTGCAAAAATTTCCAAGAACAGCATGGTTATTGCTATGTGTATCGAGGGCAAACAGCTTTCAAGTGAAGGCTTTGCCCGGAAGATAAATGAAGCAGGCATCAACGGAAAAAGCAATATCGTATTCATTATCGGAAGCTCCCACGGGCTCTCTGACAAGGTAAAAAAACTTGCTTCGATTCGCATGAGTATGTCGGAAATGACATTCCCTCATCAGCTGGCAAGAGTAATGCTCGCTGAACAGATTTACCGCGCATTTACTATTATCCACAACAGAAAGTACCACAAATAAATGTATAAAATCTATCTCTATAAGGCGGCGCTTTTAGTTTACGGACTGATACAGGTTGCCGTCGGAATAATCTTCATAGTCCAGCGTGAAAGGTTACTTATTCCGTTGTCAATTATCGGCGGAGCAGTGCTTACTCTTCACGGCTTTATGAATATTATCAACTTTATAACGAAACAGGGACATGTCAGCAAAAAACGTCACAAAAGCTTTCTCTTTATGGGCGTTCTGAGTATTGTTCTTGGCGTTATATCTCTTGCTAACCCCAACGCAACATTCCGTATAGCTACCCTTGTATTTGCGCTTTATATATTGCTTAACGGCGCATCAAAGCTTGCGGACTTTGTTGTAATGAAAATAAACAGACAGCCGGGAGGCTGGACTCTTCTTATAGCCTTTGCATTCTTTTTGACCTTTGGTATTATTTTGATTGCGTCAAACAGGAGCGCAAGTGCATTTTTACTAGCAACAGGTATTTATTTCATTATGTACGGCGCATCAACTCTGTCCGATTTTGCAGGACGAATGGTGCCCCAGAAGGCGAAAAACAGTCTGAAACGCAGAATAAGAATTTCAGCACCGGTGTTTATATCAACTTTTATGCCCCTTAATACTCTGCGGTATATCAATGAATATATTTCCGTGAATGACGAGCTGCCGGCACCTGTTGTGCCTGAGAAGACAGGCGGTGACCCGGATATTGAGGTTATGGTACATGTTTCAAATAACGGCTCGGGAAAAATCGGACATCTTGACGTATGTATCGATGGCGAGGTGATTTCCTACGGAAATCACGATTGGAGCTCACACAAGCTTTTTGCCATGTTCGGCGACGGCATCCTCTTTACCGCCGAAAAGGAACGTTATCTTGAATTTTCCGTGACACATGACAGGAAAATGGTGTTCAGCTACGGATTGAGACTTACTCCTGAACAGTTAGCCGCTGTAAAGCAGGAGATAGCAAAGCTGAAAGCTCTTACAGTACCATGGAAGGCGCCCTTTGAAGTTGCCTGCGAGGAGAATCCCAGAACAGCAAAGCTTTCTGAATATCACGATTATTGCAGCAAGCTGTGGTTTGGTACAAAGGCGAAGTTCTATAAATTCAAGAAGGGTAAATTCAAGACTTATTCTGTACTCAGTACCAACTGTGTATTGCTTACAGACACAATCTTAGGCAAAGCGGGAGCGGATATCGTTTTTATCAACGGTATTGCGTCTCCGGGCATTTACTATGACTATCTGGAAAAGCTGTATATGTACCCCGACAGTGCAGTTATTTCAAAAACAATATACAGCCGAAAAAATATAAGGAAACACAAGACAGAAAGGAAGAACAAAAATGAGTGAGGTTTATCTTGACGACAAATTTCAGGGAGTAATGGTAGGTCTTGCATTAGGTGACGCCTTTGGTTATCCTATTGAGCTTATGGACTATGATTCTATCTGCGAAAGATTTGAAAAGCTCGGCTGTCTCGACCTTGCGGTAAGTAAGCGTACAGGCACAGCTCTTTTCACAGATGATACCCAGCTCTCCCTTTTTACAGCCGACGGTCTTCTCTGGGCACACAGTGCAGGTGCAGATGACGGCAGAGTAAATTATGAGGATTATATTTTCCTTGCATATCAGGTATGGCTTTATACACAGACAAAGACAGTTGCCGGCAAGGAGTATGCGTGGCTTTTTGACCCCAGTCAGAATCCCTATAAGCTGAGACTTCTCAAAGCAAAGGGCCTTTACAAGAAGCGTACAGCTGATACAAAGAATATAGATGCGCTTCTTAAAATTAGAAATATGGCTTACGGCACTCCCGAAAACCGTCTTAACGACAACAAGGACAACGGCGGTGTAAAGCGCGTTGCCCCCATAGGTCTCTATTTCTACAATGATACAAAAAAAGCATTTGATATGGGTTGCCGTGCAGCAGCAATCACTCACGGAAGTCCCGTAGGATATATTGCAGCAGGTTGTTATTCCGCAATTATTGCTGAAATTGTAAGTGGTGCGGAAATCGAAGACGCAGTGCGTTCAGTAATTGAACTCTTAGGCGGAGTGGCAGACGGCGAGATACTTAAAAAGACACTGGGCTATGCTCTCGAACTTGTAAATAATGAAAGTGTTGAACCCCGTGACGCTGTAAAGAAGATGGGTTACGGCTTTGAGGCTTATGAGGCTCTTGCAATTGCCGTTTACTGCGCTGTCCTTCATTACGAAAGCCCCAGATATGCAATCCAGCTGGCTGCAAACCATGACGGTGCAAGCGATACCTGTGCGTCTATGACTGCGGCAATGATGGGTGCCTACTACGGAATCCAGGGCTTCCCTAAGGGCTGGGCAGACAAGGTACAGTACAAGAATCTTATTTCTTCCATGGCTGAAAAGCTTCTGAAAGCGGTAGCAACAACAGAAGATTTCAACGTTGACGATGGAGAAGAAGACTGATGCCTAAAAAACCTTACCAGAAGTTAAAACTTTTAAAGCTTGCGGAAATTTTCCGTACAGAAACCAATGAAGAACATCCCTTGACTATTTCAAGGCTTATTGAAATCCTTGAAAATAACGGCATTGAGGCGGAGAGAAAAAGCCTTTATGACGATATAGAGGTGCTTTGCCAGTGCGGGATGGAAATCGAAAAGACAGGCGCATCAAGAAACACCGCATATTATTACACAGGCGGTGATTTTGAAAGACAGGAGCTTAAACTTCTTGCTGATGCGGTAGCTTGTTCGAAGTTCATTACCCAGAAGAAATCAGAGGAGCTTATTTCAAAGCTTTCTTCACTTACAAACAGATATGATGCCGGTGAGCTTAAAAGAAATGTTATTGTTGCCGACCGTGTGAAAAACGCCAACGAGCACATTTATTACACTATTGACAGCATCCAGCGTGCAATCCGCGAAAATAAGAAGATACGCTTCAAGTACTTTGATTTCGATAAAAAGAAAGATAAAAAATATCACAATAAAGGCGCATATTCAGAGGTTTCGCCTTATGCTCTTTGCTGGCGTGAGGAGAACTATTATCTGGTAGGCTATTATGAAAAATACATGGAGGTCTCGAATTTCAGAGCCGATAAGATTGAAAAGGTGGAAATACTTGATGAGAAAAGAGTTGCACCGCCTAAAAACTTCAATCTGAATGAGTACACCAAAAAGCAGTTTGGTATGTTCTCGGGCGAAGATATCAGAGTGACTCTGAAAGTACATAATAAGCTTTCCGGCGTTATTTTTGACCGCTTCGGAAAGAGTATTACCATTTATAATGACGATAATGATGAGGATTATTTTGTAATCAACCAGCTCATTACCGCAAGTCCTATTTTCTATGGCTGGGTGTGTCAGTTCGGCGATAAAATGCAGATACTTGCACCTGATAATGTCCGCGAGGATTTTAAGGAATATGTGCAAAAGGTGTTAAATTTATATAACTGAAAGGAGCGCTGAGAGTGCTCTATACATTAGATGTTTTACTTGATAAAATAAAGCAAAGCGATAAACAGTACGATGTTTCCAAGATAATTGCCGCATATGAGATTGCCGAGGAAGCCCATTCCGACGTAAAGAGAAGCTCAGGCGAGCCTTATATCACTCACCCCGTGGCAGTAGCCTGCATCCTGCTTGAATTCTGCATGGATACCGATACACTGGTGGCGGCGCTTCTTCACGATGTAGTGGAGGATACCGATACAACCCTGGATTCTATCAGAAAGAAGTTCGGCGAGGATGTTGCAAATCTTGTTGACGGTGTTACAAAAATCGGCCAGGTTCCCCTTAACACAAAGGAAGAGCAGCAGGCTGAAAATATCCGTAAAATCCTTATGGCTATGTCGAAGGATATACGTGTTATTATCATAAAGCTTGCGGACCGTCTCCACAACATGCGTACTATTATGTACCGCCCGCCTGAGAAACAGCGCAAGAAGGCACTTGAAACAATGAATTTCTATGCGCCTATTGCTCACCGACTCGGTATGAGTGCTGTTAAGGAGGAAATGGAGGATATCTCCATAAGAATCCTTGACCCCTACGGCACAAAGGCTATTGAGGATATGCTGGATACCCACAAGGAACAGCGTAATACATTCATAGATACTATTACAGGCAGAATCCGTGAGAGAATCAGCGATATCGAGCCTCCGCCCGTTATCGAAGGACGAGTAAAGAGTGTATACAGTATATACAAGAAGGTATATATCAAGGGTAAAAGCTTTGATGAAATATTCGATGTATATGCCGTAAGAGTAATTGTTCAGTCGGTTATTGAGTGCTACAATGTTCTCGGTATTATCCACGACATGTTCAAGCCTATTCCTTACCGCTTCAAAGACTATATCGCAACTCCCAAGCCTAACCGGTATCAATCCCTTCATACTACCGTAATCGGCAGAGAGGGTATTCGCTTTGAAGTGCAGATAAGAACGGTTGAAATGCACAATACTGCGCAGTACGGTGTTGCTGCCCATTGGAAATATAAGGCTGGTCTTACAGGAAAGGTTGCAGGCGAACAGCGCTTTGACTGGATAAGACAGATACTTGATCAGCAGCAGGAGGGTGACGACGTTGAGCAGATTGCCGACGCTATAAAGGTTGACCTGGCACCCGATGAAGTATATGTGTTTACCCCCAAGGGAGATGTTATAGTTCTCCCCTTAGGCGCTACAATTATCGACTTCGCCTACGCGATTCACACTCAGGTAGGCCATCGTATGACCGGTGCAAAGGTAAGCGGGCGAATGATACGCTTTGACTATGAGCTGAAAACAGGCGATATAGTTGAGGTTATTACAACTCAGTCCCAGACCTATGGACCCAACAGAAACTGGCTGGAAATTGCCAAGACCAGTGAAGCCCGCGGTAAAATCCGCGCATGGTTCAAGAAGGAATGTCGTGAAGAAAATATTGTCGAGGGTACAAATGCCCTTGAAGTAGAGCTTCACAGAAATAATATAAATGCTACTCCCGAGTTTTTAAAGGAAATTGCAGCGGCGCAGAAATTCGCCAATGTGGATGATTTCTATGCGGCTATCGGTTACGGCGGCGTCAAGCTTTCCAAGATAATGCAGCGTATCAAGGATATGTATGCTAACCGTATGGCATCTCAGCAGCCTCAGTCCGTTGACGGTAATGAGGCTATGAACCGCAATATCGAGAGAAAACAGCGGGGCGGCGTTATTGTCGAGGGCATTGATAACTGTCTCATAAAGTTTGCAAAGTGCTGTAATCCTCTCCCCGGCGATAAGATTATCGGTTTTATCACAAGAGGTTATGGCGTTTCCGTACACAAGCAGGACTGTACCAATGTAATCAATGCAAGTCCTCAGGATAAGGAACGCTGGATAAACGTAAACTGGGCAGCGGCAGGCGAATCGGAATATTACAATGCTACCATTGATATTATTTCCGAAAATATGGATACACTTGCTGAAATTACAACAACCATAGCTTCCAGCCGTTTTGCTATAAGCAATATTATGGCGCATCCTCTTAAAAACGGCAATGGTAATATTATAGTTACCGTTGAGGTAGCCAGCGTTGAACAGCTTAACGCACTTATTCAGCGTATTCATAAGATAAGCGGAGTAATATCTGCTGAAAGAACAGGTATATTGTAAAAATAACGACGGATTTCCAGCGAAATCCGTCGTTTATCTGTTTATTTTCTTATTGTTTGTTCTGCCCAGGATATAGTCGGTAGAAACATTGTAAAAATCCGCGAGAATCAGAAGGTGCTCCACAGGGATAGTCTGAAAGCCCCGCTCATACCTTGAATACACAGTCTGGCTTGTAAAAAGAAGCTCTGCAACCTGAGTCTGATTCATGTCCATATCTTCACGTAAATCCTTTAATCTCTGAAAATACACAAACTCACCTCCATTAATTTGTTAATGTATACAAATTTGTTTTTAGGACCTTTTGGTACTATTGACTTTAACACAAAAACGGGTTATAATCCTATTGTAGTACCGAAAAGTACTAAAATTCAGAGGCAAAAGGAAAAGAAAACAAAGACAACAACGGATATTTAAAATACAGTTGAGGCTTATTGCTTTGGCTGTATTTTTTTCTTGCAAAAAAGGTTTTATTATGGTATAATGTTTATAATTACGCAATTATGACAGAAGGAGGAATATCTTTATGGCGTACAGAATGAAGCTTGGCGCATGGAACAGCGTTTTTGCAGTGCCTTCATGTGTAGCAGATGAGTATATTAAAATTGCAAACGGCGAACATATAAAGGTACTCCTCTATATGCTCAAAAATTCAGAAAAATCACTTTCTGCCGAGGTTATTGCATCCGCAGTGGGTGTTACGGCAGATACGGTTGAGGAAGCTTTTATTTTCTGGGCGAATGTGGGCGTTATTGAAAACATCGGCGGTGAAATTACCCCTAAGCCGAGGGAAATATCTTCCGGACTTGCTTCCACCGTAGAAAACAAGTCTTCTGCAAGAGTAAAGCTCGCATCAGATATTCAGTTCCCGCCCCGTGAAATCGCAAGAACCGTAAATAACGATGACGCCTTCCGTTGTCTTTGCAGCACTTATGAGCGTCTTGCAGGCAGACCTACAAAGCACTCCGAACGCAACACGCTTATGGTGATAACCGATGAAATCGGACTTCCCTCTGAAGTTGCACTTATGCTGGTGGAATATTGCTTTTCCATAGATAAGTCAACTCCCGCATATATGAAAACAGTTGCTCTTGACTGGATGGAATGCGGTATTGACAGCATTGCCAAGGCTGAGGAGAGAATTTCAGTGCTGACTGTAAGGAATACTTTTGAAGCGAGACTTCGCAACAAATTCCGCATGAACAGTGCATTTTCAAAAAAGCAGAAGGATACTATTGCTGAATGGGCGGAAGCAGGCTTCTCAGACGAGCTGATTGATGAGGCTTATGAAAGAACCTTAAACTCCGCAGGAAAGCTAAGCTTTCCTTATATGGACGCTATTCTCAGAAGCTGGAAGGATAAGGGCATCACTACTCCCGAGCAGATTACAAACGATAAACCTGCAAATGATACTTCATCCAGCTTTGATGTAAATGAACTTGAACAATCCGCTTTTGAAAGGTACAGGAAAAAAGAATGAGTTTTGACAAAAAATTCTTTGCCGCAGCGGCAACCGAAATGAACAACCGCAGAATGCGTAACGAACGGATACTCGAAGAAAACGAACGTGAAATTTCTATAAAACACCCCGAAATTTATAAAATCCACCGCGAGCTTTGTCTTACAAGTGCCAGGGTTATAGCCCTTATTCTCGATAAGGATAAGGATTACGAAAGAAAGCTCTGTGAACTTGAAACGAACAATGATATTTTACAGCAAAGACTTGCGGAAAGCCTTGTAAAAAGCGGTTATCCTGCGGACTTCCTTGATCTGCCTGTTAACTGCAAGAAATGTAAGGATACAGGAAGCTTTGAGGGCAGACGTTGTGAATGCTTTATGGATATCGTAAGACATGCGGCGGCGGAGGAAATGAACGCAAATACCCCTTTGAAGCTTTCCTCCTTTGAAGATTTCGACCTTTCCTATTATGATAACATAAAGAAGGTTTATGCCAATTGTACCGAAAGAGAAATCATGAGCAGCAACCTTGATTTCTGCAAGAAATACGCTGAGGATTTCCACCTCCCGTACAACGGTGTTCTTATGCGAGGTGCAACAGGGCTTGGAAAAACGCATCTTTCTCTTAGCATCGCAAACGTGGTTATCAGAAAGGGTTACAGCGTTATTTATACCTCAACACCCGACTTGTTCAGAAAGTGCGAGGAGGAGCAATTCAAAAAAGCAGGTGACCCCACAACAAGCACAATAATGAATATAGACCTGCTTATTCTTGACGACCTTGGAGCAGAGGTTGAGACGAAATTCAACAATGCTTTTTTATATAACATAATTAATAACCGTATGAATATGTCAAAGCCTACTATTGTAAACACAAATTACGACCTCAATGAGTTAAAGGCAAGATACGGCGACAGAGTAGTTTCCCGTCTTAAAACAATGGATGACCTTCTGTTTGTAGGCTCGGATATAAGAATCAGACGAAAAAATACTGTATAACAAAAGAAAAGGACTGATAAAATGAATAAATTAATAGCAATTGTAGGACGACCCAATGTCGGAAAATCCACCTTGTTCAATAAGCTTATCGGACAGAGACTTTCCATTGTTGAGGACACTCCCGGTGTAACCAGAGACCGTATTTACGGCCAGGCAGAATGGCTCAACAAGAAATTCATGCTTGTAGATACAGGCGGTATTGAGCCAGACAGCAAGGATATTATCCTTTCCCAGATGAGAGCACAGGCTCAGCTTGCCATAGACAGCGCAAATGTAATTATCTTCGTTGTTGACATAACCACAGGTGTTACCGCTAACGACCAGAGCGTTGCGGATATGCTTTTAAAGAGTGGAAAGCCCGTTGTTCTCTGCGTAAACAAGTGCGATACAATAGGCGAGCCTCCCGCAGAGATATACGAATTCTACAACTTAGGTCTCGGTGAGCCTATTGCGGTATCCTCTGTTCACGGCCACGGAACAGGCGACCTTCTCGATGCGGCATTTGAGTATATGCCTGATGACGATGAGGAAGAATATGACGAGGGCATTATCAAGGTAGCCGTTATCGGTAAGCCTAATGCGGGTAAGTCCTCCCTTATCAATAAGATTGCAGGTGAACAGCGTGTTATCGTTTCTGATATTGCGGGAACCACACGTGACGCAATTGATACGGTAATTGAGCGTGACGGCGAAAAGTATGTATTTATCGATACAGCGGGTATCAGAAGAAAATCCAAGGTTACGGAAAACATTGAAAAGTACAGCGTTCTTCGTGCCTACATGGCAATCGACAGAGCCGATGTCTGCATTATAATGATTGATGCAAACGAAGGCTATACCGAACAGGACAGTAAGGTTGCGGGCTATGCTCACGAACAGGGTAAGGCTTGTGTTATTGCTGTAAATAAATGGGATTCCATCGAGAAAACCGATAAGACCATGAATGAATTCAAAAAGAAGCTTGAAGTTGATTTCTCATTCATGTCCTATGCACCCTTTGTGTTTATTTCCGCACTTACAGGCCAGCGTATAGACAAGCTTTTTGAAATGGTAAAGTACACTGCTGAACAGAATTCAAGACGTATCACAACCGGTATGCTCAACGACCTTCTCAGCTATGCAACAGCACGTGTTCAGCCGCCTTCCGATAAGGGTAAGCGTCTCAAGCTCTACTACATGACACAGGCTTCAACAAAGCCTCCGGCATTTGTTGTTTTCTGCAATAAGAAGGAGCTGTTTCACTATTCATACCAGCGTTATATTGAAAATCAGATAAGAGAGGCATTCAGCCTTGATGCAACGCCTATACGCATAATCGTGCGTGAACGCGGCGAGTAATAAACAAAAAGGAGACCATATAAATGGGTGACAATATTTTACTCACTATACTTTGTTTTGCTGTGATGGTAATTGCTCCGTATCTTATTTCGGGGGTTAATTCCGCAATTATCGTTACCAAAATCAGAACAGGCGAGGATATCCGCAAAATAGGAAGCGGCAATGCGGGTCTTACAAATACCCTCAGAACACAGGGTAAGCTTGCGGCATTGTTCGTGCTTATCGGTGATATTTTAAAGGGTGTTCTGTCTATTCTCTTAGTTCATTTCTGCTTCAAGCTGCTCTTGGGCGTTGATACTTATGCCAATGACGGTTATGCGTGGATTAATTACTGTGCCGGTGTATGTGCGGTATTAGGTCATATTTTCCCCATATACTACGGCTTCAAGGGTGGTAAGGGTATTCTTGTAACCTTCTCCACAATGCTTGCAATCAACTGGATTCCCGCTCTTATTCTTTTAGGCATTTTCGGTATTTTCGTTGCAATCACACGTTATGTTTCCGTAGGTTCGATTATAGCTGCAAGCTGTTATCCCTTTGCGGTACTTCTTTTCTCTTATATGAACGGCGACCCGAATATGTGGTTTAACTTTATCCCTGCAGGCGTAATAGGATTTTTCCTGGTATTCATGCACAGAGCAAATATTGTGAGACTTAAGAATCATTGCGAGAAGAAATTGGGGGAGAAGAGTAAGTAATTCGGATACAAGGAGTGGAACAATGGCTATTGACAAGGAAAAGTTTTCCGAACATACAAAAATGTGGATAGAAATATCAAAGGAAGAATATCTTGAAGCACAGGAAAAACTTTCAGAAGCTGATTTTTACCTTAATTATGAAGAGGAAGAACTTCCTGCCGACAGAGATACGGAAATGGTATATACTCCCAAGTATATTTACAGGAAGAGAGCACAAATATCAGAGGAAGAGGTTGTTCCTGTTTTACTTGCAAAGCTTTGCGAAAAGCAGGATAAAGCAAATGAGAAGCTGGACAGTATCCGAAAAATGCTGCTTTTCTTAACTGTTCTTGCTGCGATATCTTTTGTTCTGGGTGTTGTGATACCAATAATTACAGGTTAATTGATAACAGGAGCGGAGCTATCCGCTCCTGTTGTTTTTCACAAGCCTATCATTGACTTTTTTGTAAGAAAATGCTATAATTGTTAGAGTTCTAACAGTTAGGAGGCGAACAAATGGAAGGCCCAAAACATATAAGCTATGTGATACGGCATTTATATCACATAATGGACAGGAATTTCGGTTCGGGCTGTTGCCACAGCGACGGAACAACAGCTTATCACGGGCGGATAATCGGTTATCTCTACGGACACAGGGATACAGATGTATTTCAGCGTGATATTGAGAATCATTTCGGCATACGGCGTTCAACCGTAACAAAGGTTCTTCAAGCCATGGAAAATAACGGGCTTATTACCCGTACAGCTGTTCTCTCTGATGCGAGACTCAAAAAGCTGAGCTTGACACAAAAGGCGTTGGATATGCATGGACATTTCCGCGAGGAGATTGATAATTTTGAGGTAATGCTCAGTGAAGGGCTTACAGCCGAGGAGTTGGAAAGCTTTTTTAATATTACAGAAAAGATATACAATAACTTAATAAATAAAGAAAGGAATGACAGCAGAAAATGATAAAAACTCTTTTATCAAGGGTAAGAGAATTTAAAAAAGCATCAATACTTACACCTATCTGTATGGTAGGCGAGGTATTTATGGAAGTGCTTATTCCCATACTGATGGCTTCTCTTATTGACAACGGCATTGAGGGTAACGGAGGAAAGGGTGACCTCAACCACATCTACATTATGGCAGGGCTTATTATGGTTGCCTGCATAATATCCCTTTTAGCAGGTATGGGCGGAGGTAAGTTTGGTGCAATTGCTTCCACAGGCTTTGCCCGTAATTTAAGAAAGGATATGTTCCATAAGGTACAGGAGTACTCTTTTGAGAATATCGATAAGTTCTCCACAGCCAGTCTTGTAACCCGTCTCACATCTGATATTACACGTGTTCAGGACGCATATCAGATGATTCTGAGAATTGCGGTGCGTTCACCAATCACACTTATTTTCTCTCTGATTATGGCATTCTCCATAAATGCGGAGATTTCTCTTGTATTCCTTGCGGCAATACCGATTTTAGCCATAGGACTCTTTCTTATTATGACACATGCCCACCCTATTTTCGAGCGTGTATTCAAGCGTTATGACAAGCTTAACAACGTAGTACAGGAAAACGTTGCAGGTATGCGTGTTGTAAAGGCATTTGTAAGAGAAGAACATGAAACAGAAAAGTTCAAGGGTGTATCCAGATCCATTTTTGACGATTTCTGCAAGGCTGAAAAATTGCTTGCCTTCAACGGCCCCTTAATGCAGCTCTGCATGTACGGTGGTATGATTGCAATTTCCTGGATGGGTGCAAAGCTTATCGTAGTTGAGGGTACTCTTACAACAGGCGAGCTTATGGGTATTATGACCTATGCAATGCAGATTCTCATGAGTCTTATGATGCTCTCCATGATTTTTGTAATGCTTACTATGGCTCGTGCATCTATGGAGCGTATCTGCGAGGTGCTTAACGAAGAAAGCACTCTTCAAAACCCCGAAAATCCTGTTACCGAAGTAAAGAACGGTTCCATCAGATTCATAGACGTATGCTTTGCATACAAAAAGGGCGGAAGTCTTGCACTTTCGGATATTGACCTTGACATAAAGTCGGGCGAGACTGTTGGTATTATCGGCGGTACTGGTTCGTCAAAATCTACTCTTGTTCAGCTTATCCCACGTCTTTATGATGTAACCGAGGGTAGTGTTGAAGTAGGCGGAAGAGATGTAAGAGAGTATGATATTGAAGCACTCAGAAACGAAGTAGCAATGGTACTTCAAAAGAACACTCTCTTCTCAGGTACAATCAAGGACAATTTACGCTGGGGCAACGCAGAAGCTTCCGACGAAGAGCTTGAAAGAGTTTGTAAGCTTGCCTGCGCACACGATTTTATTACATCCTTCCCCGACGGTTATGATACATACATTGAGCAGGGCGGTACAAACGTTTCGGGCGGACAGAAGCAGAGACTTTGTATTGCGCGCGCACTTCTGAAAAAGCCGAAGATTCTTATTCTTGACGACTCTACAAGTGCAGTCGATACAGCAACCGATGCCCAGATAAGAAAGGCATTCCGTGAGGAGATACCTGATACTACAAAGCTAATTATTGCTCAGAGAATTTCCTCTGTTCAGGATGCAGACAAGATAATTGTCATCGAGGGCGGTAAAATAAACGGCGTAGGAACTCACGAAGAACTCCTTGCAAGCAATGAAATATACAAGGAAGTATACTATTCACAGCAGAAGGGAGGCGACGATAATGGCTGATAACAAAAACCAGCAGGCACAACCTGTTACCATGAAGGGCGGCGGAATGCGAGGCGGCCCCCGTGTTATCGGAAAGGTAGGAAAGCCTGATAAGGCTACCGTAAAGCGTCTCCTGGGCTACATTTTCAAGGATTATAAGTTTCATTTCGTACTTGTAATTATCTGTATTCTTTGCAGCTCCCTTGCGGGCGTTGCAGGTTCACTCTTTTTACAGACCCTTATCGATGATTACATAACACCTCTAATTAATGTGAATCAGCCTGATTTCACACCTCTTCTGAAAACTCTCTGTGTTATGGGTGCAATCTACCTCACAGGTATGCTTTCTACTTTTTTCTACAATCGTATTATGGTTACAGTATCTCAGGGCGTTCAGAAGAAAATACGTGACGAAATGTTTGAAAATATGCAGAAGCTCCCTATAAAATATTTCGACCAGCGTACCCACGGCGATATTATGAGCCATTACACAAATGATATTGATACTTTAAGACAGATGCTTTCCCAGAGTATTCCTCAGGCGTTTTCGTCGGTAATCACCATTGTTTCTGTATTTATCGCAATGGTTACCACCAGCGTTTACCTTACAATCTTCGTTATTATTACAATTGCTCTTATGATGCTTGTAACAGGTAAGATTGCAGGTAAGAGCGGAAAGTACTTTATGGGACAGCAGAAGTCTATTGCTGAGGTAAACGGCTATATTGAGGAAATGATAAACGGCCAGAAGGTTGTAAAGGTTTTCTGTCACGAGGATACAACCAAGGCTGATTTTGATAAGATAAATGATGAGCTTTACCTCAATGCCCGTGAAGCCAACACCTTTGCCAACATCTTAGGTCCTGTAAATAACAACATGGGTCATATGCAGTACGGACTTGTTGCAGTGCTGGGCGGTATTCTTGCGGTAAACGGAATCGGCGGACTTACCCTTGGCGGAATTGCCGCATTCTTACAGCTTTCCAAGAGCTTTACCATGCCTGTAAACCAGATAAGCCAGCAGATAAACTATATCGTTATGGCACTTGCGGGCGCAAAGCGCATCTTTGCGCTTATTGATGAAAAGCACGAGGATGACAACGGTTACGTTACTCTTGTAAATGCAAAGAAAAACCTTAACGGTGAAATCGAGGAGACTGAAGAGCATACAGGTCTTTGGGCATGGAAGCACCCCCACGAAAACGGAACAACCACCTATACTGAGCTTGAAGGCCGAGTTGTACTGGATATGGTTGATTTCGGATATACTGAGGAAAAGATGGTGCTTCACGATATTTCCATCTTTGCCGAGCCGGGACAGAAGATAGCTTTTGTAGGCTCTACCGGTGCAGGTAAGACCACTATCACAAACCTTATTAACCGTTTCTATGATATTGCAGATGGTAAGATACGTTACGACGGCATCAACATCAACAAAATCAAAAAGGCGGATTTACGCCGCTCGCTTGGTATTGTTCTCCAGGAAACCTGCTTGTTTACAGGTACAGTTATGGAGAATATCCGTTACGGTAACCTTGGTGCGACAGATGAAGAAGTATATGCTGCCGCAAGACTTGCAAACGCAGATGACTTTATCCGCCGTCTCCCTCAGGGATATGATACAATGCTTACTGAGAACGGCGCGCAGCTCTCACAGGGTCAGAGACAGCTTATTGCTATTGCCCGCGCGGCAGTTGCGGACCCGCCGGTAATGATTCTTGACGAAGCTACTTCAAGTATCGATACAAGAACAGAGGCTATTGTTCAGAAAGGTATGGACAGTCTTATGAAGGGCAGAACGGTATTTGTTATTGCTCACAGACTTTCTACTGTTCAGAACTCCGATGTTATCATGGTTCTTGAAAAGGGCAGAATCATTGAACGCGGAAACCATGAAAAGCTTATTGCTGAAAAGGGCAAGTACTATCAGCTTTATACAGGCGCATTTGAGCTTGATTAATACACAAAACCGTCTCCTATGCAGGAGGCGGTTTTTCGTTGACTTTGAAAAAATGGTGTGATATAATTGTCTTACCGAATCTTATTTTAAGGAAAGAAAATATGAATATATTAAAGATTGCATTGTTACAGATTGCGCCCTGTAAGAGCTTACAGGATAATCTCGCAAAGGGAACAGAATACTGCCGTAAAGCAAAGGAAAAGGGTGCGGATATTGCGCTGTTTCCTGAAATGTGGAGCAATGGCTACGATATATATGACCGCCCCGCAGACGAATGGAAGACGGAGGCAATACCCGCAGACCATGATTTTGTAAATTCCTTCGGGAAGCTGGCAAAGGAGCTTGATATGGCTGTGGGAATCACCTTACTCGAAGAGTACGGTGAAAAACCCCGTAATACCTTAGTACTGTTTGACAGACACGGCGAGCGTAAGCTCACCTATGCAAAGGTGCATACCTGTGATTTTGGCGCTGAAATTAATCTTACGGCAGGGGAAGATTTTTACGTTACTACCCTTGATACCGCCTGTGGTGAAGTGAAAACAGGCGCAATGATATGCTATGACAGGGAATTTCCAGAAAGTGCAAGAATTCTTATGCTTAAAGGAGCAGAGCTTATACTTGTTCCAAATGCCTGCCCTATGGAGATAAACCGCCTTTCACAGCTTCGTGGCAGAGCGTATGAAAACATGACAGCTATCGCCACCTGCAATTATCCCGCATCTGTCCCTGATTGCAACGGCGGTTCCAGTATTTTTGACGGAGTTGCATACTTGCCTCATCTGAACGGTTCAAGAGATACCTGTATATTGCAGGCAGGCGGAGAAGAAGGCATTTATATAGCTGAGCTTGACCTTGAACAGCTCAGAAAATACCGTGAAGAAGAAGTCCACGGCAACTCATACCGTCACCCGAAAAAATACGGGCTTCTCACCGAAACGAAGATAGATGAGCCGTTTATAAGAAGTGATTACCGGGAATAACAAGAGCCTGAGACTATGTCTCAGGCTTTTTCATTATAGTATTTTTTCCATTCCGATTTTCTGGGGTTTAAGTCCCATTTTTTCGTAGAATTTCATTGCACTTTCGTTACAAGTCCAGACATTGAGGGTAACATTATAACAGCCATTTTCTTTTGCGAAATCCAGCACCGCATTGTAAAGGGAGCTGCCAATATGCTTTCCTCTGATATTTTCGTCAACACAGAGGTCATCTATGTAAAGAGTCTTGATGTCGGTCATTATATTACTGTCTGTGTGCTGCTGAAAAATGCAGAATGCATAGCCCATTACCCTGTCATTTTCATCTGCGGCAATAAGCACAGGTGTATGATTATTGCTGATAATTTCAAGTATCTGCTCATCTGTATATTTACGGCAATTCCCCTTAAAAATATCGGGTCTGCCATTATGATGAACTGTAAGTACCTGTAAAAGCAGGGATTTTATTCCTTCAAGGTCACTGTTTTTTGCTTTTCTTATGGTCATTTTATTCTTCCTCATACATAAAGCTTGTGCGTTTTTTGTCGTCAAGCCCGAAATTATAACCTATGTGTGCAAGTACAGGAGAAAGCACAACATAGATTCCGATAAAGGCAATACAAAGCCACATGGGGTAATCCGCAACAGCCTGCGCCTGCATTTCCGACGCATATAAAAGGGGAGTTACGGCGCCATTTACAAAGCGGAAGGCGAACATGAATTCACCGCTTAAAGCCAGTGCTCCGAGTTTTGCTACGAGAATTACAAAGCCGGGAATTGCCATAACAATACCGATAATCAGGCCAAAAACAACCCAGCGGTATTTAGGGGTGCTTTCAACTCTGTGGTTTGTAATAAGCTTGTTTTCACGCTGTCCGTCACGGTAACCTGCGGTAAACAGGAGCGAGCCGTAAATGAAAAGCGTAAACAAAAGTGCCACTACTGTAAGAAGCCATATATTAATAACAGGAGCAATGGAAAAAACCATGATTCCGCTTAATATATTTCCGAAAAAAGCGTAGCCGAGACCTTTGGCAAATATTTTAAGAAAATGCTCTCTTTGCATATCCTTGACCTTTCTGCTGATAATAATACCACAATCAAAAGAAAGCGGGTAATTATTATGCTTCATAAACATGATATTGATATTTTAAACTGTATCTACAAAAACAGCCGTATGGCATCAGACTGTATCAAGCAGGTAGAAGAAAAGTGCGATGACGGTGAATTCAGAAACTATATCCATCGCCAGCAGGAGCACTATGAGGCTACCTGTAAGGAGCTGAAAAACGAGATTGAAAACTCGGGAGCAGAGGTGGAGCAGATACCGAAAATGGAGACCGCAATGGCTCATATGGGTATCAGCATGAAAACCTTTGCTGATGACAGCCGTAACAATCTTGCCAAAATGATGTATAACGGTACTAATATGGGTATTATTGACATTGCGGAAACGGTAAACCACAGCCACAATGCAAGTGAAGACACCTTAAAAAAGGCGGAACGTCTGCTTAGCCGAGAGGAGCAGTATGCAGACGGGTTAAAGCGGTTCCTTTAATCAGATTGTAGGAACGAGAACAGTATCGCCTTCGTCATAGATTCCGTAGACTCTGCCGTCGTCATCCTCCCAGCCTGCCATTTTGCCGTTTATGATATTGTCGAAAACTTCCAGGGCTTTTACCTGTGCGGCTTCGGCTCTTTCCTTGTTGGCGGTGACCTCGGTAGTTCTGCGGATAACTATGAATAAGTCCTCGGGACAGGCTTCAACATAGTTTGACATATAAGCAAATTCGCTGTCCTTTAATTTATAGAATACCCCGTCAATCTGAGGATTATCAGGATACATTTCTTCCAGATTTACAAAGCCTGATGTATCGTCGTCGGTAATAATGCTTTCAAGGGCGGGAGTATCCATAATATACATCTGAGCTTCGCCGTAGGAGATTTCTCCTGTGAGCTTTGTAACGCTTGCGAGCATATAATCAGGGTCAATATTCTCGCTTAAATCGATGTTGTAGACATCAACATGAACATAACCGCTGTCATCGAAATCGGGACAGTATTTTTCAAATGCAAGCTCGAAATCCTGCGTCTTGTAGTTTGTCTGCTTGGCGATTGCACCCTCTTTAACAACAACAAGCACGCGTATGTCGCCATGCTCTTTTTTTACAAGGTCGTAGATTAAAAAGCCTGCAACAAAAATAAAGAACGCTGCAACAACAACGTGCCATTTATAGTGATAGAAGAAATTTGAAACCTTCTTCCAGCCATGAAGCTCTACTGTTTCACGCTTTTCCTCCTGGATAGTTTCACTTTCTTCGATAAGTCCCTGTTTAAGCTTTAAAAGCTCTCTTTTGTCGTCCTGATATGACATTTCTACACTTTCTTTCTTTAAGGTATTTGCTGAAAAACATAAGTATATTATATCGCAAAACCCCTTTTCCGTCAATAGAAACGGGGTGAGATTTATTTCACGTTTTTTTCACAGGAACAGCTTTCTGAAATGATTGGGATTTCTGTTACCCATATGAGTCATATTGAAACAGGTAATACTAAACTTAGCCTTGAAGTATTTTATAATATTGTAAATGCTCTTGAATGTATTGCTGATGAATTACTTTTTGTCTTAAATGAAAATTCACAGGCGGTGATCCACTCAAATATATCAGAAATTCTTGATAAGTGCTCTGTTAATGAGCTTCACTTGATTTATGATACTATAAAAAGTATCAAATTTTCACTTGACAAATATATGTAACAAAACCCCGCCACTTAGACGAGTAGTTATATAGAAGTATTTAAAGCCACTTTTGATGTTTATGTCAAAAGTGGCTTTGCGTTTGTTATGACATTGACTTTTCGGAGACTTTTTGTTATAATAATCTGAACGATAAATCAGAATTTTATGCATTATTGATATTGAAGTGAATGGAGGCATACAAGTTGAAAAAGAAATACCGAATACTTTCTTTCAACGGTATAGATGAAAAACTATATGTAAACATAAATGGGCATAACCAGTATGTTTTTATAAGAGGAATGGATGTTAATAATCCCATTATTTTAAATCTTCATGGTGGACCTGCAAGTCCGGATGCTTTATTTACATACAAATTTGCAAAAGAAATAATTGAGGAATTTACATATGTTTCGTGGGACCAAAGAGGTTGTGGCAGAACATATTATAAGAATAAGCATATTGACGCTAAAAATGAATCGGCAGATTATGAACAAGCAATTAAAGATGTAGATGAACTTGTTGACTATTTGTGTAAACGGTTTAAGAAAGACAAAGTGTTTATAATGGGACATTCTTATGGTTCGCTACTTGGTACCAGTTATGTTGCAAAATATCCTAAAAGAGTTGAAGGATATATTGGTATTGGTCAATCAATATCCATTAAGGCTACGCAAGAGTTGAATTATAATGAAGTTGCTAACTTACTGATAAATGACAAGAAAAGAACCGATGAACTTGAAAAGGCATACCAAAGGTTAAAAAACGGTTTCAACTTAGAGAATCTCCAGAAATTTCAGCGATTGACATTTCCATGTTTGGTTGCGAATATGCATGAGTTAAAACAGACTAATCAAATAAAACTCATATTATCATCGCCGGATTTATCGTTTAATGACATTAGATGGTTAATGGGGGGGCTAAATTTTAAGACATTCTACATTAGGAACAAGAAACTTTTGGACTATACGCTGTCTGCGAATATCTATGACAATGGAAAGGAATATTTTGTTCCGATGTATTTTATTTCGGGAGAGTATGATATAATATGTCATGTTGAGTTGCTGAAAAAGTATTATGATGAAATTGAAGCACCGGATAAAAAGCTAGTGATTATGAAAAACTGTGGTCATTCTCCACAAAGAGATGAGCCAGTGCTTTTTGCAAAAGAAGTAAAGAAATTATTAAAAAAGTAGATTGCTTCAATCCACTTACAAATTCCAGTTTATAGAGCAGAATAACAAACAAAATCCCACAGATTTCTGTGGGATTTACTTCTTTATCGCTACCCGCCTTTATGTGACGGGGTAACTTGTTAATATAAAGATTTTACTTCTTCTCAGGCTTCATTGTAGGGAAGAGTAATACGTCACGGATAGATGCGCTGTCTGTGAGGAGCATTACAAATCTGTCGAGACCCATACCGAGACCGCCTGTGGGGGGTAAACCGTATTCGAGGGCTGTGAGGAAGTCCTCGTCGATTTCAGCATTTGCACCCTGTGCTCTCTTTTCTTCAACCTGCTTTGTGAATCTTGCGCGCTGGTCGATGGGGTCGTTAAGCTCGGAGAATGCGTTACCGAACTCACAACCGTTGATGAAGTACTCAAAACGTTCTGTAAATGCGGGGTCGGAGGGCTTTCTCTTGGCTAAGGGAGAGTTTTCAACGGGGTAATCATAAATGATAGTAGGCTGAATAAGTTCGTCTTCAACGAAGGCTTCAAAGAAAGCAATAAGTACATCACCCTTTGTAGCATCCTTCTTTTCAAGCTCAACATTCTTTGCCTTTGCAGCTGCTCTTGCGTCTTCGTCAGTTGCCCAGTCCGCAAAGTCAACACCTGCGTACTTCTTTACAGCCTCAATCATTGTAAGTCTTTCCCAGGGCTTGCCAACTGCGATTTCCTTACCCTGATAGCTTACTGTATCTGTGCCGCAGATTTTGAGGGTAACTGTGCGGTACATATTTTCGATTAAGTCCATCATTCCGTAGTAATCGGTATATGCCTGATACATTTCGATAGATGTAAATTCGGGGTTGTGTGTAGCATCCATACCTTCGTTTCTGAAAATACGGCCTACTTCATAAACTCTGTCAAAACCGCCTACGATAAGTCTCTTTAAGTAAAGCTCAGTTTCGATACGTAAGTACATATCGATATCGAGAGCGTTATGATGTGTAACGAAGGGTCTTGCAGCTGCGCCGATTTCAAGAGTATGAAGTACAGGAGTGTCAACTTCAAGATAGCCTAAGTTATCAAGATAGTTTCTGATTTCACGGAGAATGAGGGAGCGTGTTACGAAGGTGTTCTTAACCTCAGGGTTTGCAATAAGGTCAAGATAACGTTTTCTGTAACGTTCTTCCTTGTCCTTTAAGCCGTGCCACTTTTCAGGGAGGGGTAAAAGGGACTTGGAGAGGAGTGTGATTTCCTTACAGTGAACGGAGATTTCACCTCTTCTTGTTTTGAAAACAAAGCCTGTGATACCAACGATATCACCAAGGTCCCAGGTCTTGAATTCCTTGAAGCTGTCCTCACCGATTTCGTCAATCTTAACATAAACCTGCATTCTGTCGCTGCCGTCACGGATATCGATAAAGTTAGCCTTACCCATATCTCTCCAACTTGTGATACGGCCTGCAATCTGTACAGTCTGGTTTTCGAGTTCTTCAAAGCGTTCTCTTATTTCACTTGCTAAGATGGAAACAGGGAACTTTGTGATTTCATAGGGATTCTTTCCGCTTTCCTTTAAAGCTGTAAGCTTTTCGAGGCGGATTCTGTGCTGTTCTGAGAGCTTTTCTTGAAGCTCTTCTTCGGTTAATTCTTCTTCAATGATTTCGTCTGCCATTTGTTATGTCCTTCCTTTTTTATGAAAGTTTACTGATTTCTAAAATTTCGTAATTGAATATACCTGTGGGAGCTTCCGATGAAACGACATCGCCCTTTGCATGTCCAATAAGTGCTCTACCGATAGGGGAATTAGCGGAAATCTCACCCGAAAAGATGTTTGCTTCATTAGTACTGACAATGCTGAATGTATATTCCTGATTGTTTTCCAGACACTTGACCTTAACAGTGTTACCGGTTTGAACATTTTCAGTAATGATTTCGTCTGCCATTTTATTTTGTCCTTATGATTTACTTACCGATGTTGATGATTTCCATTTTGTATGAGCCAGCAGGAGCTTCGATTTCTACAATTTCGCCTCTCTTACGACCCATAAGAGCCTTACCGATAGGGGATTCGTCGGAAATCTTATTCTTTTCGATGTCTACTTCCTTGGAACCTACGATGTGAAGGACAAGAATTTCGTCATCTGCAATATCCTTTACAGTAACAGTGTTACCAATCTGAACGTGTTCTGTTGAAAGGTTGTCTTCGTCGATGATCTTAGCGTTTTTAAGAACGGACTCGATTTCAGCGATTCTTGCTTCAATAAGACCCTGTTCGTTCTTTGCTTCGTCGTATTCGGAGTTTTCGGATAAGTCGCCGAAGCCGAGGGCAATCTTGATCTTTTCAGCTATCTCACGTCTTTTGACGGTTTTGAGCTCGTCAAGTTCTTCTTCAAGTTTTCTGAGACCTTCGCCGGTTAATACTGTCTGCTTTTCCATTTTAATAATGTCCTTTCTTATTTGGTTTATTATGAATTATTGTTTTACCTTGTTTAAAAACAGCTGTCTGGATTATTCCGTTACTACGTTATTTGTGTCGGAAATTATAACCTCAACTGCCTTTTTGAACTGTTCGTCATAGGTGTTTGCGTAGTCCTCGGGGTTTGATTCGGGAAGACCGGCATATTCAACAGCAAATTCGGGCTTTACACCATCTTCGTTGTAAACACTTTCAGAGTTTGCGGGAATTATTGTCGCAACGGAAATTTCTACCGCTGTACCATCGCTGAATGAACGAGCTTCCTGCAATGTACCGTATCCCATTGTACCAGTGCCAACTGTTCTTGCGCCGTTTGCGTCACGGAGTGTAACAGCTATAAGCTCTGCAACACCGCCTGTTTTTTCGTTTGTAATAACGCTTATGGGTAATGTTGTGAACTTTTCGGCAGAGGTTTCGCCGATAATGGTTGAGGAATTGTTTCGGTAAAGAGCGGTAGCTACGGTAAGCTGATTTACGAAGGGGTCTAAGATTTCTGCGGCGGAGGTATAGTTTCCGCTTTCTAAGTTACGTAAATCGAGGATATAGCCGGTAATGGTTTCATTCGCATGGCTTTCGATAACCTGAGCAATCTGCTTGCCTGTAAGGTTATGAATTGTGAGAAAATCGATATAGAGTATGCCGTTATCGAGAAGAGTATCCTTTACAGAAACGATTTCAAAAGCCTTTCTTGTAAGGTTATGAGCTGTTTCTTCGCCGCCCTTACGTACAGTGACAGAGGTCTTTGTGCCTTCGTCACCGAAGCGTATCTGGGTTGAAGCGGCATTGTAGCCGATTTCCAGCACGTTTTCATTACCTACTGCGGATATTACGTCGCCGACTTCGATTCCTGCGTCAAATGCAGAGGAATTTTCGTATACGGTGGTAATTTTCAGATAACCGCCGTCATTTACGGTTTCGACGCCAAGTCCGGTAAGCATACCGCTGTCCAGCATATTTTTGTAATAATATTCGTCGGTGGTGTAGTAGCCGGAATATTTATCCGATATGCCATTAAGGAAGCCTTCGTAAATACCGGTTTTTATGCTTGTGTCATCGATTGTATAAAGTGAGTAATTTCTTACAAAGGAGTCGATTTCCTGAATACGAGTGTTTATCTCCTCACGCTGCTGAACGCCTGCAATCTTGTCATTGTACAGGTTCAGCGAGACGGTCATTGTTACTACAAATGTCACCGCGCAGGCAATTGCTATAAGGCTTATGGCAATACCCAGCGAAATTTTTTTATTCATTTTCTGTCTGTCCTCCGGTGATTTTTACGGAACGTTTACATATTGAAGCGGGTCAACTCTTGAACCGTCTTTACGGATTTCAAAGTGGAGGTGGGGACCTGTTGACCAGCCGGTTGAACCGACCAGACCGATAGTATCGCCCTGATTTACCATCTGTCCTACTGTTACGTAGATGGCACTACAATGAGCGTAAAGGGACTGATAACCGTTACCGTGGTCAATAACCACATACATACCGTAGTCATAGCCGGGAGTATAGGTTGTCTTTGCAACGATAACTTCTCCGCCCTTCATGGCGTAGATTTTTTTGCCGTTGATACCGCCGTTGCCTACATCGATAGCACCGTGGTTACCGCCGCGCCATGGGTCATAGCCGAAGTAGGTGGTAATCAGTGTGTACTGAGGGTCAAGAGGCCAGAGCCATGCGCCGTTATCGTAAACAACGGTATTACTTGCTGCAAGCTGAGCTCTGCGGATAATCTCGTCGATTTCCTTTTCATAGGCTTCGATTTCTTCCTTGCTGACAGCAATCTGATAGTTGTACTGGTCTTTAAGGCTTTCAAGGTCTGAAATGTGGGAAGTAACATCGTTATATTCGCTTGTATACTGGTTAGCGAGCTGGTTTGAATAAGCCTTATCCTCGTCAAGCTCAGTCCATTCAGCTTCTAAGTCTGCCTTTTCCTTTTCAAGAGCCTTCTTGTCGCTTTCAAGCTTTGCCATATCGGTTTCAAGCTGAGCCTTATCGTCTTCGAGCTTATGTATATCGTCAAGGAGCTGGTTCATAAATGCCTGGTTCTGTTCGCCTACGTTATCCATGATTTCTTTCTTGACGAATATATCATAGAAATCAGTAGAGCCTGCAAGGACATTAAGAACATCGTCCGTGTTATTCATATACATTGTACGCATAACCTGTCCGAACTGGTAGAGGTTATCCGTATTTTCCTGGTCAAGCTTTGCAATTTCGACTTTCTTATCTTCAATCTTACGCTCAGTATCAACAATTTCGATTTCCTTTGCGCCGATTTCTTCTTCCTTTTCAGCAATTTCCTGTTCCTTAGCATAAAGCTGGTTATTTAAAAGGTCGATGTGCTCCTGCTGTAAAAGAAGCTTGCTGTAATAATAACCCTGCAATTCTTCATTTTCGCTGATTTCACCGTCTGTTGCGGTGATTTTGTCCTCGAGCTTTGCAATTTCCTGCTTATTCTTTTCGATTTCCGCTTCAAGCTCAGCCTGAGTGGAGGACGCATTCAGAATAATTGCGGATTCATTACCGATTATACCACAAAGCATGCAGAACATACACGCAAAAGCTGTCGAACGCAGTATTTTAGTAAGTGTTTTTTTCTTCAAGATTATTTCCTTTCCATAAGGGGCTTGTGTTACAGTAGGGGTGCCGTAATTTATGTCTTTGTACACCCTGCTGTCATAAGGCGTTAAACCTTTAAGTATTTAGCGGTGCTGATAACAGTACCGATTGCACCGAGAAGTGCACCGAGAACGCAGTTAGCGGCAAGAACGTACCAGGTAACGTCGCTGAAAGGCATAACGTCAACCATGCCGAGAATCTGCCAGATTTCAAAGTTGTTCTGGAAGAGACCCACAACAGCTTCGTATGTTATTTTTGTTATGAACCAGGAAGCAACGCCCGCCGCAATACCGATAAACATACCTTCAATAAAGAAGGGTATCTTTACGAATGCGTTTGTAGCGCCGACAACCTTCATGATGTTAAGCTCCTTCTGGCGTGTGAAAACACTGCTTCTGATGGAGTTGTAGATAATGATGATACTTGTGAGAATAAGTACAACAAGTAAGGTGATACCGATAACGGTAAGTGTAGAACGTATATCCACAAGTGCAGAAGCAAAGTCATAAGGAGCGGTAACGCTTTCAACACCCTGAATGGTTGCAAATTCGTCTGCTGTCTGCGAAATAATGGAGATATCCTTTACAGATACACGGAAGGTGTGGGGCATGGGGTTATCGTGAAGGGCATTGAAGGAATCAAAGGCTTCTGTAAATTCGGGGTTTGCAGCAGCCTGGTCCGCCCACGCTTCTTCCTTGGAGTAGAAAACGAAGCGTTCTGTATTTGTGTTTATTTCGATAGCGTCGGTAATATGTGTAAGCTGTTCCTGAGTTACACTGCCGTCTACGAATACGTCAATTTCATTCTTTTCTTCGATATTGGAAAGCACAACGCCCATGTCAATTGCAATAAGACATGAGAGGCTTACTAAGAAGAGGCTTACCAGCAATACACAGAAGCTGGCGAAGGACATCATAGCATTTCTGAAAACGGAGCCTACGCCTCGCTTTACCAGATAGCTGAAATTACTCATTCTCATAATCAGCGGCCTCCTTCCATATAGTCGTCAAAGTCAACGGAGCCGTCTTTGAGATTTATGACTCTTCCGCCGAAATGACGTACGATTTCGTGGTCGTGGGTAACCATGATTACGGTAGTTCCGCATTCGTTAATATCCATAAGAAGCTCAACGATTTCATAGGAAAGTGCGGGGTCGATATTACCCGTAGGCTCGTCAGCAATAATAATCTGAGGGTCGCAGGCGAAGGCTCTTGCAATAGCCACACGCTGCTGCTCGCCGCCTGAAAGCTGGCTGGGGTAACATTTTGCCTTGTCGCCCAGTTTTACAAGGTTTAAAACATAGGGAACTCTCTGGCGGATATATCTTTTTGATTTATCAATTACTCTCAGTACAAAAGCAACATTTTCGTATACCGTCAGGTTGGGAATAAGGCGGAAATCCTGGAATATCATGCCGAGGGAACGGCGGAAATACGGAAGCTTGCGGTTTTTGAGCTTGGAGAGATTATAGTCGTTAACAAATACTCTGCCCTTGGTTGGCTGGATTTCTCTTGTAAGGAGCTTTAAAAGGGTACTTTTACCGGCTCCGGAGCTGCCGACGATAAAAACGAACTCACCGTCGTTGATGCGTATATTAACATCATTGAGGGCGTCAATACCGCCCTTTATGCCGTCGTTGTAGTGAACGTCAACATTCTTTAATTCTACCATATATGTAAAATCTCCTTTCGTTATAAGCGGCACCCTATAAAACGGCAGATACGGGGAATGCTATCTGTATATAAGACTGTAAAAACTGCCATAAGGTTGCGGATAAAGGGAGAAAAATTCACCTTAAAAAACATTCTGCGAGGCGACAAGATTATGCCGCCTCGTGATGTCGTAATTCTAAAAATCGTAAATCAGAACTTTACAGGGTCTGCGGAGAGGTACTTTCTTACCATGAGAGCAATCTTGAAGATAATAGCATGGTCGAATTCTCTTAAATCGAGACCTGTAAGCTTCTTGATCTTGTCAAGTCTGTAAACAAGTGTGTTTCTGTGTACGAAAAGCTTTCTGGATGTTTCGGAAACATTCAGGTTGTTTTCAAAGAAACGCTGGATTGTAAATAATGTTTCGTGGTCGAGGGAATCGATGGAACCCTTCTTGAAAACTTCCTTTAAGAAGGTTTCGCAGAGTGTTGTGGGGAGGTGGTAGATAAGTCTTGCAATACCGAGGTTATCGTAGCTTACGATATTCTTTTCTGTGTCGAATACCTTACCTACTTCGATAGCAATCTGCGCTTCCTTGAAGGAACGTGCAAGGTCCTTTACGCCCATAACGGGAGTACCGATACCAACGTTAACACGTGTGAAGAACTCTGTTTGGAGTGTGTCTGAAATAGAACGAGCAAGCTTTTCTAAATCCTTGACATCGATGTTGTTCTTGATTTCCTTAACAAGAACGATATCTGTTTCTGTAATGTTGAAAACGAAATCCTTGTTCTTATCGGGGAAGAGGTTCTGGATTACGTCATAAGCGGAAACATCGTTTGTGGAAACGATATTGATAAGGAAAACAACTCTGCTGATATCAGCGTTGAAATGAAGTTCTCTTGACTTGATGCTGATATCACCGGGAAGAACGTTGTCAAGAATGATGTTCTTGATAAAGTTGTTGCGGTCGTATTTTTCATCGTAATACTGCTTGATGCTGGAAAGGGATATAGCAAGGATGGAAGCATACTTGCCTGCGATTTCGTCTGTACCTTCTACAAATACAGCATAGTCGGGCTTTACATGAACGCCGAAGGGCTTATATGTATAGCCGTCGCGGATAAAGATATCGTGGGATTCGCCTAATTCAATGGAGAAGAAGTCATTGCTTGTACCGATTCTTGCAAGCTCGCTGCAAGCTACAACGGTAGCATTTTCGTCGATAACACCGATAACGCGACCGATGGTATCTCTCATCTGATGTACTACGCCCTGAAATAATCTGTTTGACATGATAAAATTCCTTTCCGGGCTTCAGCCCGCCTTGACGACGCACTTTGTCGCTCTTTGCATTAATGCAACGCATGGGGTGCGGTCTGTCAGTTTTGTTTATGGTTATATCCTCTGAAACGGGACATAAAAATACCTAATATATATTTTAATAGAAAATTAAAAAAAAATCAAGTCTTTTATGTGAAAAATGTAAATTTTTCTTGTAAAAATTTTTACATATTGCCAAAAACGGCTTTTTATGGTATAATATTTTTAATTTTTAAAGAAAAACCATCAGTTTTTCCTTGAAAAAAGGCTGTTGGTAGAAAGAGGTAAAAAGTATGAGCGAGAAATATTATATAACCACTCCGATTTATTACCCTTCCGGTAATCCTCATATCGGCCATTGTTATACAACCGTAGCCTGCGATACAATTGCACGCTTCAAGAGAATGCAGGGATATGACGTAATGTTCCTTACAGGCACCGACGAGCACGGACAGAAGATTGAGCTCAAAGCAAAGGAGCAGGGCGTTACTCCCAAGGAATATGTTGACCCCATTGTTGATAACTTCAAGCGTCTCTGGGAGACTATGAACATAAGCTATGACAGATATATCAGAACAACCGACGCTTATCATATCGAAACAGTTCAGAAGGTTTTCCGCGAGCTTTATGACAGAGGATATATCTATAAGGGCAAGTATACAGGTAAGTACTGTACTCCCTGTGAAAGCTTCTGGACAGAATCCCAGCTCGTTGACGGAAAGTGCCCCGACTGCCACCGTGACGTTATCGAGGCAGACGAAGAAGCTTACTTCTTAAAGCTTTCTCTCTTCGAGGACAAAATCCGCAAGTTCCTCACGGAAACAGACTATCTCCAACCTGCAACACGTGTAAATGAAATGGTAAACAACTTCATCAATGCAGGTCTTGAAGATTTGTGCGTATCCCGTACCACATTCACATGGGGTGTACCGGTTGATTTTGACGAAGGACACGTTGTTTATGTATGGGTTGACGCCCTCACAAACTATATCTCCGCTCTCGGCTACAAGAACAGTGCTTACAGCGATTATGACAAGTACTGGCCTGCTGATATGCATATGACTGCAAAGGAAATCGTACGTTTCCACTCTATCGTATGGCCTATTATCCTTATGATGCTGGATTTACCTCTTCCCAAGCGTCTTTACGGCCATGGCTGGATCAATTTCAACGGCCAGAAGATGAGTAAGTCCTTAGGCAATGTTATTGACCCCTTTATTCTTGCTGAACGTTACGGCGTTGACGCAGTGCGTTACCAGATTTTACGCGATATGCCCTACGGCTCCGACTGTAACTTCTCCAACGAGATTATGATAGGCAGAATCAACACCGACCTTGCCAACGATTTCGGTAACCTTGTTTCCCGTACAGTTGCAATGGTTGATAAGTATTTCGACGGTCAGCTTATAAGTGAAAAGCAGTCCGGCGAATTTGATGACGAGCTTAAAGAAATGGCAAAGGCTCTTAAATCAAAGGTTGAAGAGGCTGTTGACAATGCTCAGCTTTCCAAGGCTCTTGAAGAAATCTTCAAGGTTGTTTCCCGCGCGAACAAGTACATTGATGAAACAACTCCCTGGGTACTTGCAAAGGATGAATCCAACAAGGCACGACTTTCCGCGGTGCTTTACAACCTTCTTGAAACAATCCGTATTACATCTACTCTCCTTTATCCCTTTATGCCTGCAACAATGCCTAAGGTATGGGAGCAGATAGGCGCAGAAAAGGAAATGTGCACTCTTGAAAATGCGGATAAATTCGGCATTCTTCTTCCTTGCGTTCAGGTTAAGAAGGGTGAGGTTCTCTTCCCCAGAATTGACGCTGATAAGGAAATCGAAGAGCTTAATGCTTTTATTGCTCCCAAGAAGGAATATAAGGAAGACGAAGATCTTGACAAGGCGAATATCATCAACATTGAACAGTTTGCAGAGGTTAAGCTCCGTACAGGTGAGATTGTTGCCTGCGAAAAGATGAAGAAAGCTAAGAAGCTTCTCAAAATACAGATTGATGACGGACGTGACGGTAGACAGATTGTTTCGGGTATTGCAAATTATTACACACCCGAAGAGCTTATTGGAAAGAAGATTATCTTCGTGGCAAACTTAGCTCCTGCAAAGCTTTGCGGTGAGGAAAGCCAGGGTATGCTCCTCGCATGTGATGCAGGTGATACTGTAAAGGTAGTATTCCTTGACAGTGATACACCAAACGGAAGCACAGTACGTTAATTCCGAATACACTAAAAATGCAACGTGGTAGAAAATCCTTGATTTTACTACCACGTTGTTTACTTTTAGCGCAGGCTATTATTTAAATATTATTAAAGATTTGACATATTGTGCCGATATTACTATATATAAGGTAAATGAATTATCAGCAAGGAGGTAATCTGATGCGTATACTTACGAATTTATCCGGAGCAGAACTTAATCAGCTTACAAGCCAACCTACTGCAAAGGCGTTGATTGATAAAGTGAAAACAGAAGGTATATATATCCCTCAGGGCGACACAAAGGCGGCGGCTCAGTTTGTTGCACAGCGGCAGAACGAAAAGCGTGCAGACAGTTTAGAGATTTCGGATAAAGGGCTTCTTGCTTTGAAGAATTCATATATGCTGAATCAGGTGCCGTCTGAGAATGAAGAGAATGATATGCAGGAGCTGATGGAAGTGCTTCTGAACGATAAAAACGCAGAGATTTGATTCTCTGCGTTTTTTCTTTATTTACTTATTAATTCTTTCAGCCGCAAAGCTCGGGATTTTCACCGAACAATTCTTCCAGTTCATCAATAGCCTTGTCGTGAAGTCTTGATATATGGCGGCGGCTGTAACCTACCTTCTCGCTTATTTTCTCCCATGACTCGTTGAGGATGTAGTGCCTTTCCAGTATGGTGCGGTACAATCCATCAGGGAGTGCGGAAATAAGGTCCCTGATTTTTATTTTAAGATCAACCAGCTTATCAATCTCCTGATTTATTTCGTTTTCCAGGTCAACAATCCTTGCGGTAGTACGCCCAACGCGGTCTGTATATGTACCTTTTGCATGGCTTTCCGAAAAGGGCGACACGGTAACCTTTGCCGCAAGACTTCTAAGCTCGGCAATATGTTCGAGCTTGACATCAATCAGGCTGTTGATAGCCGAATGGCTTTTTAATAATTCACGTATAGTCATAATTTCCTCCCGTACCGGTTATCCGGTATCTGTATATATTTATTCTGTTTCGGCATCATCGCCGTCTGTATAGTCATCTTCGTATTCTGTGAAGATGGATTTTGGTGTGTTTTTTCCACACAAGCTGCATTTCATGTATACTTCGTTATCGTAACCGTCGAAGTATTCGTAAACTGAATTTTCTTTACAATCTGTGCATTGGTACATTATTCTCCTTTCGTTGCAATTTGGGGATAGTTAAAGAGGTGTTGCATTTTTGGGACAAGTCTATTTTATCACAGAGTTGGTGTAATGTCAACCCGAAAATGCAACAAAAAATATTTTTTTAAAAAGTGTTGCAATTTTAAGACGAATATTGTATAATAAAGTCGAGGAATGTTCCCGAAAGGAGAGGAATTATGGAAAACAAAAACGAAATACTGAACAGAATGAGACTGAGAAGGCTTGAACTTGGGTATAGCTACCAGGATTTAGCAGATAAGACGGGGCTGAATAAATCTACTCTGCAAAGATATGAGACAGGCAAGACCAATAAGCTTCCTCTTGATAAAGCAGAGATAATCGCTTCTGCTCTGGAAATGACAGTTGAGTCGCTTATGGGGTTCGGGATTGCAAATGAAATCCCCGTCTCATCTGTGGAGGTGTTCAGCATACCCGTGTTTGACAGCGTAAGCGCAGGCTTCGGCTGTTATGCGGACAGTTCAGCCGCAGGCTGTAAGCCTACGGTTCTTTCAAACGCTGCCGAAGCGGGCGAGTATCTGTGGATTAATGTAAAGGGCGACAGTATGTCGCCTAAAATAGAGGATGGCGACATGATACTGGTGCGCAGACAGGACAGTGTTGAAAACGGAAGTGTTGCTGTTGTGATGGTTGATGATGAAGCGGTTGTGAAGAAGCTGAAATACGGAAAGGGTTGGGCTGAGCTTCATTCCTTCAATCCCTATTATCCTGTGCGCCGTTTTGAGAAACAGGAAACACAGAGGCTTACTGTTGTGGGGCTTGTGAAAGAGGTATGTAAAAAGCTGTAAATAAAAAATCCTCCGTTTTCACGGAGGATTTTGTGCTTTACTTTTTGAGACCGCCTAAGAGATCACCTAAACCGCCGAGCTTATCAGCGATACCGTCAAAGGAAACCTTAGCCTTAACGCCATCGATAACCCCCTTGATCTGATCGTCGGGAAGGTCAACGCCGAGAACACCTTCAACAGCCTTGATAGGATCCTTCTTGAAATCTTCGGCAAAATCAGGGTCTGCCTTTACCTTTGCAACGATTTCTTCGATTTTTGCTTTAATATCCATTGTTTTTTGCTCCTTATATGTATTGTTTTATAAAATACGGCAACAGCCGAATTTTTTAATCAAAGGTACCTGTAATGAGCCACTGAGGAATTACGCCGTTGTCGTAAAGGGCAATGAACAGGCGGATTAAGAGGCTGATTGCGGCAATAACAATAGCGGCAATAGCAAGAGCTCTGTTGCGTTTACCCTTTGCAAAGCCTGCGATACCTGCTGCAAGAGCAAGCGGGTCTAGAATCAGCGAAATAACGAAGCAACCAATAATAGAAGCTACAAAGCTGAAAATTGTGAATACATCGAACCATGTGAATTCAGGCTTTTTGTATACAGGCATGGGCATAGGTGCGGGTGCGGGAGGCGGAGCAACAGGCGGTACTGCATCGGTGAATTCACGGGAACCGCAGCTGTTACAAAAATTGTTTTCCACTTTATTTAAAGCACCACAGTTTTTACAAGTTTTCATAAATATTTTCCTTCCCTTTATCTGTGAAATTTACGGAATATACCGTATTAATATAGTGAAATTATACCAAAAACAGCCGCTTTTGTCAATAGATAGCTGTCACTCTGTAAAAAATAGTAATATTTTTAAAAAAGAGCGGAAAAGCCTTGACAATAAGGGTTAAATATGATAAAATGTTAGTACCTCGAAAAGAGGCTTATTTTTTTGCGCCTTTTTTGCGCATAAGCCTTTCCGCAATTAAGGGTATTGCGGGTTAAACGAGGGAGGCTTAGTTCATTCAAAAGAATGAATAATAAAATAGGAGGTGCCGAAATGAGAGTTAAAATTACACTCGCTTGTACTGAATGCAAGCAGCGCAATTACAACACCAAGAAAAACAAGAAGAACGACCCTGACAGAATCGAGCTTAACAAGCACTGCAAGTTCTGCCGCAAGCACACTCTCCACAAGGAAACTAAGTAAGGAGGATCAGAATGGCAAACGAAAAGGCAGCAACAAAACCTTCCGCTCCCAAGGGACAGAAGAAGTCTGTTGTGAAGTATTTTAAAGACGCCAGATCCGAATTCAAAAAAGTAGTGTGGCCATCAAGAAAGCAGGTTATCAACAATACAATTGTTGTAGTCGTTTCTATGGTTGTAAGTGGTTTGGCTATCTGGGGCGTAGACACCGTGTTTATGTTCCTGATTAAGCTTATGCTTGGCAAGTAAAGTTCGTTTCATGACGAAAAAATGAGAGGTAAGGGGATTTAAGATGTCAGAAGAAGCTAAAAAGCATGAAGATGAACGTTCAGAAGCAACTGAAAAGGCTTCTTGGTACGTTTTACACACCTATTCCGGTTATGAGAACAAGGTTGCAGGTAATATCATGACACTGGCAGCAAACAAAGGTCTTCAGGATATGATTCAGGATGTACTGGTTCCCGTTTGTCCCGCTACGGACGATTACGGAAAGCCTATCATCGGCAGAGACGGTAAGCAGAAGGAAGAAAAGAAGTTCCCCTGCTACGTTTATGTGAAAATGATCAACAATGAAAAGACCTGGTATGAATGCCGCAATATCCGTGGTGTTACAGGCTTTGTAGGTGCCGGTTCAGAACCCACTCCTCTTACTGATGAAGAAATGGAAAATCTCGGTATTGTTGAAAAGAAGCCTAAGGCTGCTATCAAGGTAGGCGACTGGGCTGTTATCGTCAACTGCTCTACTAATCCTCAGATGAACGGCAATAAGGTTATTGTCCGTGAAATCAACGAGGACGCAGGTGAAGTTACAGTTGGTTTACAGGGATTCTTCGGCAGAGAAACGCCAACTACAATTTCTTTATCAGAAATCGAGAAAATCAACTAAACCTTATGTTTTTTTTGGAGGTAATTAAAAATGGCTCAGAAAGTAGTCGGATTTATTAAATTACAGATTCCCGCAGGTAAAGCTACACCTGCTCCCCCTGTTGGTCCTGCATTAGGTCAGCACGGTGTTAATATTATGGCATTCACAAAGGAATTCAACGAGCGTACAAAGAATGACGCAGGTCTTATCATTCCTGTTGTTATCACAGTTTACGCTGACAGAAGCTTCTCTTTCGTTACAAAGACTCCCCCCGCTGCAGTTCTTATCAAGAAGGCTTGCGGTATCGAAACAGCTTCCGGTACACCTAACAAGACAAAGGTTGCTAAGATCACAAAGGCTCAGGTTCAGGCTATTGCTGAACAGAAGATGAAGGATCTCAACGCAGGTTCTGTTGAAGCTGCTATGTCTATGATCGCCGGTACAGCTCGTTCTATGGGCGTAGAGGTAGTTGACTAATTTAAGTACAATCAATAAATTATGCGTGGGAGGTTTTATACCGTTTGACCACAAGGAGGATTTTACATGAAGCACGGAAAGAAATATGTTGAGAGCGCAAAGCTCGTTGAAAACGGCAAGTTCTACGAAGTAGGCGAAGCTTGCGATTTAGTATGCAAGACAGCAAAGGCAAAGTTTGACGAAACTGTTGAAATTCACGTTAGACTCGGCGTTGACTCCCGTCACGCTGACCAGCAGGTTAGAGGCGCTGTTGTATTACCCAACGGTACAGGTAAGACTGTAAGAACAATGGTATTTACAAAGGGCGATAAGATTGCTGAAGCTGAAGCAGCAGGTGCAGATTACATTGCTGATGATGATACAGTTAAGAAGATTATGGACGGTTGGATGGATTTCGACGTTGTAATCGCTTCCCCCGACATGATGGGTGTTGTTGGTCGTTTAGGTAAGGTTTTAGGTCCCCGTGGTTTAATGCCTAACCCTAAGGCTGGTACAGTTACACCTGATGTAGCTAAGGCTGTTACAGACGCTAAGGCTGGTAAGATTGAATACCGTCTTGATAAGACAAACATCATTCACTGCCCTATCGGTAAGGCTTCTTTCGGTCAGGCTAAGCTTGAAGAAAACTTTGAAGCACTTATGGGCGCTATCGTTAAGGCTAAGCCCGCTGCTGCAAAGGGTCAGTATCTTAAGAGCTGCACACTTTCTTCTACAATGGGACCTGGCGTTAAGGTAAGCACAGCTAAGTACGGCTGCTAATCAGTACGCTGAAATAAATAAGCTATCAACCCCGCTGTTAAAAAACTGCGGGGTTTTTGCTAAAAAAGCTATCAAGTTTGAAATTCAAAGCTTTTACACGGAAAGGAAATCTGAAATGGAAAAGGAAATTACACTTGTAATCATGGCGGCGGGTATCGGTTCCCGTTTCGGTCAGAAGATTAAACAGCTTGAACCTGTTGGTCCCAGCGGCGAGCTTATCATCGATTATTCGGTATACGACGCTGTAAGAGCCGGCTTTAATCATATTGTCTTTGTTATCAGAAAGGATATCGAAGAGCTTGTGCGTGAAAAAATCGGCGACAGACTCAGCAAGCACGTTAAAATTTCCTACGCATTTCAGGAAAAGACTGATATTCCTGTAAGAAAAGAGCTTGGAGAAATCCGTAAAAAGCCCTGGGGAACAGGCCAGGCGGTTCTTTCCGCCAAGGATATAGTAAAAGGACCCTTTGCGGTAATCAATGCTGATGATTTTTATGGCGCAGAAGCCTATAAAATCATTTACGATTATCTGAAAAATGCCGACAACGGCGGTAAGGCTGTTCCCGAGTATGCAATGTGCGGCTTCAAAATCAAGAACACTCTCAGCGAAAACGGCACAGTAACCCGTGGTATCTGCACAGTAGACAACGGACTTCTCACCGGTCTTGAAGAGACAAAGGAAATCAAGCGCGGTGATGATGGCATAATTACAGGTGTTTACAATGGCGAAACAAAGATTATCGGCGATGAAGCGGCAGCTTCCATGAACATGTGGTGCTTTACAGGGGAGTATATGAATACTCTTTCAGAGCAATTCACAGAGTTTCTCGGAAATGTTGACGAAAACAACGTTGACAGCGGCGAGTTCCTTGTTCCTATCGCAGTAGATCAGCTTATTACGGCCGGAAAGTGCGCTGTAAAGGTGCTTCCCACTGACAGCAAGTGGTTCGGTATGACCTATGCGGAGGATGTTGAGGCTGTAAAGCTTTCCCTTAGAGAGTATGTTGATAAGGGTATTTACTCGGAAAAATTGTGGAATGAATAAAACAAAGAAGGCGGTTCGTATGAACCGCCTTTTGTTATTTCTTCTTTATGAGATTTACTATCCAGTAGTAAATGGGGATTGTAAGGAAGATAATCCATGCAGGGTGCCAGAGGTTGAAAAGAAAGCCTGCAATAACATATGCTGTTGCAATTAAAACAGGGTATATGTAGTGAACAACGCTCTTCCCCTTCGCCATGTCACAGCCTATGTAGTAAAGAGGAATTGTAACAAAGCCTACCCATGCAGGATGCCACAGGTTATAGAACACGCCTAAGAAACAGAAGACAAATGCCATAAAAACGGGATAAGCAAAATGTGAGGGGTCTTTTTTGCGAATTGCGGATTCAAGGGAGCAGAGAACGGGGATTGCAAAGAAACAGAGCCAGCTCCAATTCCAGCCATCAGGATAGAAAAAGCCACAGCATAAGAATCCGATTATAGTAAGCATTACAATCGGCACAGCAAACTTATTATGGTTTTTATGCCAGTCTTTAAAGTCGTCTTTTGTGTATTCATTGTCATTTACGAAGATACCGTCTTTGCCTACGTGGACATTGTCGCCGTTCTGCGCGTCGTTTACGAAAATTCCGTCAAAGCCAACATGCACCTTTGAGCCGTGGTGGTCGTGAACATCGATTCCGCCAAGACCGATATGTACCTTGTCGCCGTTGGGCGCTTCTTTATAGTATCCGTCATTGGTGGATTCTTCGGAATTGTCACTTTCTGCGGTTTCTTCCTGCTCGAAACCGCTTGCCTCAGGTTCATTGCTTTCTGCTTCGGGAATATCGTCCTCTGTACGTAAAAGCTCGTCTAAGGATACATTATATAATCTTGCAAGAAGGATGATGTTATCTGTGTCGGGGGAAGCCTCGCTTCTTTCCCACTTGCTGACCGCCTGTCTTGAAACGCCGATTTTTTCGGCAAGCTGTTCCTGGGAAAGTCCCATTTCTTTTCTTAAATTAACAAGTCTGTTTGCTATTTCGATATTCATAATTATGCCCTTTCTTATAATATGAGGTGTAAATATTCATTCGTTCGAACTGATTACATTATAGCAAATGAATATCGGTTGCGCTACATATTCGGGTTTTCAATTTATATTTTTAGTGTATATTTTGGTTGCATCGGCTCTATAAAGCGGTTTGCAAGCCCGCAACCAGAGTTTACATCACACCAGAGGCAAGGTAATCGAAACGGTAGTGCCCTTACCCAGCTCGCTGCTGATATCAAGTGAACCGCCGTGCATCTTTACAATTTCATCCGCTACCGCAAGTCCGATACCCGAACCCCTTACGGTATTGTTTGCCTTGTAGAATCTGTTCTTGATTTTGGGTAAGTCGTTTTTTGAAATACCGCACCCTGTATCCGCAATAAAAATAATTATTTTTTCACTGTTCTTTTCGGTGGTGATTATAACTTTACCGCCGGGGGAGGAATATTTTATAGCGTTATCGATGATGTTTATAAAGACTTGTCTCAGCCTGTTCTTATCGCCGTCAACAATTGCAACATCCTCATCAGCCTCAAAGACTATCTCAATATTATCGCCTTTCGCTTTTTCGCCGTACATGAGTACCGCATCGGAAAGCTCAGCAATAATATCCGTATTTGACATCTGCATGGTGAATTTACCGTTCTGCATACGTGAGAAGTCAAGAAGCTCCTCAACCATGGAGGAGAGACGTTCTGTTTCACGAGTAATGATACCCAGACCTTTTTTACGGGTTACGGGGTCATCAATTTCGTTTATAGTCTCGCTCCATCCCTTGATTGCCGTAAGGGGAGTGCGAAGCTCGTGGGAAACGGAGGATATAAATTCATTCTTTATATTTTCCGAATTTTCCAGCTCGTCTGCCATGTAATTGAACACCGAGCAAAGCTCACCGATTTCGTCATCCTGTTCAACTTCGATTCGTGCAGAGAAATCCCCTGTGGCAAGCTTACGGGCATTACTACCTATTCGTCTTATGGGGTGAACGATGGATTTTATAAAATACATACCCAGCACAAGCACTAATAGTATAACCATAACGCTTACAGCTGCAATTGCTATGGTGAGGGCAACTATCTGGGAATCTATCTTATCAAGAGAGGTTATTATACGTATTGCGCTATTTGAGAGGTTGTTTCCTGTTTTCAGTAGAACAGTTACCGCCATGAATTTTTCTGAGTTTTCAAGGTAGCCTATATAATTGCCCATACCTGAGGGACTTGAAAGAGCCTTCTGATAATCGGGCATGGTATATTCCTCAGCCGGTGAGAAGCCGCTACTGGAAAGGAAAACTTTACCTTCCGAGTTAATCGCCATAAGCTCGGCGTAATTCTTTTTTTCGAATTCCTCAACTGCGGTGCGCATTTCATTGGTGTAGTCGGTGGAGGTGTCATCGTAGAAGCGTTCAAGTACGCCGGCAACAATACTGGCTTCGGTTTCGATATACTGTCTTACGCTGCTGTAATAGAAATTACGTATAACGAAATAAAAGGCGATATTAAGAATAACGAGAAGGATTGCAACAACGCCGAAGCTATTGAAAAGCCACCGGTTAGCAATACTTTTTCTTCGCATAATACCGCCTCCTTAAAAAACAAAAGTGTGGTATAAAATACCACACTTAGTATATCATAAATGCTTTGTTTTTGCAATAGCGTTTCAGATTTCGGGCTTAAAGGAGGGCATGAGCTGTAATTTGAACAGATTTCTTTCGTGCATGCCGTCAATTTTCTTTTTAAGCTCCATGTCATCAATCTCACCTGTACGGATATAGCGGTCAAGTACAGCGTAAGTAAAGCCTAAGTTGTCCTCGTCTGTCTTACCGCAGAGACCGTCTATGGGAGTTTTGTCAACCAGCTCATCGGGAAGTCCGCAAAGACGTCCCAGCTCCTTTACCTCTGCAACAGTAAGATTGCATAAGGGACTGAAATCCCCTGCTGCATCGCCGTAGCGTGTGGAGTAGCCTACCCAGTCCTCAGAGAGATTGCAGGTGTTTACAACGCGTCCGTTACAGCTCTGGGAGACAGCGTAGAGAGTTGACATTCTGATACGGGGCGGAAGGTTTACAAGGCTCTGGTTTGAAAGTTCAAGACCCTCGGGTATTGCATTTTTAAGACCTTCAACGGCATCCTTGATATTTACAACATAGTGCTTTATTCCCAGATGTTCCACAAGCATATATGAGCAGGAGATATCGAATTGCTCACCGCAGGGCATAAGTACGCCTATTACACGGTCTGTGCCCAGTGCTTCAACACAAAGAGCAGCGGCAACGGAGCTGTCCTTTCCGCCTGAAATACCGATTACGGCGTTGCAACCCTTTCCGTTCTTTTCAAAAAAATCCTTTATCCATGCGACACAGTCGTTTTTAATCTTTTCAGCATTAAACATTTTTAACATTCCTTTCCTTTGTTTACAGCGTTAGTATACCACATTTCAGGCTGAAATGCAACCATACATTCTGTTATATAAGGAAAATTTTTAAAGAAGGGGTTGACAAACATTTAAACGTATGTTAAAATGTTCTTAACAAATAAACGATTGCTTAAATGTTTAAATAAAGGAGAATCATTATGAATAAGAGTACATTACCTCATAATCACAGTCATAACGAAGAGAAGGTTCTTGAAAACCTGCCTGATATTGATGATTGCAGAAAGGTTGCGGAAATATTCAAGCAGCTGAGCGACGGTACAAGACTTCGTATTCTGTGGTTTTTATGTCATTGCGAAGAATGTGTGAGCAATATTGCCGCCGCCATGGAAATGAGTGACCCTGCGGTTTCACATCATCTCAGAACCTTGAAAAATACCGGCCTTATTGTAAGCAGACGTGATGGCAAGGAGATTTACTACAAGCTAGCTGATACTCAGGTTGCGGATTACATTCATCATATCTGCGAAGAGATATTCCACATCACTTGTCCGCTGGAATAAGGGGGTAAATATGTTTTTTCAAATAGCAGGAATATTGATATTAGTCGTATTTTACGGCTTTTATCTTGCGAAATTTTTTATTCAGAGAAAAAATTCCATTAAAACAAATCAGATGGGTATGGGGAATAAGCCGAAGAAGGTACTTGTCATTGAGCGGATTATGAGCGTTGCAACAGTGACCGTACTTGTAGCTGATATACTAAGCATTTTTCTTGTAAAAAACTGTCCTGCTGTTGAGCTGAGAATTGTCGGTGTTGTAATGGGAGTTATAGCGGTTATTTTCTTTGCTATGGCTGTAATTACAATGAAAACCAGCTGGCGTGTGGGAATCCCCGAGGAGAAAACCTCGCTTGTCACAGCGGGGATATATAAGTATAGCAGAAACCCTGCATTTGTGGGATTTGATTTGCTGTATTTATCTTTTTGCCTTATGTTTTTTAATATTCCTCTTACAGTAATTTCCGTATGGGCGGTAGTTATGCTTCATTTACAGGTTTTACAAGAAGAAGAGCATATGCAGAAAATGTTCGGTGAAGAGTATTGTGAATATAAAAAGCACACAATGAGATACATCGGAAGGAGATAACAAATGAAAACAGAAAAGAATATTTTAATTGCTTTTATTCTCAACCTGTCTTTTTCGATTATTGAGTTTATAGGCGGTACAATTACAAACAGTGTTGCTATTGTGTCTGATTCCATTCACGACATAGGCGACGCAATCAGCATCGGTATTTCATATTTTCTTGAAAAGAAGAGCAAGAAACAGCCTGATTCAACCTATACTTACGGTTACGCAAGATACTCGGTAATCGGAAGCGTTATTACAACCCTGATTCTGTTAGTTGGCTCAGTTATGGTAATTGTAAATGCTGTAAGCCGTATTATAAAACCTGTTGAAATCAACTACGACGGTATGATAATTTTCGCAATAATCGGTGTTGTTGTGAATTTCTGTGCCGCATACTTTACAAAAGATGGAGACTCCCTTAATCAGAAGGCTGTTAACCTGCATATGCTGGAAGATGTTCTCGGCTGGGCAGTTGTTCTTGTGGGTGCTTTGGTTATGCGCTTTACGGATATTTCTATAATTGACCCAGTAATGTCCATAGGTGTTGCGGTATTTATTCTTGTTCATGCCATAGGCAATCTGAAAGAAGTGCTGGATTTATTTCTTGAAAAAACACCTCACGGTATCTCAACTGATGAAATAAAGGAGCATGTATCTGAAATTGAGGGAGTGTTAGACGTTCACCACATTCATATATGGAGCATGGATGGTCACAATAATTATGCCACAATGCACGTTGTAACAGAAGCGGAGCCTCACGGCATCAAGCATAAAATCAGAGATGAACTTAGAGAGCATGGTATTTTCCATGTGACATTGGAACTGGAAGGGAAGGATGAAGGCTGTCACGAAGAGCATTGCCACGTGGAGCATACAGCTTCTTCGGGGCATCATCACCACCACCATCATCATTGATTGATGCAATAAAAAAAGACTGACTATTTTTATAGTCAGTCTTTTTATTGGTTGCGGAGGCAGGACTCGAACCTACGACTGTCCGGCTTGCGGTGCCCGAAAAAACTTTCGCTCCGCTCGGTTTTTCCGACCGCTGCGCCTGAAACAGCTCGCTTCATCCG
>JAZNML010000045.1:0-51770 GCA_045579565.1 Ruminiclostridium sp.
GGGCAAGCAAAAAAGAAAAAAGAAAAAAATAAAACAAAAATAAAAAATCATCAACAGCAAAAGGATTGTAAAAGCAAAAAACAGCGGTGCAAAAGCACCGCCGTTTTCTTTATGTCATTTCCTTATCTACCGTTATAACCGCATTGAGATTCTCGTCTTCTCGCTTTATTTTCTCGCTGATAAGCGCCTTTATGGCATTATCGTTCATTTTGAATTTAAACGGCACCACAATATCGAAAATCAGGTTGCGGTTCTTTACCCCGTCTGTCATTCTGAAATCGTGCATTGAGATTTCAGGGCTGATTTCCGAAATGAATCCCTTTACCATTTCCTTGTACTTCTTCGCCGTTTCGTTGCTGGTTTCCACAGGGTCCATATGCACTGTGGCAATTGCGGCATAACGGCTTTTCAGGTCATTTTCGATTATATCAATAAGCTCGTGGGCTTCCATAAAGCCCATATCCGAGGAAACCTCTGCATGAAGAGAAATTATATTTGCGCCTACGCCGTAATTATGAACGATAAGGTCATGGATTCCGATAATCCCCTCATAGCCCATTACGGTATGCTCGATTTCGTCAACGTATTCCTTATCAGGTCTCTGGCCGAGAAGCGGCTCTAAGCTTTCCTTTGCGGCTTCGATGCCTGCCTTGAATACAAACAGGGCAACAAATATTCCCACATAGCCGTCTATACTTACGTTAAGGAATCTGAACACCAGGAGTCCCACAATAACCGCCGCTGTGGAGATGCAGTCGGACAGGCTGTCCATGGCTGTTGCCTTCATGGCGGGGGAATTCACAAGCTTTCCGATTTTACGGTTATAGAGGCATATGTAGAACTTCACAAGCACCGATAATCCCAGGATAACCAGTGATACAATGCTGAAATTCACCTCTTCAGGCGAAAAAATCTTCATTATTGAATCTCTGAAAAGCTCATAGCCCATTATGAAAATCACCGCAGCTACCGCAAGCCCCGCAACATACTCCATTCTGCCGTGGCCGAAGGGGTGTTCTTTATCAGCAGGTCTGCCAGCAAGCTTCATGCCCACCATGGAGATTACCGATGTACCGGCGTCGGACAGGTTGTTTACAGCGTCGGCGGTAACGGAGATTGCGCCGGTTAGAATACCCGCAAACAGCTTCGCTCCGAAAAGTATGAGGTTTAAAACAATACCAAGTACTCCCGTAAGCATTCCGTATCTCTGCCTTACCGCAGGGTCTGAGGTGTTTTTGTAGTCCTTTATAAAAATCCGTGTAAGAAGTGATACCATATGTCTTTCTCCCGTTTGTTTTTTAAAAATATACCATATTCACCCCCTGTTAGTCAATAACTAACAAGCGTGACGCTTGACCCATATCCTGCCTTTTTACAGCCTGTGCTTTACGATAATCTGCAAAACGGCAGGGGCACAAATACAGTGTCATTTTCAGATAACGTAAGCGTGACGCTTGACCCATATCCTGCCTTTTTACAGCCTGTGCTTTACGAAACCATGCAAAACGGCAGGGGCACAAATACAGTGTCATTTTCAGATAACGCAAGCGTGACGCTTGACCCATATCTTCACCCGTTTCTCGACCCATATCTGATACCATAATTAATAATACTTATCTATTGCTTTTTCATATGTAATCTGTTATAATAGAACTAATTGTATGAATTTATACCCACGGAGGTTTATATATGGTAACGCAACGCATTAATCAAGCCGTGCATAATACTGATACAGCCCAGGATACCCAGCTCTCAATGGGCAAGGATACCATCAGTATCAATACCGAACAACTGTACCGCAATGCTTATGGGGAAATAATGAATGAATCCGCTGTAAACGGCTATCTTTCCATTCAGGAGGATTTCCGGAATATAGACGAGTGCTTTGATTTTCTCTGCGAAATTGCAAACCTTGCAGGTCTGAACCCTCCGAAAAGTATTGCCGATAAAAAACGTGCCGAACTGGAAAAGATAGTGAATACTCCCGACTACAAGGAATTCATGTGTCTTTACAATATATTCACAACCTCCAATTATAATAATGCGGTTGAGGAAATCCGTCTGAACGGCAAACGAAAAGAAATTGCCCGTGCTGTATTTCTGTATTACAATGCCAGAAGAAATACCGATGAAGAAAAGCGCGTCGTTTTTTACGAAGAGTATCTCAACATCTTCGGCGGAGACAAAGCACTCGCCGAGGACCTTTTCACAAGATGGGAATACAATGTCACAAACGGCAACAATAAATACACTGAAAAATATCTTGAACTCACAAGGAAATGCTGTGAAAACAGCTTATCATTCCTTGGTCCAAAGAAAAGCTCCATTCTCACAGCCGGTAATGATGAGATTCGTATTGCGGAATACTATCTCAACTTGGAAAAAAATCTGGATAATCAGGTAACGGAAAAAAATCTCAACCAGCTGATTGAAAGCCTCGGAAAGACAAGAACCGATAACCTTTGCGAATATACGAAAAGCTGCATTATCAACAGTATACTCATTCCATACATAAGAGCCACCGATGAGGTTGCGGACCAGACCTCCCGTGAAGCCTGGGATAAGCTCAACAGCTGTTTAATTCCTGTGGGTGAAAAAAACTGTCCCATGATGTTCAGTTGTATTTTTGAAATGTGGAATATAAAAGCATCACTTGGCGCTTTCAAGGGTGCTGATATATGCTTTTCGGCATTACATACCCTTGCATCAGTTGTTAAACCTGAGGTAAGCATCATTACCGCAGAACAGCTTGATTTCGCCCTGAACGGTAACGGTTCGGCAGGCGCAAAAGTTCTGTGTCTTTATAAGGCTATAAACTCCGCAGCTGATACCCAGAAAATAGTTGACGAGCTTTCAGCCATCGATTATATATCGGAATGTCCTTATGTGAAATCAATGATGCGTAAGTGCGTGGATGAGCTGTGGGAGCTTAACAAGGTATGCAAGATTCAGGGCCATATGCAGTTCATGTTCAGCCTGCGTGATTACACGAAAAAATACAAGGATTTTGATGATATTTACCAGAACACCCTGAAATACATCAAAGAGAAAAACGACCGCAATAGAGCAAACCAAAGACCTGCACCCATTTCTCAGCGCAGCTCGTCAAATGCGGCCAAAATCGATTCACAAACGATAAAATCCCTTAAAAACAAAAATTTAATCCCAAAAGATAACAAAAAGAGTCTTGAATCAATGCTGGGACCGATTTTCCCCGTACAAATCATTCTTGGCTTTGTTATCATGTCCTTAGCCTTTATACCCTTCGATTACGAACATCCGAAAATAATGTCGGACCTTACATTTCTCTGGTTAGTCCTGGGGCTCTTTTATCCCATATTCTCATTCTTCTACATCAGCTCACGTGTTAAGAAAGCGAATGCCGGAGCAAAGCTCAGAATGATTGTTATTGAAAGCCTGCTTAATCTGGGTTGTTTGTATATAAACTGCCAGATTTTATTACAATCGGGAGTAAAGGATTTCCCTATACCCTCAGTCGTCTTCTTTTTAATTGTTTTTATAAGCAATATTATCTTAAAGTACAAAATCAAACCATAAATCTCGAAAGGATTACCCTTTATGCAGAAATTTGAAACACAATTTGCCGAAGAGCCTCTTAAAAGAGTTGCTACCGAATATGTTACCGACGACTTTTCAGAAAATCAGAGCTATGAAAACCATACCCTCGAACAGCTCCTTTTTGAAAACGTACTTGGCGGAAAATATGCAATAAATCAGGGTACAGGCAGCTCCAAGCCGGGCGGACAGGCTATTCTCTATCTCTGCCATGACAGTGCCGATGTAAATAAGGAATACGTTGTAAAGCTCTATGACAGAAGAGCCTTTCCTACCCAGAAAAACGCCGATAATTTCTACGGCATGCTGAATAAAATCAGCGGCATAAGCTCCGATTATATCGTAAAAATCCTGAGCTACGGCAGCTTTGAATACGAAAACACCTCCTACATATATGCGGTTACTCCGAAATATTCACCCTTCCCCGAGGATAAGTTCTCAATGGATAACAGATACCAGCGTGACTATGAAAAAAGGTTCATCCAGCTGGTACGCTGTCTGCATAAGGCTCTCAGTGTTCTGGAAGAAAACGATATTGTTCACTGCGACATAAAAAAGTCAAACATCATGTGGAACGACGCGGGAAATTGCCCCGTTCTCATCGACTTTGCAGGTGCCATACACCACAGCGCCGATGACAAGAGCACCATGGTTTTTGCAACTACCGCGTGGAATTTTCCCCCCGAAGCTACCACAGAACAGACCGCAAACAAGTTCACTGATTTCTATATGCTGGGACTTGCGCTCCGTGAGATTATTATAGGCGGCCGTGAGCTTGACGACAAGTATTATGTAAGCGCAAAGGCAATTCCTACGGGGCTCCCCAATTCCCTTTACTTCCTGCTGGAAGGACTTTTGTTCAGCGACAGAAACGGCGAGCTTTACAAGAGCTACCGTTTTGACAGCAGACGTCTGGGAGAATGGATAAAGAAGGCGGAAAACAACTGGTTCGCAGAAGAAAATCTCAGCAGTTATATCCGTAACGGCACCTTTATCAGCCTTGGCGAATCCTCCTTCGGTACAGGCGGTTCAGCCACAAGACAATCTCAGCTGGGTATATCCTATCCCATGATGGTTGAAAAGAACAACCGACAGGTACAATATTTCAGTGACAATGAACTTGCGGAAGAAATGTACGAGGATACGGAATGGGGCTATAATCTCATTATGAACGAGGCGGAATTCTATTTTGATAATTCCCCCATTATGAAGAAAAAATCCGCAGAGCTCAAATCCCTGGAAAGAGTAAAGGGACAGAAAAACGACCAGATGGATGCGGTTTATGTCAAGCTGGTACTCAACAACCTGGACAATAAGCAGAAATTCTTCTGGCCTGCCCTGAAAATCCGCAGTATCCAGAGCTTCGGCGATGAGCTGAGAAAGATTCTTTTCTCCATGCATGAAAGAAACTATGACTGGAACTTCCCAAAAGTCGATAAGGAAAGCAACGAAGTATACCGTGCCCGTAAAATCAAGGGTCTTCTCTGCACCGATGTACTGAGCTTTTACTTCGATATCAACAATAACGAAGAGCTCAGGGATATTGCCCGTACTATCGAAACAAATTTCAAAAAAGGAAACACCTCGGCAGATGAAATCGTACGGCTTATGTGGAAGCTTGCATACAGCATCTGCGAAAATAAGATATACCGTATAAACGAAAAATGGTACACAAACATAAACGGGTACTACAACACAGTAAGCGAGCTTTTTGAAGCGGGCAACTACCAGGCTGTCAAGGAACACCGCAGTGTGCTTATGCCCGATGGAAAGGCTGTGCCCGGCTTTGAAGCATGGGCTGAGGCCACCCGTCACAAGAAAGCTTAAAGGGAGAAATTATGAGCGGTCCCAAATGTAATCAGTATGTAATAATTGACGAAGGCCGTCTCGAAGAACTGAGACGGGAACAGGAAAGAAGGCTTGAAGAAGAGCGCAGACTAATACGTGAACGTATTGAGCGTGAACGTGCACAGCGTGAAAACAACCTTTTCACCGACGCACTCAGCGAGCTTGAAGCATCGGAGAGAGAATTCCTCGCTATGAAGGAGGAATTTGACCTTGCCTATGCCGACTACCTGTCTGCCTGCGCCCTTTCGGGAAGTGAGCCTGTAACCGTGGATTTTGACATGGATAAAATATCCGTTCTTGCGGAAATGACTCGTAAGGAAGAGGAAAAGGCTCTTGAAAAGGCTAAGGCGGAATACATAAACCGGAGCATAAACAGATGCATGGTTGATTCGGGGTTTGACCCCATATTCAGCACCAAGGGAAAGTCCGCAATGACCGTCTATGATTTCGGTGACAACACGGGTATCAGTGTTGTAAGCTCGGGAAACAGGGTTTCCTTTGAGGTTGCGGGGCTTTCCGAAACAGACAGACAGCCCGTTCAGAACGAAAAGAACAGGATAGTTTCACGAATGGAAGGGTTCTGTAAGGTTTTTGACAGCCTTGAAGAAAAGCTGAGAGAAAAAGGCATCGGAACAGAAAATATCTACCGTATGCCCGCCCACGAAAAGTATGCAAGAATTATAAATATTCCTAAGAAAAAGGCACGGATAGAGACTCAGACGGAAGAAACCGAGGCTATCCGCACAAAAAGGAAAGAAAAGAATGGAAATTAAAAACTACTATTTCTGTAAGGTATGCAGAAAAGGCGTTGAACGCTCAAAGCCCTGGTGTGAGAAATGCAGAATAACACGCCGTAATGCGAACACAACCTATTACACCGCCGAGGAAATTGAAAAGCTTGAAAAGGGCACCTATTCCGAACAGCCCGAAAGCGTTATACCTGCCGAAGCGCAGACAGAGGGGGATTATGAATGTCCCTCCTGTAAACGCAGATACACCGCAGAAAACACCTTCTGCCGAATCTGCGGCGACCCGCTTATGCCCGTTTTTACGGAAGAGGATTTACCCGCAGATACAGCTCCCGTTCAGACTGTCACAACCTCTGAGCTTATCATCCCCTCCCTCGAATCAGAGCGGATTTATACAGAGAATTTCGCCTTCCCCGATGACGGCAGACCTGTGCAGAATTCGGATTTCGAGCTGGAATTCTCCTACTTTACCGATAACCGCCGTGTAAACGGCTTGTTCACTGTTCCTGTAAACCGTACAGTTATGCGTGTGGGCAGAACCTACTGTGTAAACAGCTGTATCTTCTCTGATGACAAGAACATGATTGAAGCAAATACCAATCGTGTAAGCCATGACGCAGCTACCATAATCTACGATAACGGCCACCTTTACATACAGTACGACCACCCCAATGACGTAGGCGGTTCCCCTGTGCGTAAATCCGCACTCAGTATAAACGGTAAGCTCCTTGACCGTACCGCAAGACGTGAGATTTCCGACCGTGACAAAATCGTTCTGGGCAGCAACCAGTATAACAACAACTGCATCGAAATCTTCGTTCACAAAAAGGATTACGGCAGACAGCTCCTGGAAGATATAAAGCAGGGCATCGGGAATGTTGACAGCAAAATGGATAAGCACCATGCCGAAACCATGGCTAAGCTGGATGTTATCGAGAACCTTACAGGAAAAACCTTCAAGGATAATGACGAGCTGGTTGAAACGGTTGCTTCCGCGGTTGATGAAATCGAGGCAAAGGCGGAAATTCCGGACCGTGACAGGCTTATTGACATAATGCTTGACGGCTATGACTCGGAAAAAATCAGGGAATGTCTTTCCGAAGAGGCTTTAAACGAGCATCTTTATCAGGCGGCTCTTATTGAATACTACATCAGAAGCAAAGACGAGGGACAGGCAAGCTATACGGCTGTATTCATATTCTTAGGACAGCTTTACGAAATCTTCTCAAAGACAAAGCTTCGTGATGTTTACGAAAACAGCGTAAGCGATGACTGGGACAGCTACCTTAAACACAAGCAGGGTGCAAAAGCCTTTTACAATCCGCCTCTTGTTGACTATTCCGCATTTATGAATGACTTTTACGACCACCGTGCAGGCAGAAAGGTCCGTAAGACATGGCTGAGACGTAAGCTTGCTTTCGCCTGCTACGGCTCAGAACAGCGTGAAAGACATCTGGAAACACTGTTCAGACAATACGATTCGGTACGTGAAATGCGAAACAAGTACATTCACCCCGAGGATAAGGAAGAGCTTTCGGAGATTCGCATAAGGCATATGTCTTCGGAGGATTACGACGAACTTAAAAAGCTGATTTTCGCTCCTGTGAAAATGCCCGACGGCAGAAAAGCAGGCTGTATCTTTGCGGAAATCCACGATATGTCAAAATGAAAACAGCAAGAATTATTTTCCCCGTCTACACCCTTGGCCCCGGTAAACGTGCAGGCATCTGGCTTTCAGGCTGTGACAGAAGATGTTATAACTGCGCAAATCCTGAGCTTTGGGACAGCAGCTACGGTAAGGATATGACCGTTGATGAAATTATGGGAATTATCAGTAAAATTTCCGAAAACGGCTTAATTGACGGCTTTACCATAAGCGGCGGCGAGCCATTTAAACAGGCTCGTGAGCTGATGCTTCTCTTAGAAAGGCTTTCCGTAGTTTCAGAGGATATACTTGTTTTCACGGGATTCAGAAAAGAGGAGCTTGGTGCGGATTTAAGCCGTGTTGCCGTACTGGTTGACGGAGAATACCGTGATGAACTCAATGAAAATCACATACTGAAAGGCTCTGAAAATCAACACATTCACTTCCTCAAAGAAAAATACAGAGAGCCTTATGAAAAATACATAGCCGAAAACAGCGGTGATAATTTCGTTCAGCCTGTGCCCTATGGAGAGGGAATGCTTTTTCTCGGGATACAGGGTGCAGGATTCAGAAAAGAACTAAGCGAAAAGCTCACTGAAAAGGGCATTGAAGAAAGGTAACGCTATGGGTGACAATTACGTAAGCAAATGGCACAAGGAACTTGAAATATTCTACAAGCTCAAATCCATAATCATTCTTGAAGGCAATATCAAGGATATTTTCCTTTACGGACAGAACGGATACGAGGTCATTCTCACCGAGTATCTCAATTTCTTCCTGGAATCGAAGGGCTATCAGAACATTGTCCGTTATGACAATGTTTACGGCTTCTCGCCCTTTGACAGAAATGAAAGGGATATACTTGCCTTTGCTGATATTACAGGAGCCGTGACTAATGTAAGAGGCGGCGTATTGCCTGTTCCTTTCAGCAGCGGCGAGGAAAATGCCCCCGACCTTATTACCGCCGCACTCACACAGGAAAATGTTTCCTGTGCGGTTATAATGGATATGGCTTCACGCTATATACCCTCCCCCGAAAATCTTTCTCAGGCATCGGTAAACAGCTTCACTCAGCTTATGCTGGCAGGAAGCAATGCGGCTGAGGTGCTTTCGGGCGATGAGCTTATACGCAACACCCTTATTATCATGGTGGATAAGGTAAACGACCTGCCCGCCTGGTTCTATCTGGGAAATCCCACTGTTAAGGTAATCCATCTCCCCTATCCCACAAAAGAAGAACGTGCGCAGATTGTTGACGAGGAGAACTTCCCCGCCTTCTTCGACCCTGATATCTTCGACAGGGATATGGCAGAATACGAAAATAACCCCAAGGAGCTTGAAAAAATCAAGCAGAAATTCATCGGTACCACCGAGGGCATGACAAGACTTGAACTGCGTGACTTGTCCCGCCTGTGCTTTAACGAGAAATACTCCGTGTCACAGTTCGCGGGTATTGTTGACCTTTACCGCTACGGAATAAAGGAAAATCCCTGGACATCACGCAGACTTGCGGAAAAATTAAAGAACGCAAAGGAGCACCTTGAACGCAGAGTTATCGGACAGGATGCGGCAATGACCAAGACAGTCAATGTCATAAACCGTGCTGCCGCAGGACTTTCGGGACTACAACATTCCTCACATACAAAGCCCAAGGGAATACTGTTTTTTGCGGGCCCCACAGGTACAGGTAAGACCGAAATGGCAAAAAGCCTGGCACAGCTCCTTTTCGGTGACGAAAGCTGTTGTATCCGCTTTGACATGAGCGAATATTCACAGGAACATTCAGACCAGAAGCTTCTCGGAGCACCTCCCGGATATGTGGGCTATGAGGCAGGGGGACAGCTTACAAACGCTGTACGCGAGAATCCTTTTTCAATTCTCCTTTTTGACGAAATTGAAAAGGCGCACAGCTCCATTCTGGATAAGTTCTTGCAGATTTTAGAAGACGGAAGAATGACCGACGGACAGGGGCGCACTGTCTACTTCTCCGAAACGGTCATCATCTTCACCAGTAACTTAGGTATCTACGACATAAACGAAAACGGCAGACGTGTGCTGAATGTAACCCCTCAGAACGACTACCGGGAGGTTGAAGAAAGAGTGAGAAGGTCTATTTCCCAGTACTTCAAGATTCAGCTGGGCAGACCCGAAATCCTCAACCGTATCGGCGAAAATATAATTGTCTTTGACTTTATCCGTGAGGAAGCCGCAAGGCGTATCCTCCGCTCGCAGCTTGACTCTATCAGAAGCGGCCTCCTGCACGATAACAAGGTGCGCCTCAACATCGAGGACAGCGCACTTGCTTCCCTGGAAGAAAAGGCACTTTCCAACCTGGAAAACGGCGGCCGCGGTATCGGTAACGTGGTTGAAGAAGTGCTTTTAAATTCACTTGCAGGCTTTATGCTTGAAAATGACCTGATAAATGATGCGGAGATTACTGTAAAGGATATTGCCGCAGACAATATCACCGCAGAAGGACATAAAATAAAGGATGGTGAGGCTTAAAAATGTATCTGAGAAAATTACTGGCAATGATTTTGTCGGCACTTTTGGTCCCCCTCCTGTTCTCCTTTCTGAGTAAGGGAATAATTGATTTTTACAACAAGCTGATAGAAGATACACCCATATCCGAAAATTCGGAATTAGCGGAAAAGATAGAAAAATACGAGGAAATTGCCGTTCAGAAGGAATGGTTCGAGAGTAATAAGCCTACCGGCAAAAATCCTGCCAATGTTTCGGATTTCACCTTTGATGAATGTACTTACAATGACGGTTTCGTTGTCGAAGGCTACATGATATCCGATTATAAGGGTAAATCAAAGGATGTTGTAATCCCTTCCGAGTACGAGGGCAGATTCGTTATCGCAATCAACCGCGGTGCATTCGCTGAAACGGATATTACCTCGGTAACCTTCCCCGAAAGCATTATCGATATAGAAAACAACGCTTTCAAAAATTGTCATTACCTGGAAAATGTAAGCTTTCCCGATAATCTTCGTGTAATCGACAGCAGCGCATTTGCTTCCTGCAAATCCCTCAGCTCTGTCACCCTTGGCAAAAATATATTGTATCTCGGCGACGGTGCTTTTAATGGCTGTATTTCACTGAAAAATGTTCAGATAACAGGCGGTGTAAAACAGCTCAGTATAGGGCAAAGATGCTTTATGAACTGTACGGCGCTGGAAAAGGTTGTTTTACCCGATTACATATCGGTTTTAGGCGAAGAGGCTTTTGGTAGCTGTACCTCTCTCACGGATTTTGTATTTACCGAAACAGGAAAATGGACAGGTATCGAGACAAACAAATATGTTTTTGAAAACTGTGAAAAGCTTAAAAACATTGACGCTTCCAAATTCATTACCATTGATGACCGTGTTTTCAATAACTGTAAATCCCTTGAAACAGTCACCCTTTCAGATGAGCTTGAAAGTATCGGCAGCAGCGCATTTTCAAACTGTGTAAGTCTGAAAAACATCACCCTCCCTGAAAGCCTCACCCTTCTCGATGACGGTGCATTCAGCGGTTGTACCGCCCTTACGGCTATCAATATTCCCTCATCCTTGTCAACAATCGACAATAATGCCTTCGCATCCTCCGGTCTTACGGAAATATTCATCCCCTCAAATATTTCGGTTATAGGCGGATCTGCCTTCGGGGATTGCGCAAGCCTTAAAAAGATTGAATTTGCCGAAGAGGGCGAAAAGCTGGAATTATATACCTATGCTTTCAGAAACGCACCTGTTGAAGAGCTTGTTCTTTCGGGAAGAATTTTATCGTTAGGCGATTGCTCCTTCTACAATTGCGAAAATCTGAAAAAGGTTGTCTACAAATCCAGCGGTGCCGCTTTTGCAGACCAGAAAATAAAAAGTGAAGCATTCTGGAAAACGCCCCTTGAAGAGATACATATTCCCGAAACAGTGGAAAGCATTGACCAGACAGCGATTCCCAAGGAAGCAACTATCTATTGTCCCGCAGGCTCACCGGCGGAAGAATGGGCAAAAACTAACAATGTAAAGTATGTTATTGAATAACGAAAAACGGGCGGATGTTATCCGCCCGTTTCTTATTATCCGAAAATAAAATCTATCAGCGATGTAAAATTCGCAAGTATCTCCACAACTCCCGCAATTGCCGCTACGGATGTGGTGAGAATAATCACAAACATCTTGGAATTCAGCTTTTCCTTCTCCAAAAGACGATTGCAGATACTGAGATCCTCCTTGAAATCGTCTATAAGTGCGCTTATGCCGTATATCTCGAACAGCATCTCATAAATCCTGTTCTGGTGGGTAATCTGGCTTACATCAGAGTGAACATTCTGCAAATAGAACAAATCCGCTTCGGTGCTGAGCTGTTCCATCTGCCGTCTTGTCCTGAACGAGTTCTTCCGCACATTACCCGTGTAAAGAGTAAGCGCCTTGTTATTATAGTCCTTGAAGCCGTAGTACTGGCACAAAAGGATTATGTATACCCACAGATAGTTTTCACGATAGTTGCCGATAAGCCCTTTCCGGTAGTTCTTATCCGTAAAAAATCTATCGCTGTCCTCGGAAACGATTCTGGCGATTCCCTCACGGGAAAGCCCCTGTAAAACATTCTCCGACTGAGTGTATGAGTCAAACTTCATGCTGTCATTGTAACGGAATTTACGGTTATTGCCCGTGGAGAGATAGAACATGGTTCCCTTATTCATAAGCTCTGCGGGACAAAGGGCAAAAACAAACAAAAGCGCCTTTGTTGAGCATATTTCCACGTTACCCATGACCTTTTTCAGCAGTCTTGCAAAAACGTTGTCCTTACCCGAAATGCTTTCCTTTTCCTCGGTTTTGTATGTAAAGTTAGCGGGAGTATCTGTTTCAAGATATTTGAGCCGTGAGTTTATCCCGATAACGTCATCAACCGAATATCCCATATCGTATTCAAGACAGAAGGCAGCGAAGGAAATCCCCGAGGTGTAAGCATACACACGCACAAAAGGAAGTGTGATTTCTCTCTGATTTTCGTCTCTGTTGTCGCAAATCACCCTTTCGTCAAAATGGTAGTCCCATATTCTGCATACAGGGTTTTCCTTATCGAAGAAACGGTCTGTAATATAATTGTGAAGCTCACAGGTAGACAGCTTTTCTACCGCCTTCCAGCCCTTTTTATCGAATCTGTTGTCTTTATTTTCCGCCTTGAAGGGAATTATAAAATAACTGTATGATCTTTCCATTTTTTCCTCCCGAATTAAACTAATTAAAGTATAGCATATTATCCCGTTTTATGCAAGCTGTAAGTGATGTTATACTTGACTATTGCGCCGAAATATGCTACAATAAACTGATATATTATGTTTAAAAAGGAGTGTTCAGGGTGCTTATAGTTATCGACGGTCTTGACGGCTGTGGAAAATCAACTCAGTTTGAACTGCTTAAAGAAAAATTCACGGATGCAAGCTTTATAACCTTCCCCTATTACAATACAGACAGCGGCAGGATAGTGAGCGATTACCTGGGCGGTAAATTCCCCGAAAAAAGCCCCTCGGTAAGTGCCTTCTCAGCCAGCGCAATTTACGCGGTTGACCGTTACACCAGCTTCAAGACACACTGGCAGAGCCTTTACGAAAGCGGTGCGCCCCTGATTTCCGCAAGATACACCACCTCAAACGCCATATACCAGATGACAAAGCTTGATAAAGGCGACTGGGACAGCTATCTTGACTGGCTGTATGACTTTGAATACACAAAGCTGGGACTTCCCCGCCCTGATAAAACGGTATTTCTTGATATGCCTGTGGAAATTTCACAGAAGCTCCTTTCCGCCCGTTATGACGGAGACGAAAGCAAAAAGGATATACACGAGCAGAATGTGGGATTTCTGAAAGCCTGCCGTGAGGCTGCGCTGTATGTGGCAGAGCGCGACGGCTGGATAATCGTACCGTGCAGCGACGGTGAAAACCCCCGTTCAATCGAGGATATAAACAATGACCTTTGTAAAATAATCAATAACTGATAAATGAAAGGAAAATCACTATGATTTACGTATTTCTTGCAAACGGATTTGAAGAAACCGAGGCTATTGCCCCTGTTGATATTTTAAGAAGAAGCGAGCTTGATGTAAAGACTGTGGGTATCGGCGAGGAGGTTGTGGTAAGCTCACACGGTATCGCCATAATCCCCGACATTACCGAGGTTGATTTCATGCTCTCCGACGATATAGACATGATTGTTCTCCCCGGCGGTATGCCCGGCACTCTCAATTTGGAAAAGAGCCGCACCGTTCAGGACGCAATCGACTACTGCGTACAGAATGACAAGTATGTTGCCGCTATCTGCGCCGCTCCCTCTATCCTCGGAAAGAAGGGCATCTTAGAAGGTAAGAAGGCTGTATGCTTCCCGGGTTTTGAACAGTTCTTACTGGGTGCTGAGGTTTGCGGAGAAGGCGTTGTACGTGACGGTAAGATTATTACAGGTAAGGGCCCGGGAGTTGCGGTTGAGTTCGGTCTCGAACTTTCCCGAATCCTCGCAGGCGAAGCCAAGGCTAAGAAAATTAAGGATTCCTTACAATGCAGTTAACCAAAAAGGAGCTTAGAAAAACGCTCCTGGCAGAGCGCAGAGGACTGGATAAAAGTTACAGGCAAGAACGGGACATTATGATTTATAATAACCTTATAGACCTTCCCGAGCTTGCGGAAGCGGATACTGTCCTCACCTACGTTTCCACTGAAATCGAGGTGGACACCATATACCTTATAGACACCCTTCTGAGAAGCGGGTTTACCGTGGGTGTGCCTAAATGTGAAGGGAAAACAATGCGTTTTATTGAGATAGACAGCCTTTGCGACCTTGAAACAGGCGCATACGGTATCCTTGAACCAAAAGGCGATAAAGTCATTGATGACTTTGAGGGCAGCGTGTGTATCACACCCGCTCTTGCATTTGACGAGGAGGGCTACCGTACAGGCTACGGCGGTGGTTATTATGACCGTTTTCTCGCAGATTATACGGGTATCTCCGTGGGTATCTGCTATGAACAGTTTATCCGCCCTGTCATAAAAGAAGAACATGACCTTAATGTAAATATAATTGTAACAGAAAAAGAAATCAGATATACCTGAAATGAGGTGTTAGCTTGGAAGAAAGAAAAAACAACGAGGTAGAAAGCCTTGCCGCATTTTTACATAGCGGCAGCCATAAGCCTTCTGCTCCCGAAAAACAGCCTGAAACGGAGAATAAAAAGAATCGCCATAAGGATATTGATGACATATTGACAATATCAGATAAAAATAACGATTCGGGAAAATCACGCCCTGCAAGAAAAGAGACCGTTAAGGAGGAAAAGGAAAAGAGCCTTAACGATATTCTCTTCTCCATCGACAGCAAGAAAAGACAGAAAACCGAAGCTCCTGCAATGGTTTATGAGCCGGAGGAACCCGATGAACCTCAGGTTTATGACGAGGAAGAAGAGGATGTACCCGTTTATGAGCCTTCCTCCCCTGAGTATGAGGAGGATGCCGCAAGCTACGATGACGCAGCTACCCAGATGATGAATGCGGTACGGCCTGAAAATGACGAAGTACAGTACACCGAAGAGGAATACGAAGAAGAGGAAACTGCCGAGGAGAAGGAAGAACGCCGTGAGCTTGCACGGATGAAGCTGAGCTACGAAAAACAGAGACAGCACACCCGTACCTTCGCTTCTATCATCATCGGTGCTCTCCTGTGCGCAGGTATCGTGGGCGTTTCCGCTTATCTCTCCCGTTATATCATTACCTATGCCCTTGACCTTACAGGTATCGTAACAAACGATTTCAGAATGGACGTGGAAATTCCCGAGGGCGCTGATACGGAAATGGTTGCGGCTATCTTACAGGAAAACAATATCATCAGCTCTCCCAAATTCTTTACATGGTTCGGTGATATTACCGAAAAGGGCGACGAGTATATTCCCGGCACCTACACTTTAAGCTCCACCATGTCATATATGACCCTTTTCAGCACCCTGCAAGAAGAAGCATACCAGGAAAAAACCGTTGCTATACGTATTGTTGAAGGTATGACCGCACGTGAGATTGCAGAAATTCTTGAAGAAAACTGCGTCTGCTTTGCGGAGGATTTTGAAAAGTATTACGACAATATCCAGAATGACTACGAGTTTGAAAAGAGACTTCGTGAAAGCTCGTTGAAATACCACCAGCTTGAAGGCTATCTCTTCCCCGATACCTACGAATTCTACGTGGTTCAGGCTATGGAGGACAAGTCCCTTCACGGCGGTACAAGTGACGACGCCAAGGAGATGTATAAGAACTCCGCCAAGAATGCTAAGGAAGTTGCAGACAAGATTTACGGCAACTTCGATGACAAAATCACCCGTACCATGTATAAGAAAATGGGCGAGATGAACATGACTCTTGACGAGGTAATCACCCTTGCGTCTATGGTGCAGAAGGAAGCTGCAAACGTGGAAGATATGTACTATGTTGCAAGTGTTTTCTTAAACCGAATCAGAAATTCCGAAAGCTTCCCGAAGCTCGAATCCGACGTTACAATTCTCTATGCCGAAAACGAGATAAAGCCCTTCATCACCGATAACAGCCTTAAATACAAGCGTTTTGCCGATGCATACAACACCTACACCTGCACAGGTATTCCCGCAGGCCCTGTTTGTAACCCCGGCCTTGACGCAATTGACGCGGTACTGAATGCGGCAGAGACTAACTATTTCTTCTTCTGTGCAAACGAGAAAACAGGCGAGGTATTCTACGCCGAAACCAAGGAACAGCACAAGGAAAACCTGATTTTAGCGGAACTGAGACCCGCGGAAGAATAAGGAGTGACTTTTTTGGCAGAATTACTTTCTCCCGCAGGAGATTATGAATGCTTTGAAGCGGCAGTTGACTACGGCTGTGACGCAGTGTATATCGGCGGACAGAATTTCGGTATGCGTGCTGGCCCCAAGAACTTTGACATTGACTCTCTCAGAAATGCCGTTTCATACGCCCACAGCAAAAATGTAAAGGTATATCTTACCTGTAATATTGTTCCCACAAACGACGAGGCGGAGGCTTTCCCCCAGTTTATAAAGGAAGCCTGTGAGACCGGCATTGACGCCGCAATCGTAGCCGATATCGGCGTTATGGCAATGGTAAAGAAATATGCGCCCTCCCTTGATATCCACATGTCTACACAGGTGGGTATCATGAACTACGAGACCGCAAATGAGCTGTACCGCTTAGGCGCAAGGCGAATTGTTCTTGCCCGTGAGGTAAGCCTCAAAGAAATAAAGCGCATCCGTGACAATATCCCCGAGGATATGGAGATTGAGGCATTCGTTCACGGTGCTATGTGCGTTTCCTTTTCAGGAAGATGCCTTTTATCCAAGTATCTTGTTGACCGTGACGCCAACAGAGGCGCATGCGCCCAGCCATGCAGATGGAAGTACTTTATTACCGAGGAAAAGCGCATAGGACAGAATTTCGAGATTTTCGAGGATAACCGCGGCACCTACATTCTTAATGCCAAGGACCTTTGCATGATTGAACACGTGAGGGAGCTTCTTGACGCAGGTGTTACCAGCCTTAAAATCGAAGGCAGAGCAAAATCCTCCTATTATGTTGCTACTGTGACAAACGCTTACCGTGCGGCTCTCGACTGTGCGTACAGAAATGAACAGCCGCCTCAGTGGGTGCTTGACGAGGTGTATAAGGTAAGCCACAGACGTTATTGCACAGGCTTTTTCTTCAACCACGACGACGCGGAGCAATACTTTGAAGACAGCGGTTATTACCGCGAATACGACTTTGCAGGCGTGGTTGACGGCTATGAAAACGGCTGTGTAAAGCTTACCCAGAGAAACTATTTCACCCTTGATGACCAGCTGGAAATACTTATTCCGGGAAAAGAGCCTGTACGCTTTACGCCCGAGGAAATGATAAATGATAAGGGCGAAAGCGTTAGAATCGCAAACCATGCAACAGAAAAATTAACCTTCCCCTACCCTGTGGAATTCCCTAAAAATTCTATTCTCAGAAAGCCCTCAAAGGACAGAGAAATTAAGGACTGAATATATGGAACTTACCAATATAGGTACAATTAAAGAGCTTTTTGCAAAGCACGGCTTCGGCTTTACAAAATCCCTTGGACAGAACTTTCTCATAAATCCCTCCGTATGCCCGAAAATCGCTGAAATGGGCGGTTGCAGAGAGGGTGTTGCCGCAATCGAAATCGGTACCGGCGTGGGCGTTCTCACCAAGGAACTTGCAAAGCGGTGCGATAAGGTGGTTGCCGTAGAGATTGATACGGGGCTTAAACCCATTCTCGAAGAAACCCTGGAGGAATTCGACAATGTGGAAATCGTATTCGGCGACGTTATGGAAACAGACCTTCACGCACTTATAAAAGAAAAGCTTTCAGGCTTTGAGGAAATCGTGGTGTGTGCAAATCTGCCCTACTACATAACCTCACCCGTTATTATGAAGCTCCTTGAAGAAAAGCTCCCCATAAGCTGCATCACTGTAATGGTGCAGAAGGAGGCGGCAGACAGACTTTGCGCAAAGGTTGGCGAACGTGATTGCGGCGCAATTACCGTAGGCGTCAACTTTTACAGCACACCGAAAATGCTGTTCCGTGTAAACAGAGGCAGCTTTATGCCCGCACCAAATGTTGACAGCGCAGTTATCAGGCTGGATATAAGCCGTGAGCCAAAATATAACCCGAAGGATGAAAAGCTGTTTTTCAGACTTGTTCACGCTGCCTTCTCGCAACGCAGAAAACAGCTTGTGAACCCTGTTTCAGCGGAATTTAAGATACCAAAACAGGAGCTTTCGGAAATGCTCGTAAGCTGCGGGATTAAGGCAACTGCCCGCCCCGAAGAGCTTAAAATGGAAGATTTTGCCGCACTAAGCGATAGAATTTCAGAAAAATAAATATTAATCCCTTTCTTTGACAAAATTTTTCCCTTTCAAGTATTACAATAATTATAACATACATGAAAGGATTGATTTTATGGAAAAAAGCGTTAGCATTTTTTCAGATAAGGAAAGGGATTTTTCTTTTAAAACAGGTCTTTTTATCGCAATATTCAGCCTCTGCCTTGCGGTAACGCCTCTTTTTGAAAGATTATCTCCCTTTCCCTCAGCACTTATTGCATCACTCAGCGGTCTGAACTGTGTCTGCGCCTTCTCAGGCGCTGTCCTGGGGTTCGCCCTTACAGGCAGCTTTCAGCAGGCTGTACCTTATATTGCCGCAATGTCGCTTATCCTTGCGGTAAGGCTCTTAATCGGAAGCAGAAAGGGAAAGCTTCTTGTTACCGTAACCGCCCTTATTTCAGGCATCAGCGTGTTCGTCTCAGCTCTCCCCGACGCCTCCTCTCCCTCGGATATTTTTACAGGCTTTGCCTTCGGGGTAATTGTCATAATCTGTGTTTTCAGCGCAGACTTCTTCCGCAGCGCAAAGGACAAGCCCGTAACCTCCGACAATACCGCCCTTATGCTTTCGGGGGCGGTCATCTATACCTTACTTATTACCGCACTTACAGGCCTTAACATTCAGTTTGTAAGTGTCGGCATGCTTCTTTCCGCCCTGTGTATTGTTATCTCCCCTTTTGTAATGGACAAGCTAACCGCACCTGTGGGTATCCTCTCCGCCGTGGCTATCACCATCTGTGACAAGGGCTATTCCCATACGGCAATTATCCTTGCACTGTCCTCCCTGGTTGTATCGGTGCTGTCTAAACACGGCAGAATCACACGTGCCAGCGCACTTGTATTCTCCTCGGGGGTTGGTATCATCATTACCGAAATCACCCCTTACAGCTTAATCTTTATTTGCTCAATGGTTGCAGGGGCGGTAGGGGGAATGCTTATCCCCGATGAGCTTTACCCCTCCTTCCGTAACCGCTGCCGCACTGATGTTTCAACATCAGCCGTTCCCGTATACACCTTCGGGCGCAGATTATCGGGAATGGGCAACGCTATCGGCGAAATGAACACCGCCATTAAGAAAACCGCCGAAGTACTTGACAAGGAGAATATCCATGACCCGTCGGAAATTTATATTGCCACGGCGGACTGTATCTGCAAAGGCTGTAAGAATAACATGTACTGCTGGGGAGAATGTTACAACCGCAGCGCAGACATAATGAACAAGGCGGTGCAGAAAATACGCTCGGGACAGCTTGCTGATGAGAATATGCTTACAGGTCATATGCAGGATATTTGCTCAAAAAGACGGGAGCTTGCCGCTGAGCTGAACAGACGGTATGCTTCATATTCCTTCTCACAGAGCAGCATACGTAAAATCGGAGAAATGCGCCAGCTTCTCTCCTCACAGCTCAGCTCAACTCAGCTTATGCTTGAACGGGCGGCAGAGGAGCTTTGTAATAACGGCGCATATGACCCTGAGCTTTCATGCATTGCGGAAGGGGTGTTACGTGAAAACGGACTGGTATCTCCGTCGGTTACTGTAATGAATATTGACGGAAGGCTTGTTGTTGACGCATACGGCAGCGACAGCTCCATATTCAGCGCCGAAACAATTGCCAAAAAGCTGTCCTTTGCACTCCGCAAGGAATTTGACCCGCCCATGATAATGGACTCGGGGGACATTGTTCATCTCACCCTTTCGGAACGCTCCCTCTATGACGCGGAAATAAAGATTTTCAGCAAATCAAAAGCCCGTAACACCCACAGCGGTGATACCTGCGAGTGCTTCAATGACGGGCGCGGTAATGTATACATGATACTTTCAGACGGTATGGGCAGCGGCAGCAGAGCGAAAATTGACAGCGCCTTTTCCTGCAACATGCTGTCACGGATGTTAAAGGCGGGTATCGATTTTGATGCCTCAATGGAGATGCTGAATACGTCTCTTCGGGTAAAGTCCTCCGACGAAAGCTTTGCTACCCTTGACGTATGCCGTATCAGTCTTGTCACAGGGGAAATCTCCCTTTACAAAGCGGGAAGCTCCTCTACCTTCGTGCGTTGCGGAAATGAATTTGCACAGCTTTCGGGCGACGGTATTCCCCTTGGGGTTGAGCCTCGTGCGGAATACACAAAGCAGGAGTTCACCGTTTCCGCAGGAGATATGATAATTATGACAAGCGACGGCGCACAGGTTGACCAAAAATGGCTCTGCAGTCTTATGATGAGGGACAGAAAGCCCGACCTTTCCGCCATAATCGATACCGTAGGAGAAGCACTGCGGCTTGACGCAGAGAAAGGTAATGAGGATGATATTACGGTTATCGGCGTGAAGATTATAAAATAATAAAACCCCGCAATATGCGGGGTTCAGATTGTTGAAAAAGTATTTTTCAACAATCTGACAGACGTCGATAGGCACACGCAGACAAGGAAAAAGCCCCGCCAGGCGTACGAGTGTACGTCGAGGGGCTTTTGACGAAGTAAGCAAAAATGCATTTACAGAGCCGTTTTCACGGCTCTGTAAATCTTTTTATATAAAATTTTATATTTTTACTGTTATAAATCGTTTATCTGCATTTTTGCGATGCGTGGGTTTATCGACAGGCTGGGCAGGTCGTAAGACCTGCTGTTTTTATGTCCGTCTACTTCTTTTTCTTCATTTCCGCCTTGTCATAACCCATATCCTTTGCAGGTAATCCGAAGGGATAAATTTCCCTGTAATTCTCTATCTCTTCTGGAGTGTGATTGTCGCCGGCGGGAATAAGCCCTGTGCATTCTCCCGACGAGGCAGCGGCGAAAATTTCGGTTTCCTTTTTATCTTCTTTTTTCATGGTATCATCCTTTCTTTCGGATAGTTTATACGGAAAAAATAAAAATATTCAGAAAAGGCGTGACAATAGCGCCTTATTTTTTGTATAATTAACAGAGCGCTCTTAAAGGTGAGTAACGGAGGTGAGAACAATTACCGCACAGGAATTCGGATATTACGTTGAAGCTTTCAGCAAGGTCGTATTCCGCACAGCAATGTGTTACTTAAAAAACAAAGCCGACGCCGACGACATAATGCAGGAGGTTTTCTTAAAGCTTTATACCTCGGATACATATTTTGTAAATGACGCACATGCTAAGGCATGGCTCATAAAGGTCACCTCAAATATGTGCAAGAATCTGCTGAAATCCCCGTGGAAAAGACTTATTCAGCCTATTGAGACAGCGGAGGAAATGCCCGATGAAGCGGAAAAGGACAAGGGCTTTGCCCGTATCATAATGAAAATGAAATCGAAAAACCGAATTGTCCTTTATATGCATTACTTCGAGGGCTACTCAACACGGGAAATCGCAGAAATCTTAGGCGAAAAGGAAAATGCGGTAACCTCTCAGCTTTATCGTGGAAGAAAACAGCTTAAAGACCTGCTTTTAAAGGAGGGTTATGATGAATTATAAGAAAATAATCGATGACTCCTTTTCCACCCTTACTCCCCTTACGACTAACGAAGAAATTATCAGAAACGTTACAGAAAGGGCGGAAAAAATGGAAAAGAAGAGAATAAAGATAAAAAAGCCTGTTATCGTTTTATGCGCCACAATAGCGGCGGTTGCGGTAGGGACAATCTCCGTCGGTGCAGCAACAAACTGGGGTTATATTGACTATTTCAGAAACATGTTTGCAAAGAATTATGAGGGCAGCGTTGCGGTGAATACCGAGATTATAGAACCTCCTGTACAGACAACCACAGTCAATGAATTAATACCTCCCGAAACATTTGCAGAAAAAACAACTGTCTTAACATCCGAAGCGGTTGAATATATACCCGAACAGCCTATCGGAACCTTCGATTTTGAAAAGCACGGAAAAAAGCTCGATTTAACCATGGAAGGAGAAGGAGTAACCGCAACTGTTGACGGAATACTGGTTTATGACGATATGTGCTATCTTATGTATACTGTTGAAGCCACAGACGAGCTCCTCGAAAAAACAAAGGGAGAAATCCCGGGTCTGAGAATTGATTTCGGTCATTTCGGCTTTAAGGTTGACGGAAAGATTGCAGGCGGAATGGGTTATAGTACAGGTACGCTTTCTGAAGAGGGCAACAAAAGAACAGGCTTTATAGAAATCGAATATGCTAACGTTGATATGGCAGGAAAAACGCTTAATATCACCTTTATTTCCGAAGCATATTCCGACGGAAACTACACGGAAATTCTCAACGAAACACAGGATATTTTCGTAGATTTCCCTGTTTCCGAAACCTTGGAAAAGGAGCTTGGCGCACCCGTAAAAACAGAAACCTTTGACGGTACTTTGATAAAAGCAAGGGTGTCGGGATTCAGAACAATGCTGTTCTTTGATGGTGTAACAACTGTTCTTATGCCTGATTACTCAACACTTACCCCCGAACAGATTAAAGAGGAAGGGTATTTAGAATCAATTGAACCGGAAAAAACAGCAGGCGAAAGCTTAAAGGATGAGCTGATACCTGATGAAAAGGCGGTTGTAACCCTTAAAGACGGCACAATCGTTATGGCTAAAACAGAAAAAACGCACAACACTCAGGAGGGCAGCAACATAACAACCGAAATCGAGCTGAGATATACCTACCCCGTTTACCCCAGCGATATCGAAAGTATTTCTTTCGGTGATTACACAATCGGACTGAAATAAACAATAACGGACGAAGAATCACTTCGTCCGTTGTTCATTTTATAAAATAATACAGATAAGCCCGCCGCAGCCCTCGTTGATAATTCTTTCGATAGTCTCCTGCAATTTCTGTCTTGCGTCGGAGGGCATCCGGTAAAGCTTGTTGTGAAGTCCCTCGTTCACAAGCTCGTGAAGGGATTTTCCGAAAATGTTGCTTTGCCATATCTTTGTGGGGCTTTCTTCAAATTCCTTTAAAAGATAGCGGATAAGCTCCTCGCTCTGCCGCTCTGACCCTACAACAGGCGAAACCTCTGTTTCGATGTTTGCAGACATCATGTGGATTGACGGAGCCTGGGCACGCAGACGCACACCATACTTTCCGCCCTGCTTTACAATTTCCGGCTCCGCAAGGGTAAGCTCGTTTATGTCGGGCATTACAATTCCGTAGCCTGTTGCCGCTACCTCGTCGAGAGCAGTCTTTACCTTTTCGTACTTGCGCTTGATTTCCGCAAGCTCTATCATACAAGGCATCAGGTCCCCCTCGTCGTGAAGCTGTAAGCCCGTTGTCTCGCCTAAAATCTGGTAGAAAAGCTCGTTTTTTACCTCGATTTTTATGTAGCCTGCGCCCTTGCCCAAATCGATTTCCTCAACAACACACCCCGAGATATACTCGCAGTCGGAAAGACGGCAGGTTACACCCTTTATTTCGGAAATAGAAGTAATATTCTCCGCAGATGCACGAAGGGAGCTGAAAATCTCCTTTTTGAGCCAGTGCTCCTTGTCAAGAACAGTGAGCCAGCGAGGGATTCTGATTCCGATTTCTTTTACCGGGAATTGAAGCAGGATTTCCGTTAAGATATCCTTGATTTCCTGCTCGCCGATTTCAAGGCAATTAACAGGAATAACAGGCTTTCCGTACTTTTCGCTGAGACCTTCCGCAAGAGCCTTGCTTTCCTCGCTCTGAGGATTCTTACAGTTAAGAACCACAGCAAAGGGCTTGTTGATACCGTTAAGTTCCTCAACTACCCGTGCCTCTGCCTCCTCATACTCCTCTCTGGGAATGTCGGAAATGCTGCCGTCAGTGGTGATTACAAGACCAATGGTGGAATGTTCATTGATTACCTTCTGGGTGCCTACCTCTGCCGCCATGTTGAAGGGAATTTCCGTATCAAACCAGGGCGTCATTACCATTCGGGGCTGTTCATTTTCAATATATCCGATTGAGCTGGGGACAATGTAACCCACGCAATCAATAAGGCGCACATTCATGTATGTGTTGTCGTCAAGGTGAATGGAAATTGCCTCTTCGGGAACAAACTTCGGCTCGGTTGTCATAATGGTCTTTCCCGCTGCACCCTGGGGTAGTTCGTCAACCGCACGCTCGCGGCGGTATGTACTTTCGATATTCGGAATTACCACCGATTGCATGAAACGGCTGATAAATGTGGACTTTCCCGAACGGACAGGACCTACTACACCAATGTAGATATTGCCGTCTGTCCGCTTGGCAATATCATGGTAAATAGAATTGTTCATGTTCTCCTCCTCATACAACGGGAATCAGCAGCATACACGGTGCTGAAAGCTGTTCCTCTTCCAGTTCGTTCTCCGTGGTAACCGCAGAAACAGCGGAATTGTACCGCTTGGCAATATCCCAGATCTTTTCACCCTTTTCCGCATAGTAAAGCTTCAGGGCATAGTCGCTGTCCTTTTTCAGCGGTTTATCCTCCGCAACATCAATTTCACCCACAGCGTCAACAGTACGGATTTTATACACAAGTCCCTGTACCGAAAGCTGTATCTGGACATCTGCGGTATGGTCGCCGGAAATGGAATAACTCACATTGCTTACAACGGCGGAAAGATCGGCGGTATATGAGTCCTTTTCGGTTGATATTTCGGTCTCGATTTCAAATGCCTCGCTCTTCTCCGAGAATACAGGTCTGCCCTCGCTGTCCTTTCCGAAAAGCCATACATTCATCTGACCACCCATTATAAGCTTTCCGCTTTCCTCGGAGGAACGGAAGGTACAGCCTGTAAGGTCGCATCTGCAATCATAAACCTCTGCAAGTAACCCGTCACCGTATTCAAGAACAGACCTGAGTCCGTACTGATTCATAACGTATGAGGGGGTGTGTTCAAGCTTTACGGTGCTTTTGCTGAAATTACACTCGTAATCGGTGGAATAAACATCGGAAACGGGAGAAACGGTGATTTCCTTGTAGGCATTGACCTTACAGTCAACGGTGATTTCACAGCCCAGAAGTCTGTTTTCACCGTCATCACCCTGCTTTATTTCAAGGTCGCAGTCAAGCACGTTAAGTGACGCAAAGCAGGTATGCTCATCAGTGATTCCGTCAACGTCAATTATCTGGCTTAAAGGAATTACCGCCTCCATAACCTCGGTACCTGTTCCCTCGCCTGCCTTGGTGAGATAGAGGGCTTTCAGCCTTGCCTCGCCCTTGATTACCACCTTATCAGAAATTATCTTGGTATCGGTGATATTACCGTAACAGCTTACCGAAAGAATTGCGCTGATTCCTCCGCCTGCGCCTGTCTCAATATCCTCTCTTGCAACATACTGGCGGTCGGCATACAGACGGCAGCCGCAGTAGGTTACCTCGTCACGCTTTACCTGTACGCCCATGCCATCGGCACCTGTTAAAATGCCGCTTTCCATACACCCTGTAACACGGACCTTACAGCTTACCGCTCCACGCACATCGATTCTGCGGCCGCTTACTGCGCGGCAGTTGCAATAATCGGTTTTCTGGAACAGGGTTACCGCCGGTTTTTCCGGTGCTTTCGCAAGCTCGATTGTCTTGGAATAGGTGAAACGCTGCTCCACACAATTTACGTCGTTGCTGTTTTCGGAAAGGTACAACACCTTTATGTATACAACTCCGTCAAGGAACAGCTGGGTTCCCGAAACACTATAAGATACAATGCCAGGTGTGAGGGTACATTTGAGTATCTTGAAAATGTCGGGGTAGTAGTCGGGCAGAACGTAGTCGAATTCTACGCCCTGTTCTGCCTGCCCGTCGCATACCGTTTCGGTAAGGTAAACAGGCTCTTTATCAAGTAACAGTTTCATGGCTTAACCTCCGTTTTTTGATTTTTCAAGAAATTATATTCACCTTTTGTACGTGTTATGACAAGCAATATAAAAAACCTTATTTTTAGAAACGGACAGCCTGTTTAACGATATCTTTGCTTTTTCTTTTTTATTTTTTTCTTTTTTGTTTTTGCTTTTTTTGTTTTTGCTTTTTTTCTTTTTTGCTTGCCCAAAAAAGAAACAAAAAAGGGCACTTTTGAGCGCCCGCGCACGTGGGCGCGGGAGGCTCAAAAGGTTTTTATTTTATTGAATCTATCGCCTAATGCTATTCGGCGGGTCTGCCCCAAAAACACGCCAACGCTTAGTTTTTGGGCGTGATTGTTTCTGCGCTTTTTCCATTACAGACCTCAGATTTTGCGAAAATTACTTATATTATCTCTACTGTTCGGCGGTTTTGCCCCAAAAACACATAAGCATTAGTTTTTGGGCAAGCAAAAAAGAAAAAATAAAACATAAATAAAAAAATTTTCGCAACAGAAAAAACAGCAGGCAAATGCCTGCTGTTTTTATGTCTGTTCAGATAACATTTTTTCCATATCCCCTGAGGACAAGGGCTTGCTGTAAAAATACCCCTGGGCTATATGACAACCAAGTCCGCGGAGTATTTCGCTCTGCTCCTCGGTTTCGATTCCCTCCGCAAGTACTTCAAGCTTCAAGGCATTACCCATTTCCACAATAGCCTTGATGATATTATAAGAAGTAGGGCTGGTACAGATATCGCAGATAAGACTGCGGTCGATTTTAAGTATATCCACCGGCAGAAGTTTCAGTGCAGAAAGAGAAGAATATCCCGTTCCGAAATCGTCCATTGAAACATAAACGCCGAGACTTCTGATTTCCTTCAATATCTCTATTGTCCTGTCAATATCCTGCATTGCCATAGTTTCCGTAAGCTCAACTTCAAGATACCGCGGGTCATAACCCGTTTCACTGAGGGCATCACGGATAGACGCAACAACATCCGTCTTGAAAAGCTGGTCCTGGGACATGTTTACAGAAATACGGATTTTTCTCAGTCCCATATCCTGCCATTTCTTACCCTGTTTACAAGCCTGCACAAGACCCCATTCATCAATCTTTGTAATAAGCCCGCATTCTTCCGCAATGGTAATAAAGCCCTCGGGAGAAATGATACCATTGGGATGATTCCAGCGCATAAGCGCCTCGGCGCCGTATATTTCACCGTCAAAGTTTGTTTTAGGCTGATAGTAAAGTTCAAGCTCGCCGTTTGCAACTGCGCCTCTCAGCTCCTGTTCGATTATGTCGCGGTTGTAAATATCCATGGCAACCTTGTCACTGAAAAAGCGGCAGGAACCACCGTTTTCCGAGAAGTCCGCAATCAGCGAAAGCTCCGCCTTATTGTACGCCGCAACAGCGTCGTCATTCTCGTCATAGAAGCAGAAGCCTGCTGTAAAACGTGCCTGTCCCGTGAGTATTTCGGGAAGAAGCTTGCCGTTGCAGGCATTTTCTATATAAAGGTTCAGATTCTTTGCGAATTTTTCTGCTGCCTCCCTGTTTTCACAAGGGATAATTCCGCCAAAGGTATCAATGGACATCTTACCGAAAAGCGAGGGCTTCGCACTACACTTTTTCATGCCTCTTGCATACACCTTAATAAGCTTTTCAGCTGTATCACCGCCAAGAAGAGTGGAGATTTTGCGGTAATGGTCAATTTTAACGCTTACTACTGCTACGGAAAGCTTTTCGGAAACCGATTCCGCAAGATACTCATCAGCCTCCGCCATGAAGGAATTACGTTTTAAGAAGCCTGTAACAGTATCCTGATTGTCGCTTATCTGCGCAACCGCACTCCTTCTTTCCTCAGAAGTATCGATAAATGCGGCGGTTATACGGTAAAGGTCATCAGCCGCACTTTTGACCGACTTGAAACGAAATACAAAACGGTGGTAAACATCCCCCGAAACCCGTATGTTCACGCCTAAATCGGCGTTGCTCATATTTCCTCTGAAAAGACGGGTAACCGTTTCGGAGAATACCTCACGGTCATCGACAGAAAGCCTGTCTATAAACTCGCCGAAATCAGCTTCCTCCATTTTCAGCATGGAAAGGCCGTTGGGCGAAATATCAATTACATAACCGTGACTTGCATGGCGGATAGTGAGGATACCGAAATCAGCACTTTCAGAGGCAACTTTAAGCCCCTCGCTTACAGCTGCATGGTTGTGGCGTATGTCATCAAGCTCAGCCGTGAGCATTACCTTTTCGGTAATATCGATTCCCGTGGAGGCTACAACGCTGCATGCTTCCTCAGCGCCCACAATCTTACTTTTCCAGAGAATGTACCGCTTTGTGCCGTCGGGAAGAGTGAAGGAGGTTTTTCTTCCGCTCTTTACAAGCGCGCCCATAAGGAGCACTCCGCCGGTTGTACCAAGCGATGCGTCATCAAGGAAGAGGTATTTAAGAAATGCCTCATCCGGTTTCATTCCCGTTTCTTTCAGAAATGCGGATAGGGTTTGATTCACTTCTATGTGCTTGAAATTAGTAGACCAGGTTACTGTATATATCTGCCCTGTGTTTATCAGTGCCGATAACTGTTCACTGCGCTTTTTTTCTCGTCTCATACTACGCCAGAAGCCGAATGCCGCAATAAGCACCGCCGTTAAAAGCACAATAAACAGGTATGTTTGAAGCTCCGTAGCTGTCCACTCCCTTCATTTTTCGCCTTTCAGCGAATTTAATCTGTATATTTAAACAATTTTAACACATCACCGCGTCTTTGTCAATGAATTTTTTACAAACAGAGAAATTTTAGTTACGTTTTAAGAAAGTAAGGAGCAATCCCGAGTCGCCCTACGTTATTCACAAAAAAACGGCGGTGCAATGCACCGCCGCGTTTGTTATTATCCCGCAAAGCCGAATACCGATGAAATGAAAATCACTACCATGAATACAGGGCATACATATTTTATCATTACACGGTAAAGCTTCTTTGACTTGAACTTTGAATTGAGCTGTACCTCGTCTTCAACATACTTTGTCTTTGCGATATAGCCGATAAGAATACAGGTAATAAGAGCTACTATGGGCATAATGATGTTGTTACTCAAAAAGTCAAAGAAGGTAAGGATATCGCTCTTGCCGAAGGGCTTGATGTGTGACCATGCGCCGAAGCCTAAAACGGAAAGCATACCCATTGCTATTGAAAATGCAATTACCATAAGGCAGGCAGGGATTCGCTTTACCTTAAACTTTTCCATTACTACCGAAACTATTGTTTCCATAAGGGAAATGGAGGAGGTAAGTGCCGCTAAGAATACAAGCACAAAGAAAATAAATCCGATTATGCTTCCGCCCTGCATGAACTCGAATACCTGGGGTAAGGTCTGGAACATAAGTCCGGGACCCGCATTGATTGCCCCTGCATCACCGCCTGAAAAGGCGAATACAGCAGGTACTATCATCATACCCGAAAGAAAAGCGATTGCTGTATCGAACACCTCAATCTGTCTTACGGAGCCTTCGAGATTATCCTCTTTTCTCATGTATGAGCCGTAGGTTATCATAATACCCATAGCAAGCGACATGGAGTAGAAAAGCTGTCCCATTGCCGCTACTACCGTTTCAAGTCCGAAATCAGCAAAATTAGGCTTGATGTAATAAATAAGTCCGTCAATTGCGCCGGGAATTGTAAGTGAATAAATAGCTACAAAAAGAGAGATAAGCACCAGTACAGGCATCATAATCTTACTTACCTTTTCGATACCCTTTTCAACGCCCAGCATTACTATAACCGCCGTTATGATAATGAATAACAGGAAGAATAATACCGATTCGCCCGTGTTTCCAATAAAGGTCTCGAAATACTTACCGTTATCAGCCGCCGCTTCCGTGCCTGAGCCTGTAATATATACAGTAATATACTTCATTACCCAGCCGCCGATTACACAATAGTAAGGGAAGATTATTGCAGGTACTATTGCCGCAATAACTCCTAAGGGAGCAAACTTTTTATTGATTACGGAATAGGCTCCGATAACGCTCTTACCTGTTCTTCTGCCTATGGCAATTTCCGTAATCATCAGCGCAAAACCGAAGGTTATTGCCAGAATGAGATATACAAGCAGGAATATACCTCCGCCGTACTTTGCCGCAAGATAAGGGAAACGCCAGATGTTTCCGAGACCTACCGCCGAGCCAGCCGCCGCAAGTACAAATCCTATTTTTGAACTGAAACTGCTTTTGCTTGATTCCATTATGTCATTTCCTTTCATGTTCAGGATACAAGACCCATTATAAATACAATTATTATAACAACGGGTAACACATAGGTCATGTAACCGCGCATCCATTTACGCACTTTAAGACCCTTGCCCTGATTTGCCTCATTTACAAAATTATCCCAGCCCCAGCCAAGCTTATGAGTACAGAAAAGTACAAACACAAGAGAGCCTAAGGGGAGAATGATGTTGTTTACAATAAAATCCTCCAAGTCCATGATATTTGTTCCCTCACCCATGGGCTTTACACCGCTGAGAAGGTTGAAGCCCAGCGCACACGGAAGCGACAGGATAAAGAGAAGAATACCGTTTATGAGACTTGCCTTCTTTCTGCTCCAACCTGTAAGGTCACGGGTGCAGGAGATGATGTTTTCAAATACCGCAAGTACCGTGGATAATGCCGCAAAGGACATGAATACAAAGAAGAGACTTCCCCAGAGTCTGCCGAGAGGCATGTTATTGAAAATATTGGGGAGGGTTATGAAAATCAGCTCAGGACCGCTGTTTACATCTACTCCGTAGGCAAAGCATGCGGGGAAGATTATAAGTCCCGAGGTGATTGCCACAAAGGTATCCAAAAGAGCAATGTTCACCGACTCACCAAGAAGCGAACGGTCTTTTCCGATGTAGCTGCCGAAGATTGCCATTGAGCCGATACCGATACTAAGCGTAAAGAAGGACTGGTTCATGGCGGCTACAATAACATTTCCGATACCTTTGTCCTGAATTTTGTCTACATCAGGGAGAAGATAGAATTTGAGTCCCTCTGCTCCGCCCTCTGTAAAGATGCTGTTTACCGCTAAAACAACCATAATCAGTATCAGTGCGGACATCATTATTTTTGTGATTTTTTCAAGTCCGCCCTGTAAACTGAACGAGCAGACCAGAGCACCGATAAAAATAACAATTCCCAGATAAATAATCATTGAAACAGGGTCGGAAAGCATTCCGTCATAGAAGCTTTTTACTCCCCCTGTGTCAAGACCTGCAAAATCCCCTGCCGCAGTTGACACGAAATAGCGCAGCATCCAACCCGAAACTGTTGTATAAAACATCATAAGGAGGTAGTTGCCCGCCATTCCCACATAGCCGTGGAGATGCCATTTCCGGCCGGGTTTCTGGAGCTGCTGGTACAGTCGTACCGGGCTTTTCTGCGCCGCACGGCCTACGGAAAATTCCATAGTCATTATGGGCACACCGAATATAATAAGAAAAAACAGATATATGAGTACAAATAAACCGCCGCCGTTTTCACCTGTAACATATGGGAATTTCCATACATTCCCTATTCCTATGGCACATCCGGCGCTGAGGAGAATGAATCCGAGACGGCTTTTGAGATGTTCCCTTGCCATAAATAAATCCTTTCAATTTTTTTCTGCACAACATTTCTATTATACGCAGATTTTCCGTTTATGTCAAGAAAAAATGCAGAAAAACCAGATTTTGAGATATAATCTTTCTCGGATAAATGCGGGTTAATGTTATTTTCTCATAAAAATGTATGGGCGACCTAAGGTCACCCGCTTTTTATCACAGTTTTTTCTTTTTCCGTCTTTGTTTTTTTCTTTTTTCTTTTTTGCTTGCCCAAAAAAGAAACAAAAAAGGGCACTTTTGAGCGCCCGCGCACGTGGGCGCGGGAGGCTCAAAAGGTTTTGTTTTATTGAATCTATTGCCTAATGCTATTCGGCGGGTCTGCCCCAAAAACACGTAAGCGTTAGTTTTTGGGCGTGATTGTCTCTACGCTTTTTCCATTACAGACCTCTATTTTGCAAAAATTACTAAGATTATCTCTACAAAATTCGCCCATACATATCCTCAAATCGCATTTCAGGTAATAATGAAATTGTATCAAAAAAAGACGGTGCACAGGCACCGTCTTTTCGTTATTATTCTTCGGGCTGGATTACCTCAGCATCAGGTGCGTTCTTAACAACGCTTGCGATACCGTTCTTGCAGCTGTCCTTAGCCTTGTAGCCTTCGGATGCTAAGATAGGCTCGCCGTTCTTTGCTTTGAGGCGGAAGCGGAATTCACCTGCGTTATCCTTATAGATTTCAAACTTAGGATGCTTCTGTGCTTCAAAGCCTTCTACTGTCTGGTCTTCGATATTTGCTACGGGAGCATTCTTCTTGATGCTCTCAATACTGTTTTCTGCGCTTTTGAGAGATGCGAAAACTTCGCCGCCGATACCGATTACTTCGCCGTTACCTGCTTTAAGGCTGATTGTATAGCCTGTATTAGTCTTCTTGATTGCAAACTTGCCCATTGTTATCAATTCCTTTCTGAGAATTTATGGTAATTACATTATATCAGCATTTTTGTTGATTGTCAACAATTTTCGACTCCTTCGTTCAAAATTTTTATTTACTTCGGACAGGGTGTAGAAATACCACCCAATTTTCCCTGTAAACTTTTGGTTTTATGCCGCATAATATGTTAAAAAACTGTTGACAAAGCCATTCCCATATGGTAAAATGTTTTCAGATAGAGGCGCAGTGTTCATCAGTAGCAATAACGCCAACAGTTCAGCCTGTTGTTATTGTGAAAGGGGATATTGCCGAAGATTGCGTAAGCTGTAATGCGTAACTCTGGTTGTCCGTCAAACAGGCGTACAATTGTCATCATAAGATGGAGTGCTATCGTCAAATAAAACTATTTTTGTTTGATGACCGGCTTTATGTCGGTTTTTTTTATAACAAAAGAAAGGCTGGAAATTAAAAATGAAACAGTACAAAGTAGGTATTATCGGCGCAACAGGTATGGTAGGACAGCGTTTTGCGGTTCTCCTGGAAAATCACCCCTGGTTCAAGGTTACAACCCTTGCAGCTTCCCCCCGCTCCGCAGGAAAGAAATATAAAGACGCAGTGAAGAAGTGGCTTATCGAAGAAAAGCCCATGCCCGAATCCATGGCTGATATCGTTGTTATGGACGCTACCGCTGATATCGAAAAGATTGCAGCAGAGGTTGACTTCGTTTTCTGCGCAGTTGATATGAAGAAGGACGAAATCAAGGCTCTTGAAGAAGCTTACGCTAAACACGAATGCCCCGTAATGTCCAACAACTCCGCTCACCGTTTCACAGACGATGTTCCTATGATTATTCCTGAAATCAACGATGCACACATGGCTATCGTTGAGGACCAGAAGAAGCGTCTCGGCACAAAGAGAGGCTTTATCTCCGTTAAGTCCAACTGCTCTATCCAGAGCTACGTTCCCGCTCTTTCTCCTTTAAGAAAGTTCGGTATCAAGAACGTTCTCGCCTGCACATACCAGGCTATCTCCGGCGCAGGTAAGACCTTTGAAACATGGCCTGAAATGGTAGATAACCTTATCCCCTTTATCGGCGGTGAAGAAGAAAAGTCCGAACAGGAACCCTTAAAGGTTTGGGGCGAAATCAAGGACGGTAAAATCGTTAAGGCTGAATCCCCCTCCATTACAACACAGTGCTTACGTGTTCCCGTTTCCAACGGTCACTTCGCTGCTGTATTCGTAAAGTTCGAAAACAAGCCCTCCAAGGAAGAAATCCTTAACATCTGGAAGGAATTCAAGGGCGTTCCCCAGGAGCTTGACCTCCCCTCCGCTCCCAAGCAGTTCTTAAACTACTTCGAAGAAGACAACTGTCCTCAGGCTAAGCTTCACAGAAACTTAGAAAACGGTATGGCTGTTTCTATCGGCCGTTTAAGAGAAGATACACAGTACGACTATAAGTTCGTATGCCTCTCCCACAACACATTAAGAGGTGCAGCAGGCGGTGCTGTTCTTATGGCTGAGCTCTACGCAGCAAAGGGCTACTTTGATTAATGGAAATTGAAATACTCCGCAACACGTCAGCGGAAAGCGATACCGCATACATGCTCACCCGTGAGCTGATGGCTCATCACAATGCTCTCGATATTTTTACAACCACAAAGGAGCGTCTGAGCGAACTTATAGACAGCGGTATGCTTATGAGTTTTACTCTTTATTTAAACGGAAATCCCGCAGGAATTATGAATTTCTTTTTCAAGCTCACCACCTTCACAGGCAGAAAGATTCTCTACATCGAGGACTTATACGTGCGTGAAGAATACCGCGGAAACGGACTTGGTAAGGCACTTCTCTCAAAAGCGAAGGAAATTGCCAAGGAAACCGACTGCGAACAGATTGAGCTTAAATGTGCTTCCTGGAACAAGGCTTCGGCTGAATTCTACAAGGCACAGAAAATGAAAACCGAAAACGAGTGGATATCTTTCACTCTTGACAAATCCCTATTCTGATACGAAAGGTGTGAACCAATATGAAGAACACTATTTTTACAGGCTCTGCCGTTGCTATCGTTACCCCTATGAATGCAGACGGAAGCATTAACTACGATGTTTTCGCTGATATCATCGAGGAACAGATTACAGGCGGTACAGACGCTATTGTTGTATGCGGTACAACAGGCGAAGCTTCTACAATGACCGACGAAGAGCATATCGAAGCTATCCGCTTTACAGTTGAAAAGGTAAATAAGAGAGTTCCCGTTATCGCAGGCACAGGCTCCAACGATACAGGCTACGCTATCGAACTTTCCAAGCAGGCTGAGGAAGTCGGCGCAGACGCGCTCTTACAGGTTACCCCTTATTACAACAAGACCTCTCAGCGCGGTCTCGTTGCTCATTTCACAGCTATCGCAGATGCTGTAAATATCCCGATTATCCTCTACAATGTTCCTTCAAGAACAGGTATGACTATCTCCGTTGATACATACATCGAACTTGCTAAGCACCCCAACATCGTTGCTACCAAGGAAGCAAGCGGTAATTTCTCCCTCATCGCTGAAATCGCTGCAAAGACAGACCTTGATATCTATTCCGGTAACGATGACCAGGTTTTAGGTGTTCTTGCCTTCGGCGGAAAGGGTGTTATCTCCGTATCCGCAAACGTTATCCCTAAGGAAAAGCACGACATGGTTATGCTTTTCATCAACGGCGAACGTGAAAAGGCTCTCGAACTTCAAAACAAGTATCTCGATATGGAAAACGCTATGTTCATTGATGTCAACCCCATTCCCGTTAAGGAAGCTATGAACCTTATGGGTAAGAACGTAGGCGAATGCAGACTTCCCCTTGTGAAGATGGAGGCTTCTAAGATCGAAAAGCTCCGCAATGAACTCTCAAAGGTTGGTCTCCTGTAAACTGTAAAGGACGTATAAAATGGTTAAAATTGCTATAACTGGCGCAAACGGAAAAATGGGCAGGGTTATCGCTAACCTTGTGGCAGGGCGTGATGACTGTGAGGTTGTTGCAGGTATCGACCTCAACGACACACAGAACGGAAAGTTCCCCGTTGTAAAGTACCCCGCTGAGCTTCCCGAAAAGCCCGATGTAATCATCGACTTTTCACATCCCTCCGCTCTCCCCGACCTCCTTTCCTATTGCACTATCAACAATGTTCCGCTGGTTGCCGCAACCACCGGCTATACAGCTGATGAGATTGCTACAATCAAAAAGACCGCTGAACAGATTCCGATTTTCTTCACCTTCAACATGTCCCTCGGTATCAACCTCCTTGTTGAACTGGGTAAGCGTGCCGTGAACGTTCTCGGCGGACAGTACGATATTGAAATCGTGGAGAAGCATCACAATCAGAAGAAGGATGCGCCCTCAGGCACAGCAATTATGATTGCCGAGGCACTGAACGGCGAGCTTGATAACAAGATGAAGTACGTTTACGACCGCCACAATGTCCGTAAGGCGCGCGAATCCGACGAAATCGGTATGCACGCTATCCGCGGAGGCACTATTGTTGGCGAACACGACATCATTTTCGCCGGTCACGACGAGGTTATCACCCTTTCCCACTCCGCCGGCTCCAAGGAAGTCTTTGCAAACGGCTCTATCAATGCCGCGATTTTCCTTTCCGGTAAGGAAAGCGGACTTTACGATATGTCGGATCTGCTTCAAAATTCATAAAATCAGAAATAATAAAGCCGCACAGCGAATGCTGTGCGGCTTTGCTTGTTTATAAACCCACGCAAGCTTTATTTTAAAAATCACAAAACTATCTTTTTCTGCATAATATGTGGATAACTATATCCATTTATAAGAGGTAGAATTATGATTAATTTTGAGATTACTGAACAGATTTCCGTTGTTACCTTCGGAAATATCCCCTTTGAAAGCGAAAGCGGTTTCATTTACAGACTTTTTCAGCTTGCCGCGGAGGAAAATATCAGCATTGACATGATTTCCAAGGCAAGCGTCTCCACCGACCGCACCTCTGTGGGCTTTACTTTCAGCGACAATGACATGCCCCGTATGCTCAGGGTTCTGGGAAGTCTCAGCTTTTTCCGACCGCCCTTAGTAAGCTGCGGGAATGTGAAATTCACCGTGAAATCCCGGGAAATGTGCAACGGAACAGGCTTTGCAATGCGGGTTTTCGACGCACTGAAAGAATCGAAAATTACACCCATACTGGTAACTACGGCGGTTGATGAAATTTCGGTAGTAGTGAGAGCCTGTGAGCTTAGCACGCTCCAAGAGGAACTGAACCGCGTATTCTGAAAAATAAAAACCCATTCGTCGTTACTGTCGGCTTTAAGCACCTTACTCAGCAATTCAGGGTTAAACTTAGGCGTCTGCCTTAAACCTGAGATTACGATTCCTGAGTCAACTTGACGAATGGGTTTTGTTATTTAATTAAGAGTGGTCTGGAATAAAATTATTCTTCAACCTTTGTGATAACGCCGGAACCTACTGTTCTACCACCTTCACGGATAGCGAAACGGAGGCCTTCTTCGATAGCGATAGGAGTGATGAGTTCAACATCCATTGTTACGTTATCGCCAGGGATGCACATTTCCTTATCAGCGGGAAGTGTGATAACACCTGTAACGTCTGTTGTTCTGAAGAAGAACTGAGGACGGTAGTTGGAGAAGAAAGGTGTGTGACGACCGCCTTCTTCCTTCTTTAATACGTAAACCTGACCGGAGAACTTTGTGAGGGGCTTGATGGAGCCGGGCTTACAAAGAACCTGACCACGTTCGATTTCGCTTCTCTGGATACCACGGAGAAGAGCACCGATGTTATCGCCAGCTTCAGCGTAATCAAGAATCTTACGGAACATTTCGATACCTGTAACAACTGTCTGCTTGGGTTCGTCTGTAAGACCTGTGATTTCAACTGTATCGTTTGTCTTGAGGATACCTCTTTCAACTCTACCAGTAGCAACTGTACCACGACCTGTGATTGTCATAGTATCTTCTACAGGCATAAGGAAGGGCTGGTCTGCCTTACGGTCAGGAGTAGGAATGTATTCATCTACTGCGTCCATAAGAGCCTGGATGCAAGCGTATTCAGGAGCAGAAGGATCCTGGCTTGCGCAATCAAGAGCTACCTTAGCGGAACCACGTACTACGGGGATATCATCGCCAGGGAAGTCGTTAGCGGAAAGAACGTCACGGATGTCCATTTCAACGAGGTCGAGAAGTTCTTCGTCGTCAACGTCATCACACTTGTTGATAAATACTACCATTGCAGGAACGCCTACCTGGTGAGCAAGAAGGATGTGTTCCTTTGTCTGAGCCATAGGACCGTCTGTACCAGCTACTACGAGGATAGCGCCGTCCATCTGAGCTGCACCAGTGATCATGTTCTTGATGTAGTCAGCGTGGCCAGGGCAGTCAACGTGAGCGTAGTGACGCTTGTCTGTTTCGTACTCAACGTGAGCTGTGTTGATTGTGATACCACGTTCTCTTTCTTCGGGAGCCTTGTCGATCATATCGTATGCTTCGAACTTAGCCTGGCCCTTCATAGCAAGGTACTTAGTGATAGCTGCTGTTGTTGTTGTCTTACCGTGGTCAACGTGACCGATTGTACCAATGTTTACATGGGGCTTGGTACGTTCAAAATGCTGCTTTGCCATTTGATTTGTCCTCCTAAAAGTTTAATTAAAACTATGATGATACTATTGTATCAAAAAATTACTAAAATTACAAGAGTTTTTTGAAAAAATTTTAATAAAAATTAATCCTTTGCTCTCTTGCTGATAATACCGTCTGCAATGTTCTTGGGAACCTGAATATAGCTGTGGGGTTCCATTACATACTGACCACGGCCCTGAGACTTGGAACGTAAGTCATTGGAGTAACCGAACATTTCGGAAAGCGGAACGAGTGCGTTGATCTGCTTAACACCGTTTCTGTCTTCCATACCCTGAATGTTACCACGACGTGAGCTGATATCGCCGATAACGTCGCCCATGTATTCTTCGGGAACGATAACTACTACCTTCATGATAGGTTCGAGAATTACGGGGTTAGCCTTCTTACAAGCTTCCTTGATTGCCATAGAACCAGCAATCTTGAACGCCATTTCAGAAGAGTCAACTTCATGGTAGGAACCATCGTAAAGTGTAACCTTAAGGTCAACTACGGGGAATCCTGCCAGTACACCGGCCTGCATAGCGCCCTGGATACCTGCGTCAACTGCGGGGATGTATTCCTTAGGAATAGAACCGCCGACAATGCTGTTGACAAATTCGTAGCCCTTACCGGATTCGTTGGGTTCAACGCGGATTTTAACATGACCGTACTGACCCTTACCACCGGACTGACGAGCGTACTTTGTATCCTGCTCTGTGGAGCCTGTGATTGTTTCCTTATATGCTACCTGAGGAGCACCTACATTTGCTTCAACCTTAAATTCACGGAGAAGTCTGTCAACAATGATTTCGAGGTGGAGTTCGCCCATACCGGAAATGATTGTCTGACCTGTTTCTTCGTCTGTATAAGTCTTGAATGTGGGGTCTTCTTCTGCAAGCTTTGCTAATGCGAGAGCCATCTTTTCCTGGCCTGCCTTTGTCTTGGGCTCAATAGCGAGCGAGATAACAGGATCCGGGAATTCCATGGATTCAAGGATAACGGGATGAGCTTCGTCACAGAGTGTGTCACCTGTTGTTGTGTTCTTAACACCTACGGCAGCTGCGATATCACCGCAGTAGCAGATATCAAGGTCCTGTCTGTGATTTGCGTGCATCTGTAAGATACGGCCCATACGTTCCTTCTTATCCTTAGTTGCGTTAAGAACGCTTGCGCCTGCTTCTACTGTACCGGAATAAACACGGAAGTAGCAGAGCTTACCAACGAAGGGGTCGGTAGCGATCTTGAATGCAAGAGCGGAGAAAGGTTCGTTATCGCCTGCTTTTCTCTCTGTCTCTTCACCTGTATCGGGGTCTGTACCCTTGATAGCAGGAATGTCAAGAGGAGAAGGCATATAGTCAACTACTGCGTCGAGGAGCTTCTGTACGCCCTTATTTCTGTAAGATGTACCGCATACTACGGGAACCATTTCATTAGCAATAGTTGCCTTTCTGATACATCTCTTGATTTCTTCGATGGAAATTTCTTCACCGCCGAGGTACTTTTCCATGATCTCTTCGTCCTGTTCAGAAACAGCTTCGAGGAGAGCTTCTCTGTACTTAGCAGCGATTTCCTTCATATCCTCAGGGATTTCTTCAACTCTCATATCCTTACCGAGATCATCATAGTAGACGTCTGCGTTCATTTCTACGAGGTCAACGATTCCTCTGAATGTGCTTTCAGAGCCGATAGGGAGCTGAATCGGAACGGCATTTGCTTTAAGACGGTCCTTGATCATGCTAACTACGTTATAGAAGTCAGCACCCATGATATCCATCTTGTTTACATATACCATTCTCGGTACCTGATATTTATCAGCCTGACGCCATACAGTTTCAGACTGGGGTTCTACACCGCCCTTAGCACATAAAACTGTTACGGAACCGTCAAGTACTCTAAGTGAACGTTCAACTTCTACGGTGAAGTCAACGTGTCCGGGAGTGTCGATAATGTTAACTCTGTGCTGCTTCCAGAATGCAGTTGTAGCAGCAGAAGTAATTGTAATACCTCTTTCTGCTTCCTGTTCCATCCAGTCCATTGTGGAAGCACCATCGTGAGTTTCACCGATCTTATGGTTTACACCTGTATAGAAAAGGATACGCTCAGTAGTTGTTGTCTTACCGGCGTCAATATGAGCCATAATACCGATGTTACGGGTCATTTCGAGAGATACTTCTCTTGCCATATTTCCTCCTTAACTATTACCACTTGTAGTGTGCGAATGCTCTGTTAGCCTCAGCCATTCTATGAGTATCGTCACGCTTCTTGCAAGAGCCGCCCTGACCGTTTAATGCGTCAAGAATCTCGTTTGCGAGTCTTTCCTTCATGGTCTTTTCGTTTCTTGCTCTGCTGTATGCAGTAATCCATCTGAGTCCTAAGGTTCTTCTTCTTTCAGGACGAACTTCCATAGGAACCTGATAAGTTGCACCACCCACACGGCGAGCCTTTACCTCAACCTGGGGCATAATGTTTTCCATTGCTGTTTCAAAAACCTCAAGGGGTTCCTTGCCGGTCTTTTCACCTACAATTTCAAATGCACCGTAGACAATCTTCTGTGCTACGCCTTTTTTGCCGTCTAACATGATGTTGTTGATGAGTCTTGTTACAAGCTCCGAATTATAAAGCGGATCAGGTAAAACATCACGCTTAGGCACGTTACCTCTTCTAGGCACTTTACTTCCCTCCTTCATAAACTTTGCGTCGCATTTTGCGACAAATGAAAATCATCGGTACTCGAAAGCGTCGGGGGATTTCCCCAAACCTCCCGCCGTGCATTCAGAGGTATCATCTATATAATACCCGCAAATGCGGCAGTTGATTTAACTTAGTCAAAAGTTACTTACGCTTTTTTTGCACCAGCCTTCGGACGCTTAGCGCCGTACTTGGATCTACCCTGCATTCTACCGTCAACGCCCTGTGCGTCGAGTGTACCACGGATAATGTGATAACGTACACCAGGTAAGTCCTTTACACGTCCGCCTCTGATAAGAACAACGGAGTGTTCCTGAAGCTTGTGTCCGATGCCGGGGATATAAGCAGTAACTTCGTAACCGTTGGAAAGTCTTACTCTGGCTACCTTACGCATAGCGGAGTTAGGCTTCTTAGGTGTTGCAGTACGAACAGCTGTACATACGCCTCTTTTCTGGGGAGCCTGTACGTTTGTTGTAGTCTTCTTAAGAGTGTTGAGACCCTTTAAGAGTGCAGGAGCCTTAGACTTCTTTTCGGATACCTCTCTGCCCTTTCTTACGAGCTGGTTAAAGGTTGGCATTATTTCACCTCCAATAAAAATTTCTGTTTATGGGCATAGTTGTCCCACAACATTCAATATTATACACAAAAAAAAGGCGAAAGTCAAGAATTTCATACTTTTGTATAAAATTTCGGAACTTTCGCCATTTTCTATGAATTCAGGATTGCGGTTTTGTGCAATTTCACTGTACCGCTTCTATTTCCTGTGCATCTTCTCTGCTGTCGTCATCATTTTCAGAATCAAGACCTGTACCGGCAGGAATAAGCTTACCGATAATAACATTTTCTTTAAGACCGAGGAGCGGGTCAACCTTACCGTGAATTGCGGCTTCTGTAAGAACTCTTGTTGTTTCCTGGAAGGAAGCTGCGGAGAGGAAGCTGCTTGTAGCAAGTGCAGCCTTTGTAATACCGAGGAGTACGGGCTGTACTTCGGGGTATACAGAGCCTTCAAATTCATCGGGCTTGATTTCGCCGTTCTTGATTGCTTCGTCGATTTCTTCGATTGCCTTATAGTAATCGGTCTTATCGATAACGGAATCGTGGAGCAAGGTTGTTGATGCGCCGGGATTTGAAACTTTGAGCTTTCTCATCATCTGGCGTACAATAACTTCGATATGCTTATCGTTGATATCTACACCCTGTGTACGATATGCTCTCTGTACTTCGCTGATGATATAGTTCTGAACAGCCTGAGCACCCTTGATGGAAAGAATATCGTGAGGATTGAATGAACCTTCTGTGAGAGCGTCACCCGCTTCAACATGAGCATTTTCCTCAATACCTCTCTTGATTCTTGTACCAAAAGGAATAGGATAGTTTTCTCTTGATACAGGCTGGCCGTCCTTGTCAAATGTTGTAATAACAGCGTTGTTTGTGTTCTTGATTGTCTCAAAGCTTACAACACCGCTTGTCTTAGCAACAATTGCGCTTGACTTGGGCTTACGTGCTTCAAAGAGCTCTTCAACACGGGGAAGACCCTGTGTGATATCTTCTGCACCGGCGATACCACCTGTATGGAAGGTTCTCATTGTAAGCTGTGTACCGGGTTCACCGATGGACTGAGCCGCGATGATACCAACTGCTTCACCCTTGCTGATAGGCTCGCCGTTTGCAAGAGATGAACCGTAGCACTTCGCACATACACCGTGCTTAGCCTTACATGTAAGAACGGAACGGATTTCAACCTTTTCTGCACCTGTTGCAACAATCTTTACAGCATCTTCATCTGTCATGAGCTTATCCTTGGAAACAAGAACGTTGCCGTTCGCGTCAAGGAAGTCATTTACCAGATATCTGCCTACGAGACGTTCTGCAAGAGGCTCGATATTGTTCTTGTCGTTGTAGATGTCGAATACTTCGATACCTTCTGTTGCGCCGCAGTCTTCCTCACGGATGATAACTTCCTGAGAAACGTCTACGAGACGACGTGTAAGGTAACCGGAGTCAGCTGTACGAAGAGCTGTATCCGCAAGACCCTTACGCGCACCACGGGAAGAAATGAAGTATTCCATGATGTTTAAGCCTTCACGGTAGTTTGCACGAATCGGGATTTCAATTGTTTCACCGGAAGTATTCGCAATAAGACCTCTCATACCTGCGAGCTGACGGATCTGGTTCATACTACCACGGGCACCGGAGTCAGCCATCATGTAGATAGGATTGTACTGGTCAAGACCATTTTTAAGGGCATCGGAAACATCGTTTGTTGCCTTTTCCCAGATGGAAAGAACTGCTTCCTTACGCTCAGCGTTGGAAACGTAACCCTTCATGAACTTGTTGTTGATAACCTGGATGCTCTCGTCTGCTGTCTGAAGAATCTGCTTCTTTTCAGGAGGAATTGTAGCATCACATACAGCTACTGTAATAGCAGCCTTTGTGGAGTACTTGAATCCGAGAGCCTTAATCTTATCAAGCACCTGTGCGGATACGGTTGTACCGTGGCACTTGATACATCTGTCGATAATCTTACCAAGCTCCTTCTTACCAACCTTGAAGTCAATTTCAAGCTTGAGTGCATTTTCAGGCTTGCTTCTGTCAACAAAGCCAAGGTCCTGAGGAATGTGTTCGTTGAAAATGATCTTACCAACGGTTGTGTCAATAAGAGCCTGCTGCTTTTCTTCACCGATTTCCTTGGTAACTCTTACCTTGATAGCAGCATGGATGGAAATTACGCCGTCCTGGTATGCCATAAGGGCTTCGTTTGTATCGCGGAATACCTTGCCCTCGCCCTTTTCACCTTCCTTAGTAAGTGTAAGGTAGTAGGAGCCGAGGATCATATCCTGTGTAGGAACTGCAACAGGACGTCCATCGGAAGGCTTTAACAGGTTCTTCGCTGCAAGCATGAGGTTCTTTGCCTCATAGCGTGCTTCCTCGGAAAGAGGAAGGTGAACAGCCATCTGGTCACCGTCGAAGTCGGCGTTATATGCGGTACATACGAGGGGGTGGAGCTTTAATGCACGACCCTCAACGAGTACGGGGCTGAATGCCTGAATACCTAAGCGGTGGAGTGTAGGCGCACGGTTAAGGAGTACAGGGTGGTCCTTGATTACATCTTCAAGTACATCCCATACCTCGTCTGTTGCGCGGTCTACCATTTTTCTTGCGCTCTTGATATTGTTGGAGAGACCTCTCTTGCAGAGCTCCTTCATTACGAAGGGCTTGAAAAGCTCAATTGCCATTTCCTTAGGCAGACCGCACTGATCCATGCGAAGATCGGGGCCTACTACGATAACGGAACGGCCGGAGTAGTCAACACGCTTACCGAGAAGGTTCTGACGGAAACGTCCCTGCTTACCTTTGAGCATATCGGAGAGAGACTTCAATGCACGGTTGGAAGGACCTGTTACAGGTCTGCCGTGTCTGCCGTTGTCGATAAGTGCGTCAACAGCTTCCTGAAGCATTCTCTTTTCATTTCTGATAATGATGTCGGGAGCTTTGAGCTCTAACATCTTTTTAAGACGGTTGTTTCTGTTGATAACCCTTCTGTAAAGGTCATTAAGGTCGCTTGTTGCAAAACGGCCGCCGTCTAAGAGTACCATAGGACGAATATCAGGGGGAATTACAGGAATTACATCCATAATCATCCATTCAGGCTTATTGCCGCTGACTCTGAATGCTTCTACAACGTCAAGACGCTTTAAGTCTTTGAGACGCTTCTGTCCCTGTCCTGTGGCAATTTTTTCTTTGAGCTCCTTGGATAAAGCTTCAAGGTCAATTCTGCTGAGAAGCTCCTTGATAGCTTCTGCACCCATACCTGCCTTGATTCTTACAATGCCGTTCTTTTCGTCATTGTAATCCTCGGCATATTTGAGGTACTGGCTCTCAGTAATAACACTGCCGACACATAATTCCTTGTCGTTTACTATGGATTTGTCTACATCAGTAACAACATATTTTGTGAAGTAAAGAACTTCTTCAAGGCGCTTGGGGGAAATTTCCAGCATCTGACCGATGCGGGAAGGTGTACCCTTGAAATACCAGATGTGAGAAACAGGTGCAGCAAGTTCGATGTGACCCATTCTTTCACGTCTTACCTTATTTCTTGTAACCTCAACGCCACAACGTTCGCAGACCTTACCCTTGAAACGCAGGCGCTTATATTTACCACAGGCACACTCCCAGTCCTTCTGGGGTCCGAAGATCCTTTCGCAGAAAAGACCGCCGGGCTCAGGCTTCTGGGTTCTGTAATTGATTGTTTCGGGGCGCTCTACCTCGCCGCAGCTCCATGCACGGATCTGTTCAGGCGAAGCAAGGCCGATTTTCATTGATTCAAAAACATTAAATGCCAATTTCACAAACCTCTATTCTTTTAAAGTTCAGATTGCCTTAAATAACTGCATCAACAGAATTATTCATCATCTTCGCTGTCGTACATGTCCTCGTCCATATCGTCGTCGTAGTCCATGTCGTCCTCGCTGTCGTCGTAGTAACTGTCATCGGGTTCTTCCACTTCTTCGATTGTGTAAGAACCGCTTAATTCATCTTCGTCCTTTACAGTTTCGTTTACGTCGGAATCCATTGTAGTTACATCGTCATCGTCAAATGTCTGTTTGAGGTCGATTTCTGCACCGAGCTCGTCAAGTACCTTGACATCGAGACCGAGAGACTGGAGCTCCTTGATAAGAACTCGGAAGGATTCAGGAATACCGGGCTTCGGTATTGTTTCACCCTTAACAATCGCCTCATATGTCTTTACACGGCCTACAACGTCGTCGGACTTAACTGTAAGAATTTCCTGGAGAGTATATGCTGCACCGTATGCTTCAAGTGCCCATACTTCCATTTCACCGAAACGCTGTCCGCCGAACTGTGCCTTACCGCCTAAGGGCTGCTGTGTTACCAGTGAGTAAGGACCTGTGGAACGGGCATGAATCTTGTCATCTACCAGGTGGTGAAGCTTGAGGTAGTACATGTAACCAACGGTTACGAGGCTGTCAAACTTTTCGCCTGTACGTCCATCGATAAGCTGTGTCTTGGCATCCTGTGTCATAGGAATCTTGGAGAAGTCGATATCGGGACCGTCAGCACCTTCGTATTCAGCACGCTTAGCTTCTGCCATTGCAAAGCACTGTCTGATATCTTCTTCGTGTGCGCCGTCGAATACAGGAGTCATAATCTTCCATCCCAGCGCCTTTGCAGCGTAACCCAGGTGAACTTCGAGTACCTGACCGATGTTCATACGGGAAGGTACGCCCAGAGGGTTAAGCACGATATCAAGAGGTGTACCGTCGGGGAGGAAGGGCATGTCTTCCTGGTGTAAGATACGGGAAACGACACCCTTGTTACCGTGACGGCCCGCCATCTTGTCACCTACGGAAATCTTACGCTTCTGAGCAATGTAGCAGCGTACAACCATGTTTACGCCTGCTGCAAGCTCATCGCAGTTTTCTCTTGTGAATACCTTTACGTCTACGATTACGCCGCTTTCACCGTGGGGTACACGGAGTGAGCTGTCACGTACTTCTCTTGCCTTTTCGCCGAAGATTGCACGTAAGAGTCTTTCTTCTGCGGTAAGCTCGGTTTCACCCTTGGGTGCAACCTTACCTACGAGGATATCGCCTGAGTGTACCTCAGCACCGATACGGATGATACCTCTTTCGTCCAGGTCTTTAAGAGCTTCTTCGCCAAGATTGGGAATATCTCTTGTAATTTCTTCCGGTCCGAGCTTTGTATCACGGCATTCGAGTTCGTATTCTTCAATATGGATAGATGTGTATACATCGTTATAAACTAACTTTTCATTAATGAGAACGGCGTCTTCGTAGTTGTAGCCTTCCCATGTCATGAAGCCGATAAGAGCGTTCTTACCGAGGGAGATTTCACCCTGGCTTGTTGCAGGGCCGTCAGCAAGCACCATGCCTGCCTTAACGGTATCACCCTTATTTACAATAGGTCTCTGGTTTACGCAGGTACCCTGGTTACTTCTCTTGAACTTGATAAGCTTGTACTTGTGGTCCTGTCCGAGCTCATCGCGTACAACGATTTCATCAGCGCATACCTTTGTAACTACGCCGTCTTCTCTTGCAAGTACGCAGACACCTGAGTCAACAGCTGCCTTATATTCCATACCTGTGCCGACAATAGGCTGGTTTGTAACCATAAGCGGTACTGCCTGACGCTGCATGTTCGCACCCATAAGAGCACGGTTCGCGTCGTCGTTTTCAAGGAAGGGAATCATAGCGGTAGCAACAGATACTACCATCTTAGGAGATACGTCCATGAAATCAACACTGTTGCGGCTGACTTCGGTGATTTCTTCTCTGCGGCGTGCTGTTACACGTTTTCTTGAAAATACACCGTTTTCATCGAGAGGCTCGTTGGCCTGTGCGATTGTGTAGTGGTCTTCAACGTCGGCTGTCATGTATACAACCTCGTCAAGAACCTTACCTGTGCCCTTTTCTACCTTACGGTAAGGGGTTTCGATAAAGCCGTACTTGTTGATTCTTGCGAAGGATGCAAGATAGGAGATAAGACCGATGTTAGGACCTTCAGGAGTTTCGATAGGACACATACGGCCGTAGTGTGAGTAGTGAACGTCTCGTACTTCGAAGCCCGCTCTGTCTCTGGAAAGACCGCCGGGGCCGAGGGCAGAGAGTCTTCTCTTATGTGTAAGCTCTGCAAGAGGGTTGTTCTGGTCCATGAACTGTGACAGAGGGGATGAACCGAAGAATTCCTTGATTGCCGCAACAACAGGTCGGCTGTTGATGAGGGTATTGAGGGAAATCTTGTCGGTATCCTGCTGGAGTCCGATACGCTCACGGATTACACGTTCCATTCTTGTGAAGCCGATTCTGAACTGGTTCTGGAGAAGTTCGCCTACGGAACGGATACGTCTGTTACCTAAGTGGTCGATATCATCAATCTGGCCTACGCCTTCGCAGAGGTTGAGGAAATAGCTGATACTTGCATAGATATCTTCAACTGTGATGTGCTTGGGAACAAGGTCATCTGCTCTGAGTCTGAGCTGTGTATCGATATCTTCTCTTGTTTCGCACTCGTCAAGGATTTCTTTGAGTACGGGGAAGAATACCTTTTCGTTGATGCCGAGGGCTTCAAAGTCGAAATCTTCCTCAAAGTAAGGAGCAATATCAACCATCTGGTTACCGATAACCTTAACCTTCTTGCCTGCAACATCGAGAACAACCTGGCCTACACCAGCCTGTTCGATTCCAAAGCCTAATTCAGCATCGATTGTTTCGCCTGTATTAGCCATGATTTCGCCTGTGAGAGGGTTTACAACATTCTCAGCAAGCTTATGGCCGATAATACGGTCGGAAATGCCAAGCTTTTTATTGTACTTGTAACGTCCGAAACGGGATAAATCGTAACGCTTTGCGTCGAAGAAAAGATTGTTGAGGTGAGTCTGTGCGGCAACTTCTTCCGCAGGCTCGCCGGGTCTTAACTTCTTGTATACTTCACGGAGAGCGTCTTTTCTGCACTGTTCGGAGTTACCCAGGTCGCCTGTTACAGCGTCCTTGGCAATAGTAGCGTTGATACGGTCATCTACGCATACTTCACCGTTTTCATCCTTTGCGCAGAAAAGGTCTCTGATTTCTTCATTTGTTGCTGTGCCGAGGGCACGGATAAATGTAGTAGCGGGAATCTTTCTGTTCTTATCGATACGTACGTAGAATACGTCGTTTACGTCCATTTCGTATTCAAGCCACGCACCGCGGTTAGGAATAACCTGAGATGAGAACAGCTTCTTACCCGACTTGTCGTATTCAAAGCCAAAGTAAGCACCGGGAGAACGTACGAGCTGAGATACAATAACTCGTTCAGCACCATTGATTACAAAGGTACCACTCTCTGTCATAAGCGGAAAATCGCCCATGAAAATTTCACTTTCAGCAACTTCACCTGTCTCTGTATTGAGAAGATGAGCCTTAACACGCAGAGGAGCAGCGTAAGTTACGTCTCTTTCCTTGCATTCTTCGATGGTATACTTAGGGGTATCGTCAATCCTGTAATCCACGAAGCTAAGAACAAGCTTGCCGTTTGAATCGGTAATAGAAGAAATATCATTGAATACTTCCTTAATACCTTCTTCAAGGAACCATTTGTAAGAATTTTTCTGGATTTCGATGAGGTTTGGCATCTCAATAACCTCATTAATCTTGGAAAAACTCATTCGGGTAGTATTACCCAACTGCACCGGCTTAACATTCACCATTGGCTTAAATCACTCCTTAAATTATTGAAAAACATTGGCTTTTTTCCCAGTTTTCGTTAATAAGTCCATTATAATTCAGTATTTTATTATATAACAACTCACAGTTTTTGTCAAGTCTTTTTTTGGAAAAAATAAAAATAATTCCGCACAGAAATTTGTACGGAATTATATACTATTATAATATTAAGCAGAATTATGTCGTTTTACGCCTTTACTTTAAGCTCCTCTGTTTCCTTGTAGCTTAAATCCATTGCATTAAGGGCTGCCTCGTCGATTCCCTCGGTGCTTTCCTTCTCGAAGATTGTGCGAAGAGTCATGAACATTATCTTTAAATCAAGTAAAAGCGAGAAGTTCTCAATATAGATAAGGTCCATTTTCAGCTTGTCGTAAGGGGTTGTATTGTACTTACCCATAACCTGCGCATAACCTGTAAGACCTGCCTTTGCATTGAGGCGGAATTTGAACTCGGGGATTGTTTCCTCGTACTCCTCTGCAATTTCAGGGCGTTCAGGTCTGGGACCCACAATTGACATCTCGCCCTTCAATATATTTAAAAGCTGAGGAAGTTCATCAAGTCTTGTCTTTCTGATAAATGCGCCCACAGGGGTTATACGGCTGTCGCCTTCTGCCGCAAGTCTTGCCTTCCCGTCTTTTTCCGCATCGGTTATCATGGAACGGAATTTATACAGATAGAATTCCTTTCCGCGATATGTAAGACGCTTCTGCTTATAGATTACAGGACCGCCGTCGTATGCCTTTACGGCAATTGCGGTAACAAGGAAAAAGGGCGAAAGCACAATAATCGCAATAAGCGATACCACAAGGTCAAAGGCGCGTTTGAGTATCCTCTGTTCAAGCTTTATGCCGAAATTACGGCTTACGAGAAGCGGTGTATCAAGGATATGGAGCTCCTCAGAGCCTCTTATGAGAATATCCGAGATTTTCGGGGTTACGTATGTAACAATTCTCTGCTCAAAACAGAATTTCATTATATCATTTCTGAGCTGGTTCTCCGTATCGCAGATAATAACCGCATCAAAATTCACAACTTCCTTTGAAATACGCTCAAAGCCCTCCTCCGCATTGATTGCGGCGCAGATCATGAATTTGTCATAACGCTTGCTCATCTTGTAGATAAGGGAACGTGCGGATTTATTGGCATATACGATAATCATTTTCTTCGGTGGGAACAGCCGGGCGAAATTCCGGTGTATGTATATGCTCCACAACACCGTTACCCCTATTACCACGGGGATTGTCAATATAAGCACAAAGGGATTCAGGATTTTTCTTGTAATAAGGCACATTAGCAGGTAGGAAATGAAATCCGTACACAGAACTGCTATGACCTGAAAGAATACCGAGTCGGTTATCCTGTGGCTTCCTATTCTGAAACCGCCGTACATTTCAATTATGATAAAATAGATAATTGCATACACTAAGTACAGGATAATGTTACCGTTTTTGAAAAAGCCCTTCTGAGCAAGCGAGGGATTGTAAAATTCCTCCCATACGCATGCAAAAATCGAGGTGTATAGCAATATATTGAACGTCGCATTCAGGAAAATTACAAAACGCTTTATGTTTGTTCCTGTAACGTTGGTTTTATACATCAGACCACCCTTTCCTAAGGTATGAGTAAAGTATAACATAAATCCGACAAAATAGCAATGAAAATAACTTGAATTTCTACCTTTTATTGCTAATTTTCTGAATTGTGGAATTTTTTTCGTTTAGTCTGCATATATTTTATTGATGCATGAGCATAAATAAGCAACGGTTTATTCCTGTGAAGGATTGCAGGCAGAAACCGTTGCGGCAAAAAATTATCCCGAGGGTTACATAAAAACGGCGGTGCAAAAGCACCGCCGTATTTATTAACAATTTTTTCGAAATTTGAGGTCTGTAATGGAAAAAGCACAGAAACAATCACACCCAAAAACTAACGCTTACGTGTTTTTGGGGCAGAACCGCCTAACAGAGAGATAATATAAGTAATTTTCGCAAAATTTGAGGTCTGTAATGGAAAAAGCGCAGAGACAATCACGCCCAAAAACTAAGCGTTGGCGTGTTTTTGGGGCAGAACCGCCGAATAGCATTAGGCAATAGATTCAATAAAATAAAAACCTTTTGAGCCTCCCGCGCCCACGTGTGCGGGCGCTCAAAAGTGCCCTTTTTTGTTTCTTTTTTGGGCAAGCAAAAAAGAAAAAAGAAAAAAATAAAACAAAAATAAAAAATCATCAACAGCAAAAGG